>QKGS01000023.1 GCA_003250355.1 Bacteroidota bacterium
TCGTATTTATCGTATATATGCAGTCCTTCGAAATGTTGCTTATGACCTAAGAAAATTTCCGAAAGGGTATCTAAAAACAGCGACTTACCAAAGCGGCGCGGGCGCGAAAGGAAGTAGTATTTGCCGTTTTCTGCAAGCTTCAGAGCTTCGGGAGTTTTGTCTATATATACATAATTCTCCTTAGGGTCGCGTATATCTCTAAAAGTTTGGATACCTATTGGAAGCTTTTTTCTTTTTTGCATAACCATTGTTTTGTACAAAAATAGTAAAAAATGAAAATATAATGTTCTCCGATTTAAAGCCGCTAATTCGCAAATTGAAACGAATAACGAATTGTATATAATGTCGCTAATTCGCAAATTATAACAAATTAAGGAGACCGGAGACCTGAAACCGAAGACCGAATATTTGAAATAGTAAATATGAATTATGAAAAAACCTGCAACCTGCAACTTGTAACAGTCTCCAGTCTCCCTTCAATCTTTCAACCCTGTAACCTCAGAATATGTATAGTTGAGAATTTTTGTTATGTGCCGCAATATGTTTTATATGAATTGTCAAAAGCTTCGTTAGGAGGGTTCATAATGTTATGGTAATTCATATTTAAAGTATATGGTTTTTCTAATGCGCTCATTAGAGTATTGAAAGGTTCGTTGTTGTTATTTTGCGAAAGCTCAGTAATAGCATTTTCAACTAAATGGGTTCTGGCTATGAATACCGGATTGTTGAGTTTCATAGTTTTGAGAACACAGGGGTTATCACCAACTCTTTTTTTCCAGTTTGTAATCCATACTTTAAATTCTTGTTGTTTGAAGCATTCATTCAGCTCTATTTCGGGATACATAAGTTGAACAAATGTATTTGTAAAGTCGGCTTTATGTTTTTCTATGAGAGATGTCAGTTTTCCCAGTAGTTGGTTGTCTTCTTTCTCCGGCGATGTTATTCCAATTTTGTGGAACATCATAGTAAGGAATTTATTTTTGAAAATACTTTCATAGCTGTTGAGTATTTCTTTTGCCTTTTCAATTGCTATATTGTTGTTGCTATTTATAAGAGGTAATAAGCTTTCTGCAAATCGGGTAATATTCCATATAGCAATTCCGGGCTGATTTTCGTATGCGTACCTTCCGTATTCATCAATTGAGCTAAATACTGTACTTGGGTTATATGTATTCATAAATGCACAAGGCCCATAGTCAATGGTTTCGCCGGATACTAGCATATTGTCGGTATTCATTACACCGTGAATGAATCCAACTCTCATCCAGTTTACAATAAGGTCTATTTGTTTATCCATAACCAATTTTAACAGCGATAATGCCGCTATTTCGTGATTTATTATTTCAGGGAAATGCCTTTTTATGGTATAGTTTAATAGTGCTTGTAGAGTTTCATGTGTGCAGAAATTGCGTGCGTATTGGAAAGTGCCAACTCTAATGTGACTGTCAGCTATTCGGCAAAGTACAGCCGATTTGTGTGGTTGTTCGCGATATGCCGGAGTTGAAGCCGATACAACAGAGAGGCTTCGAGTAGTAGGGATATTTAAAAAATGTATAGCCTCGCTGTAAATATATTCACGAATCATTGAGCTTAGGGTAGCTTTACCATCGCCACGGCGTGAATATGGGGTAATGCCCGAACCTTTCAGTTGAATATCAACACGTTTATTTTTTTGAGTAATGTGTTCTCCCAGTAAAATAGCTCTGCCATCGCCCAAAACGGTATATTGGCCGAATTGATGGCCACTGTATGCCTGGGCTATAGGTGTTGATTGTTCAGGTAGTGTATTGCCGCATAGTATATTGGTGAGCATATTTTTATTTATGCTTTCGGTGTTAATATTTAATTCTGCGGCAAGCGAATTGTTGAACAGTACCATTTGAGGGTTTTCTTTTTGTTCGGGAATAGTATTGTGGAATAATTCGGTTGGAAGTGAACTATATGTATTATTAAAAGAAAATATTTTCACTGTTTTTTATTATTAGTATGTAAATGATTTCAGACTTATAGCTTTGTCTAAATTTGCTTATTGGTATTCTTTTTCTGTTGTTTTTTTTCAATAATATATTCTTTAGAACAAATGAATTATAAAACTGTTTGTTCTTTTATTAGTTTTGACGCATAAAAATATTAATAATGGGAAAGCGTAAATTGACAAAGCAAAAGAGAAATGGAAAAAAACGGATAGTGTTATTTGTGTTGTTGGCCTTAATAGGGATTGTTTTGTTTATGAATTTTTCAAATAATTCACTGTTAAAGGGAGTAGAAGAGGTGTCGGTGCCTGTTTTGACAAATGAGGAGACAATGCTTTTAAAGAAATATAATAATACATATCATATTGAAGTAGCCAAGAAGAAAGGTTTGTCAAGGGCTTTAGAATCGGGGCATGAATTAAACGATGGAGCATCTGATATGTCGGATGATTTAGGCTTGGTTAAAATTGTTGATAACAAGTATTATGAAATTCCGGCTCTTACAAATTCATTGCCATATTTACAGCCTGAGGCAAAAATATTTTTAAAAAAATTGGGTAGGCGGTTTACTGAGCGTTTAAGCAATGAGGGGATTGTTCCTTACCGATATTCAGTAACATCAATATTGCGAACACTAGAGAGTCAAAAGAAATTGCGTTTAAAAAATGTGAATGCAACTAATAATACTTCATCACATTATTACGGGCGCACGTTTGATATTTCGCAAACAAGGTTTTTTGAGCGAGGTAATAGTACTCCAATATACTCATACCGATTGCGAAATATTTTATTGCGTGAATTACTTAAAATGCAAGATGAGGGTTTGTGCTATGTAATACTTGAGTCGCAGACAAAATGTATTCATGTTACGGTTAGGTAAGGTTTATTAAAAAATTATTTTAATACCCAAACGTATAGCTTCTTTGAATTGTATACCTATGCCTTCGTGTTTAACCCATTGGTCTTTTATAGTGCCATCGGTTTGGGGCACAGGTTCCCAGTTGTATTTAGGTACAAGTTGGTCGTGGTCGTATATCATATGTGTGCTTACCGATGCTCTTAGCCATTCGTTTATTGGCAAATCGAGTTGCATTTCCCAGTTTACATCAATATTTTCGGGTCGGTCTAAATAGTTGGTATATAGTTCAATCTTGTTGGTGAGTTTAATTTTCTCCCATATGGTTATTTTGTGCGAAGCCTGTAATCTAAAACCAAATTCTGAACGCGATATTTTTGTAGTATCAACATTGTATCGGGTTTTTATAGTATTAGAAGTATCGAGTACAAAAGTGGTTTTCAATGCAACCGGCGATACATAAAGGTACAGGTTTTTAATGCGTTTATATTCGGCACCTACCGAGAAGGTGGTGTAACCCGGGCTCATGAACATAGAAAGAACCTCGTCGGTTTTTTTGTCGTTCTGAGGCATGAATTGTGTTTTAAGGTCGGCTTCGGCAACAAAGTTATAGTCTGTTATCGATTTAAAATTGTACTTGGAGTTTATTTCAAGCCTGTCTTCATTCGCATTGAATTTGTTAACTTCTTTATCTTGATATCTGCCCTGTCGAATCATACCATATTTGAATGTGCCGTGGTTTTTCCACATTTGATTTCTGTAACGGTAATTCAGAAATAGTTCTGTACTAATTAGGAATGAAACAGAGGGGTCGCCACCCTGAGCCCATTGGTACATTCCAACCTGCGAAGCATCGACCGATGAATTTCCGTAAAATGACCAGCGACGGGGGTCGGGAGGTAGTGGTATGTAGCTTATGGTTAGAGTATCTTTTATTCTTCTGGTAATGCTTCTTATTTCGTTCTGGGGGTTTCTGTTGGTTTTAATTTTTGGAGAATCGTCAATCATTAGCTTCATAGAGTTGGGCTGTATGTTGCGGACTATTGCAGGGGTTTCTTTTCCCCATATGTCGGTAATAGGAAAACGGAGTAATTCGGGGTTGTTTTTATATAGTCTGATGGTTACGGAGTCGTCGTTGGAGCTAATTATATAGAATTCGAAAGTATCGCGGCGAACTTCTTTTATCCAGTTAATTATTTCGTTGTTTTTATAGTGTTCAAGTACATTGCGCATATAGGCCAACAGACTGTCGTTCTCGTAGTATTTTTTATAGGTAGCTATAAATATATCGTCGGAGTTGTCGATAGTTGTAGTAGTGTTTGAAGTGTATTGTGCTGTGTCAACTGTTGCTGTGTCGGTATTTGTAATAATAGAGTCAAAGGTTGGTATGGAATCTTGTTCACTTCCGAAAATTATGTCGAGATAATCGACAAAGTTACTATCTGTTGATGATACATGGCCGGAATCAATTTCTGCTTTTATTTCCTGCAGGTATATCCATATGTTCATTAGAGAATCGTATAGTAATTTTTTATTCTCAAGTTCGTGAATGTAACCTTCTATTTTTGAAATATTATGTTGAGCAACATTCTTTTGAATAATATAATTTATGTGCTTGTACACTTTTGCTATTGTGTCGTTTTTGCTGAAATTATTCAGTTCAATAAAATTTGTAAATACGGCACTATCGCTGTTAGAGAGGGTGTTGCTCTTGAAAAAATTGGAAATATACTTGTATTGTTCTTTGTATTTTGAGTCATTGTCTTGTAAATAAGGTTTTTGGGAATGTACTTGGCTACATATCGAAACAATAGATATTATAAGGAAATAGAGTTTTTTGTACATTTTTTACAAGGCAACAGAGTTTAACTACAAAAATATAATTATTCGTATTAGTATAATACAGTTATACAGAGTAAAGGGTTATACTTTTTAATGATTATTGTCAAATTTTTACCGGTAAAAGTTCATTTTGTCTATATATTCCCACACGTTTTGAGGTAAAAAGAATCGAATGTCTTTTTTGTTTTTAATAGCTTCGCGAATAAAACTCGATGATATTTCAATGTTGGGAGCATTGATTAAAGTTACTTTAGGGTGGTCGTGGAAAATGTTTCTTTTAGCTTCGGGGCGTGGATATACAATTAGGTTGCATTTTTCAATAATTATATTGTGGTTTTTCCATTTGTGAAAATATGAAAGATTGTCTTCGCCCATAATAATTGAAAATGTACGCAAAGGGTATTTTTCTTCAAGTCGGGCAATGGTGTCGATAGTGTACGATGGTTGCGGCATGGAAAATTCAATATTTGAAGCTTTGAATTTCGGGTATTTTTCAATGGCAATATTAACCATTTCGAGTCGGTGGTAGTCGGCAAGGATGTTTTTTTTGTCTTTTAGAGGGTTTTGAGGGCTTACAACAAACCATAGTTCGTCGAGTTCGGTGTATTCGGTAATGTAGTTGGCTAATGCCAAATGCCCTATGTGAATAGGGTTAAATGAACCAAAGTATAGACCGGTGTGCATAGGTTTTGTTTTTTTTTGGGTTTTGAACTTAGTTAGTGTTATTCCGATAAAAACGTATTAAGTAATTTTTCGGTTTCAGCCTTTGCATTATCTAAATTGTCGTTTATAACAACATAATCAAAATGTTTGGCGTATGTCATTTCCTCTTCGGCCTTGTTGAGTCGTGTTTCTATATCGTTGGCATTGTCGGTTCCCCTACCGGTAAGTCGGTTTCTAAGTTCGCTGATACTAGGGGGTTGAATGAAAATGGAGATTGCATTATTGCCGAATTTGTTCTTAATATTTACTCCTCCTTTTACATCAACGTCGAATATTACATGGTTTCCGTTTTTCCAAATGCGGTCTATTTCAGAGTTTAGTGTACCGTAATATCGTCCTTCGTACACTTCTTCCCATTCTATGAACTCGTTGTTTTTAATTCGCTTTTTAAAGTCGTCGGAGCTTAGAAAGTAATAATCAACACCGTGTTTTTCTTCGCCTCGGGGGTTTCTGTTGCATGCCGATATTGAAAATTCAAGTGGAAACCCTTTTTGAATTAAATGCTTAACAATAGTGGTTTTACCCGACCCCGAAGGTGCTGAAAATATTACTAGTTTGCCTTTCATTTTTTATAATTTTATTCTTCTATATTATCCGGTCTCCCGTCTTCGTTATTGATTATAAAATATTTAGCAATTGTTCTTTAATTTTCTCCAGCTCATCTTTCATCTGAATAACTAGTTTTTGTATTTCCTGATGATTTGCTTTAGAGCCCATAGTGTTTATTTCTCTACCTATTTCTTGTGAAATGAAACCCAGTTTTTTCCCAACAGGCTCATCCATTTTTATTGTTTTTAAAAAATATTCACAATGGTGATTCAATCGAACTTTTTCTTCGGTGATATCGAATTTTTCTAAATAAAAAATCAGCTCCTGTTCGAATCTGTTTTTGTCGTAGCTCTCGTTATTTACAAGTTCGGTAAGGTTTTGATTCAAGCGTTCTTTAATGCGTTCTATTCTTTCATTTTCGAATTGTTCAACCTCAGAATGCAGTCGTGCAATAGTTTCAATGCGGTCAATAATATCTTTTTCTAAAGGGGAACCTTCTTGTTTGCGGTATTTTGTAACGTCGTTAAGAGCTTCAATAATAGCTTGTTCCAAAGCACTCCATTCTTCTTCGTTTAGTTCTTTGCGCTCGGTTTTCAGAACGTCGGGCATGCGCATAATGTTTGAGAGTATATCGCTTTTGTCGGCAATACCAAGTTCTGTTGCTATGGTATTTAGCTGGTTAAAATATGTTTTTACAGCTTCGGTGTCAATGATTGAACCACTTTCGTTACCCGATAATTCAGCATAAATACTAAAGTCAATTTTTCCGCGAACAAGCTTTTCGCTAATAAGGTTGCGTATTACTATCTCTTTCTCTTTGTAGTATCCGGGAATACGAGTGTTTACGTCGAGTTGCTTGCTATTGAGTGTTTTAACTTCAATGGTTAGCTTTTTGTTTTCAAGTGTGCAGGTGGCTTTTCCAAAGCCTGTCATTGATACCAGCATGTATGTAATTTATAAGTTGTAAGGCTGCAAAGGTAACTAAAGCATAGTAAAATTATTAATTTAGTCGCTAAAATTATGTGGTAATTATTATATGTATAATGAACTAGAATAATAATTTATGAGATATTTAAAAATATTGAGTGTGGTGCTTTTGGTTGTAATAGTAGCTATTGTGGCTTATTTGGTTATAGGGTTTAAAATGTTTTCGGCGGTTGATAAGAGTATAGAGCCCGATTGTGCTTTGAATAATTATTACAGTAAAACATATAATGAGGCTCGTGAGCGATTTGTGGAAAAAGCATTTTCATTAAGTGAGAAATATTCAGGTGTTGAAATAGATAAATTCAGTGTTCCTTCAAAGACCGATTCTTTACTTTTTGTTGATATATGTTATATTCCGGCGCAGGGTGTAAATGCAAAACTATTGATACTAACCTCAGGTATACATGGGGTTGAGGGATTTGCCGGAAGTGCTGTTCAGTTATTGTTTGCCGATAGGTTTATGGCTGAGCGAATGTTTGATAGTGTAGGGGTATTGTTAATTCATGCGCTTAATCCTTATGGGTTTAAATATTGCAGAAAGGCTACTGAGAATAATGTTGATTTGAATCGAAATTGTATGGTTAATACAGAGTTGTTTAACACTAAAAATAACGGTTTTGAAATGCTTTATAATCTGCTCACTCCTGCGGGAAAAGTTGATGTTATGTCGTTGAAAAATCAGTTGTTTCCGGTAATTGCCATTAAAAGTATAGTAACGCATGGTATGCCGGTATTGCGACAGGCTGCATTGCAAGGGCAATATTATTTTCCTGAAGGAATATATTATGGAGGTAAGAAGTATGAACCGCAAATAGATTCAGTTCGGCAGATATTGGAGCGAGTTGTTGGCATTTACGATACAGTATTGAATATTGACTTGCATACCGGTTATGGAGAATGGGGTAGGATGCATTTGTTTGTTAATCCTATTGGCGATAGTGTAGTTGAGGCAGGGTTGAAGCGAGTGTTTGCAGGTGAAACTATAGATTGGGGGAGTGGTACTGATTTTTACACTATAAATGGTGCTTATGTTGATATGATTTCGGCAATGTTTGGTGGAGCGGTTGTTCTACCTATGTTTTTTGAATTTGGCACTATGAACAGCAGTACTACTTTCGGGTCGCTAAGGTCAATTCATACAATGATATTGGAGAATCAAGGGTTTAAAAATGGCTGCAAAAGCGAAAAGGATAAAGCAAATGTTGAATGCAATATGAATAAGCTGTACAACCCGGAATCGGCAGCTTGGCAGTCGGAGACTCTGCGCGATGCTGACAAGATGTTTGATAAAGTGTTTGATAATTTTATTCGTTAAACTGGTTTTGTGTTGTGAATAACTCTGTGTTTATATTGTCAATATTTAGTTGACATTATTGTATAGGATATATTTTGTGCTGTTATTTTTTCAGTATCACTCATACGCTTCAGACATTTTGTCTGCAATAAATGTATTGCATATGTCATATTGACATTGGATATTTCAATGTAAGTGTTGTTTGTTGTTGTTATATTGCTGACAATGAATTAGTTATTTGAATGTGTATGTATTTTTGTGTGTTGTGGTGGCATGAGTTTTGAAAATATATTAGTGAAAACAATTTCAAAATATGTTTAACTAAAATTATGGAGGAACTAGCCATGACACTAGCACGATTAAATTCCGACAACTATCGGAACAACTGGTTTCCAACAATGCCTTCATTATTCGATAGATTTTTTGATGGCAGTTTGGACGGATG
>QKGS01000009.1 GCA_003250355.1 Bacteroidota bacterium
CCCGAATGCAAAAAAAATAGTCATTCCAAAGGGAGAAATCCTCAATTTTATTTTTATAAGCGATTTCCCCCTTCCTCTCCCCCAACCAATTTGTAACTTGAAACAGAAATTATATTTTTGCACACTCATAACAAACTAACATAATATGAGCACCCCAAGAGATAGTTTCTCAAGCAAATTTGGAGTAATAGCAGCTGCTGCCGGTTCAGCTATCGGATTAGGCAATATTTGGAAATTTCCATACATAGCAGGCGAAAATGGCGGAGGTGTTTTTCTGCTTGTATATCTCATATTTATAGTACTTGTTGGCATTCCTGTTATGATGGCCGAATTTATAATCGGTCGTCGTGCTCATCAAAATGTTTTCGGAGCCTTCAGAACACTTTCCAAATCGCGCCGTTGGCGAATAGTAGGCATAATGGGTGTATTAGCTGCTTTTTTTATTCTTAGCTTTTATGGAACGGTTGCTTCGTGGACTATTGAATTCCTAACCCTTGCTGTAAAAAACAGCTTCGAAGGTCAGAGTGCCGAACAAATAGCCACCATGTTCAACAACTTTAGCTCAAGCACATGGAAACCCTTAATTTACCATCTGGTATTTATGGCAATGACAGCAATAATAGTAATTGGCGGAATTGAAAAAGGTATTGAAAAATACACTAAAATACTTATGCCTCTGCTGGTAGTTATAATACTATATCTCGACATAAATGCAGTATCGCTAAAAGGTGGCTTTGAAGGTATTAAATTTCTGTTTTTTCCCGATTTTACAAAACTCACCCCCACCCTTTTTATCGATGCCTTAGGTCATTCATTCTTTACCTTAAGCTTAGGAATGGGGGTGCTATTAACATACGCCTCATATTTTAAAAAAGATACTAACCTTACCAATACCAGCATTAGTGTTGCCACAGCCGACACCATAATAGCACTGCTAGCCGGAGTTGCAATATTTCCCGCAGTATTTGCTTTCAATACTGAACCAACAGCTGGCCCGGGACTTGTATTTATTACACTTCCCAATATATTTGAACAAATGCCCGGAGGATACATTTTTTCAATATTATTCTTCCTTTTACTTGGAGTTGCTGCACTTACTTCATCTATATCAATACTTGAAGTTGTAGTTGCATACCTAGCCGAAGAACATAAAATATCCAGAACAAAAGCAACTATCATTGCAAGTAGTGCCATATTTGCAACCGGTGTACTTTGTACATTATCATTTGGCCCTTTAAAAAACGTGCACATTTTTAATTGGACAATTTTCGACGCTCTCGACAAAATAGCATCAAACATCCTCCTGCCACTGGGGGGTATGTTCATTTCACTATTTGTAGGCTGGAAACTCAACAAACGCATAGTTTTTGGCGAGCTTACCAATTATGCAGGTATTAAAATAAAATTCTTCAACTTATTTTTGTTCATTACCAGATATTTGGCTCCCATTTCTATATTCATTGTATTCCTCAATGGTATCGGAATACTTAAATTCTAACACACTATAATTCGTAGCTGAAAAAATCATTCCCGTATTTTAGGTTATTTCAGAGTTTTGTATATTGCTATCCATTTAACCCAAAACTCTCAATATGAATAAAATAAAAGAATATTTCAACCTTACGAAAAATGAGCAGCGCGGAATCATTGTACTCCTAATTATAATTATATTACTTACAATAGCTCCCAAAGTTATTGACCAATTCATAAAACCACCATGGTTTATGACCTACAACTTTGCTGCACACAAAAAAAACGACTCCGTTTCACCTGCACAAAACTCAATAATAAAAATCCCTGTTAACCCAAATACAGCTACAGCAAATGAACTAACATCCATAGGTATACCTCCTGAAATAGCATTCCGGATAATAAAATTCAGAAAAAACTATATTTTCAGAAAAAACAAAGATTTAATGAAAGTTTACGGTATTAACGACAGCATTTACAACCTAATAGCAGAAAATATTATTATTGATAATAAATTCCATCCTACTCCTAAAAAGAATAATAATATTAAAAACACTCCATATAAAACCGAACTCGCAACTAAATCACAACCAACCCATAACCATATCCACATAAACATAAATACTGCCGACTCATTAGAACTACTAAAATTAAATGGAATCGGTCCTGTTTTTGCTCAACGTATCATAAACTACAGAAACTTGCTTGGCGGTTTCTACTCCGAAGAACAATTGCTCGAAGTATATGGCTTTGACAGCAATAAACTATCAAGTATTCGCAATAATATTTACATCGACTCTACTAACATAATAAAAGTTAACATTAACAACACCGACTTCAAAACCATTAACAAACACCCGTATCTATCATATACACACACCAAATCATTATTCAACTATCGAAAAATAATGAAACACTTCAACTCAGTTAACGATATTCTGGCAAACAATTTAATGGACAGCACCAGCTTCGAAAAAGCAAAATACTATCTCACAGTAGAATAACAACTATTAAAACAAAGCTATATCAACAGTATAAAATATTTTTTTATACCCTTTTTCAAAATATTTACAAAAAACTAGGCTCAATTGTTTGTAAATTGAAATTCATTATCTTAAATTTGCAGCCTCAAAAAATGTAAGAAACGATAATTTTTATAAACATGATTGTAATACCGGTAAAAGAAGGTGAAAACATTGACAGAGCTTTAAAAAAGTTCAAAAGAAAGTTTGAGAAAACTGGAGTTATTAAAGAACTTCGTGCTCGTCAGGTATTTAAAAAACCTTCAGTAGAAAAAAGAGAGCAAAGAATTAAAGCTGCCTACGTTCAAACTCTACAAAACTCTGAAGAGTTAAGCTAGTAAGCTTTTTAAAAGAATACCAAACAAATTGTCAGTATCTGATATGGATACCGAAACATTTAAAAACTATCTGTTACACGAAAAAAGGTATTCAATTCATACTGCTCGTTCATACTTAAGCGACCTTGAACAGTTTATTGATTTCGCTAATAATGAACATAAAAATTTTGATCCACTCGCAGGTGACCATAAAATCATCCGCAAGTGGATTGTTTTTTTACTCGAAAATGGCAATAAGCCGCGCTCGGTACACCGTAAAATTTCCACCCTCAAAACATTTTACAAATTCCACCAAATAAGCGGACACATTGAAAATAACCCAACCGACAAGGTAATACTCCCTAAAACAGAAAAAAATCTCCCTTACTTTGTCACCAAAGAGCGCATGAACCTGCTTTTCGACCAACTTCACTTTCCCGACACATTCGAAGGATACCGAGACTACACCATACTTCTTACTTTCTACTGTACCGGAATGCGACTTTCGGAACTTATGGGAATAAAAATGGCAGACATTGACTTTTACTACGGTCAAATTAAAGTTCTGGGAAAAAGAAATAAGGAACGACTAATACCCATGAATAAAGAACTAACCGTTGCTATAACCAAATACATCGAAAAACGCAATAACATTAATACATCCCATAATTATCTGTTCATCACATCAAAAACAGAACCTGTCAATATTTCATTAATATACCGTATGGTAAATAAATATCTTGGAACCGTAACAACCCTCGATAAAAAAAGCCCCCACGTACTGCGCCATACATTTGCAACTCAAATGCTTAATAATGGTGCCGACATAAACGCAATAAAAGAACTTTTAGGTCACTCAAACCTGTCGGCCACACAAATATACACACATACATCAATTGAAAAACTGAACAAAATCTACAAACAGGCACACCCTCGCTCATAATAGACAAAAAAAATGCTGTAAAATATCATTACAAATCACAATACCTTCTTACTGATTTTAAGCGTATTAAAAAGCATTCTACCCCTTAATGCAAACATTTTTAAAAATAATTTAAAAAAATAAACAGAAAGGTATGGTATAAATAAATTTATTTCATACATTTGCCAACCGTTTTCAGAGAGTAATTAATGAAAACAAAAGGAGAAAAGTCTTGATTGACAAAAAGCTTCTTCGTTCTAAGAAAGATTTTGAAAATGATTATAAAGGGGAGATACCAAAGCGGCCAACTGGGACGGACTGTAACTCCGTTGACTTATGTCTTCACAGGTTCGAATCCTGTTCTCCCCACAATAATATTTAGTTAACTAAGAGCTATGCTCATAGACCTGAGCTAAGTATTAAATTTATAAGCGGGAGTAGCTCAGTTGATAGAGCATCAGCCTTCCAAGCTGAGGGTCGCGAGTTTGAACCTCGTCTCCCGCTCTTATAAATTATTGCCGATGTAGCTCAGGGGTAGAGCGCTTCCTTGGTAAGGAAGAGGTCACGAGTTCAATTCTCGTCATTGGCTCTTAAAAGACTGGGATAAACTTTTGTTGAATTAGAAATAATAATTTGTTATGGCTAAAGAAACGTATCAGAGGATAAAACCTCACGTTAATATTGGTACAATTGGTCACGTTGACCACGGAAAAACAACTTTAACTGCTGCAATTACTAAAGTACTTGCAAGTAAAGGTTTTTCAGAAGCTCGCGATTTCGATACAATCGATAACGCACCAGAAGAAAAAGAGCGTGGTATTACAATCAACAGTTCTCACGTTGAATATGCAACTGAGAACCGTCACTATGCACACGTAGACTGTCCGGGTCACGCCGACTATGTTAAGAACATGGTAACAGGTGCTGCTCAAATGGACGGAGCTATCTTAGTAGTTGCTGCTACTGATGGTCCTATGCCTCAGACACGTGAGCACATCCTTTTAGCTCGTCAGGTAAACGTTCCTAAAATCGTAGTATTCCTTAACAAAGTGGATATGGTTGACGATGAGGAGCTGCTTGAACTAGTTGAAATGGAAGTTCGTGAATTATTAGAATTCTATGAGTTCGGTGATGACGTTCCGGTAATTAAAGGTTCAGCACTTGGTGGTCTTAACGAAGAGCCAAAATGGGTTGACAAAATTATGGAGCTAATGGATGCTGTTGACTCATACATTCCACTTCCTCCACGTGATATCGATAAACCATTCCTTATGCCTGTTGAAGATGTATTCTCTATTACAGGTCGTGGTACTGTTGCTACTGGTCGTATTGAAACAGGTTTAATTAAAACCGGTGAAGAAGTACAGATCATTGGTCTTGGTGCACAAGGAATGAAATCAGTATGTACTGGTGTTGAGATGTTCCGTAAAATTCTTGACCGTGGTGAAGCAGGTGATAACGTAGGTCTATTACTTCGTGGTATCGACAAAGCTGATATCAAGCGTGGTATGGTTATTACTCACCCAGGAACAGTAACACCTCACACTAAATTCAAAGCTGAGATTTACGTTCTTAAGAAAGAAGAAGGTGGACGTCACACTCCATTCCACAATAAATATCGTCCTCAGTTCTATTTACGTACACTTGACGTAACTGGTGAAATTACTTTACCTGAAGGAACTGAAATGGTAATGCCAGGTGATAACGTAACTATTACAGTTGAACTAATCACTCCGGTAGCTTGTAACTTAGGTCTACGTTTCGCTATCCGCGAAGGTGGTAGAACTGTAGGTGCAGGTCAGATTACAGAAATTCTTTCGTAATTAAATTATAATAAAGAGTCATGTTCACATGACTCTTTAAAAACTACGGGTGTAGCTCAGTTGGTAGAGCACCGGTCTCCAAAACCGGGTGTCGGGCGTTCGAGTCGCTCCTCCCGTGCTAATTTTTATTTATACAATGCGTAGAATAAAAGAATATATAAAAGACGTTTATAACGAATTAGTTCATAAAGTATCGTGGCCTACATGGTCAGAGTTACAGAACAGTATGGTTGTTGTAATGGTTGCTTCCTTTATTATAGCCCTCATTATTTACTTAATGGATGTTTCATTTACGAAAGTAATGGAGCAAATTTACAAGCTGTTTTACTAATAAAATCTTTCGAGGAGCAAATGGAAAAGAAGTGGTATGTAGTACGTGCTGTTAGCGGTAAGGAAAAAAAGGTAAAAGAACAGATCGAAAGCGAGATTGGCCATTTAAAAATGGAGGAATACGTTTCCCAAGTCTTAATTCCAACTGAAAAGGTCTATCAGATCAGGAATGGCAAAAAGATCAGCAAAGAGAGAAGTTTTTTTCCCGGTTATGTACTTATTGAGGCAGCATTAGTGGGAGAAATTCCTCACATACTAAAAAACATTCCCAATGTACTAGGCTTCCTTGGTACTGCCGGAGAACCAACTCCCCTAAGATTGTCTGAAGTAAACCGCATCTTAGGTAAAGTTGACGAACTCGCCGAAAGCGATGAAGAAATCAACGTTCCTTATATTGTGGGCGAAACCGTTAAAGTAATTGACGGTCCTTTTAATAGTTTCAGCGGAATTATAGAAGAAGTTAACGAAGAAAAGAAAAAACTAAAAGTAATCGTTAAGATTTTCGGACGTAAAACTCCGGTTGAACTAAGTTTTATGCAGGTAGTTAAAGAATAGGTATTATGGCGAAAGAAATCACAGGATTTATTAAATTACAAATCAAGGGAGGTGCAGCTAACCCTTCTCCACCAGTTGGTCCTGCTCTTGGTTCAAAAGGTGTTAACATTATGGAGTTCTGTAAGCAATTCAATGCTAGAACTCAAGATAACGCAGGTAAAATTCTTCCGGTCATCATTACTGTGTATGCTGACAAGTCGTTTGACTTTGTTATCAAAAAACCACCTGTTGCTGTGGCAATACTTGAGGCTACTAAACTTAAAGGCGGTTCAGCTGAACCAAACCGTAAAAAAGTAGCTGATCTTACATGGGATCAAATTAAAGCTATTGCAGAAGAAAAAATGCCTGATTTAAACGCATTTACTATTGAATCAGCAATGAGGATGGTAGCAGGTACTGCTCGCAGTATGGGTGTTACTGTTTCCGGAGAATTTCCCGGTTAGAAATTTTAAAATACCTTGAGATTAAAATGGCAAGACTAACAAAGAATAGAAAGAATGTGGCAGACAAAGTAGAGACAGGAAAACTGTATTCTTTGTCTGAAGCTGCGAAGTTGGTAAAAGAAATTACCACTACTAAATTTGATGCTTCGGTTGACATTGACGTTCGTTTAGGTGTAGACCCTCGTAAAGCAAACCAAATGGTACGTGGTGTAGTTTCATTACCTCACGGAACTGGTAAGGAAACCAGAGTTTTAGTATTGTGTACTCCCGATAAGGAAGAAGAAGCTAAAGCTGCAGGGGCAGATTATGTTGGTCTGGATGAGTATATCGAAAAAATAAAAGGTGGTTGGACTGATATTGATGTTATCATTACCATGCCATCGGTTATGGCTAAAGTTGGTGCTTTAGGTCGTGTTTTAGGACCTCGCGGTCTTATGCCTAACCCAAAAAGCGGTACGGTTACTATGGAAATAGGATCTGCGGTTAAAGAGGTTAAGCAAGGTAAAATTGACTTTAAAGTTGACAAGTACGGTATTGTTCATGCAGGAATTGGAAAAGTATCTTTCGATAGCGAAAAGATATTTGAAAATGCTAAAGAATTGCTTGACACAATTACCAAACTTAAACCTTCAGCAGCTAAAGGTACTTACATGAAAAGTGTAAGCTTATCTAGTACCATGAGCCCGGGTATTCCTGTAGACGTTAAATCAATAGACGAGTAAAAAATTTATTATGAAGCGCGAAGACAAGGCTCAGATAATTGATCAATTAACTCAAAAATTAAACGCAACACCTCATTTTTACTTAACAGACATCGCTGAATTAGATGCTGACAAAACAAGTAAATTAAGACAAAAGTGTTTCGATAAAAATATTGAGTTACTTGTGGTAAAGAATACGTTGCTGAAAAAAGCAATGGAAAGTGCTGAAGTAGATTACTCTGGCTTATATGAAATTCTTAAAGGATCAACTTCAATTATGTTTACTGAAACAGGAAACATACCCGGAAAATTGATTCAAGAATTACGTAGAAGCTCAGATAAGCCTGTTTTAAAAGCAGCTTATGTTGAAGAATCTATCTACATCGGAGATGATCAAATCAATGCATTGGCAAGCATCAAGTCGAAAAACGAACTTATTGCTGATGTTATCGCACTACTTCAATCACCAACCAAAAACGTTATTTCTGCTCTTCAATCGGGTGGACAAACTATTGTTGGTGTGTTGAAAACATTATCAGAAAGAGAATAATTTAATTAGTTACAAAATTTAATTTTTTAAAAATAAAGGAAAATGGCAGATTTAAAGAAATTTGCAGAAGAGTTAGTGAACTTAACTGTTAAAGAGGTAAATGAATTAGCTGATATCCTTAAGGAAGAGTACGGAATTGAGCCTGCTGCTGCTGCTATTGCTGTAGCTGGTCCAGCTGTTGGTGGTGCTGAAGTTGCTGCTGCAGAAAAAACTGAATTCGACGTAATCCTTAAGTCTGCTGGTGGTCAAAAACTACAAGTTGTAAAAGTTGTAAAAGAACTTACCGGTCTTGGATTAAAAGAAGCTAAAGAAGTGGTTGACGGAGCACCAAAAGAATTAAAAACAGGAGTTTCTAAAGACGAAGCTGAAGCACTTAAAACTAAATTAGAAGAAGTAGGAGCAGAAGTTGAACTTAAATAATAACTCTGATTATACCGCATTAACAAGGTTTAGTCCTTTGATATAGGACTAAGCCTTTTTGTTGTTATGTTAAAGTTCATCATAAAGTTTGCATCATGGCTTCAAATACATTAAAAGAAAGAATTAGTTTCGCTTCCATAAAAAATCAGTTAGAGTATCCTGACTTTCTGGAAATTCAGCTAAAATCATTCACTGACTTTTTCCAGATAAACTCAACACCTGAAACTCGCCTAAAAGAAGGTTTGAATCAGGTATTTATGGAAAATTTTCCAATCTCTGATACAAGAAACAACTTTGTCCTTGAGTTTCTTGATTACATTATTGACCCTCCTCGTTATACAATTGAAGAGTCAATAGAAAGAGGACTTACATACAGCGTACCTTTAAAAGCAAAGTTAAAGCTTTACTGTACCGACCCTGAGCACGAAGATTTTGATACTGTCGTGCAAGACGTGTATTTAGGTACTGTCCCTTATATGACACCTAAAGGTACTTTTGTTATTAATGGTGCAGAGCGAGTAATTGTATCTCAGTTACACCGTTCTCCGGGTGTTTTCTTTGGGCAAAGTGTCCATGCCAACGGTACTAAGCTTTACTCTGCCAGAGTAATTCCGTTCAAAGGCTCATGGATTGAATTTGCTACCGACATTAACAATGTTATGTACGCATACATTGACCGTAAAAAGAAATTACCTGTAACAACTCTATTACGTTCTATCGGCTACGAAAGCGACCGTGATATTCTTGAAATATTCGGATTAGCCGATGAAATTAAAGTTTCAAAAGCAGGATTAAAGAAAATTGTTGGTCGCCGACTTGCGGCTCGTGTTCTTAAATCGTGGGTTGAAGATTTCGTTGATGAAGATACTGGTGAAGTAGTATCTATTGAACGTAACGAAATTATTATTGACCGTGAAACAGTAATAGATAATGATCACATTGACTTAATTGTTGATTCCGGATCTAAATCAATTTTGCTTCACAAAGCAGATATAAATTCAAGTGACTTCGGAATTATCTATAATACGTTACAAAAAGACCCTTGTAACTCTGAAAAAGAAGCCGTTTTACATATCTATCGTCAATTACGTAACTCAGAGCCACCAGATGAGGCTACTGCACGCGACGTAATTGATAAACTTTTCTTCTCTGACAAACGTTATGACCTTGGTGACGTTGGTAGATACAGAATTAACAAAAAGTTAAATCTGAATACCGAAATGGATATGAAGGTTCTTACTAAAGAAGATATAATTGAAATTATCAAATATCTGATTGAGCTTATAAACAGTAAAACAGATGTTGATGATATTGACCACTTAAGTAACCGTCGTGTTAGAACAGTTGGTGAACAATTAATGAACCAGTTTGGTGTTGGTTTGGCTCGTATGGCTCGTACTATTCGTGAACGAATGAACGTTCGCGATAACGAAGTTTTTACTCCAATTGACCTTATCAACTCTAAAACACTTTCGAGTGTTATAAACTCATTCTTTGGAACAAATGCACTTTCTCAGTTTATGGATCAAACCAATCCATTGGCTGAAATGACCCACAAGCGTCGTATGTCAGCACTTGGACCAGGTGGTCTTTCGCGTGAAAGAGCCGGTTTCGAGGTTCGTGACGTTCACTACACTCACTATGGTCGTTTATGTCCTATTGAGACACCGGAAGGTCCAAACATTGGTCTTATTTCGTCTCTTTGTGTATATGCAAAAATCAATAACCTTGGTTTTATTGAAACTCCTTACCGTAAAGCAACCGAAGGTAAAGTTGACCTTTCTGCCAATGGTGTGGTTTATTTAAGTGCCGAAGAGGAAGAAGATATTATTATTGCTCAGGCAAATGCTCCTTTAGATGATACAGGCAAATTTATTAATCCTAAAGTAAAGAGCCGTCTTGAAGCAGACTATCCTGTTGTTGAACCAAATGAAGTTCAATTAATGGATGTTGCTCCAAACCAGATTGCATCAATTGCAGCATCACTTATTCCATTCCTTGAGCACGATGATGCAAACCGTGCACTTATGGGATCGAACATGATGCGTCAGGCAGTTCCTTTAATGTACCCTCAGGCTCCTATTGTTGGAACAGGTATTGAAAAGAAAGTTGCCGAAGACTCAAGAAACCTTGTTCGCGCTGAAGGTGAAGGCGTTGTTGAATTTGTTGATGCCGAAGAGATAGTAGTTAAATATCATCGAAGCGAAGACGATAAATTTGTTAGCTTCGATGACGATACAGTACGTTACAGATTAACTAAGTTCCAAAAAACAAACCAGAATACTTCAATCAACCAACGTCCTTTAGTAACAAAAGGTCAGAAAGTCGAAAAAGGTACAGTTCTTTCTGAGGGTTATTCTACTCAGGGTGGAGAGCTTGCTCTTGGACGTAACCTGAAAGTAGCATTTATGCCATGGAAAGGATACAACTTTGAGGATGCAATTGTTATTTCTGAGAAAGTTGTTCGTAACGATTATTTTACTTCACTTCATATTGATGAGTATATGCTTGAAGTGCGTGATACAAAACGCGGACTTGAAGAACTTACAGCAGATATACCAAACGTAAGTGAAGATGCAACAAAAAACCTTGACGAGAACGGTCTAATCCGTATTGGTGCTCATATTAAGCCCGGCGATATTCTTATAGGTAAAATTACACCTAAAGGTGAATCAGATCCTTCGCCGGAAGAAAAACTACTTAGAGCAATATTCGGAGATAAAGCCGGCGATGTTAAAGATGCTTCATTAAAAGCTTCGCCATCGCTTCATGGTGTTGTTATTGACAAAAAACTATTCTCGCGTGCTATAAAAGACCGCAAGGTTAAATCAGCTGAAAAACCTCTATTACAAAAACTTGACGATGAGTTTGAACGTAAAGCAACTGATCTAAAAGCTAAATTAATAGATAAGCTATTTATACTTGTTAATGGTAAAGTATCGCAAGGTGTAAAAGATTTCTTCGGTGCCGATGTTATTTCAAAAGGTACAAAGTTTACTCAGAAAACTCTGCAAGAACTTGATTACCTGAACATCAATCCAAATAAATGGACTACCGATGACGATAAAAATGATGTCATTAAAAACTTACTGCACAATTTCCTTGTAAAGTATCGTGAAATTGAAGGTGAAATAAAGCGTAAAAAGTTCAACATTACAGTTGGTGATGAATTGCCTAATGGTATTGTACAGCTTGCTAAAGTATATATTGCTAAAAAACGTAAGATTAAGGTAGGTGATAAAATGGCAGGACGCCACGGTAACAAAGGTATTGTTGCTAAAGTAGTACGCCAGGAAGATATGCCATTCCTTGAAGACGGAACCCCGGTTGATATTGTACTTAACCCACTGGGTGTACCTTCTAGGATGAACCTTGGTCAGATATATGAAACTGTATTAGGTTGGGCAGGCGATGAGCTAGGATTAAACTTTGCTACTCCTATTTTCGATGGAGCT
The DNA here is from genome assembly GCA_003250355.1 of Bacteroidota bacterium. Taxonomy (GTDB): domain Bacteria; phylum Bacteroidota; class Bacteroidia; order Bacteroidales; family SZUA-534; genus SZUA-534. The sequence goes on from QKGS01000009.1 coordinate 12,009, forward strand.
TCGCTTGATCAAATAACAGAATATACCGACAAAGCCGGAGTACCTGCTTTTGGTAGAACATATCTGTACGATGGTAATACCGGTGAGAAATTCCACCAGCCTGCAACAGTTGGTATAATATATATGCTAAAACTGGGTCACATGGTTGACGACAAAATGCACGCCCGTTCTATCGGACCTTACTCTCTTATTACACAACAGCCTCTTGGTGGTAAAGCACAGTTTGGAGGTCAGCGTTTTGGAGAGATGGAGGTATGGGCACTTGAAGCATTTGGTGCAGCCAATATTCTGCAGGAGATACTTACTATTAAGTCTGACGACGTTATGGGTAGAGCTAAAGCTTACGAAGCTATTGTAAAAGGTGAGCCAATGCCTACTCCGGGTATTCCTGAATCGCTGAACGTGTTACTTCACGAACTACGCGGACTAGGATTAAGTGTTAATTTGGAATAATAATGATGTGAGTGCTGTATTAATTTACATCACTCACATTTATATAATTTTTTAAATCTTTCTATAATATGGCCTTTAGAAAGGATAATAAACAGAAAAGCAGTGCATTTTCAAAAATTTCAATAGGATTAGCATCTCCTGAAGAAGTTCTTGAGCGCTCAAGCGGGGAAGTTTTAAAACCAGAAACTATCAACTACAGAACTTATAAACCGGAAAGAGACGGTTTGTTCTGTGAGCGTATTTTCGGTCCCGTAAAAGACTATGAATGTCACTGTGGTAAGTACAAAAGAATCAGATACAAGGGTATAGTTTGTGACCGTTGTGGTGTTGAAGTTACTGAAAAGAAAGTTCGCCGTGAGCGTATGGGACACATTCAGTTAGTGGTTCCTGTTGCACATATTTGGTACTTTAAATCGTTACCAAACAAAATAGGTTACCTTTTAGGATTACCTACCAAAAAGCTTGACACCATTATTTACTACGAACGATATGTAGTAATAAATCCGGGGGTACTAGCAGAAGAAGGTGTTCAATATCTTGACTTTTTAACTGAGGAAGAATACCTTGATTTCTTAGAGAAATTACCTAAAGAAAATCAATATCTTGAAGATAGCGATCCTAATAAATTTGTAGCAAAAATGGGTGCAGAGGCTCTTTACGGGTTACTTGAGCGCCTCGACCTTGATGAATTATCGTATTCATTACGTCACAAAGCTAACACTGAAACGTCTCAGCAACGTAAAAATGAAGCTCTAAAAAGACTTCAGGTTGTTGAAGCTTTCCGTGCATCGAAAGGTAGAAACCGTCCGGAATGGATGATAGTTAAAGTAGTTCCTGTAATTCCACCGGAATTGCGTCCGCTTGTACCTCTTGATGGTGGTCGTTTTGCAACATCAGATCTTAACGATCTTTACCGTAGAGTAATTATTAGAAATAACCGTTTGAAGAGACTAATTGAGATTAAAGCTCCGGAAGTTATTCTTCGAAACGAAAAAAGGATGTTACAAGAATCGGTAGATTCACTATTTGATAACTCACGTAAATCGAATGCTGTTAAAACAGAAAGTAACCGTGCATTAAAATCGCTTAGTGACAGTTTAAAAGGTAAGCAAGGACGTTTCCGTCAGAACTTACTTGGTAAGCGTGTTGACTATTCGGCACGTTCGGTTATTGTTGTAGGTCCTGAGTTACAAATGAACGAGTGTGGTTTGCCAAAAGATATGGCTGCTGAGCTTTATAAACCATTTATTATTAGAAAACTAATAGAGCGTGGTATTGTAAAAACAGTTAAATCGGCTAAGAAAATTGTAGATAGAAAAGACCCGGTAGTTTGGGATATTTTAGAAAATGTTTTAAGATCGCACCCTGTTCTACTTAACCGTGCTCCTACTCTACACCGTTTAGGTATTCAGGCATTCCAGCCCAAACTTATTGAAGGTAAAGCTATTCAGTTGCACCCGCTTGCATGTACTGCATTTAACGCCGACTTTGACGGTGACCAGATGGCTGTGCATTTACCATTAGGTAATGCTGCTATTCTTGAGGCTCAAATGCTTATGCTTGGTGCTCATAATATTCTAAACCCGGCTAATGGTGCTCCTATTACTGTACCATCGCAGGATATGGTTCTTGGACTATACTATATCACTAAAGCTCGCGAAGGTGCTAAAGGTGAGGGGTTGAGATTTTACTCGCCTGAAGAGGCAAAAATTGCATATAACGAAAAACGAGTTGCTCTTCATGCTAACATTAAGGTAAAAACTAAAGACCTTATTGATGGCGAAATCAAAGACACTATAATAGAAACTACCGTTGGTAGAGTACTGTTTAATGAATTTGTTCCTGAGCAAGTAGGCTATATCAATGAACTGCTTACAAAAAAATCGCTTCGCGATATTATTGGTAACATATATAAAGTTTGCGGTACAGCTGTAACAGCTAAATTCCTTGATGATATTAAAAACCTTGGATACCGTATGGCATTTGAGGGTGGTCTGTCGTTTAATCTTGGTGATGTATTAATCCCGGATGAAAAGGCAGTTCTTGTTAAGCAAGGATATGAGCAAGTTGATGAAGTAATGAATAACTATAATATGGGTTTCATTACCAACAATGAGCGTTACAACCAGATAATTGATATTTGGACACACACCAATGCTAAGCTTACCGGCATATTAATGGAACAGCTTAGAACCGATAATCAAGGATTCAACTCTGTATATATGATGCTTGACTCTGGAGCGAGGGGTTCTAAAGAACAGATTCGTCAGCTTTCGGGTATGAGGGGTCTTATGGCAAAACCTCAAAAATCGGGTGCTGAAGGTGGTCAGATTATCGAAAACCCTATTCTTTCTAACTTTAAAGAAGGTCTTTCGGTACTTGAGTACTTTATTTCTACTCACGGTGCTCGTAAGGGTCTTGCGGATACGGCTCTTAAAACAGCCGATGCAGGTTACTTAACACGTAGACTTGTTGACGTATCGCAAGATGTAATTATACAGGAAGAAGATTGTGGTACACTTCGCGGACTTGTTGCAACTGCATTGAAGAAAAACGAAGAGGTGGTAGAATCACTTTATGACAGAATTCTTGGACGTTCATCGGTACACGATATTTATCACCCAATAACAGGAAAGCTGCTTATTAACTCTGGTGAAGAATTTGATGAGACAATTGCTAAAATAATTGATGAATCGCCGATTGAACAAGTTGAAATACGCTCTGTACTTACCTGTGAATCGAAAAATGGAGTATGTGCCAAGTGTTACGGACGTAACTTGTCAAATGGGCGTCCGGTTCAAATGGGCGAAGCTGTAGGTGTTATAGCTGCACAATCAATCGGTGAACCGGGTACTCAGCTTACACTTCGTACGTTCCACGTAGGGGGTACAGCAGGTAACGTGGCTACTGACTCTAGTGTAATAGCTAACTACGACGGTAGAGTTGAAATTGAAGAGCTTCGTACTGTTGAATTTACAGGTGATGATGGCAAAACTACTGATATTGTAATTGGTCGTTTGGCTGAATTAAAATTATTCGATAACAATACCGGATTAATATTATCAACTCACTCTATTCCTTATGGTTCTAAACTACATGTGAAAGATGGTGAAACTGTTCAGAAAGGTGATGTTATTTGTGAATGGGATCCATATAACGCCGTTATTATATCGGAAGCATCGGGTCTTGCAAACTTCATAAGCCTTGAAGAAGGTATTACTTTCCGTGAAGAATCGGATGAGCAAACCGGTTTTGCTGAAAAAGTAATTACCGAAACTCGTGATAAAACTAAAAACCCTGCGGTTAAAATTATTAACGAGAAAGGTGAACCACTTAAACAATATAACTTACCTGTAGGTGCACACGTTGTTATAAATGAAGGTGATAGTATTAAGCAAGGTCAGGTTATTGTAAAAATTCCACGTTCAACCGGTAAAACGGGTGATATTACAGGGGGTCTTCCTCGTGTAACAGAATTATTTGAAGCTCGTAACCCGTCTAACCCGGCTGTTGTAGCTGAAATAGACGGTGAAATAAGCTTTGGCAAAATTAAGCGTGGTAACCGTGAAATTATAAATACATCGAGAACCGGTGAGGTTTCAAAGTATCTTGTTCCGCTTTCAAGACAAATTCTTGTACAAGAAAACGACTATGTAAAAGCAGGTACTCCATTATCGGACGGTGCTATTACTCCAAGCGATATTCTTGCAATTAAAGGTCCTACAAAAGTTCAGGAATACATTGTTAATGAAGTACAGGAAGTTTACCGTTTACAAGGTGTAAAAATTAACGATAAGCACTTTGAGGTAATAGTACGTCAAATGATGCGCAAGGTAGAGATTGTTGATCCGGGAGATACTAAATTCCTTGAAAAACAAATTGTTGACAAAAACGATTTCATGGAAGAGAACGACTGGATTTGGGACAAAAAAGTTGTTGTTGAAGCCGGCGACAGTGCATTACGTCCGGGACAGATTATAACAGCACGTAAACTACGTGATGAAAACTCTATACTCAAACGTAAAGATATGGCACTTGTTGAAGCTCGCGATGCAATTCCTGCAACATCGAACCAGATATTGCAAGGTATTACAAGGGCTGCACTTCAAACACGAAGCTTTGTATCGGCAGCATCGTTCCAGGAAACTACCAAAGTTCTTAACGAAGCAGCAATCAGAGGCAAAGTTGATTATCTTGACGGATTGAAAGAGAACGTAATTGTAGGTCATTTAATACCTGCAGGTACGGGATCAAGAGCATATTCTGATATGATAGTTGGTGACAAGGCCGAATTCGATGCTTTAGTATCATCGAAAAGAGAAGCTGTTGGAGCAGAAGAGTAATTTTTAATTATTACTATATAAAAAGACCGGTTTGTTCCGGTCTTTTTTGTTTACCAATATATATGTACTTTTACCATAAGTAATTTTAAATAACTAATATGGAAGAACAAAAACAAAACCAAATCAATATTGAGTTAACCGAAGAAGTTGCTCAGGGAACATATTCAAACTTAGCAGTAATTACCCATTCAAGTTCAGAATTTGTGGTAGACTTTGTAAGGATTATGCCCGGTATTCCTAAAGCTAAAGTAAAATCACGTATTATACTTACTCCGGAACATGCCAAACGACTAATGCTGGCACTACAAGACAACATTGCAAAGTTTGAGAGTATGCATGGTAAAATTAAAGTAGCAGAAGGGGGTCCAACAGGAAGTATGCCGATGAATTTTGGAGGTCCAACAGCTCAGGCTTAAAGGATTGATAGTGCCGGTTGCAGGTTATAGGTAACTTGTAACTTGTAACTTGTAACTATTTCTTTTTTGTGCCTGTATGCCAATTGATGAGATATTTTCTAAGTTTGTCGAACTTCATAAGCCAAAAGAAAACATTTAATATAATTGGTAGTTTTGTTATTACTTCTCTGACTTTAAATCTAAAGGCTATATCTTTCTTCATTCTGGCAATTACACTATTCTGATAGTTTGTCATTTCTTTTGAAGAAAAATCGTTTTTACTAAAGCACTCAATAGCCTGTAATGCAGCTAAATAACCACTTAATAAACCATTCCCAATACCTCCTCCGGTAATAGGATCGACAAGAGCACCTGCATCTCCGGCAATCATATAATTATCGCCTGCTAGATTAAATTTTAAGTGGTTTACGGGTATCAATGCCCCTTTAATATCTGATATTCTCTGCGAATGTTTAAACCTAGCTGCTAATAACTCGTCACTATCAATCCACTCCTGTAACAATTGTTTTGGAGCATTTTCACTTTTAACCTTATGAGATAGGTGATAACCGTATCCAACATTTGAAATACCATTTTGCATTGGAAAAATCCACAAGTAACCCGGAAAATATTTTTTATTTAAATGAAACTCAACCGTATCGGCTTCAATATCTCTAATTCCTTTATAATATGCCCTAATTCCAACAGCATGAGCTTCTTTATCAGAAATGTAACCCGATAATTTTTGCGATATTTTAGAGCGGAATCCATTTGCTACAATAACGATAGGTGCTTTATAATTACCCGATAATGTTTTAACCAATACCGAATTATTTTGTTTTTCAATATCGCTAACTATGCAATTTTCAAACACATATACATTTGAAGCCTCTGTTTTTACCTTACTCATAAGAAAATTATCAAACTCAACTCTTGGCATTGTATATCCAAACATTGGCATTGACAGCTTAACGCTATTTTTATTATATGCGAGTAAAGCATTACTTATTGGTAAAATATCCTTATGCTTCAAAAGTTCATTATAATAATCTTCTGATATAGCTTTTATTGTATTAATACTCCTGTCACATAATCCATCGCCACATATTTTTTCGCGCGGAAATTCAGATTTATCAATTAATGCAACCTTTAATTCCGATTTCCTTAAAGTAAGAGCTGCGGCTAAACCGGAAGGCCCTGCGCCAATTATAATAATATCGAACTGACTCAACACTGCTTACCCTTTTTGTATTAAAACCGATGCATAAGCCGAAACACCTTCTTCCCTACCCTCGAATCCAAGTTTTTCGGTAGTTGTAGCTTTTATTGCAATATCATCAATATCAATATTACAAGTATTGGCAAGTACCTGCTGCATTTGAGGTATAAAATCTTTAATTTTGGGTTTTTGTAAACAAATAGTGGTATCAATATTGGAAATAGAATACCCTTTAGTGGCAATAATATCAATAGTTTGCTTTAGTAGTATTTTACTGTCTATTCCTTTGTATTCGTTGGCTGTGTCGGGAAAGTGAAAACCTATATCACGCATATTTGCTGCTCCAAGCAATGCATCACAAATTGCATGAATCAATACATCGGCATCGGAATGACCTAGTGAACCTTTTGTATGAGGAATTTTTATACCCCCTAATGTAAATTCTAAACCTTCTTGTAATCTATGAACATCGAAACCAAACCCTATTCTTATTTTCACAATATTTCTAATTGATTAGTACTAATATTATTTTTTGTGTTTACCCTAAAGTACTGAGCTATAAGTGAGTGTTTTACGTATATAAATATCACCTGAATTATAACTTATACGTTTTGTAACAAACACAAAGCTCATAAATATAGTATTAAAAATACATTGAAGAATAATCTTTCAATAGATTTCAAAAACTATATCTTTGTTGCGTTAAAAAATAAAAACTGAAATAATGAATAACAAAGTAAGAATTGCATTTTTATTTGCTTTAATTGGGTTATTGGTAGCATATTTGCTATATGCTAAAGTTGATAATAGTTATATTTCTATTAGTGAACTAATGAAAAATACAGATTACTCTGTAATAAAGAAAAAGGTTATTTCAACAGGTGGTATAGGTGCTCTGATAGGTTTTGGTGTAGCGGCATTTTTTAAAAAGAAATAATTTGAAATGCTTATATAATTTGGAAATTTGAAAATGACATAATGAGTACGCATTTTCAAATTCCCAAATTCAATATTTATCATATAGGAATTAAATAGTCTTAATCGAAAAATTTCAATTCCATCTCTTCGGCATCATCTTTTTGCTCAAGAGTATATTTTTTCCCTCTTATTACAATCATTCCCAGTTCATTAGCTTTATATTCCATATTGCGAAGTAAATTTTTGGCTTCTTCTTCTTCACAATCGATATTGAAATGAATGAATAACTGTTCCGGTTTATTGTCGTTAAACTGAGCAATAAATGCATTGTGCTCAACAAATATTAAATCGTCGTAGTTGTAGGTAACTTTTAATCCTGTTTTTTCTACTATTTCTTCCGCCTGTGGTAATGGCCTTAATCCTATTTTTTCCATAATTGTTGTGTTTTAATAATTTTATTATCAGAAACGCATGGTCATGCGTTTCTACTATCAATACTTAATTTCTCGATAATAATATCCTGAACCAGGTAACTACTTCATCCAGTTGCTCTGCTTGTTCTTCAAACTGACATTTGAATCTTAATAAATTAATAGATTCTTCGAACTCGCCGGCAGTGAATTCGTAACCAATTTCTTTCAATGTTTCGGGAATCTCATCGGGATTCATACCATTTAACAAATACCTGAATTTTTCATCGCTACTTGCAAGCCTTATAAAATCTATTGAATTTTGAATTGACATAACTACAAATATTTAATATTTAAAAATACTCACTCCCAATACAAATTTGGTTAACACTCATAATAACAGATGTATTGCATCATAATTATAATCAAATTACAACCACCTCTTGCATATAACCTGCATCTTGTTCTGTACTGCAATCGCTGCTACAACTGCTACAATCGCTGCTACAACTACTTTTTTGAATTGCCGAAACAGAATCAAATAATTCCAACTCACTATTTAAAAGTTTATCAATATTATCTTTTGCCATTTCACTCTCAGCTCTGTAAATTCCTATTCCATTATCGGTAAAGAATTTGCCTGCCATTTGATGGCAAGTAGGACTAATAACCTGCGTTATGTGTTCGCCAAGTAAAAATTCAATAATCCCCTCGGACTCTTTCAATACTTGCATTACACTAAAAAACTTAACGCCTTTACTCACAGTATCATAAACACCAAAATGGTCGCAACTGTGAAAACTTGGACTCATAATTATGCTATCCAGTTTATCTTCTTTAAATACAGGAAATCCAATTTTCATAAGCTTATTATTTTTAACATTTATGTAATAACACAGTAATATTATACATTAACCGGTATATTGTTGATTAAGTGTGATTTATAACATTATTCAATATTAGAATCCTACATATATGTAGGGAAAACAGCTTAAAATGCAATATGCCTTATTATATACAATGAGAATACCAAGCCAAATAGAATTATGAACACTAATGTCTGAATCACAAATAATGAATTTTAATTGTAAACTTTCTTCATTGAAAAATGTTTGCATTTGAAAATATATGAACTCTTGAACCTTTGAACTTTTGACCCTTTGAACTTTTGACCCTTTGAACTTTTGCCTATATTCGTTTACTAAATGAATAATAAAATGAAAGTATCGGATATTACTAATTACCTTGAAAGCATTGCTCCGGCTGCTTTACAAGAATCATACGATAACGCCGGTTTAATAATTGGCAATTACAACAGCGAAATTACAGGTGTACTTATTTCACTCGATATAACCGAAGAGATTATTGATGAGGCTATTGAACGTAATTTGAATATGATAATTTCGCACCATCCGATTGTATTTAGTGGCATAAAACGTTTCAATGGTAACAATTATGTAGAGCGGTGTGTAATAAAAGCCATAAAGAATAACATAGCTATTTATTCGGCACATACCAATATTGATGCTGTTATTCAAAATGGAGTTAACACAAAAATTGGTGAAAAAATTGGTCTTAAAAACACAAGAATATTATCGCCGGTAAAAGGGGTATTGAACAAAATTGCAGTATTTGTACCTCAAAAAAATGCCGAACAAGTTAGAACAGCAATGTTCAATGCAGGTGCAGGAAAAATAGGTAACTATGATTCATGCAGTTTCAATATAGATGGTAAGGGTACATTCAAAGGCAATGAAGCAACAAACCCTCATGCAGGCAAAAAAGGTGAACTGCATACTGAGCAGGAAGTTAAAATTGAAACTATTGTCCCTTCGTATTTAACGAATAAAGTTGTTTCATCAATGATAAATGCTCACCCTTATGAGGAAGTAGCATACGATGTATATAAAATTGAAAATGAATGGACTGAGGCTGGTTCGGGGATGATTGGAGAACTGGAGAAACCTGAAGATGCTATGGTATTTCTAAACAGGATAAAAGAAATATTTGGTTGTGGCTGTATAAAATATACCGAAGCAACAGGAAAAACCATACAAAAAGTAGCACTATGTGGGGGTTCGGGTAGTTTTTTACTTAACAATGCAAAAAGGGAAAAAGCCGATATATTTATTACCGGCGATTTTAAATATCACCAGTTTTTCGACGCTGACAATCAGATAATTATAGCTGACATTGGTCATTATGAAAGTGAACAATACACAAAAGAGCTTTTTTATGAACTACTTACCAAAAAATTTTCTAATTTTGCGGTTTGTTTGACAAACATAAGTACAAATCCGATAAAATATTTATAGCGAGATGGCTAAGAAAAAAAATGAAGCAAATACTTCGGAATTAACAATGGAGCAAAAGCTCAGGTATCTGTACGACCTTCAATTGGTTGATAATGAGGTTAACAAGATTGCGATACTACGCGGAGAATTACCTCTTGAGGTTAGCGACCTTGAAGATGAATTAGCCGGTTTAAGTACTCGTATTGATAATCTTGAAAAAGATGTAAAAGAGCTGGAGAATGCTGTTTCTGATAAAAAGAATGAAATAGTTGAAGCTCAGGCATTGATAAAAAAATACGAAGAGCAACAAAAGAATGTTCGTAACAACCGCGAATACGACTCGTTGTCGAAAGAAATAGAATTTCAGAATCTTGAAATTCAACTTTGCGAAAAGCGTATACGTGAATTTACTGCCGATGCTGAGAAAAAACGTGAAACTATTGCCGTGTCGAAAACTAACTTTGAAGAGCGAAGCGGTGACCTAAAACAAAAGCAAACCGAGCTTGCGAATATTGTTTCTGAAACTAAACTTGAAGAGGAAAGACTTCAGGCTAAACTTGATGAAATAGAGCAAAATATCGATGAGAGGTATTTAACTGCATACAAAAGAATTAAAAGCAATGCCAGAAACGGACTTGCGGTAGTAACAGTAGAGCGTAATGCTTGCGGTGGTTGCTTCAACAAAATACCACCCCAACGTCAGGCTGATATTCGCTTGAGCAAACAAATTATTGTTTGTGAGTATTGCGGTCGTATACTTGTTAGCGACAGCTTTGCGGAAGAAAACGCATAACACACAAAAATACTTATACAAAAAAGTTGCTTCATACGAGGCAACTTTTTTTGTTTATATTTATATCTCAATTATTCTTTATGCTATTAAAAACGGCCGGAATCTTTTTTTTACTTCTATTAAGCTTCTTTTATGCTAAGGCTGACGATAATGTATTCGACAAAATACACAACGATATACTAAATATTGAAACAAATAAAGCCAAAACCAATTTACTTTCACTTAGTATTCATTCCCCTGAAGTATGCCATCTGCATAGTTATGCCGATTTTATAGAATTTTTAACTACCTCAAAAGAAATTAGCTTTGAAGAAACTATAAACAAGTTTAGCAAGAATATTGAACATATAAGCCGCTTTCATGAATCGGCCGGTAAAATTGCTGCTCTATGCGACTTACACTTATATAAAGCCTGTATTTTCTATTTAAATAAAAATTATGTTTGGAGTATAGCAGAATACATTAAAGCAAAAGGTGAAATAAACACTTTTATCAATAAATATCCCAAGCATTTTGCAGTAAGCAAATATGAATTAATAACAATATTTGCCGATATTTTACTTAATGAAAACCTCCCCTTTGCTAACAAAACTTCAATTGATAAACAAAGGAGTTTATTTATAAAAATTATCACTCAGGCAGAATCCAGGAACATTCCTGATAATTATAAGAAAGAGCTAAAAATAATCAGTTCCATTCTTTTTCAATATATTGAAAATGACTATAATAAACAGTTTGATTTAATAAAAACATTTGGTAATGACTGGAGTAAATCAGGGTGTGTAGAATCTATTATTTTTGCACAAACAGCAGCTAAAGCAAATAATTTTTCACTAAGTCATAAAGCACTTTTATGCGCTGTTGATTCCGGATACAATATAAAACTTAACAGAATAAACCTCTCGTTGGGTATTTCGTACCTAAATCAGTTCAATGACTCAACATTGTTTTACTTGAATTATTACATTAATAATCAGGCAAATAAAAAGGATGTAAGTTATGCACAACTAAAACTATGCTGGTACTATTTTATAAATAACAACAATAAAAAGACAAAAGAAATTGTTAATGCCATAATTGTGACGGGTAAGAATGAGACTCCAGAAGAACAACAAGCCAAATATGAAATAGAAAACTATAAGAACTGGAATAAAACTCTATTAATTTCACGCATTGCTTTTGACGGTGGCAATTATAACAAGAGTATTAAACTACTTTTGAACTGTAATACTGAAAAATTTAATTCCTCCCAAATGGTTGAATATAATTACCGATTAGCCAGAACTTATGATATGATGAACAACAATAAAGCTATTACATATTATAACAAAGTTATAGAATCGGGTATGGAAAATACCTATTATTACCCTGCCTATTCGGCTTATTATGCGGGACTATTATCGAAGCTTGATTATAATAAAGCAAAGCTCTATTTTGAAAAATGTCTAAAATTTAATTCTCCTATTTACGAATGGAGTATTCATAAAAAAGCAAAACAGGAATTGGCTGAGTTGGATTAAACCACAATTGCATTAGAGTTGAATTAATAATTGATTATTTCTGTTTTGAAAAACGTAATACATAAGTATGTTAAAACTCAATAACCTGAAAATTCAGATTAAGTGCATTATAAATAAGCAATTTACCTGCAAGTATTTCTCCTATTCCACAAACAATTTTTATTACCTCGCAAGCTTGCAAACTTCCAATAATTCCGGGTAAAACGCCAATTACACCTAGTGGCAACGTACTAGGGTCGGGTGTTTCCGGAAATAAATCGGAATACGACATAGCTCCATTGTAATTAAATACCGATACCTGACCTTCGAACTCTCCAATAGAACCATGCACAAAAGCTTTATTCTGCCTCTTTGTAACTTCATCAATCAACTTACGCGATTCAAAATTATCGGTAGCACCAACTACAATATCATATTTCGAAATTATTTCTTCTGCATTTGAAGAATTGAGCATATACGGATAAGTATCAATGTGAACATCACTGTTTAGTTTTCTCAAAACCTCTTTTGATTTATCAGCTTTTAATTCGCCAATTATATCTTCGTTATAAAGTATCTGACGCTGTAAGTTCGACAAGCTAACTACATCGGCATCAACGATACCAATGTTCCCTATTCCGGCTGCGGTTAAATATTGCAATATTGGTACTCCTAATCCTCCGGCACCTACTACCAACACTTTTGCATTAAGCAATTTTAATTGGCCTTCTTCGCCTATTTCGTTAAGTATTATGTGACGATTGTAGCGGTCTTGTTGGGTGCTGCCTAGTGACTGTATATTTTTATTTGTTTCGTTTTTCATGTTTTAAAGTTATAGGTTATAGGTTATAGGTTATAGGTTATAGCCATAACACTGCAAAGTACTACAGACCTCTATCCTATAACTTACAACCTAGAACCTAAAGATAATTATCCCAATCTTTCCACACTACTTCGTAGCCACGTTCGCGCACGGCAGCCGACACTTGTTGGGGACTACGGTCGTCGTTAACAGAGAACTGCTCTAACGAATCGTTAGGTTTATTATACCCGCCCGGATTGGTTTTTGAACCGGCACTCATGGTTGTTACGCCAAGTTTCATCATGTGGTCGCGGAAGAAAGGACTTTCGCGTGTACTCAACGATATTTCAACGTGTTCGTTTAACAAACGGTAAGCACATATAAGCTGTAATAAATCTTTATGCCCAACAATACTGTTTGGTTCAAACCCTCCAGTATGCGGCCGCAGTCGGGGAAACGAAATACTGTATTTGGTTTTCCAAAAATGCTTTTCAAGATATTGCAAATGCATGGCGGTAAAGAATGAGTCGGTGCGCCAGTCTTCGAGCCCAAGCAATACACCAAGCCCTATTTTATGAATACCGGCTTTACCTATTCGCTCCGGAGCTTCGAGCCTGTATTTATAATCTGACTTTCTTCCCGCAGGATGATAAACTTTATAGTTTGCCTCGTTATAGGTTTCCTGATAAAGATATACGGCATGCAAGCCACTCTCCTTTAACATTGAATACTCATCAATCTCCAATGGCTGAACCTCCATTGATACCTGAGCAAAATCTGTTTTAATAGTCTCCAGTGCATTTTTCAGATATGCTGAACTGCATTTTCTGTTATCCTCACCCGATACCAATAAAATATGTTCAAAACCCAAATCTTTCAGTTTTGCTGCTTCGTTTCTTATCTCATTATCTGACAGTATTTTGCGCTCAATTTTATTCTCATGGTTAAAGCCACAATAAACACAAAAGTTTGTACACGCATTCGACACATACAGCGGTATATAAAGCTGCATTGTTTTTCCGAATCGTTTTTGCGTAAGCATATTGCTCTTTTGAGCCATTTGCTCCACATACCCCGATGCGGCAGGCGATACCAATGCCATAAAGTCATTCAGATCTATTTTATTTTTTGCCAAAGCTGCTTCTACATCTGCCTCGGTTTTCGATTGAATAGCCTGAACGGTATCGTTCCAGTTGTATTTTGATATTTGTTTGTAGAAACTCATAGTTTCATTGTTTTATCTTTCTGCTTTGCGATGCATGTTTTCATTTTATATTCAAAATATCTGAACTGCTTGCATCGCTTTTATTCTTGACTTTCATTCCCCCGGGTTAAAACCCGGGGCTATTCATATTAAACTCCTATGGAGTTTTTCATTTTCAAATTTAGCACTTCTGCTAAATCGGAGGAAATATCCCCTTGGAGCTTGCCCCGAATTCATTTCGGGGGGATTATAGGGGTGGAAATCTCACCCAATAACTGTCATTGCGAGCGATAGCGTGGCAATCCGTCTTCAAAGCACCACTTGATACAACATGCAGTTTTAATTCACTCTCAAAGGTTTCAGTTTGCCACGTCGTTTCTCCGCCAATTTGCGGATTAACTCCTCGCAATGACTCCTGTGAATGAAAGTAATTTCCTCCCTACTCTATTGTTACAGTTTGCTTTGGATCCGCCTCGCAATGGCTGCCTACTGCTGACTGAAGACTGCCAACTGAACTACAGTTCGTCTAAAAACGCTGTAAGCGGACTGCTGGCATGGGCTCCCATCGATTTTTGCGCAAGCTTTGCTTCAAAAGCCATTCGGCCTGCCTCAACAGCCAGTTTAAATGCACGTCCCATTTCAACCGGATTTGGTGAAACTGCTATTGCGGTGTTAACCAAAACAGCATCGGCTCCAAGCTCCATTGCTTCGGCAGCGTGGCTCGGCGCACCGATACCTGCATCAACAACAACAGGAATATTGCTCTGCTCAACAATTATGCGGATAAAGTCGCGGGTTTGAATGCCGTTATTTGAACCAATTGGCGAACCTAAAGGCATTACTGCAGCAGTACCTACATCTTCAAGCTTCTTACACAAAACAGGGTCGGCCTGCACATAAGGCAATACAATAAACCCAAGTTTCACAAGCTCTTCTGCCGCCTTTAAAGTTTCCTCACCATCGGGTAAAAGATACTTTGGGTCAGGATGAATTTCCAGTTTTAGCCAGTTTGTACCAAGTGCCTCTCTCGCCAACTGAGCTGCAAAAACAGCCTCCTTTGCATTTCGCACACCCGATGTATTGGGTAACAGATTCACTCCCTGAATATTGACATGATTAATCATGTCGTCATGTTCGTTATTTATATCAACCCGCTTTAAAGCCACCGTAGTAAGCTCCGAACCCGATGCAATTATGGCATCGCGCATTAGTTTATTTGAACTAAACTTTCCTGTTCCTGTAAACAGGCGCGACGTAAATACTTTGTCGCCTAATATCAGCTTATCCATTGTTCAATATTTATTTTTTTATTTTTTAAATACTCTTTTAACATAGCTCCCGAAACAGCATAATGATTAATTCCTGCACCGCTCAAAAGCTTTATATCACTTTGCTCAATACCGCCGACAGCAAACATCGGGATATCAATATTTTCATTTTTCATTTGCTCTGTCAAAACCTTGTAGCCATCTAATCCAACAACCGGACTAAGGTTTTTTTTGGTAGTTGTAAAACGGTATGGGCCTACTCCAACATAGTCAGCACCTCTTTCCACCTGTAGCTTTATTTGTTCATAAGTATTGGCCGTTCCACCTATTATCACATCATTACCAAGTACTTTGCGTGCTTCATTTATTGGCATATCGTTCAAGCCTAAATGCACTGCCTTTACGCCAAGTTCCTTTGCTATTTCAACCGAATCGTTCAGAATTAAAGTAGCATTGTACTCCATAGCGTATACCATGCTTATTCTGGCCTCATCAATCACCTCCTGAACTTTGGCATTTTTCATGCGCAATTGTACCCATTTAACACCATTACGGAACATAACCGCTGCCTGCTCAGAATGTGTCAGCTCCGGTGAATCTTGTGTTATGTATTGTAGTTTTTCTATCATTTCTCTTTTTTTGAACAGTCAGATATTTATTTCTGACACCTGCAAATTCTTTTTCCCCGCAAACGCTGTCAGGTCATAAAGACGCTGACAGGTTGAATACGTATTATTACTGGTTAGATTCTTTTATATTAAATATTAAATCTCAATTTCTTGTTTAGAAAATTAAATCCAAAAAAATCTTTCAACTAAGCTTTATCAAATCTGACCGCGTTGCAAAACTGTCAGCATTTAAGTTCTCAAATAGTATTTAAGTATATATCTGTAACCAATGCCCCATTTTATCAGGGTCAATTATCTTATTATGCTCAATTTTATAATTATCATGTGTTTCAAACCACTTTCTAACTAATTCTCTTTCCAACTTTGTTTGCTCTTCTGACAATACTGACAAATAACTGCTCCATCTGTAATCCAAAGGACTTTCACAATATCCGTGATGCACCGGATTTTGATGAATATAAACCAATACTTGTTTCAGGTAAGCTACGTTATCTATAAGCTTACGCTTAAATGGGCGTTGAAATAAAGCTCCGGTTCGATCAGTATACTTATTAAATGCTTTTGTATATGCATTAAATAAGTTTGAAAAATGCTGATGCGTTGGCTTGTTCATCAGACCTGACAGGTTTTCGAAACCTGTCAGGTCTTTATCCTCGCGAATACGAACCAAAAAATGAAAATGATTAGGCATTAACACCCATGCATAAGTTTCTGCAATTGGTGAAATATATTTTTCGTACAAACCCATAAAGTGTGCATAATTTGTTGGTTTTGCGAACAAATTACATCCGTTTATACCACGATTCAAAATATGGTAAAACTGCCCCTTTATTAACGTTGCCGGATTTGTCATTTTCTTCTCAATTTCTAATTAAACGCTGTCAGGTCTAACGACGCTGACAGGTTGGAACCATAATATAACCTACTTTTTTCTTTTTCCTTAAATTTCAAATTCCTTGTTTTCAAATACTTTTCTTAAAATAGCTCTACCGCTAAGTTTTATCGAATCTAAGAGCGTTGCAGACCTGTCAGCATTCAAAAAACAGATTAATATTTATGCCACCCAAGTCTGCCCTCATTTGACATTATAAATTCTTCAACATATTTTTTTGCTTGGCGCGATGCGTTTTCAATCGTTTCGCCGCAAGCAATATTTGCCGCTATTGCCGATGACAATACGCATCCCGTACCATGCTTATCTTT
>QKGS01000084.1 GCA_003250355.1 Bacteroidota bacterium
AGCAGCATTTATAAGTGCTTTTAATGTTATGCCCGAATCATTATTGTCTATTTCATTAAAAGGGATATCAAGATTTTTAGCATTTACTTTAAGCGAATATTCAATATTTCGTTCAATATGTTCTTTGTCTGATAACTCTCCACCTGTAAAGTCAATTTTAATAACAGGGTAGCTTTGTTCCCAGTCGTATTTATCGTATATGTGCAGCCCCTCGAAGTGTTGCTTATGACCAAGAAATATTTCCGAAAGGGTATCTAAAAAAAGCGACTTGCCAAAGCGGCGCGGACGCGAAAGGAAGTAGTAGTTGCTACCATCTTCAATCATATTAAGTGCATCACGTGTTTTGTCAATATATACGTAGTTCTCTTTTGGGTCACGTATATCTCTAAAAGTTTGTTTGCCTATTGGTAATCGTTTTTTCTTGTACATAAACCTTTGTTTTGCACAAAAATAGTAAAAAAAGGAATTTTGAATCAGATTGAAACATTAGTGCAAAAAATAAATAAATAAATAAAATATTGCATACGCATATATAAAGTCTAAATTTGTGCAACTTTTGAGCTCGAAGCTCGTTTAACACTTGAGGTGAAATTCATAAACCGGCACAACAATACTCACTGTTGTAAAATGCTATAAATACATAGTTAAACAATATGACGTTTAATAAAACACTATTTGAAAAAATTATTATTTGGAGGGGTAGGAGAATAAATGAGAGGCAGTTTATTCTTATTTTGAGTTTTATGGTGGGAATATTTAGTGGTCTTGCTGCTATTATTTTAAAAAACACTATTCACTTTACTCACCATTTTATAGATCAATATATTGAAATTCAGGGTTCAAATTATTTATACCTTACATTGCCGGCAGTTGGTATTATAATAACTGTATTGTGGGTAAGCTTTTTTGTAAAAGATAATATTGGGCATGGAGTAACACGTATATTATATGCCATGTCGAAAAAGAGTGGGCTCATGAAGGTTCACAATATGTATTCCAGTATTATAGGGAGTACCTTTACAATTGGTTTTGGGGGTTCGGTAGGAGCTGAGGCACCCATTGTACTTACAGGGGCATCAATAGGTTCGAATCTGGCACGTATGTTTCGGCTCAATTCAAAGCAAATATACCTTATGATAGGATGCGGTGCTGCGGGTGCAGTTTCCGGAATTTTTAAAGCTCCCATAGCCGGGCTTGTATTTACCCTTGAGGTAATAATGCTCGACCTAACAATGGCATCGCTTATACCATTGTTAATATCGGCAGCAACAGCAGCAGTGTTGTCGTATTTTTTTCTGGGTCATAGTGAAGCCTTATTCTCATTTCACCTTACTAATCCATTTGATATTGCCGATGTTCCGTGGTTTACTGTACTTGGCATATTGGCTGGTTTTTTTAGCCTTTATTTTACCCGCATACTTATGCGTATTGAAAAGCTTATGGGTAAAATAAAAAAGAAGTATATAAAAATTATAATAGGTAGTGTTGCTATTGGGTTGTTAATATATTTGTTTCCCCCTTTGTATGGCGAAGGATATTCAACTTTAACAAAAATTCTATCGGGGCATGGTAACGAGATATTGAATCATAGTTTGTTTGAGGCAGGCAAGAATAATATGTATACGTTAGTAGGCTTTCTTGTATTAATGTTGTTTTTTAAGGTATTTGCAACAGCTATTACCACGGGAGCCGGAGGAGTTGGTGGTGTATTTGCGCCATCGTTGTTTATGGGGGGGATATTAGGGTATTTGTTTGCATTGGTTGTAAATAATACAGGAATTGCTCATGTTAATGAGGCAACATTTGCATTGGTAGGTATGGCGGCATTTATGAGCGGACTAATGCATGCACCTATGACATCGATATTTCTTATAGCCGAAATTACAGGCGGATACGGCTTGTTTATACCGTTGATTATTGCTTCAACTATTTCGTATATAACCATTATGTATTTTGAGCCTCACTCAATATACACAAAGCGACTAGCCCAACGTGGCGAACTTATTACTCACCACAAAGACAGGGCTGCTTTAACGCTGATGAATCTCGATAAAGAGATAGAGCGTGATTTGATTGCTGTAAAACCCGATGATACTTTAAGAAAACTGGTTCATGCTATTTCGCGGTCAACCAGAAATTTATTCCCGGTAGTAGATGAAAACAATGAGCTTTTGGGTATAGTGTCGCTCGACGATATACGCAAAACCATGTTCGATACCGAAATGTACGACAATACCTATGTACATGAGCTTATGACAGCTCCACCTGACCATATTAATATTACCGATTCAATGGAGCAGGTAATGGAAAAATTCGAAGAAACGCGAGCTTGGAATTTGCCGGTGGTAAGCAATGGGAAATATGTTGGCTTTTTGTCGAAATCGAAAATATATGCTGCTTATCGCAAAATACTTGTTTACTTCTCTGATGAGTAAAAGGACTAAAAAACAAGAATCAAGACACAAGAATCAAGACACAAGAATCAAGAATCAAGA
This sequence comes from Bacteroidota bacterium, assembly GCA_003250355.1. GTDB lineage: Bacteria > Bacteroidota > Bacteroidia > Bacteroidales > SZUA-534 > SZUA-534. The sequence goes on from QKGS01000084.1 coordinate 2,496, forward strand.
CTCAAGAAACCAGCAACCGGAAACCAGCTACCCCTTATTATCCCAATAAACTTTTGGCATTTTCAATAGCCTGATTAGTTATGTCTTTGCCACTTAGCATTCGAGCCAGTTCGTTTATACGTTCGTCGGTATTGAGTTTTATAATTGATGTTTGAACAGAATTGTTGGCTTCTGATTTTGATACACGATAATGATTCTTGCCGCGGGCTGCAATTTGTGGCAGGTGAGTTATACTTATTACCTGCATATTTTTGCCCATCTCGGCCATAATGTCTGCCATTTTATAGGCTATATCGCCCGAAACTCCGGTATCTATTTCATCAAAAATAATTGTAGGCAGAGCAATCGACTTCGATAACAGTTCTTTTATAGTAAGCATAAGTCGGCTTATTTCACCCCCCGATGCTATTTTTGAAATATTTTGTGCAGGCATATTTTTGTTGGCCGAGAATAGAAAATTAACTTGATCTTTTCCGGTTGGGTAAAAGTGGCTATTGGATGAAACATTTACTTCCAGTATTGTATTTTTCATGCCAAGCCCGGTAAGTTGGCTTAGTACGTGTTTGGTTAGCGGCTCAGCTGCTTTTTTGCGTGATTCGCTTATTTTGCCGGCAAGGCTTTCCATTTCTTTAATAATTGTAGAAAGCTCCTTTTTTAAGGTTTCAAGTTCTGAGTTATTGTTTTCTACCGATAGTATTTTGTTTTCAAAATTATTTTTTACTTCAATAAGGTCTGCAATATTGTCGACATTGTGTTTTTTCATTACACTGTATATGCTGTCGAGCTTTTCTTTAAGTAGTTGGGCTTTGTTGGGGTCGGTAATTATGTCTTCGGCTCCGGTTTCAGCCTCTGCCGAAATATCGTTGAGGTCAATTCGGCAGCTTTCAATTCGTTCTATATATCCACTAGCTTTCGGATAAGCGTGTTTAATACTTTCAAGTGATTGTTTTGCTTGTAAAAGCATGGAGTTTATACTTTGTTCGCTTTCAGATATAATACTAAATACACTTCCCAAACTTTGTTGAATAGCCTCGGCATTTTCCATTAATTCCAGCTCTTGTTCCATTTCTGATATATTAACCTTTTCAAGGTTTAGTTCATTGAGCTGGTTGAATTGGAATGTGTTATAGTCAAGGTCGTCGGCTGCATTTTTTGCTTCCGATTCAAGAGTTTCTATTCTGCTGTTAATATCCTTATAGCGGTTGTATTTATTGGTGTAATTGTTTCTAATTTCAGCATTCGAAGCAACAGCATCGAGTACAGTCATTTGAAAATAGCTACTATTTAGTTGCAGGTTTTCGTGTTGTGAATGGATATCGACAAGCACACTGCCAAGTTCTTTTAGTACATTAAGGTTGGTAGGAGAGTCGTTGACAAAAGCTCTCGATTTGCCGGCAGGTGTAATTTCACGACGAATAATGGTTTCGTTGTCGTATTCAAGTTCATTGTGTTTAAAAAATGGTTGCAGGTTATAGTTGCTTATATCAAAAGTGGCTTCAATTACACATTTGTCTTCATTGTTGTTCAATGCACTCGAATCGGTTCGGTTTCCAAGAATAAGACCAAGAGCTCCAAGCAGAATTGATTTTCCTGCACCTGTTTCGCCGGTTATGGTTGAAAAGCCCGATTGGAAATTAATATTTAACTCCCTGATAAGGGCATAGTTATGTACTTCAAGTGTTTTTAGCATTTTGCAAATGTATATATTTGTGCAAAATTGATAAGTTAAGTTTAAACTTCAAAATAAAATCAATTATTCCTTTTTTAGAATATTATCGTATTTCGAAGCATTTGTTTCATCAACCTCTTTAAGAATATTTACTGCTCGTTGTGCTTCAGTACCCTGCGATTCTGAAAGTATATCAATAAGTTCGTCCGACTTTGCATTGAAGAAAGTCATCATGGCAATAGAGTTTGGCTTTTGTCGGTGAACTTTTAGTAGTGCAGGTAGCTCCATTGCAATTGCAGAGCGGGCATCGACAGTTTTTTCGCTCATTTTATCGAGTCCTTTTCGGTGCATGGTATATGAAAAGTCGCGCAGAGGGTAGTAAATACTATTGAGGTAGTTTTCGGCAAGCCAGTATCGGTTGCGGTTATCTTCATACGATTTCCATCCGCTGTATTGTGAGCTTTGAGCATTGCTAACTATTTCCTGAGCTGTTTCAAAATATTTGGTTCCGCCCTGTGGGGCAAATGAGTCGTAATCGAGGCCTAGTATTATATATACATAGTATGCAATAAGCGATGATAGTTCATTGTGCGATGAGGTTGAAAATTCTAATGTTTCACCTTCGGTATATGTAAAGCTAACCTGTTTGTCGATATGGTTAAGTAATGGCGATTTATAGCTTGAGTTATAAACAGGGCGGCTCGAAGTGATTTGTAGCGAACCTTTAAACATATCTGTTCCCGATATTTCGCTAATGGTAATCATAAAATTACATTCTATTCTCTCTTCATTTGTATACAAATGGCTTGTCCAGTTTCTTGTGTTGAGAAATTCTTGCAAATTTTTCTGCATATCGTCAAATACATCTTTATTAGAGCCTTGTATCTGGGTTGCGTTAACCGAAATATTTGCTTTAAGTTCCTGCGATATAATATTATTGCAAAATAGTATGCTTAGTAATAGACATGAAATGGTTAGTTTTTGCATAAATGCACAGCTTATTTGTTAGTTATTTTTTCAATGTAGTCTGCAATATCGCAGGCCACTTTTTGTTTGCTTTTCAGTTCAAACGGAATGTTATGTCCGTTTCTTGTAATTATAGTTATTTTATTTGTGTCTGTTTTGAAACCGGCTCCTTTATCGTTTAGTGAATTAAGAACAATAAAGTCAAGATTTTTTTTCTCTATTTTCTTTACAGCATTTTCTGTTTCGTTGTCGGTTTCCAAAGCAAATCCAATAAGTATTTGGTTTGAGTTCTTTGTTTTGCCAAGTTCTGCGGCTATATCTTTAGTGCGCTTTAGTTTTATTTCAAGTTCGTTGTCGTTCTTTTTTACTTTTTTTTGGGCAATTGTTTCAGGGGTGTAATCGGCAACCGCAGCACTCATTATAGCTATGTCATAATCGGAGTGTTTTATACATTCGTTAAACATTTGCTCTGCCGATATGGTGTTTATTCTATTTACAGCACTGTTATTGCAGTTAATGTTAACCGGGCCGGTTATTAATGTAACATTAGCGCCACGGTTAGCTATTTCGTCGGCTAAGGCAAATCCCATTTTTCCCGATGAGTGATTTCCAATGAATCTTACCGGGTCAATAGCTTCGTGTGTAGGGCCTGCAGTAATGAGTACTTTCTTGCCGCTTAGAGAGAGGTTTTTTGAAAAGTATTTATTGAGTGCATCAACTATCTCTTCAGGTTCGGCCATACGGCCTTTTCCAACCAAGCCGCTTGCCAGTTCGCCCGAGTTTGGTTCTATCATAATGTTACCATACTCTTCGAGTGTTTTCATATTTTTCTCATTTGCCGGGTGCTTGTACATATCCAAATCCATTGTTGGGGCAATAAACACGGGGCATCGAGCCGACAGATATGTAGTTACAAGCAGGTTGTCGGCTATTGCATTGGCCATTTTTCCCATTGTATTTGCAGTAGCAGGTGCTATAACTAATGCATCGGCCCAAAGGCCAAGGTCGACATGACTGTTCCAATCGCCGTTTTCGGGGTTGTAAAAATCGACTAGTATGGGGTTTTTTGATAGGGTGGCCATGGTAAGCGGAGTTATAAATTCCTTTGCCTTTTCGGTCATTATTACCTTTACCGATGTGCCTTGTTTTACTAGCAGGCGTGTTAGTCCGGCAGCTTTGTAAGCAGCTATTCCGCCACTTATTCCTAATAGTATATTTTTACCTTTAAGCATATTCAAAGTTATATAAAAGGCTTTGTTTGTAAAAGTGTTGTTAATATTTTGCAGCACTGTTTATTATAACAACAAAACCCTATGCTGTGGGCATAAGGTTCAATGTTATATTTTAGAATGCAAAATAGAGTAGTGTTATTCAGCTATTTCTTCTCTTTTTTGCTCCTGAAGTCTGTGGTAAACGTTACCTTTAATGAATTCGTCGGTTGCAATAGAAGCAGGTTTAGGTAAACGCTCGTAGAATCTTGATATTTCAATTTGCTCACGGTTCTCAAATACCTCTTCGAGGTTGTCGGAGTATGAAGCAAATTCTTCAAGCTTACGGTTAAGCTCTTCTTTTATTTCTACGCTAATTTGATTTGCTCTTTTTGCAATGGCAACAATACTATGGTATACATTTCCTGTTTCAGTCTCCAGTTCTCTCAAATCTCTAGTGATTGTTGTAGTAGGAGCAGTGCTCTTTTTGTAATCCATTGTTTTATAACTTTTTAATATTACTTACTGATTTTGCGTACATTTTCTCTATCTCTTTTAAATACTTTGATTCGGGATACTCGTCAATAAATGAGTAATACTCCGAAATTGTATTTTGGTATCGTTCGCCTTGTTTGTCTTTTACACTAGCTTCGGCAAGGTAAAAGTTCGATTTTACCGTAAGGTACATAAGCTCTTCTCTGTATTCAGAGTCGGGAAAGTCTTTAAGGCTGTTTTTTAATGTTATGGCAGCAGCATGAAAATCGCCGAGTTTATAGTACAGCTTGGCATTCATATACGATTTTTCTTCGAGTTTGTTTCTCAGTTCTGCTACATATTTATTTACATCGCTATTGTGTGCCGAATTAGGATACTTATTTATAAATGTTTGAAAAGCTGCTATTGCTTTAAGTGTGTTTTGCTGGTCGAGACTTGAACGGGGCGAATTTAGGTAGTGACAATATGAAGCCTTGTACATAGCCGGCTCTGTACTGTCGGAGTATGGATATGTACTTGCAAATTTGTCGAAATAGTACGATGCGGTAATGTAATCGCCTTCAAGGAAATGACAATCGGCATATACGTAGTTTAGTAATTCGGCTTTTGCGGTTCCGCGGTATATATGAAGAATGTCTTCGAATAGAGTTAGTGCTTTGTAGTATTCTTCTTGTTCATACATTTTCATACCGGTTTCGTATTTATACTTATAGTCGTCGCTTTTTATAGCTTTGTTATATTCGCTACAAGCAGTAAATACAAGTATTGCCGTAATTATATATATGTATGAAAATATTCTGTTCATTTTCTGTTATTTAAAATCGTAATAACCTCTATAACGAATAAAAAGGGTATTTATGATTTTTTAAGCCCGCAAATATACTTAAAGAAGTTTCAAGATAAAAGTTCAATGATTAAAAAAGTTAAAAAATAGTTAAGAATCTACTTGTGGTTAACTTAGTTTAACCGGATGCCAATGATATTATGCATAGTTATATAACTGCACCTCATAACCTGCAACCTGCAACCTGCAACTTGCAACCAGTAACTTCTCTAAAAATTAAGTAATAATACTACTCACTAATTTATTAATATTAATACTTTTGTGTCGTTAAAAACTAAAATCATACAAACGTGGATATTTTTAATAAAATAAGAGTTGACAGAGGACCGCTGGGTCAGCATCAGAAAGTAGGCGACGGATATTTCTTTTTTCCAAAACTTGAAGGAGAAATAGGGCCTCATATGAAGTTTATGGGTAAAACCATGTTGAACTGGAGTTTAAATAACTACATAGGTTTGGCAAATCATCCAGAGGTACGTAAAGCCGATGCTGAAGGAGCCGCTAAATTTGGTATGGCTGCACCAATGGGTGCTCGTATGATGTCGGGGCAAACCGTATATCACGAAGAGCTTGAGCAAAAGCTTGCTTCATTTGTTGGTAAAGAGGCTTCGTTTCTAATTAATTTCGGTTATCAGGCTATGGTATCGTTAGTTGATACTATTGTAAGTCGTAAAGATGTTATTGTTTACGACTCAGAGTCGCATGCTTGTATAATGGATGGTATATTCTTACACAAGGCTAAAGGAGGTAAGAGTTTCGTGTTCCAGCACAACGATATGGATAAGTGTCGCAAAATGCTAGGAATGGCCAAAAAGCTTGTTGACCAGTCGGGTGGCGGTATTCTTGTTATTACCGAGGGAGTATTCGGAATGGAAGGTGACCTTGGTAAGCTCGATGAGATAGTGGCTATGAAGAAGGAAATACCTTTCCGCTTATTGGTTGACGATGCTCACGGGTTTGGTACAATGGGTAAAACAGGTGCAGGTTGTGGTGAGCACTTTGGTGTTCAGGACGAAATAGATTTATATTTCTCGACATTTGCGAAAGCTATGGCCGGTATTGGTGGTTTTATTGCTGCGGAGAAAGATATTATCGACTTCTTACGATTCAATATGCGTTCGCAAACTTTTGCTAAATCGTTGCCAATGCCTATGGTTATAGGTGCGTTGAAGCGTTTGGAATTGTTACAAACTCAGCCTGAACTTCGCGAAAAGCTTTGGACTGTTGTAAATGCTCTGAAAAAAGGATTGGTTGAAAATGGTTTCGATATAGGTAAATCGAATTCACCTGTAACTCCAGTAATGATGCACGGTGGGTTGATTGAGGCTACAAGACTTATTACCGACCTTCGTTCTAATTACGGAATTTTCACATCGGTTGTTGTTTATCCGGTAGTGCCTAAAGGTCATATTTTGCTTCGTTTAATACCTACGGCTTCGCATACTATTGAAGATGTTGACCGTACTATTAAAGCATTTAAAGAGTGTAAGGTAAAATTAGATAGCGGTGTATATCAGACCGAAGAGTTTGAGGATTTAAATGTTCTGTTAGGTAAGAAATAATAGGCTAAATGCCATTTTGATATTAAAAAAAGCTGCTCCGGTTGGAGTGGCTTTTTTTATGTGGTTTTCAATAAATATTTAATTTTTTTTATCTGATTAATTCATTCATAATTTGTTATTTCTGTATCAATAAAATTATTTGAATCTAAGATAATCTCTTCATTATCATATTTTTTCTTAATTATGTCAATGGCTTGTTGCTCATTTTCTGCTTGAATATTAATAATTGTTGATAATGTTTCTTTTATTTCAATTTTAAAATTTTTCAGGATTTGCATTAATACATTGTTTAGCTTAAAGATTCAGAGTTTGCATCCCGGCAATTATACCTTACTTCAATATAATCTTCAATTATCACTTTGTGATCAAAAGCCAGCTCAGGTAAATCATCAAGACTGAACCAGGCAAGCTCTTTAGCGTCGTCGCCGGCAATTGCTTTTACTTCTTTGTTGTTTATGGTATTGAATACCACGCTTATACAATGTCCGCGGGGGTCGCGGTGTGGAGTGCCGTATGTTTTAAACTGGGAAAGAGTTTCAGCTTTCAGGTTTGTTTCCTCCATAAGTTCACGGTGAGCGGCTTGTTCAAGGTCTTCGTGTTCGTCGACAAAACCACCGGGAAGTGCCCAATATTCTTTGTACGGTTCTTTAAGTCGTTTTATCAGAAGTATTTTGCCGTTGTTTATATATATAATATCAACAGTAACCATGGGGCGGGGGTATGCGTAGTTGTAAGTCATAAGTTGTAGGTTCAAAGGTTCAAGAGTTAATAGTTCAGATGTCCAGTGTCCAGATTCTAGTATCACTTCTTACTTCAATATTCGATATTCTTAGTTTTGACTTCAAAAGGTAATACGTTTCACACAATTAAGTTCATGTGTATATTCACCAGTCTCTTCATTGAAAATTCCTTTTTCGTCAATTCTGTCAATACGTACTTTCCCCGATGAATGTATAATTCTATTGTTATCCATAATTATACCTACGTGAGTGATTTTGCCTTTGGCATTGTGAAAAAATGCGAGGTCGCCGGGCTCAGTTTTATTTATTGTATGAATAATTGAACCCTCATTAATTTGTTGCGACGCATCGCGTGGCAGGTTTATGTTTATTATAGAATAAACAACCTGGGTAAGCCCTGAGCAATCAATTCCTAAAATAGTTTTTCCACCCCACAGGTAAGGGGCATTAATGAAGCTTAGAGCAAGTTTTACAGCTGTTTTGCCGCAAGGCTCAATATTGTTTTTGTGTTTGCTGTACTGTATGCTTCCTGCAACAATGGGCGATAAACTTTTTGTTCCGGGAATTATTATATTCGACATAGTGTCGCTGCATATGAACTTTTCCATTGCGGTAAGTTCTTTGTATTCGCTTTCGCTTATATAAGTACATATTTTACGGTCTATCCACCCTATGTAGTTGTCGCTTAGGTTTTTTATTTGCAGCCAACGTTCTTGAGTTTCGATAATGGTAAAAATTTCGCCATACAGAATCTGTGAAACCATTTCGGCAGCTTCCGATGGCTCGCTTCTGAGTGGTATAAGTGTTTGTTTGCATATGCCGTATTTCATGTGCTTATTTTCTAATTAGTTAAATGTGCTAATTTAATGTATGGGTTCAAAGTAAGCTTAAATGTTTAATAGTTCAAAGGTTTAAAAAAAGTTCAATAGTTCAAAATTAGTCTCCGGTCTCCGGTATGTTTACTTCAATAATCTGCCTTATGAGTTCTAAAATATCTCATCTTACTTCATTATTTGGTTCTATTAATTATTTTTACCCTAAATTCAAATAATCATGACTCTAATATCGAAAATAAAAAAGAACAGCAGAGTTATTTATCTGTCGTTGTTGTTTGTTGCATCTTGCACAATTGCAATATTCTCGTTTCCATTGCAGGGCAAGTTTAAGTACGAGTATCAAAAAGGTGCTCCATGGCAGCACGAAACACTTATTGCCCCTTTTAATTTCCCGATATATAAAACAGAACTGGAGTTAAAAAATGAGCGCGATAGTTTATTAAGCAACTTTAGTCCTTATTTCAAGTACGAAAAGAAAGTGGCTGAGGCTAATATAGCACGTTTTAAAAACGAATACAGCACCAACTTCGAAGCTGCACTGAAAATAGTGCGAACCGAGTATAACGGTATTCGCAGACGAGATACATTAAAAGCATTTTGTGAAAACAAGAGTATTGAAATACTCAATTTTATATACGGCAAAGGGGTGGTCGATTACAACGACTTGCTGGCAAATGCAGGTAGTAACCCTACAATAATGGTGATGTTCGACAATATTGCAAAAATCAGCAATGTTGACGAAGTATTTACCCAAAAACTGGCTTATAAATACATTAGCAGTTTCCTTTCGGAAAAATACCCTGAGCAACCTTTCTTAGTAGCACTTATAGAGAATCTGAAACTTTACAACTATGTTGAAAAAAACCTGATATTCGATCAAAGTATCACTTTGAGATTTCAGAATCAGCTTATAGCTCAAATATCGCAAACCGAGGGAATGATTCAAGCCGGCGAGCTAATAGTTTCAATGGGTCAACTTATAAAGAACGATAACTATAAGGTATTGGAATCGTTGCGCAAGGAGTATGAATCGTTTTTAGGTTCCGACACCAATAACCGTTGGATATTTACCGGTCAGGTTTTGTTGGTTATCATTTGTTTCGGAACACTCTTTTTATTTATGTACAACTTCCGAAAAGTTATACTCGACAGTTTCTTAAAGTCGCTTTTCGTATTTATGATGGTAATTCTAATGGTGATATCTACAAGTATTGTGTCGCGATTAGGAAACATTAGTTTATATGTAATACCATTTGCCGCAGTACCCATAATTATACACGCATTTTACGATGCCCGGCTGGCATTTTTTATACACCTTATTACCGTAGTGCTTTGCGGTTTTTGGGCTCCCAATGGTTTTGAATTTGTGTTTCTAAATGTAGTTGCCGGAGCAGTTGCCATATTTACACTTGCGCAAATGTACAGGCGAGGTCAGCTTTTTTTAACCGTAGGGTTAATAGTACTATCTTATTCGCTTTCGTATTTTGCAGTAGCTTTAATGCAGGAGGGCGATTTATCGAAAATAAACGTAAATAATTTTATGTGGTTTGCAGCCAATGGAGCGTTGTTGTTGGTAAGCTATCCGTTCATATTTGTTTTTGAAAAAATATTCGGGTTCCTATCTGAAGTTACACTATTGGAGCTTTCCGATACAAATCATCCGGCACTTAGAGCATTGGCCGAAAAGGCACCCGGTACATTTCAGCACGTAATGCAGGTTGCAAACCTTGCCGAAGAGGTAGCTCGCCGAATAGGGGCTAATCCATTATTAACACGTGTAGGTACACTTTATCATGATATAGGTAAAACAGGTGCACCAAGCTTCTTTGTTGAAAACCAGTCGGGAGTAAACCCTCACGATGGTATCACTTACGATAAAAGTGCCGAAATGATTATTCAGCACGTTCATCATGGTGTGGCTTTAGCCCGAAAATACAAGCTTCCACAACCTATTGTCGATTTTATAGTAACACATCATGGTAAAGGGGTTGTAAAATATTTTTACACAAAATATGCTAACGAAAATAACGGCGTAGTGCCAGATATATCAAAGTTTAGTTACCCCGGACCATCGCCGTTTACCAAAGAAACCGCCATTCTTATGATGGCCGACGCAATAGAAGCAGCTTCGCGTACTCTTAAAGAGTATAACGAAGAAACTATTGGTAATCTCGTCGAAAAAATTGTTGCCGCACAAATTGCCGACAATCAATTTGCCGATGCCGACATTACTTATCGCGATGTAACTATTGCTAAAGAGGTATTTAAAGAGAAGATAATGCGTATTTATCATAGCCGTATTGAGTATCCCGATTTGAAAGAACCGGAAGAAAAGTAGATCTTGAGAGACTAAAAAACCACAAAGCACACCATGAATACACAAAGCCCACAAAGAACATTAGTGCCCATTGTGCCTTCTTTGTGTTCATTGTGGTTAAAAAAGAAACAAAATATGAAACTTAGCTTTGAATTAAACATATAACCTACAATAAAGCTTGAACATTTTAGACGAAAATATAACTTATCTTAAAGGCGTAGGGCCTCAGAAAGCCAATATTCTTGCATCGGAGTTGGGTATAAAAACATATGGCGACTTAATATCGCATTATCCATATCGCTACCTCGATCGCAGTAAGTTTTATCGCATTTCGGAATTATCGCCCGATACGCAGTTGGTACAAGTAAAAGGTGTTATAACCCATATTGAAGTAGTAGGTCAGCAACGTAAGCAACGTTTGGTAGCGGTATTGTCCGATGGATTCAATACCGTTGATTTGGTGTGGTTTAAAGGTGTAAGTTGGTTAAAGGGACAAGTAAAAAAAGGAGAGGAGTACGTTATTTTCGGCAAACCCACATTCTTTAACGGAAGACTTAATTTTACCCACCCCGAAATAGAGCCGGCTGTGAAATTTCAAAACAAAGCCGAGGCTAAATTACAGGGATTGTACAATACTACCGAGAAAATGAAAACCAAATTCATTAACTCTAAAGCTATTTACAATATGCAGGTTAACCTGCTGGCAATAGTTAAAGGTAAAATCCGTGAAACTCTTACTGTTGCAGTATTGGAGCAGTATAAATTAATGAAACTGGGCGATGCTTTGCAGAATATTCATATGCCTCAAAGCCCCGAACTGTTACAAAAAGCACAATTTCGGTTAAAGTTTGAAGAGCTTTTTTATATACAACTAAAAATACTACGACTAAAATATCACCGGGCCGAACAGTATGAGGGGTTTAATTTTTCGCAAGTAGGCGAATTATTCAATTCATTCTACAAGCAACATATTCCGTTCGACCTTACCGGAGCTCAGAAGCGTGTACTTCGTGAAATACGACACGATTGCAACACCGGAAAGCAAATGAACCGCCTGCTTCAGGGCGATGTAGGTAGTGGTAAAACATTGGTTGCTCTTATGACCATGCTTTTGGCTCTCGATAACGGTTATCAGGCTTGTATAATGGCTCCTACCGAAATACTTGCCAATCAACATTACAAGTCAATAACAGAAATGCTTTACCCGCTTGGAGTACAGGTGGCACTTCTTACAGGGTCAACAACAGCAAAGAACAGGCGTGAACTGCATGAAGGTTTGCAGTCGGGCTATATTAAAATATTAATTGGAACCCATGCACTTATTGAAGATAAGGTTCAGTTTCATAATTTGGGGATGGTTGTTATCGATGAGCAACACCGCTTTGGAGTAGCTCAGCGAGCCCGTTTATACAATAAAAATCACCGACCGCCTCATGTATTGGTAATGACAGCAACCCCTATTCCGCGAACATTGGCCATGACACTATACGGCGACCTTGAAGTGTCGGTTATCGACGAACTGCCTCCCGGACGTAAGCCAATACAAACACTCCATTATCGCGATTCTGCCAGGCTTAGGGTTTTTGGTTTTTTGAAAAAAGAACTTGCAAAAGGGAGGCAGGTTTATATTGTGTATCCTCTAATAAAAGAGTCGGAAGCACTCGATTATAAAGACCTTGAAGATGGGCTTGAAAGTATTTCACGCGCCTTTCCCGCTCCCGATTATGCTATAAGTGTAGTGCATGGTAAAATGAAACCTGCCGAAAAGGATAAGGCTATGGCACTTTTCGTAAATAAGCAGACCAATATAATGGTTGCTACAACGGTTATCGAGGTAGGGGTTAATGTACCTAATGCCTCGGTTATGGTTATTGAAAGTGCTGAGCGTTTTGGATTATCGCAACTTCATCAGTTGCGCGGACGTGTAGGTAGAGGTGCCGAACAGTCGTATTGTATACTTATGACAGGCAATAAGCTAAGTAAAGACGGGCTTACCCGTATTGAAACCATGGTAAAAAGCACCGATGGATTCGAAATATCAGAAGTAGATTTAAAACTTCGCGGACCCGGCGATTTGGAGGGAACGCAGCAAAGTGGTATTCCGTTGAATCTTAAAATTGCCAACCTCGGAACCGATAGTCAGATATTACAATTTGCCCGAAATGTAGCTTCCGATGTACTTAAAAAAGACCCGAAACTTCAATCGGTCGATTATGCAGCTTTGGGCATAGAGCTTAAACGTCGTTGGCGATATGAAGTCGATTGGAGTCAGATAAGTTAAACCGATAATTACATTGTTTATTGGACAAAAAAATAAGGTAGTTTTGCCTGAATTGAAATTTTTAAAGGTGATTTGTTAGTTTTTGTTAATAAAAAAAGAATTGTAAAATAATATAAATATGACAGTAGAAGAGTTTTGGGATAAATATATGAATAGTGATGTTTTATCTCTATTTGATGATGCTTGCGAATTATTTTCAACAGACTTGCCTGATTATTTTATTGAGGAATATGATGTTGAAGAAATTTTGCTTGAGGTTAGAGGACATCAGGAAACGGAGAAGAATTTCGATAAGATTTTAGAATTTACTGATATAATCAAAACCAAACAGCCTGAATTATATCAGAAGCTTTTTCAATATTTTGATGATTTTTTAATTGACTACTATTGCTTTAAGCAAGATGCCGAACAAGTTAAAAAAGCTTTCGAGAATTTTAATAATAATCCTTTACAGGATTTTGAAGCTTATCTGACACAACTTAACAGAGTACTTTTTTACCAGCACACCGAAATACTTGAGCAATATGTGAATGAAGAGAGCTATCGGTCTGTTCAAGAATCAGATGAGCTAATGGATGGTGATGGGTTTGATTTAGCTTTTATTAAAATGTACACTACTCTGCAAAGAGTGTATGAAAGCAAGGGAAAAGATCCGGATATGGCTTCCTTTATTTCTAGTATGGAATATTATGACTTTGAATTTAAAGATAGTTATGTATCTTCTCTGGAAACAGGATTGTTTAAGCCTGCACTTGATGCCGAGCGGATAAATGATTTATTTAAAAAAGATAAGGAAAATGCATTTACAGTTATCCGCGCCTCTTTTTTTAGCTATATGCATTCAAAAGACATCCAGTTTTATATAAGTGCAAAAATTACAAACACACTCCCATCTTACTGGCATAAAAAAAATAAAACGGCAAAAACAACTAATGCGTTTTTTGCGATTGAAACAGCTTCATTTGACGAGTTTATTAATAGTTTTTCACGAGTTCTGTTTTCGTTAAATGAATCGGAATCTATAGCCATACTCTGGGGTTGTGTTTATTTCTATGAATTTTTATATAAACACAATTATATATCACATGAAACATTTGAAAACTTCTTACAAAGTTCAAAAGTGATTAAGGGCAGGATTATTGCCAGTTATTTGCCTGATTTATGGAAGTCGGACTTTGTGCATATATGGCCAAAGCCGGATTGTATTTCCGAAGTTGAATTTATTCAGGAACATAATATTTTCAAAAAAAGTATAGGCTTAAAATACAAACCTTTTAGTGAATTAAGAGCTGAAATATCTGATGAATTAGCTAAAATAGGTGAATTGGCACATCATATTGATGAAGGTGCAAAACAGTCTTCTAAAATGGACACTAGCCTACTTGACACTATTTTTAACTCTCATACACAGCTAGCTCAAAATGCTTTTGGTGTTTCTGATGAAGAATGTCTGCGTGAATTGTTACGTGTGAATGAAGATACCGACATTCCTTATATTCGAGAAGAAAAAAAAGTTGGTAGGAATGAACCTTGCCCTTGTGGAAGTGGAAAGAAATATAAAAAGTGCTGTGGATAGAGAATATTTGTACAAATAAATAAAATAATACAGATTAAAATACAATGGCGCAACAATTCGGAAAAACATGGTGGGGAGAACACTTCCTTAAAGCACTTGCAGATATTGATTATTCAAACAGACTCCCCCGGGGTAGGAGCTATGCCCGAAATGGGTACGTTGAGTCTATCAATACTGTAGATAACAAGATTGTAGCTAAGGTTAAAGGAAGTCGTAGAACCCCCTACTCTGTTCAGGTTATAGTACCTCTTTTTTCTGATGTGGAGAAGGAAAAATTAATACAAGTTATTAGTAAAGATCCATTACTGCTATCTCATTTGCTTAACCGTGAATTACCACACGAATTAAATGAAATAGCAAAAACACATAACATATCTGTATTCCCAACTAAGTGGTCTGATTTCAATATGCAATGTTCTTGCCCCGACTGGGCTGTTCCATGCAAGCATTTGGCATCGGTGATTTATATGATTTCGGCTGAAATTGACAGAAATCCATTTTTAATCTTTAAGTTACATGGGTTAGACATATTAAATGAATTAACCAAAACCGGAATGACACTTGAAAGGGAAATGGATATTTCTGATTTTCAACTAATGCTTCAGGATAATCCACCGGAAAACACCAATTTGGCAGAAATAAATGATATACACTTTGATTTGTCTAAAATAACACATCAAACAGAAAATCTTTTGAGTTTGCTTGAGGCTGAAAGTGTTTTTTTTGATAAACCTTTTGTTCCAATACTCAGAAAAAACTATAAAGCACTTTCCCGATATGCAAAATCATTATTGGATAAGGAAGTGGAGGAATTCGAACTTAATGCTTTTGAAAGAATAGAACAGGTGGAATTATTCGTGAATCATGATATTTCGTTTTTAAAAGTAAACTTTCATTCCGAGGCGGGAGATTTGATTTTTGATGCAGACGATGATGGAATTGATGCGATAATTAACTTTCTCGCTAGATTACCTAAAAAATATGAACAACGATTATCACCCGATTTGAAAACATTGTTCAGAGTCTGGCATCTTAGCGTTAAACTTGCCGAATGTGGAGCTTTTATGCCTCAAATATTGGAAATTAAAAAAGGTGAATATGTCATAAGGTGGATTCCGGCTACAATAAATGAGGAAGTTAATGATTTACTCAATGTGCTGGAACAAGATATTTCCCCTGAATTAGTTAAAATATCGCTTGGAACAAAAAAAAATAAATATTTATCGTTACGAGAGCAGACAGTAACGCTTGTGTCACTTTTTTTAACTCACTATATAAAGGTGAATAGTTCGGTACAGTCAGGGAAAACGCAATATTTAGAAACTAAAATTGAACAATTATTCTTCAATAATGAATGTTGTACTTTTAATAATTTTGACGAAATACAAATACCCGAAGCCATTCATCAATATTTGCAACGTTTTTATTTAAGCGAAAAAACTTACGTACCACTCATTCGAATTGATGATAATGCGGATAAAAACACTTTTGAACTTCAACTTTGGGTTGAAAACCGAAAGGATTCAATTCAGGAACCAATATCTATTACTGATTTTATTAATAATACTGCATATAACAAATTTAAGACTTCATTATTTCAGTCGCTGGCAAGTTTATCGTACGATTTTTCTGCAATAAATCCACTAATATCATCTTCCGGCAAAGAGCGTCTTTTCTTTGACTCAGATGACTTTGCCCAAGTGTTATTAAATATATTGCCGGTAGTTAAATTGTTAGGTATCCGTATCTTATTACCTAATTCTCTTAAGAGTCTGTCTCGCCCTAAACCATCTTTAAAATTAGATAGTAATTCAAATTCATCCCCAAAAAGTTATCTCAAACTTAATGAAATGCTGCAATTTGAATGGCAAGTAGCTATTGGCGATAAAACTATTCCGGTAAGCGAATTTAAAAAGTTAGTTGATGGTACTTCAGGGGTAGTAAAAATTAAAGGAGAGTATGTGCTAATTGACCAAAAAGAAGTTGCAACAATGCTAGCAAACCTCGACGTGGGCAGGTCGCTTTCCCATGCCGAATTGCTCCAGTCTGCTTTGACTGAAGAATATCAGGAGGCAAAAATATCGCTTTCAGATAATGCACAACAGTTGATCAATGAACTGTTACAATGTGACAGAATTGCTATACCTGCCGAATTGAATGCAACATTGCGCCCTTATCAGGAACGTGGATATCAATGGCTTTACAACAACAGTAAAGTAGGTTTTGGAAGTATTATTGCCGATGATATGGGACTTGGTAAAACATTGCAAGTCATTGCTTTATTGCTGAAATTTAAAAATGAAGGGCGCTTTAAGAAGAAAAAAGCATTAGTTGTTGTTCCTACTACATTAATAACTAACTGGCAAAAGGAGATTGAACGATTTGCACCACAATTATTACCACATATATATCATGGTACAAAACGAGAATTTGAAACCGATGAATGCGATTTGGTAATTACCTCCTATGGAATGTTGCGTAGTGATGCATCAAAATTTCATAAAGTCAGTTGGGAGCTAGTGGTTATTGACGAAGCTCAAAATATAAAGAATCCTGCAACTGAACAGACAAAAGCAGTTAAAAAATTGAATACCGATGTTAAAATAGCCATGAGTGGAACTCCTGTAGAAAACAGATTGACCGAATATTGGAGTTTGTTCGACTTTGTTAATAAAGGCTACCTTGGTTCTGCTAAATATTTTAGAAATGAGTTTGCTTCTCCAATAGAGAATGATAATAATGAGCAACAGCTAGTACGATTTAAGAAAATAACAGAACCTTTTATTCTCAGAAGGTTAAAAACTGATAAATCAATCATATCTGATTTACCCGAAAAGATAGAACACAATTGTTTTGTGGAGCTTGCAAAAGAACAAACAGCATTGTATCAAAATGTTGTTGATTCAATGATGGAAGTGCTTGAAAATGCCGAAGAAGGTTCCATCGAAAGAAAAGGGTTGGTACTAAAAATGATGACAGCTCTGAAACAGGTGTGTAATCATCCATCTCAATTTCTTAAAAAAGAAGATGACCGCATAGAATTATCAGGAAAGACACAAATGCTAATTCAGCTGCTTCGCTCTATTTACGAAAATGATGAAAAAGTACTGATATTTACACAATACAAAGAAATGGGAGAAATTCTCGTACGCATATTAGACGATGTTTTCCACAATAAACCACTTTTCTTGCATGGAGGTGTTTCTCGTCAAAAGAGGGATGAAATGGTGGAGGTATTTCAAACTAAAAAGCATAAGAAAATATTTATCCTTTCCATAAAAGCCGGAGGTACAGGATTAAACTTAACCGCCGCCAATCATGTGATTCATTACGATTTATGGTGGAATCCGGCTGTTGAAGCACAAGCTACCGACAGAGCTTTTCGTATTGGTCAGCAAAAAAATGTGTTGGTGCATCGTATGATTTCGAAGGGTACTTTTGAAGAAAAAATTAACGAAATGCTACTTGCTAAAAAGCATTTGGCAGATTTAACCGTTTCTGCCGGAGAGCAATGGATCGGTGATTTGTCTAATGCAGAGCTTAAAGAGCTTATTCGGATAAACGGGTAAAGCGGTGTATTTAATAAGTGATATGCCGGCAATTACCCGAATCCCTTGCATAAATTCGTTTTTCTCTATAATGCTATTTTAACTATAAAATTAGAACAGGGTATAATTTCTGATAATACTGCTTACTTTCTGAAAAATGAAAGCCTACTAACCTAATTAGTAGGGCTTTCATTGTGACCCCGACGGGATTCGAACCCATATCGTCGGAACCGGAATCCGATATTCTATCCATTGAACTACGGGGCCATTGTGCTGCAAAAGTAAAAAAATAGATGAATAATTATTATAAAATATGTTAAGCCTTATTATTCGAGCAATATTTTATTTAGCATTACTGTCTATTTCCTTTGTTTTAACCAAAATGTTGCCCATAGTAACCATATCATATATTATTTTAAACCATATAAGTACGCATGGTAATGCCTTTATTGCATAAGTCTCAAAAAACTGTTTTCGAACTACCGGAGGAAATATATCGGTTGGCGACATTGATGTGAAAATAAATGCAAATACAAAAAGAGCAATATTTAATTTATTCTTCTCACTATTAATAAACCAAATGGCAATACCTGTCATAGCAATTATAAATGTTGGAGACTCTGCTTTGTGATTAAATATTATAAGCCATATAAGAATTGAAATAAGAGTAAGTAATCTGAAATTGTAGTCTTTATACATTTTGTATTTTACCAATGGGAGTAAGAAAATAAATGCTCCGGCAAGAACAACTGCATTTTTGTTAAAAACAAGCTCAAACCATGTATGCATAATTCCCATTACCGAATAGCCGTACGATGTAGAATGGTCGTTTGTAAGCATTTGTCCATAACTTGTAAATAGTTCCATATACTGGCTAAAGTCAATAAATATAAGCGGTAAAAGAAATAGTACTATTGACCAAAATATGGAATAAAGTATAAGTTTCCATTTTTCAGGATAAAATAATAATAGCGCAAATCCCAATATGCCAAATATTTTAATAAATACCGATGCTGTAATAAATAGCGGTGCCCAAAATATCTTTTTATTCTCCAAACATATAAAAGCAAATATTAGTAAACCTGTTATAAGAGCATTGGTCTGAGAACTTTGTATGGAAGTGAAAAGTTCGTTGGCTATTATTAATAGTATTAACCCCTTTTGGTAAATATTTAATCTGGGTAAATAATATATTGCGAGTATAAGTATTAGTGAATTAAATAAATTCCATAATATTAAGCCAAGCCAATCGGGTAGTATGCCAAATGCACCAAATGCTAAAGCAAATGTTGGAGTATATTTATACAGGTCATAGTGTTCGTGTGGATATTTTTTATATAAGTCGTTATTGTTAATTAAATGTAAAAATGAGTATTTGAATATCATGTAGTTGTTGTATTCAGTATACTTAATAGGAGCACCCGGAAGTGGAGCCGGCTCTACGGTAAGTAGCTTAATGCTTGATCCTATCGATATCGCAATAAGCAAGCCTGATATTATTAATTTGTTTGAAATTATTTTTTTTAATTTTTCCTTCATATTCTTAACATTTTATGCAAACCTAATAAAATAAATAGTTTTCTTATAAATTCATTTACTATCTCACCACTCTATCCATCTATCACTATCAACCAATTTTTTTATCTCACTCATTACTCTACAAAGCACCTCTGTAACACATTATTACTATTGTTTTGTAAACTCTAATTAGCAAAATGAACCCTTAGAATCATTCTAAATAGAGGCAAAAACCTAAAAAAAGTCATGTTTTTGTACCGTAAAACCGTAAACATTTTAATTTTGTCCTGATTTTTGAGCAAAATAAATGAGTTCAGTAATAAAGCATCCGGGTGTAGTAGAAGAGGTGAAAAATGATACAGTATTTGTAAAAATACTTAATGTTTCTGCCTGTTCATCATGTCATGCAAAAGGTGCTTGCAGTGCTGCCGATATGCAGGAAAAAATAATTGAAGTAAAAATATTGGGAAGAGAATTTGTTAAAGGTCAGTCTGTTACCATTATTTCGAGTGAAGCAAAAGGGTTTCTTGCATTGTTTTGGGGGTATTTAGCTCCGTTTTTATTAGTTTTTATTTCACTGGTTATTCTAACAACATACAATATTCCCGAAATAAAGGCAGGATTGTTATCTTTATCAGCACTTATCCCTTATTATGGAGCATTGTTTTTGTTTAAAAATAAGCTGAGAAAAAAATTTACTTTCGATATTCAATAATAAACCAATATGAGTATAACTGTAATTTATACAATTGTATCATTGTCGGCTCTGGGTGTAGTTGCCGCAGTGATTCTGTACTTTGTAGCACAAAAATTTAAGGTTGAGGAAGACCCGCGTATCGATGAGGTAGAGGGAATGCTACCCGGAGCAAACTGTGGAGGATGCGGTTTTCCCGGGTGTCGCAGCTTTGCTGAAAATATGGTAAAAGCCAACGATATTTCAGATATGAATTGCCCCGTTGCCGATTCTCAAACAATGGCTGCTATTGGCCATTATTTAGGATTTGAAGTGTCGGCACAAGACCCAAAAATTGCAGTTATAAAGTGTAATGGCACTTGCAGTAACCGAAATAAAACCAATAACTACGACGGAGCATCATCGTGCGCAATTGCCTCATCGCTTTATGCCGGCGATACAGGTTGTTCTTTTGGTTGTTTAGGCCACGGCGACTGTGTCGATGTGTGCAATTTCGATGCTATTTACATTGATGAAACAACAGGCTTGCCGGTTGTAAATGATAATTGTGTAGCTTGTGGAGCCTGTATTATTGCTTGTCCGAAAGGAATTATTGAACTACGCAAAAAAGGGCCAAAAGACCGAAGAATTTTTGTGTCGTGTATTAATAAAGATAAAGGTGCAGTAGCTAAAAAAGCTTGTAATGTTGCCTGTATTGGTTGCATGAAATGTGCAAAAGTTTGTCCGTTTGAGGCCATTACCATTGACAATAATCTTGCTTATATCGACTATAACAAGTGTAAACTTTGTAGAAAGTGTGTTAGCGAATGTCCTACAAATGCAATAGTTGAAGTTAATTTTGTTCCAAAAAAACAGAAGGAAGAGATAATTGCAGAAACAGAGAAACCTGAAAACAGTTAATTATACCGGAATCATTAATTTGTAAAATAATATTTGCTATTCTTTTACACGATTCTTTTTTACTACTAATTTATGGGGTTAAGAACTTTTAAAAAAGGCGGTGTCCATCCTGACGAAAACAAGTTTTCGGCAAATGCACCAATTCAGTCAGCTGATATACCAAAGCAGGTATCTATTCCTTTAGGACAGCATATAGGAGCTCCGGCAAATGCAATAGTTCAAAAGGGCGATACAGTAAAAGTAGGTCAGTTAATTGCAGAACCAAATGGTTTTGTGTCGGCCAATATTCATTCGTCAGTTTCAGGAACTGTCAATAAAATTGACACAGTTATTGATGCTTCCGGATTCAAACGTCCGGCGGTTATTATCGATGTTGAAGGCGACGAGTGGCTCGAAAACATTGACCGTTCTGCCGATATTATTGCAGATGTTAAGCTGTCGAAAGAAGAGATAGTAGAAAAAATTAAAAGCTCCGGAATAGTGGGGCTTGGTGGTGCTACTTTTCCTTCGCATATAAAACTTACTCCACCTCCGGGAAAAAAAGCCGAAGTACTCTTAATTAATGGTGTTGAATGTGAGCCTTATCTTACTGCCGACCACCGTATTATGCTCGAAAAAGGGGAGGAAACTGTAATAGGTGTTTCTATTCTTATGAAAGGAGCCGGTGTTAGTAAAGCATACATTGGAATTGAAAACAATAAACCCGATGCAATTGCACACCTTAAAAATATTTGTAAAAAATACAAAGGTATCGAAGTTGTACCATTAAAAGTACAATATCCTCAAGGGGGTGAAAAACAACTTATCGATGCTGTTATTCGTCGTGAAGTTCCTTCCGGTGCTCTTCCTATTGAAGTAGGTGCTGTTGTTCAAAACGTAGGAACAGCATTCGCTGTTTACGAAGCAGTTCAGAAAAATAAACCATTGTTTGAGCGTGTAGTAACAGTAACCGGCAAAAAGCTTGAAAAACCATCTAACTTTCTTGTTCGTATAGGTACGTCTACTCAGCAGCTTATCGACGCTGCCGGCGGTTTACCCCAAGATACAGGTAAGGTAGTTAGTGGTGGCCCTATGATGGGTAAGGCGTTGAGTATGCTTGATATACCTGTCACTAAAGGGTCTTCTGGTGTATTAATATTTAGCGAAAGCGAATCGAAACGCCGAAAAATGGAACCTTGCATACGTTGTGGAAAGTGTGTGGGCGTTTGTCCAATGGGGCTTGAGCCTTATTTGCTCGCAAACCAGACAGAGCAAAAAATGTGGGAGCAACTCGAAACCGATTCAGTAATGGATTGTATCGAGTGTGGTTCATGTATGTATACCTGCCCGGCCGACAGGCCTTTGCTCGATTTTATCCGTTTGGGAAAAGGAACTGTTGGTAAAATTATGCGCTCGAGAAATTAAATCAGACATAAGTATAAATCATTATATAACAAATGAGTAAATTATTAAATGTATCTCCTTCGCCACACGTTGCCGGGAGCTATTCGGTTCAGAAAATAATGTACGGTGTAGTTTTTGCACTTATGCCTACTTTAGCTGCATCGGTATATTTTTTCGGATTCGGTGCTATTATTGTAACTTTGGTTTCCGTAATATCATGTGTCCTTTTTGAATTTCTAATTCAAAAGTATATACTTAAATCAGAAGTAAAAATTTACGATGGGTCAGCAGTACTTACCGGGCTTATTTTAGCGTTTAACCTACCTTCAAACTTGCCGGTATGGATAATCATATTAGGGGCGTTTTTTGCAATTGCTGTCGGAAAAATGTCGTTTGGTGGTTTGGGGCAAAATGTGTTTAACCCCGCTATTGCAGGGCGTGTTTTTCTCCTTATTTCTTTTCCCGTGCAAATGACAAGCTGGCCTAAGCCAATGGGCTTTGCAACAAAGTATGTCGATGCCATAACAGGAGCTACACCACTTGGAAAAATGAAAGAAGGTATTATGAACAGCCAAAGCGTGTCAGATATTATGATGCAACTTCCAAGTCAAATCGACAATTTCCTGGGATATATGGGAGGTAGCATGGGTG
Organism: Bacteroidota bacterium; assembly: GCA_003250355.1. Classification (GTDB taxonomy): domain Bacteria; phylum Bacteroidota; class Bacteroidia; order Bacteroidales; family SZUA-534; genus SZUA-534. The sequence goes on from QKGS01000084.1 coordinate 25,684, forward strand.
AAGTTAGTGCAATTGCTCTGCTTCTCGGATTTGCTTATATGCTTCTGAGGAAAATTATTACATGGCATATACCAGTTACAATATTTGCAACAGTATTTGTATTCCAAGGTGTACTAAATATAGTCGACTCTGCAACATATGCACCTCCGGTTTTTCATTTACTTACAGGTGGGCTTATGCTTGGTGCAATATTTATGGCTACCGATATGGTAACATCGCCAATGACTCATAAGGGAATGGTTATTTACTCAATAGGAATAGGAGTAATTACTGTACTCATTAGAAATTTCGGTGCTTATCCTGAAGGTATTTCATTCGCTATTCTTATTATGAATGCAATAGTTCCTATTATTAATAAATATGCAAAACCTAAAAGATTCGGGGAGGTAATTAACAATGGCTAAAAAGGAATCGAGTTTTAAAAATATGGTTATTGCACTGTTTGTAATATCAGCAGTTGCATCCACAACACTGGGCTTTGTGTATGAATTTACAAAAGAACCCATAGCTCAGGCTAGATTGAGTAAAAAACTGAATGCCATTAAAATGGTTGTCCCTCCATTCGATAACGACCCTAATGCAGATATGTACACACTGCCTGTCGATGGGGGAGAAGCTCTTGAAGCTTATCCTGCAAAAATGGGAGAAGAATTAGTTGGTGTTGCAATTAGAACATACACTATGAATGGCTTTAGCGGGCTTGTTCGTTTAATGGTTGGCTTATCGCCAAGTGGAGATATTACAGGTATATCGGTTTTAGAACACAAAGAAACACCGGGTCTTGGTACTCATATGAGCGACGAGTGGTTTATTGCACAGTTTATTTCAAAAAATCCGGGTAAAAATAATATTGCTGTAAAAAAAGATGGCGGCGAAGTCGACGCTATCACCGCAGCAACTATAAGTTCACGTGCTTTTACCGATGCTGTTCAAAGAGCTTATAATGCATATAAAAACAGTGCCGATGCAGAATCAGGTGCAACCGTAATAAAACAAGATACTACACAATTAAGCAAAGGAGGTAACTATGAGTAATATTACAACTTTTACAAAAGGTCTACTTAAGGAGAATCCTGTGTTTGTTCTTCTTTTAGGGATGTGTCCAACTTTAGGCGTTACCACAACAGCATTCAATGGACTAGGTATGGGACTTGCTACTACATTTGTTCTTGTTATGTCGAACCTTGTAATTTCTTTAATTAAAGGAGGTATTCCCGATAAAGTTCGTATCCCTTCATTTGTTGTTGTTATTGCTTCGTTTGTTACGGTAGTTGAACTTGCAATGCAGGCTTATTTACCATCATTATTTGAAAGCCTTGGCCTCTTTATTCCATTAATTGTAGTAAACTGCCTAGTTCTGGGGCGTGCAGAAGCATTCGCTTCAAAAAACAAAGCATTGTCGTCAGTGGTTGATGGTTTGGGTATGGGTATTGGTTTTTCTCTAGCCCTCACTATACTTGGTGCTGCACGCGAATTATTAGGGAGTGGCTTAATGTTTGGCTTAAAAATATTCGATAATTCATTCGGAATGCTTGTTTTTGTCCTTGCTCCGGGAGCATTTTTTGTGTTGGGATATCTTATTTTAATTGTAAATAGAATTAACAAATAAACAGGAGAACTTATAATGGAATATATTTTTATAGTAATAGGAGCCATATTTGTTAATAATATTGTCCTTAGTCAGTTTTTAGGAATATGCCCATTTTTGGGTGTTTCAAAGAAAATATCTACAGCAGCCGGCATGACAGGTGCAGTAACATTTGTAATGGTAATAGCAACCATGGTAACCTATATAATTCAAAAAACTGTTCTTGAAAAGTTTGGAATCGGTTTTATGCAAACCATTACTTTTATTTTAATTATAGCAGCACTTGTTCAGCTTGTTGAGATAATATTGAAAAAAGTAAGTCCGGCATTATATCAGGCATTAGGTGTATTTTTGCCACTTATTACTACTAATTGTGCAATTTTGGGTGTTGCAATTATGACAATACAAAAAAACTATAACCTAATGCAGGGTGTGGTTTTTTCATTTGCAACCGCTATTGGTTTTGGTGTTGCCCTTATTCTTTTTGCAGGTTTGCGCGAACATCTCGACATGATGAATGTACCCAAAGGTATGAAAGGCGTTCCTATTGCACTTGTTGTTGCAGGTTTATTAGCTATGGCATTTATGGGCTTTTCAGGATTGGTGTAAAACTTAACCGTCAATATATTTTTGATGGAGCAGCCTTAGTGCTGCTTTTTTTATTAAATATTATCACTTCTAAAACACTGATAATGAACAGTACTATAAAACACTCTGAAAATATTTTCAAAAAACATCAAAAAACATTTGGATTGTAACATTGAATCGTATACTTTTGCACCCGCTTTGAAAGAGATACAACAAGCTTTTAGAGCAGGTTCTTAACAAGTAATGAGGGTGTTTATTTTTCTGTTTTTCAATAATTTATAAAGTAATTTTAGATAAAGAAAAACTTAAAAATAA
>QKGS01000094.1 GCA_003250355.1 Bacteroidota bacterium
GAAACACTAGATTTAATTGTTCCCCGATTATCGAATAAGAATGGTAAAAGAATAATTTCTGATAAAAAAGAAAGAGCTTCTGATATTAAAAGTAGGTTTATAGAGATTGATAAATCAATAAAGAGTAAAGATATTCAGAAAGCTACGGAAGTAATATTTTCATTAGCGAATAGTTTGAATGATATTAAAACAGAAACCGCAAAAAATATAGAACCCCAAACCATAGCCGATAATTTAGAAAAAAATGAAACTTATGAGGAAATGAGAGGTCGTAAATTAGCAGAAGTTGGTTTAAGAGATTTGAGAATCCATAGCGATAGTTTATATTTTTCCATTTATCCATTCAGTGGGACGTATGAAGTTATTCATATTGATGATAAAATAACTAAAAGTAAATACAAGAAAGTACTTAAATATGCAAAAACATTTGATTAGAATAGTGTTGTATTTAATTATGTTCAGTGCAATTAACTACTCATATTCTAAGTGTCCTGATTTTTACGAAAAAGAGTTACTGTTTTCAAAAGACTCGTTGTATAATGAGTATGGAAAACTTATTAGATATAGTCTAAGTCAAGATTCTATAATTATTAATGGCGACATATTTTATAAAATATCGAGTATATATTTAAATGGAGATATAGTTTTACAAGAACAATATGATTCTTTAGGGAATTATATGTTTGAACACAGAGCTGTATTTTATAGTTTTGCTAGATCAGAATATTTTTTAGGTGATACTGTTTGTTTTTTTGCTTTTTCATTTGGGCGAGTTTGTAATGATATAAAAACGATAATTGTATCAAGTCGTATTGTTCCTGATGAGTATATTTATTTTAAGCAATACGCAATTAATCCTTATTGCAATAATATGAAAGGCTGTAAATTTGTACCACCTACTCTAGGACGGTATGAAATAGGTGTAGCCACAGTAATAGATAACACTCGGCATATAGTTAGTGATAGTAGAATATATATTGATATTAAGTATTGAAAAGTCTTGACTTGACGGCTATGTACTTGAGGGAGGTCAGGTGGGTGAACTTTAAAACAACATTGATCCCGCAAAACTCCTGACACCATTTTAGCCGGATAATACTACAATTAATTTACAATACCACACAAGCAATTCGTGAAAATTAGTGAAATTAGCGGACAAAAAACTTTTGCAAATTTCAGATGTGAATCCCCAATTTTTTTCACTATTATTGACCCCTGTTATTAACCGCAACAGCAGCAAAAAAAGGAGACAGGAAACCGGAAACCGGAAACGGGAGACCGGAAACCGGAAACCGAAGACCGAAGACCGGAGACCGAATATTTGAAATAGTAAATATGTATTATGAAAAAACCCGCAACTTGTAACAGTCCACAGTCTCCAGTCCACAGTCTCCCTGCAACCTGCAACGTGTAACCCTGTAACCCTGCACCCACATGTTCCACTCAACTTCAAAAAATAACGACTACGACTATAAGAAAAAGCAGGAAAACCTGAATGTAAACAAAAACAGGATTACTGCTTACGATCATATATTACCCGATAATAATCCGGCACAGCGGCTTGTAGCTGAAGAAGAAGAAGAACAGCGTCAAAAAGAAGCTGCTCAGTTAAAAGAATCACGAAAGCTTTCGGGAGAAGAGGTGCAGATGGAAGAGGCGGAAGAAAAAGTACCCGAAACAAATACAAACATAAGTTACTATAATCTTAGCGGACGGTTGGTAAAGCAAACAGGAACAGGTGAAAAGAAAATGCTTGTATTAACAAGGGAAAAAAAAGCAGAAAAGGTAGATTTATTAATTACCGAAGGTAAAGTGATTGATGTTCCGCCAATGGAAGTAGTGGAACAAATGGAAAAGGTATTTGAAAAAACCGAAAGTAACGGAAATGAGCATGGTTTCAGAGTTGGACAAAAAGGGACGCTATCGCAGATAGTAGAAGGTGATGAATCGGGAATAAACTCAGAGCAATGGAAGCCGGCAGTAAAAGATTTGACCAGTAAAAATGATTATGTTTCGTACGATGTACACTCGCATCCCCTGACAAAAGACAAATACGG
>QKGS01000036.1 GCA_003250355.1 Bacteroidota bacterium
GGCAGGTATACCATTTACTGTTGGCATAATAGTAACGTTATTGCCTTGGCAAAATGAAGTGTCGGAAATAACAACAGTTGGTTTGGGGTTAACTGTTACTTTTACAGTTTCGGTTGTTATAGGGGCAAAAACAATGTCGTCGATACAGAAGTCGTTACCGCCACTTGAGTCTTGAATATTTCGAAACTCTAAGTTTACTTTTTCTGTAGTTGAAGGCGTCCAAAATTCATAATGTTGATACCAGTTGTTATTTCTTGAACCAATCAAGCTGCCAACTTTTACTTCACCTCCAGGTAAAGAAGGGCTGGTTATCCATATTTCCATATTGTAAGTCGAAACAGTGGGGTTTGAAAAGTCAATATTGTTGCTGGCAAACCATGCAGACACTACATATTCAGTTCCGGCAATAACGTTTACAGGAGTTTTGAAAACTAAACGCGGGTTAATGCTACCATTGGCTGATAGCATATGCCCACTACCGTCTCCAATTGTGTGGTCAAGTATTGATGCGTGCCAGTTAGAGAAGTTATGAGGAGGGCTTCCCATTATGGTATTGTCAAATAAGAGATTAGCATTTTTAACAACTGAAAAGAAGCCAACGCTGTAGTTCATATCGGCTCTGTTTTCAGGATCAGGTCCGGGGAAGTGGTCGTAATCGGAAACATTAGCCCAAAAAGCTGAGTCGTAAGGGGTAGTTTCAAAATCGCCCCACTTTATTAAGTTTGCTCCTTTGTTATTTACAATTTTTGCAGTATAGGTAGTGGTTGTAGCCGGCGATACTATTGGTGTGGTGTCGGTAAATGTTATGCCATAGCTGTCGGTTGAAGTGAGTATTGTACCTGCTTCATCGGTCCATTCTATGGTTTCGTAATATACTTTAGGGCGAAGTTTTATTGATTCTCCCGCACATATACTTACCGATTGTGTTTGGCTGAATAAGTGTAATGATAATCCTTGCAGTAATATAAAAACAGCAATTCTGTTTTTAAGGTATTTTGGTTGTTTAATTGCTTTCATAACATAATTGTTATAAACTATTATTATATAAGTTATGCATTTATAAATATAATAAATACACTATTCTCTTAAAAAGAAACAGTTAATAGTTAGCAATTACAAATCCCCACAGGATTTCAAATTTGCGAATTAATTTTTTAACTACAAAATATGTTTGACGAAAGTTGTTTGTTAGCGTATTTTTACAATATTCAACAACAGATGTTAAATAATTAGACTGGACTGATTCATATATAATTTCAGGATTTACAATATTTTCAGAGAATCAGTATTTAGAATATACTACTTATTGCCTTTATCAAGCCTTGCCTCTTTCATCAATTCTTCCAATACATCTTTTACCTGACTTGAAAAAGGCTTAACATCTCTGACAAAACCTTTTTCAGTTACCAATATTTTCCAATCAGGGTTTTTCTCATTTATCAAAGCCTCTTTCTTTTTACGATTCCACTTATTTAGTTCTTTTTCTCTTCGAATAGCATCATACATTTGCATAAATTCCTTGTAATAGATACAATATTCAAGATTATACTTATCAGTAAATGAATTCTTTACTAAATGATTTTTATGCTCATATATTCTACGACACAAATCGTTTGTCACACCAATGTAAAGTGTAGTTTTATGCTTGTTGGTCATAATATAAACATATCCGGCTTTACTCATTCCTTACAGTATTTTTTCTGAAATAAGTTACACATATCAAGTTAAACATTCAACTTTTGTAACTACTTAATAATATGGAGATTTCTCCCTGCGGTTGAAATGACAAAAAAGATTTCGGAAAAAAGCAGAGAGGAGGTCGGGGATGCGGCTTTGCTGAATCCCCAAACCTCCAAAGTATAAAAAAACACCATGTCACTCTGAGCATTTATGCCTATAAGGCATAAATTGCTCAGAGTCTCACGAATTAAAAACGAACTGATTATTATAGCAATAAGTACCTGAGTATTACCTGTCTTCAGACCACAGAGAAAAATTCTCTTCGACCTGATACAGCTATATTTAATCTCAAAACACCTTTTATAAAACAAAAAAAGTTGCCCGTAACCGGACAACTTTTCATATAGCATAATAAATTATCTATAACCATAATTATGGAACCTTTACGCTGCAAGGCACTGTTGAAACAGTATTATCGGTAGTAACAGTAACTGCATATACTTTTGTTGAGCCATCTTCAGCAGTAACAGTGTAGTTAACCGGTCCACCTGTGAAATTCTGGCTAATTCCGGAATTAGGCACAATTGTAGCGCCTCCCGATAATGTTATATTAGGAGACAATGCAGAAAGATCGGCAAGAGGGTCAACCTGTAATGTTACTGTATTAGCACCAATAGTTGCTGCACCTGTTTGGTACGGATGGGTAAATGTTACAATGTTTTTGGCAGTACTGGCAGCAGCTCTTGTAACGTTTACTGTCCAGTTTTGTGTAGAACCATCTGCAGCTGTTACAGTGTATGTTGCTGGTCCCGAAAAATTACCTGCTGTACCTGAAGTTGGATTAATTGAAGCTCCGGCCGAAATACCAATTGTAGGTGTCAGATTTGTTATGTCGGCACTAAACCGCACCTCAATATTTACAGTATGTGCTGCAGCGTTAATAGTGGCAGCTCCTGTTTGTTCCGAAAATGAAAAACTTGTAATATCCTTTTCACTACTTGGCACAAGGCTGGTAATAGTCCACTCATTAACAAACATCTGAAAACCTCCCGCACCACGAACTATACCAAAACTACTATTAGCATCAGTAACGGTTACATTTTGAGTATAATAAACATAACTACCTGCTGTTCCGGTTTGGTTACTGACAGGAATGGTTAAACTACCTGATGTTGGCCAAACTTGCTGATTAAAAGGGGTATTGGTTAAATCCTGAACCATTATTTTTGCCTTCAATTCATAGTTCCCCGGAGCCAAACCTGTGGCATTAAAATATATTGAACTACTAGAACTTATACTATATCCTGAAACTCCAGCCCAAGCTCCCGCTGCTACTGTTCCGGTTGTGCCAAGTGAACCTAAGCCATCGGCAAATTTCCAATTGAGTACAACCTGGGCATTGCTTATGTACGAAACACTGAATAATAGTAATAATAATAAAATATGTTTTCTCATATATAACTTAAATTAAAATAGTTAATAAAATATTTGTTACTCAATACTAAAAAATATAATTTACCGTTTTGAAAATATTAGAGTATAAATATAAGCTTAAAAAATTAATACATTTTTGTCAGCTTAATATGAAAATGCTTCGGTTTATATTCTAAAAAGGTTCTCGTAAATATAAAATGTTAGTATATAATATCTTGCTATTTAGGCACTTACACTGCATCACCGTTATGTAACCTTAGGTAATCTTTAACATAGTTAAACAAAATAAAGTTTCATTTCTTTATTCACATTTTGACGAATTGCCTGAATTTAGTGACAAAAAACACATCTATTCATGCTAGCTGCTCTAATTTTTACATCAACAACACTTATTGGCATATTGACATTAACCGTTAGTAAATAAAAGTAAAAATAACTCTTAAGCCTTATATTACTTAATAATTGCAATAATACATAATAGCAATTATACAAACAAAACACTTGCATCGTACTGCTGATGTGAACATAGCGTGTTTGAAAAACCAATAGTAAGTACATATATTTATAAAAACATTACCACCCAACGGGCTATTTTGTCTTAGTTGTGTAAACGTTTGCTTAATGTCGTTTAATTGTGGAAAAATAACTATAGAAACTACTATTTATTTTAATTATTTATAGGTATGAGATCAGGATTACTACTCAGAAA
>QKGS01000003.1 GCA_003250355.1 Bacteroidota bacterium
GAACAAGCACGATAGCCTGCTCAACGATAGTTAAACCCGATTTCTTTCTCATAATCAAAAATTTTAATGTGAATGATTTTTAAATTATAGAAAGAATCGGGTACTTTTACAACAGCTACCCGCGAAGGCGGGTTTAGTTCAACAATGTATATACAAAATAGGCGAAATAGTAGTAAATTCAAGGGTTGTAGCCCACTTCAAAATTGTATCGGTTTGATAAGTTTGAAGCCCGCAATCGCCTACTTTGCATATACTTACCGTTGTAGCACATTAAGAAGAGAAGAATCTCATGAAACTAATTGATTTTATAAACACCAACAATCAGCTCTCTGATATAGAAAAAGAACTGATAGTGAATAATGTTGAAGTCAGAACCATAGCAAATAAAGATTACTTTGTTAAAAGTGGAACAAGAAGCAACGAGATAGGCTTTGTTACTTCCGGCATATTCCGGTACTTCTTTTATGATGGTGATGGCAATGAGGTTACATCTCATTTTATGGCTGAGGACGAATTGGTAGGAAGTATAACAAGCTTTTTTGAATTTACACCAAGTGCAGGAAGTATTCAGGCGGTAACCGATTGTGAGCTCATTATAATAAACAGAGATTCCTGGGACTTATTTTGCAGCGAAATACCACAATGGGAAACGAGCATCCAAAAGAAGATAAATGAAGTTATTCTGCGTAAAGCAAATTTTCAGCGTAGCCTTATCAATTCCGATGCTAAAAATGCCTACCTAAAATTTATGAATACCTTCCCTTCATTAGCACAACGAGTACCCTTAAATTACATAGCTTCGTATTTGGGAATTACCCCTTTCTCGCTAAGCCGAATTCGTAAAGCAATAGCATCATTATAGTTTTCTTGCCAAATGGCAAGTATTCCTGTTTTGATAATGCTCAACTTTGTACTGTTACAAATTTTAAACGAAACAATATGTACAAAAAATTAGCATTAATAGCTTGTGTGTTGATTGGAAGCCAATCATTTGCACAACAATTACAAAAAGGAGAAACTAAAATGAATCAGAAGCAAATTGAACAGAAAGTTGAAAACGAAATAAAATCGTTTGTATACACATGGTATAGCCGTTTCGATAAAGGAACAAGTATGGATGAGCTACTTCCCTACCTACCCGATGAAACGGTTGAGTTTGTATATCCGCAAGCAACACTAAACAGTGTACCCGAATTAATAAAATATGCCGAACAAACATTCTCATACATAAAAGAAAGCACGCATATTATTAATGAAATATCGGTATATAAAACAGGTGAAAACCAGTTTGAAATAATTTGCCCACATACTTACCACGCTTTGCAAGCCGACGGCAATATTGTACAAATGGACTTTATTGGAAGAATGAAATTGAACACCAACCTTAAAACAAAAAAAGACCCTAACGGCAATCTATTTAAGGTAACCGCATACAAGGTTGTTTTACAAGGTACTCCAGAAACAAGTACCATTGAAAATATTAAAAGCACAAAAAACGGGGAGCTGTCTTTTGTTGATGCTAAAGCCTTTGTTCATGAATGGTTTGGCTTAATAGATGCAGGAGATGCCGATGCATTGATGAACCTGACAAGCAATTCTCAATTAAATATCGACATTCTTGGAAACAAAGTAATTGATAAACCGGGATTAAAAGGCTTTTTAGTTGCTCAAAAAGAGAGTCAAAATTACTCCGTTCATTCGCCAAGCAATATTCAGGTAAAAAAAGTGGATAGTGGTTTTAAAGTTAGCTTCGTCCTACATTTCGAAGGAGATATTAAAGAGATGGGTATAATGAATTTAAGTAACATTACCACCTGGACTTTAATCGAAGAAGAGGGTACGTTAAAACTTCGAGATTATTCTTTATCTATCCTGTAATTTAGCTTTCCAGAAATGAAGAAAAATGTATTAATCACGGGAACATCAACCGGCATAGGGTTTGAAAGTGCAATTCTATTTGCTCAAAACAATTATAAAGTATTTGCCACAATGCGTAACCTAAAAAAGGCTGATGCCCTAAGACAACGTATTGAACAAGAAGATTTAGA
>QKGS01000063.1 GCA_003250355.1 Bacteroidota bacterium
ATTCCTCCTACAGTCGCTTCGAATACTGGTCCATATTGCGAAGGAGCTACTATTATGCTTTCAGCAGTAAATGGAGTTTCTTTTGTTTGGTCTGGTCCCGAAGGTTTTACTAGTACTTTAATGAACCCAACCATTCTTTCTTCTACCTCATTAATGTCTGGTACTTATGCTGTTACAGCTACTAACCCAATGGGTTGTACTGCAGTAGCAACTACAAATGTTGTAGTGAACGAAATACCCATTGCAGAAGCTGGTACCGATGCTATATTCTGTTCTCTAGCTGGAATATTAAGTGCAAATCCTACGATTGGAAGTGCGGCTTGGACTGTCATTTCTGGTCCCGGATCCGCAAATATCATGAGCGTAAATTCATATAATTCCATATTTACTGTTGATGTGGAAGGTACTTATGTTTTTCAGTGGATTACAGAAAATAATAGCTGCAGAGACACCGACATTGTAAATATGACATTACTTCTGCCTCCTACTATTTCAGGTACTCTTTCGTATTCCGGAGGGCAAATTGCATCGGGTGATGCTAAAGTCTTTTTATATGTTCCCGAAGCCAATGGTCAACATTTATTAATCGATTCGGTTGTTGTTGGAGCTGGAGGATCTTTTCTCTTCGAAAATTTGAGCGAAGATTTTTATTATTTACATGCTAAACTGATTAATAATTCAGCATACCCAAATATAACAGATACCTATTACGATAGTTCTTATCAATGGACAGGTGCCTCTTTAATACAATTATTATGTAATACAGATACCGTTGTTGATATAAACATGTACGAAATGACTCCCGCAACAACTGGAAATGCAAACATTAGCGGAACCATCACTGTATTATCTGCTAAAGGCGGTAAAGCAACCGGAGAACCCGTTCATGGTGCTGAAGTATTTATTGAACAGGAACCAAACGATCAACCAGTTGCAAATACTCAAACCGATACAGATGGTTATTATATTGTAGAAAATTTACCGGATGGTGTTTATAGTATATATGTTGATATTCCAGGTTTCCCATTGTTCGAAACTTATTCAAATATTAATGTAACATCTACAGATACTATTTTTGAAAACCTAAACTTTTTTGTAGATACTGCTTCAGCTACAGCTGGTATTTATATTGATGATTTTGTTTCTATTCCTTCACAAAATAAAGAAAACTGGATATTATCATTTTATCCTAACCCGGTAAATGATGTATTAAAAATTACATCTTATTCAGAGGTGAATAATGCAAGTATTGAAATAATTGATTTAACAGGTAAAGTCGTAAATTCATATCCATTCAATAGTAAAGAAATCGTTTTAGACTTTAGTATATTGAATAAAGGAGTTTATTTTGTAAAAGTTCAATCGGTAAATAATGTGTATTTGATAAAGATAGTTAAATATTAAATTATTAATATTAGATATTTTGCCCTGACTTTTATCAAAAAGTCAGGGCTTTTTTTATGTTTTAGTTTTGGATATAAGTAAATGATAAATAATAATATAATAGTTTATAAACGGTTACAAACGACAAATATTCGAAAACAAATACTTATTAACCGAAAGCTCTAATTAGCTCCATCTAATTTTGTCCTCAGAAATCGTCATCGAAAATTATTAATTCAAAAATAGATGTGTTATGGAAAAAACCGTAAACAAAGTAGAACTGAACGGGTATCTGGGTATGGATCCTTCGGTGTTTCAGGTAAGTAAAAATGCAAAAAAAGCCATTTTGCGCATTGCGACCAACGAGTCTTTTAAAAACAAGAATGGCGAGTGGGAGCAACGCACCAGCTGGCACAATGTGGTTTTATGGGGCAAGCATGCGGAATATGCTGACTCAGAATTGAGGAAAGGCATGCGTGTTTATGTTTCGGGAAGATTATCTTATCGCAAATACACCGGTAAGGATGGGCAGGAGCGATTTGTAACCGAAATTATTGCTGCCGAAGTGGAATTAATTTCTGCAGAAAGTAAAGCAACTGCTTAGTTTTTTAAGGTAAAAGAATTAAGGTTATTACAGGTCGGTCTGAAAGGGCTGACC
>QKGS01000042.1 GCA_003250355.1 Bacteroidota bacterium
TTCCTTGAGATTCTGCAAGGTTGTAATGAGCTTAAATTTAAAGTCAAATCCCTTTTTAAACCGATATTTCCAAACAGTCCGTCGAATTCCGGAAATACTCAATTCTCAATAATATGAGAAAAGAGGGTTATCGGAGCGGACTCATCAATAAATAGTTTATTTTTTTCTTATATCAGTTCTTATATCAAATTTAATTGGCTTAAATACAAGAGAATCAATAGAACTATCATTTAAACTATCAATATATTCTGAAAAGTAATTGACACCAACAGAGAACCTAAGATAAATTATAGAATCTGTACAATCATCTATTTGAAAATAAGTAAATTGTTGTGGTGTACTTAACCCCTGATAATATCCAATAGTATCATATTCTTTATCAAGAACGTGGCAGTGTATCTCATAAGGTCTTTTTTGTAAATAATTCCAATCTGATTTAAACTCAGAGCAGAGAGTATCATTCCAAACAACAGAATAGCTACCACTTGCCGATTCGGGTATTATTTCTATTTCAATTTTCATTTGTTTGACTTCCATCTTCTGGGGCCTACATGTACAACTGGCATAAAAACAAATGCCTGTAATTAAATATATTATAAAAATCCTACTCATAATTCTCACCTTTCTGATATTGTAATACCTGATGGTATCGTTGCATTTTTCTTTAAACCAGGAGTAACTAATGTTTGTTGATCCTGGACCAAGGTAGCTGAGTTAGAACCATCAAAAGATATTGCGTTATCATAACCTTGTTTTATTAAATTATCTCTAATTTGATCTAAAGTCATACCTTTTTGTCCGTCTTCTTGAACTATAAGCATTATTTTCCCTGTTTTAGAGTTATAAGCAAAAATAGATTTACCTACATATTCATTATTCTGAATAGCATATCCGGAACTACTTTTTTGTAGTAAATACCGCATATCTGCATCATTAACATCTCCAGTTGCAGGTAAATTTTCAGGAGCACCGGGTTTATAAACATTTACACTTCCGTACTTTAATCCATTTATTAGTATTGGAATTCCCCCACCAACAGCAACTTGTGAGTTCATTGGTGCATCTCCCTTGCCAAATGATATCTTTCCATTATTTGAAGAAAAATAAAATCCGTGCGGTGAAGACCTTCAAGTCACAATTCCTTGATTAACAACAGAATATCCTATTGCAATAAAAGATAGACCTGATCTCTCATATTGTTGTCCATTAATTGTATAATCAATAAAACCATTACGGTCGTTTGCCTTGGCGGCAGAAACAAAAGTGGAATAACCACTACTTAAACACACTCGAAGCCTCGCTCCAGATATCTCCACAAAATACACATTATTTTGCTTCCTAGGGGCGTTACCATCAGGGTCAATATAGAAAACTGGATTACCAAAGCAATAATTATACGAACAAACATTCGGCATCTTCTCCGCCAGCGGGTCCACACTCAGCCACACGCTGGTTTTGGGGTCGTAGTAACGGGCACCGTAGTAGCATAGCCCAATTTGCCTCACGCATTGCCTATTTTTTAGTGGAGTTCGGCGATTGCTTCGCAATTCGCCATCCTGCTCCTTGCCGTTGAAGCGGTAAGGGGTTGAAAAGGTGGATGTGGTGGCACGCTCGTCGATTAATGTTTCGCCAAATGGCAGGTATTCGAGGTGTTGTACCAATGTGCCGCCGTCGGTGGTAATGAGTGAACTACTACCGAGATGATCGGAGTGGTAGAAGTATTTGAGTGGCACTGAAATTTGTGCAGATGCCGATGTGGTAAGACCCGCTCCGGCCCTATCGGTTAGTCCATAGGGCACATCCAACAAGGCGTAACGCTCTTTGAGCTTATTGGTGAGTGTGGCTTGCTTTTCGGCATAATCGACCACCGAAGCATCGGCAGCAATTGTTTTGGTAGCCTTAGTCGCATCCTTGGGGTGTAGCGCAAATATATTTGAACTTCCCAACTTGCTTACAATGCGTTGTGTGCCAATATAAATGTGTTTGGTGTAAAAGCCGCCATTGTTTAGCACCAGATAGGGACTT
>QKGS01000046.1 GCA_003250355.1 Bacteroidota bacterium
ACTAAGTAAGGCCATCGAACGTATCGATGAATTAGATGACCTAGCTAAAGAAGGCTTAATTCAACGCTTTGAATATACACTCGAATTAGCATGGAAAACACTTAAAGACTACTTAGAACATAATGAAGTCATTGTGAAATTCCCAAAAGATGTAATCAAACAAGCCTTTCAAGCAGATCTCATTTCTAATGGCGAACTGTGGATGGAGATGCTTAAAAATAGAAACTTATTAAGTCATACCTATAACGAAACTATTTTTTATGATGCATTAGATAAGGTGGTTAATAATTACTACAGCGAAATAAAAAACCTATATATCTTCTTCAATGCCGAAAAATAAGTTTGGAATAAGTGATCTATCATTTGAGCAACTACAAAAGGCTTTAACTAAATACTCCGAGGTTAAGTATGCCAAAATATTTGGATCACGTGCCATAAACACTTTCAAAAACGGTTCTGATATTGACATTGCTCTCATGGGTGAAAATGTGAATCAAACAACTATTGATAAACTGAACAACTATATTGACGAAGAAACAGTTATACCTTACTACATCGATTTTATTTGTTATAATACGCTCAATAATGAAACGCTTAAAGAACATTAAAGAACATATCGACACCTTTGGACTTACTTTTTACGTTCAAGAATTACAATAACTTGGTAAAACCTGCTGAATTAATAGGAAGTAGTAAGATAAAAGTAGCATTTAGGAGATTCTAGTAGCAAGACATAAGTAGCAAGAGGATGGGCAGCTTGCAAAGGGTTAACCGCAAATGCCGCAAATTAAACGAATTAAAAAGGTTACTATATTACATAACACCCATTAACCCCGAAGGGGTGACACATCTGTAGCCCCGGGTGAGTGCAGCGTAACCCGGGGTAGTAAGAGCAGCACATCCCGAGCAAGCACTTGTTCGTTAATCCCACTACTCTTACATGCGAGGTGGTGCTAAAGCTGATATCCGCAAATAAAAGGATGAGGCGCTTGTAAAGGGCTGTCTATAAAAATTCAACGACATCGAACAAAATATGCTTTTTAAAAGCTCATCAAACAGCTAAGAAATTAGGGTGAATTGAGAGATAAACCACAAACTTGAATAAAAAAGGATAACGTATGCACACTATTAAACTTAAAATACACGACAAAGCCTATCATCATTTTATCTGGCTATTAGGTAAGTTTAGTACAGATGAGATTGAGGTCATTAATGATGATGAATCATTTTTGAAGATACAAGCCGATTTAAAAGTGGAACTTAACGAAATCAACGAAGGTAAAGCAAACTATTATTCTTTAGAGGAATTAGAGGAAAAGCTCGAAAGCCAAATAAAAAAGCATGAAAATAAGCTTTAAAGAGTCTTTTATTAACAGACTTGAAGATCAAGTGGATTACATAGCCAAAGATAGTCCAGTAAGAGCTCGGAAGTTTAAAAATGACCTGATTAAGCAATTAATACGTATACCCCAGAACCCAAACCAATATAGACCTTCAATCTATTTTGAGGATCTGCAAATTAGAGACCTGATATTTAAAGGTTATACAATCGTATTCAGAATTAATAAGGATACGATTGAAGTATTTGGTT
This sequence comes from Bacteroidota bacterium, assembly GCA_003250355.1. Taxonomy (GTDB): domain Bacteria; phylum Bacteroidota; class Bacteroidia; order Bacteroidales; family SZUA-534; genus SZUA-534. The sequence goes on from QKGS01000046.1 coordinate 1,592, forward strand.
TTGTGAAATATCAAAATAAACCTTAATACAAGAGAGATGGCCATTAAAGGTTATCTACAATAACAACGTTCGACGCAGTCAATTGAACGAATTACAACACCCATTTACCCCAGAGGGGTGACACATCTGTAGCCCCAGGTGAGCGAAGCGAAACCCGGGGTAGTTAAAAACCACGAAAATGGATGAGCTAAAAGAAATACGCTGGCAACAACGCTTTGAAAATTATAAGCGGGCTTACAAATTACTAGAAGCAGCTGTTGATTCCAATACCGATACCCTGATTGAAAAAGCAGGATTAATACAGTTTTTTGAGATGAGCTTTGAACTCGCATGGAAAGTGATGAAAGATTACCTAGAAGCCAATGGAACCGAAGTAAAAAGCCCAAGAGAAGCCATCAAGGTGGCTTTCCAGCAAGCACTAATTACAGATGGCCATGCTTGGATGGATGCTTTAACAGATCGCAATCTGACCGTTCACACCTATGATGAAGAAACGGCTTTATTAGTAGTGGGAAAAATAAAAACCGCTTATTTTCCGCTCTTACAAAGCTTTTATAACGCTTTAAGCAAAGAAATATAAGCATGTTAGGCCTTAAACAGCGCGATATAACATCCATCCATAAACACCTCATAACCATTCCGGGCATTGAGAAAGCTTATGTGTTTGGGTCGAGAGCGCTCGGCAATTACAAACCCGGTTCCGACATTGACATTGCCATTGTAGGTAAGCACATTACACGTCAGGACATCCTTTACCTGATGGATGTTTTAAACGAAGTAGAGCCGCTCCCTTATTTCATAGATATCGTTCATTTCAACAGCCTGCAAAACCATCAACTCAAGGAGCATATCCTAAAAAAAGGGGTGTTACTAATGGATAATGATAAAC
>QKGS01000053.1 GCA_003250355.1 Bacteroidota bacterium
TGAAAAATACCAGTAGTACTTACCATCTTTCTGCGCAAAGTCACCAGCCCAGCAATTTGGCTCAGGGCCAAAATAGGTGTCGTTTGGGTGTATTACGGTTTCCTTTACCCATGTTTTTAAATCATCGGTCGACCATATTTCCCACCTGTCCATCATCCAGTCAGTTTCAGTATCCCACGATTTATCGTGCCCCATAGCCAGATAAAGCCTATGGCCAACTATCATAAAGTGCGGGTCGGTTAATCCGTGTTGAGGAAATATGTTTGTGATTTTAACAGGGTCAGATTCTACATTGTGAACCACCTTATCGGGAAATGTGAGTTCGTCTCCCTTTTTATCTTCTTTACAGTTACATCCAACAGCAAAAATAATTGTTGTTCCAAGTGCTGCTAGTTTAAAAATATTCAAATTCATATGTTCAAAATTATATGTTTAATATAAAAGTATGAAGACTTTCTTTGCGGATAAAGTATTTTTGAGCCACAAAGTGTTTTTGTCTCTGTATAATTGATGTATAATTCTGTAACAGTAGTATTATGAATGGTGTTTGAGGGAATGTAATTATTGCGCAAATATTTATGGTAGCGTTGTCGCTATAAAGATTACCAATATGTTTTTGTCTCAAACTATAATTTGCCCCCTTTTTAGTATTTATAATAATTTCCTGTCGTTTTTCAATCGGTAGTAATTTAAAAATATGTAATTTTGTCAGGTTTCTTTGACTGAATGACAAAACACACATTTGCATTTAGCATAAAATAACCGATTAAAATAAAAATGGATATTCAACAAGTAAAGCAACGATTTGGAATTATTGGTAACAACCATAATTTAAACCGTGCCATATACATAGCGATGCAGGTAGCACCAACCGACCTAACAGTACTTATAACAGGCGAAAGTGGTGTTGGAAAAGAGAACTTTCCAAAAATAATTCATCAGTTTAGTTCAAGAAAACACGGACAATACATAGCAGTAAACTGCGGAGCAATACCCGAAGGGACAATTGACTCCGAATTATTCGGACATGAAAAAGGTGCATTTACCGGTGCTACCGACTCAAGAAAAGGGTATTTTGAGGTAGCCGACAATGGTACTATTTTTCTCGACGAAGTGGGCGAATTGCCTCTTTCAACTCAGGTTCGTTTGCTTAGAGTATTAGAAACAGGCGAATTTATTCGGGTTGGGTCGTCAAAAGCAGTTAAAACCAATGTAAGAGTGGTTGCTGCAACAAATGTTAATTTGCCTAAAGCGGTTGAAGAAGGCAAATTCCGCGAAGACCTTTACTACCGTTTAAATACTGTACCTGTATTTATTCCGCCACTGCGTGAACGAGCCGAGGATATACACTTGTTATTTCGGAAATTTGCAAAAGATGCCGGAGAAAAATTCAGGATGCCTACAATTTCCCTCGATAATGAAGCTCGTCATTTATGTGAAAATTACCGATGGCCGGGTAATATCAGACAACTTAAAAACATAACCGAGCAAATATCAATACTTGAAGAAAACCGAACAGTAAGTGGTGAGCGGCTCAGAACATATTTACCCGTTTACGAAGGTTCAAGGCTTCCTGCCATTTATCACGACTCTAAAGTTGATGAACATACTTTCAATTCAGAACGCGAAATACTATACAAAGTACTTTTCGATATGAAAAAAGATATGAACGACTTAAAAAAACTGGTACACGACCTTATTGAACATGGAACAGACAGTGGTATAGCAGAAGACCATGCTCATATAATCAGGAATTTAACCTCTGAGAACGACTACACATTAACACCTAGCGCCAACAAACCTGCGAAAGTTTTTTATAACGACGATTCCGATATGTCTGATTCAGAAAGTATTCAAGATACCGAAGAGTTTATTGAAGAGTCGCTGTCGCTTGCCGACAAAGAAAAAGAACTTATTTTGAAAGCTTTAGAAAAACACAATGGAAAACGAAAACCGGCAAGCGATGAATTAGGCATTTCAGAAAGGACACTTTACCGTAAAATAAAAGAATACAACATTGACCTTTAAATACCATATATTATTTAATATGAACAAATTAATAACCACAACGCTTTTTTTAGTATTAATTACATTAAATAGTTGCACAGTAAAATACTCATTTACCGGTGCATCAATACCACCTGAAGCTAAGACAGTTTCCATATATAATTTTCCAAACCTTGCACCGCTGGTTAACCCTCTTCTGAGTAGTGAACTAACCGAAACACTCAAAGACCGTTTCATGGCTGAAACAAACCTTATAATAATGACAAAACAGCAAGGCGACCTACATTTTGAAGGACAAATAACCGGATACAACACCAGCCCGGTTGCAATACAGGCAGGTTCAGACCAAGCTCAAAAAAACAGACTCACAATTACTGTAAAAGTTAAGTTTAAAAATACCTTTGAGCCTAAGAACGACTACGAATCATCATTTACACGATATGCCGACTACGAAAGTTCGCAAAGCCTCGAAGCTGTTCAGGGAACTTTGGTAGCTACAATAGTTGAAGAACTTGTAGATGATATATTTAACAGGGCTGTTATAAACTGGTAACATGAACAGGGAGCTGTTACATAAATACATAAAACATCCGGAACTACTCGACGATAGAAGCAGAGATGAGCTGGAACACTTGGTGAAAGAATTTCCTTTCTTTCAAACTGCCCGATTGCTGTTACTCAAAAACTATCACAATCAGGGAAGTATAAAATACGACAAGGAATTAAAGAGAACTGCCATATGGACAACCGACAGACGTAAATTATTTTTCTTACTCGACCACAGGGTACTACTCCCTGTCGATGAGGAATTTATAATAAAAGAACCCGCAAAACAAATTACAAAAAGCATAAGCGACGATGCCGATATTATAGATTTTTCGGTACTAACAAGCATTACTCCTTCTATTTATGATACTGAAATACAAAAACAAAAAGATGACCAAAAGGAATTGGATATTTTAATTAGAGGAGGTTCGGTCGGTATAGGTACATTTTTCGACGTTGACGACAAAGTTGACCTCGACGATTTTAAAAATACATTTAAACAAAAAAAAGGAGAAACTTTAAATGAAGACAATAAACCCGTTTCAAAACAAGACCAGCTTATTGACAAATTCATAATCGATAATCCAAAAATGAAAGCAAAAAGCATAAAACCGGAAGAACCGACTGAAGATATATCGAAAGCATCGAACGAACAATCGGTAGACCTTATGAGCGACACTCTTATTAAAATTTATATAAAACAAGAGCATTACGAAAAAGCAATTGCAGCTTATGAAAAATTAAGTTTGAAATATCCGAAAAAAAATGTTTACTTTGCCGACCAAATAAAAAAGTTAGAAGAATTAATTAATAAAAAATAAGAATAAGATGTTTGTATTTGTTTCTGTACTAATATTTATAGTTTGTATACTTTTAGTTTTGATAGTATTGGTTCAAAACTCAAAAGGTGGCGGTTTGGCAGCCAATTTCTCATCGAGCAATCAGGTAATGGGAGTTAGAAAAACAACCGATTTTCTTGAAAAAGCAACTTGGGGTTTGGCAGGAGCTTTATTGTTTTTATGTGTTTTAGCAGCCGCTTTTATTCCACGCGAAGGTGGCGAAACAAACCAGTCGATTATGCAAGAGCAGATAGATGCTGCTCAAAACCCGACAGAACTTCCCGGAAACTTCCCAATGAACGCACCGGACGAAGACGCAGAATAAGCATATAAGATATTTATAAATAAGAAAATGTCAGTTTCACTTTGAGGCTGGCATTTTTTTATTGAATAAAATGAAGTTTTATCATGCTAATTATATATGTTATGCTATATTTGATGTGTCGAAAAAAAAATTTTAACCTAAAAAGTAACACACATCATGGTGAAAAGACTATCGTTGCTGACAGTTGCGTCAGTATTATCGCTTTGCGTTTTCTCGCAAAACATTAAAGGACCGGAATCGGTATCGTATTTTCAAGCTCCGGCAGAGGGAGTTAAGTATTCAACAGCCAACGTATTCCTGTCGAACGACATGGAACTTGCCACAATCAAAAAAGAAGAACAACAGGCACGTAACACTGCTATGGGTAGTAACTTTGGCGCATTAGGTGCAGGAATAGCCGGCGTAGCAAACGATGCTATGGATGCTATGGAATCAATGAACAAAGCTATTGATGCATTAAAAGACGACAAAGGGCGTTTTGCAGTATGGTCATTTGTTCCGGTTTATGTTATAGCTCCTGCCGAAACAAAAAAGGAGGTAAAAGTTGAGATATTTGTACTCAACGAACCAAATCCATCGCCGGGTGCCGGTATGCCCACACAGCCGGGTAGCGACGGCTATTACGACATTCCATATTACGTAAACTGTCGTTATAAAGTAACCGATGCCGACGGTAAAGTAATAATAGAAGAAAACCTTGGCATACTAGAGGGAACAAAAAAAACTAAAAACTACAAGCCACAAACTGCTGCAACACCGGGAGCAAGCCTAACTCAGGCTGCAACCGACCTTAAAAATGCAGAAAAAGATATGGCAAAAGGTAACTTTGAAGACGAAGTGCCAATTCAAGACAGAATAGGTACCAATGTTGCTTATAACAGAGTACGTAAAGAGATATTTTCGCGTTACGGATTCGGACAATTTGAAGCTCCAATTAAACTTGGTGTTATAAAAGAACACAAAGCCTCTAAAAAATTCATTGACCCTACTATCGATATATTTGCAAAAAAGCAAGGATTATTACTTACCGATGCTGAAAAAGCTAAGGTTCAGGAATTTGCAAATATGATGGAAGATGCACTGAAAGTTGCAACTGAAAAAACAAAATGGGTAGCTCTCCATAATCTTTCGGTATGTTATGCATGGCTCGAAGATGCTGAAAAAGCACAAAACTACTATACTCAATACGGAACTGAAATAAAGTCGACACTTGAAAAAGTAGAGTGCTGGAACTTAGTTTTACAAAAGAAAATGACCTCAAAAGAGATGAAAGAAAAAGTTGGAACTACTTTCATTGGAACCAAAGATTTAAAAAGCTATGCTGAATACAATAACATTAAAAGCTTTGTAAGCTACTATCCTACCGGTGCAAAAAAATATCCAAAGCTTATGTTTGCCATAAACCGCGACCTAAAACGCTTTGTCGATTTTTATTCAGTGAACGACCTTTTATGTCAATTATTTGAAATAGACTACCCTTTCCAGTTTTTTCCATTACAAGATTTTGCAGGAGCTCCTAAAGATATGAAGGCAACTGTAACAAAAGCCGGAATGGAACCTATCGAATATCGTGTTAAGTTCGACATGAAACGTAAAATAAAAGAACTTGCGGCCGATCAGGTAACAACTTTAAGTGATGGCAATAAAGAAAAACTGCTAACCCGCGACTTAATGCCTCGCTATAACGACGCAGGAAAATATACTCACTTTGAAACCGATGCAGGCATTTGGTCTGACCCTTATGCTTCAAGCGGAAGTCACTACTCGTCGCTTAACTACACTCACGACCCGGTTGCTGCCAGTACATTCGGAAAAGCATTTAACATTACAAAAAATGGCGGTTTCCTTGGCGAAAAAGAATCGAGCGAAACTGTTCAGTTAAAGGTTGACCTTGAAGGTAATATCTATTTCACCGGCTCGTCGAATTACTATAAAGCAAATGCATTCTTTAAAGAGTTACTTAACTCGGCCGGCGTAATTCCAAAACGTGTTGACACTCAAACTGAATTTACTACCAAGGCTAATATCAATGAGCAAGGAGTAATTACCGACTGGCGTTGGGAGGGTAATGTTACTACCGATTTTGCAGGAGCTTTAAAAGCAACCGAACAAAATATGAAAGCAAAACCAATGGTAAGAGCCATAAAATTTGTTGATTCTGATGATAAAGGAAACCCTGTAAAAGTTGAATTTGAACAACAAATGAAAGGAACCCTGGCAATAGAAGAGAAAGCAAAAGGGATGGCTTTTGTTAACAAGTATCTTGTTGATTTGAATATGCCAAAACCAACTGTCTCAAAAGATGGATTCAATTTTAAGGCCAACGGCAACTGGGATTGCTCCTTTGAATACGACGCCCAGGGCAACTGGACAAAAATGGTAATGGGACCATACACTGCTACTCGCGAATTTAAATACTAATAAAAAAGCAAGCCTTGAGCTTGCTTTTTTATTATAAATCAACCATAATAAAACAAAATGAAAAAAGTAATAATACTATCTATGCTTTGCATATCGATAGTGTATACAAATGCGCAAACATTTACAGTAAATAAGCGATTCTTAAATGAAAAAGCTGTTGAAAGAAATATAATGCGACCCACATATTATTTCTCAGGCATTAAAAATGTAGGCAAAACAGCCCGCCCCGATGCCGAAGAAGCTGCTAAAAACTACTTTACCAAAAAGAAAGAAAGTGAAATATGGTTTGAACAACAATTTTTCAATCATGTAGATAATTCTGCCAAAGCAGACCTAGTTATTAGCGGAAAATATAGTTATACAGCTGTAACAAAAGAGAATAGAAACGAAAATGAACTGAACATTTTGGAAACAGTTACTCGATTTCACAAAGCCCATTTACAAGTAATATTAACATACGAATATAACGACGGCTCTCCAACATTTATTGATACTATTAATATATACAGAACAATAACTCAGGAACCGGGACCCGCTTGTAAAAATATGACACTTCAGTTAGCCGAAGATGAAATAAAAGACCTTATAAAAGACTGCAAATATGGTTACTTAACCGACGTGATAAATAAAGAAGAGATATGGTTTAATTTTCCAAAGATTAAAATAAAAGACCAAAACCTGAAAGCTGAATTTGCGGCAGCCGAACAACAACTTAAAGATGGTCGGTATAAGGAGGCAGGAGAATACTTTAAAAAAGTTCACGAATCGGTTAACACACCGGAATCGTCGCAAGCACTTGGATTGTGCTACGAACTTATTGGCAACTATCCTAAAGCTACTGAATATTTCAAAGCAAAACCCGACTTTCATATTAACACTCGTATGAAAAAGAATATGAAACTGCTTGAATATGCAAAATCAATAGGAATAGAACCGGAATTTTTAGAGTTATAGCTTATAACTTACAAACACTCAATACAAAAAGAGACTGCCTTTTTAGACAGCCTCTTTTTTACTACTAACTATTTATTTGTACTGTAATTATGAGATATTACAGATTTGTGGAGAGAATTATTTTAATACAAAAATAGCACACCGCCTTGCTGTATAGCTCTTAATTTGTTTCATAAAAAGATGGTTTTGTTTCATTTCTTACTTTAATTCCATATACATCCGACTCACTCACCCCTCTTTCAATTAACTTATTTACAACTACATATACCACATAAATACAAATAAACACTCAACACTCTTATATTCTTTCACAGCAGTTACTTTACCCTATAAACTATTTATATTATCTTTAAGAAATTTTTCTAACATTAACTATTATAATATGAACAAAGTATTATTACTATTAGTAAGCATTAGCTTATCTGTTGTTTCATTGGCTCAATACGATTGGGACGAAACAATTATTGGTCCCGAAGCAGGTAGTGGCAAATATTGGGAATTACAATCAAACGTATCCGACGACTTTAACTACAATCAAACATTTTCGTCAGGTAATTATAACCAACGCTCAAACTTTGGTAGCGGAAAATGGTACAATTTTTACCATAACAGCTGGGATGGACCTGGAACTACATATTGGAATACAGGACAAGTATCTGTTGACGGTGACAATTTGGTAATAACAGTAGCTAAAAACAGCAGCACCAGTAAAATGGGTATGACCGGAGTAACTTCTGGTTGCGTAACATCTAATAATCGTGTTACATATCCTGTATATGTCGAATCGGCAGTAAGTGTTGCAAACATCTCTCTAGCATCGTGCTTTTGGTTATTAAGCGGCGACGACTACGAAGAGATAGATATAATTGAAAACTATGCCGGAGTACCATGGTTTAACACTTTTACACACATTAGCCACCACTCTTTTGTACGAACCCCGTTTACCGATTATCAGCCTAAGGATCATAATAGTTGGTATCCTATTTCAGAGATTTCTGCCGCAGGTGGTTGGGGAACTTATTGCTGGAATAGCGGAGAGCGCCGATATATGATAATGGGTGTTAACTGGATTGGACCTAAACATTGGGAATATTATATTAATAGTGAATTAGTTCGTGTAATGTATTACAATGCTATTGCAACTAAAATAAACGGAACATGGGAGTACACATACTACAATTCATTAACCACCAATGGTAACGGATACAAACTACCCACCAATGCTGCAGATGGATATACTGCTGTAACAGAACACACTACTTCAAGCACATATAGCTTTGCTACTTTGCAAGCTGCCAGCAATGCCTCAAATGGCTATAGCGTAATAGATCCGGGATGGTTTCAAGGGGGAGACGATACCGATATTGATGGAAATGGAATTACGCAAGAAGCTAAAGGATTTACAAGAGAGTTGGATATAATTATTAATATGGAGTCGCAAGAATGGCTTGCTAATGACCATACTCCATCCGATGCCGATTTAGCTGATCCTGCAAAAAATCAAATGAAAGTTGACTGGGTACGTGTATATAAACCAACAACAAATGTAGTTAACGCAACAGAGGTTCGCCTCAATACAAATGAACTTACCGCTTATAATGGAGCAGAATTTGAACTTAGTGCTTTAGTTTTACCGGTAACTGCTGGTCAAACAGTAAGCTGGAAATCTTTAACAACAGGTATAGCCACAGTTAACAGCGATGGCTTGGTTAGTTGCATAGGAGCAGGTAATGCTGCAATTGTTGCTACATCGAACGATGGAACTCAAACAGATACTTGTTATGTAAATATATTAGCAGAACCGATTAAAGGCTCATTAACTATTGATAATCCGACACAACTAACATCTGCCTCTTTTGAAAATGACGGATCGATTCAATATACATGTAGCTTTGAAACTGCAACTTTACATACGGTTGACGGCAATGGTATAAAATTTTTATTAGAAGAGGTAGATCCGAGCGGAGCCGTTGTTAAAACCAAACTAGCAACACAACAAAGTGCAGCTTTTCAAACCAATGGATCTGCAACCGGCAGCATTCGCCTAAGAGGTATTACCCCAACTGCCGACTTAAGTGCAGGAAATTATTACAGGTTAAATGCCGCATACTATCAAATAACAAATATGGGAGAAAATAGCGATACTGTGTATGTAACTTCAACAGTTGACAATATAAATATAATAGCTGCAGGTACAGGTATTAATGATGCTCCAACTACTACAATTGATGTGTACCCAAACCCGTCGCAAGGAATTGTTAATATAATCAGCAATGAAAATGCAGCGCTTGAAATATTCACCCTTATAGGACAAAAAGTAGTAGCAAATAACATTGCTGCTTACGAAACCCAAATCATTAATCTTTCGGAATATGGTGCAGGAATATATATCATAAAAGTAAATGATGCAATAGAACGAATAGTTATAGAATAACAACACTTTGACTATTATATTAGTGGTCGTTTGATATAATCAGACGACCTTTTTTTATTTACACATAAACTACCTTAACACACAAAGGTTATAAAATTATTTTACAAAAAGTAAAATATTAGCTATATGAAACTTACACCTGATATAAGCGTACACTGAAATAATTATAAACATATATTTTACAGAACGATGAAGAGAAATTTACTACTATTATCTTTAACATTATGTATTTCCCTGCTAACAATGGGGCAATACGACTGGGATGCAATAGCAATTCCTGCCGATGCAGGTGTCGACAAAGAATGGCAACTGCAAGAAAACTTATCGGACGATTTTAATTATACTGCATCGTTTTCAGATGAAGGTTGGGGTCAAAAAGAGAACTTCGGAAGTGGCAAATGGAATAATTTTTACCACGATAACTGGGACGGACCTGGAGGAACAGTATGGAGAACAAGTCAGGTTTCTGTTGATGGCGATAATCTGGTAATTACAGTTGCAAAAAATCCAACTGACAAAAATGGATATACTGGAGTTAAATCAGGCTGTGTAACTTCGAATAACAGAGTATCATATCCTGCCTATGTTGAATCATCGCTAAGTGTTGCAAATATTTCTTTAGCTTCATGTTTTTGGCTATTAAGTAGCGACAATACTCAGGAAATTGACATTATTGAAAATTATGGCTCTACGCCATGGTTTGGAAGCATGACACACATTAGCCATCATTCTTTTATTAGAACTCCTTTTACTGACTATCAACCAAGAGATAGAAATAGTTGGTACACTGTATCAGGCATAAGCAACTGGGGAGAATATTGTTGGAATAATGGCAACCGCATATATATGCGAATGGGTGTATACTGGAAAGCTCCTAAACATTTTGAATACTATATTGACGGTAATTTAGTCAGGGTAATGTATCACAATGCTACAGCTACTAAAATTAGCGGCACTTGGCAATACCAATACTTTAACAATACTTACAAAGATGCAAATAATTATACATTTCCAACTAATTATGAATCGGGAACAAATAAAGGTTATACCGAAGTAACAACACACTCTGTATCTACAACTTATGATTTCTCTAAACTTGAAGCAGCTAGTGCCGCCTCGCCTAATAATATTTGCGTAATAGATCCGGGAAATTTTCAGGGTGGTGCAGGTTTTACTAAAAACTTAGACATAATTATTAACATGGAATCGCAAGATTGGTTAGCTGCCCAATACACTCCCTCAGACACTGATTTGAGCGATGCTACAAAAAATCAAATGAAAGTTGACTGGGTACGCGTTTACAAACCGGTATCGGTTAATCAAGGTGAAGGCTCTGCAACAGGGGCGAGTGTAAAAGTAGAAGCCGAAGATTTTATAAATACCAGTGGTTCAGCATACGACGATTCCGGCTCCGGAGGTCCCGGCTATGGAGTTGTTGATGGTGGCACTGTAATAACTCACGTTAATAATTCTGACTGGGCCGAATATACTGTAAATATACCTACCGGAGGCGATTACCAAATTAAATATAGCATTAGTGCTCCGGGCGGACAATATGCCGATGATCCAAACATTAAGTTATATATTGACGGTACTCCTGTATCTACCGATAAAGTTACTATTACCGGAGGATACAATACTTTCGAAGAACAAATAGCTTCAATGTATGCAACCGGATTAACGGCAGGCAACCATACTTTTAAGTTTGAAGCTTCGGGTTCCGAATGGCAATACAACTTAGATTACTTTATTTTTACTCAAATAATATACTCAGCATCTAACGATATTAACGCTAGCAATATTGAGATATACCCTAACCCAACTGCCGGTATGTTAAATATTACATCTGACAGAAATACGCCAATAGAACTTTATAACATAGTAGGCTCAAAAGTATATCAGATAAAAGCAAATGCAGGAACTACTTCTATTGATATATCAGACTTTGGCTCAGGTTTATATATATTAAAAGTAGGCGACTATATAGAAAGGGTGATAGTTGATTAATTATTACAATAAAATTAAGGGTATACAAAAACGGATGCCTCTTTTAATCGTAGGAGGAAACCCCATAATGGACTTACGCCACCTAGTATATTGCCAAGCACGGCACACAAGAAAAAAGACACCCCACTCGGAGGTGTCTTTTTTATACCGGTAATTTATCAGATTAGTCTTAAGCAATGGGTATATTTAAATTTGGGCTACATAATTTGGAAGGGTTAATTGCTTTTAATCTTAAATTACCTAAAACTCTTTTTCAAAAACTGTTCCTTTAAACTCTTCAACAAACTCATTTAACGAGTTATGTTCAATATTTATACTGCCATTTTCTTTTCTTTTGCTATGCCCATTAGTACTTAAAGATATATTTTTATTCGAAGTACCCTTCACCTTAAAAAAGGCGATTGCCTCTTTTAACGATTCTGCCTGAGCAGCTAATTCCTCGGCACTTGCTGCAGTTGACTGATTAGTTTGATTTAACAGTTGCAACGAGTCATTTACCTGCTCTGCTCCGGCATCCTGCTCCTTACTTGCCGACGATATTTCTTTAATCAGTGTAGAGGTTCTTTGAATTTCCGGAACTACTTTACCCATTTTTTCACCTGTTTCCTCTGCTATTTTAACACTATTTCTAGACAATTGATTAATCTCTGCTGCTGCAATCTGACTTCTTTCTGCAAGCTTACGCACCTCCATTGCAACTACGGCAAAGCCCTTACCATGTTCACCTGCTCTTGCCGCCTCAATTGCTGCATTAATTGCCAACAGATCTGTTTTTTCTGCTATTTCCTCAACTACAGTAATTTTTTCGGCAATATCCTGCATCGATTTTACTGTTGCTATAACATTGTCGTAACCTGCACTTATCTCTCCTGCAGCTTTATCTGCAATTCTTTCCGTCTGATCTGCATTTTCAGTATTCTGCTGAATATTTGCTATCATTTGCTCCATGGCAGATGAAACCTCCTCTGCCGATGCTGCTTGCTCAGTAGAGCCGGAAGAAAGAACCTGACTAGCATTAGTTATTTGATTTGCTCCTTCTGTTACTTCTGCAATAATATTCTCTAACTGATGTTTCATCTCCTGCAGTGAACTTGCTAATTGCCCAACCTCATCTTTCCTATCCAGCTTTAACTCTTCTGTAAGATCACCTTTAGCTATCCTGCCGGCAAATTCAATAGCTCTCTTTAAACCACCGGTTATAGATCTACTCAACCAAAAATTAATTGCAATAAAAACAACAATAAAACAACATATTATAATTACTAACGAAATTATTGTCTTCTGAACTTTTGCCTTTATGTATTTTTCATAAATAGTAACGGCAACATAAGAATCTACCTCCTTAATATAACGGTAAAACTGAATCTTCCTTTCACCTTCCCACATATATTCCGATCTGCCTATCTCTTTCCCTGAAGAAACCATATCCTTAAAAAAGTCGAAATCAGAAAAGCTTGCCCCCTCTTTTGTAGGGTGAACCAAAACTTCGCCGGTTTTCTTAACCCAATACGGATACCCATCTTCATAATATTTCTTTGATGAAAACAAATCTCTAATATATTGAATATCTTCTTCATGCAATGCATATCCCACAGCATCGTCATTCTCTATTTCATGCAATACAAACTTTGAAAGATCAGCAACTTCATCGGCAAGCATTATATTTGCCTCATCAACAAACATATCCATTTGACTAGTGTATGTATAATACCCAAATGCAGACAATAACACTACAATAGTTGCACTCAGGAACACATTTAAACGTATGCCTATTTTCATATTATTTACAAAATTCATATTAATCTGTTTTAGGTTTAAAATTATTGGCTTTAATATCTTTCAAAGTCATTATCAGTTGTTGACTCAGCAAATTCTTTCAGTATATTTTCATCAATATCTTCATGCTTGTTATAAACAACTTTTTTATAATTCTCATTCACTTTTTTTCTTTCGCTTTCATTTTTTAAAGTTGAATCAACTTTAAAAAATGCTACTGCATCTTTTAATATCTCAGCTTGTGCAGCCAACTCTTCTGCATTACTTGCCGTAGTTTGATTAGTTTGATTCAATTGCTGCAATGCCGAATTTACCTGATCTGCTCCGGCTGCCTGTTCTTTACTTGCAGCTGCTATCTCCTGAACCAGTGACGATGTTTTTTCAATCTCCGGAACTATATCTGTCATTTTATCACCTGCCTCTTTTGATACTTTCACACTACTCCTCGACATACTATTAATATCAGCAGCTGCACTTTGGCTTCGCTCTGCTAACTTTCTTATTTCCATTGCAACTACGGCAAATCCTTTACCATGTTCGCCGGCTCGGGCAGCTTCTATGGCCGCATTAATAGCTAACAAATCAGTTTTTTCGGCTATTTCCTCAATTATTGATATTTTTTCAGCTACCTCCTGCATCGATTTCACAGTTTGCAAAACACTTGTATTTCCAATACTAATTTCTTTGGCCGCTTTATTTGCAATAATCTCTGTTTGTGATGCATTTTCAGTGTTTTGCTCAATATTTGCAATCATTTGTTCCATTGATGACGAAACCTCTTCAGTAGAAGCTGCCTGCTCACTAGCTCCTGCTGAAAGCATTTGACTCGCCGATGATATTTGATTTGCACCACTCAGCACCTCTGCAATTATGCATTGCAGCCTCACTTTCATATTCTGTAAAGCTTTTACTAATTGCCCTATTTCATCTTTCCTGTTAAGATGCAAGTTCTTAGTTAAATCTCCCGATGAAATATCTTCAGCAAAATCAACACTTAATTTAATTCCTTTAGTTATTGACTTACTTATAAATGTATTGATAATAATAAAGAGTAAAATGCTAAAAACAATACTCAACAGAACAATGGTTCTAAGCTTATTGGATGCTTCCATCAGCTCGCCTTTGTAAACGGAAACAACAACATAAGCTTTAATATTATCGAGATATTCAAAGTACTGAACTTTATCTCTACCCTCCCATTCATACTCCATATATCCCTTTTTATCGGTATAACTAAGCATCTGCTTAAAAAAGTCATGTTCTGCAATTGATTTCCCTTCACTTGTGGGATGTATTAACAATTCACCTTCTTTGCTTACCAAATAAGGATACCCCGATTTAAAATACACTTTACTATAAAATATCTCCTTAACCTGAGTAAAAATATCATCGGGAATACCATAATAAATCATACCTATTACTTTATCATTCTCAAAAACCGGTTTATACGCTGTTATATACCATTTATTGACAACAAATGCCTTCCCGTAGAAAGGTTTTCCACTACTAATAATTTCAGCTACCGGTGATGAATTTGGAATAAATGTACCAACAGCCCTTTTTCCTTTATCATCCATTACATTTGTTGAAATCCTTAAATATCCCTGATCAATTTTTTGAAAAATTGTAGCAGTTCCTCCTACATTACCGGTTGCTGCATCAACAATCTTTATTGAATTCTGAATTATCTCTCCTCCCACTGTCCATACAGGAACATTTACACTATGCTTTTCTTTTGAAGTCTGATCTATAGCATCGAATGATACCGAACGCCAATTATTCACTTTTATTCCACCGCTCTGCTCTATCAGTGACTCTACACTTGATATTCCTAATTCTATATTATTCGAATTACTTTGTGACAATATTTCAAACAAATACGACATATCTTTAATTTGCTCCCACATCGACTGATCTGTAAGGTCTTTTATGCTTTCTTGTTGCTTACTCACAGAAATTAGTCCAAATGCAACAAAGATTACAATAAGTGTTAATCCCAACAATAAATTAAGTTTAACACCTATTTTCATATTATTTATAATTCTTTTCATTTTTTCATGGGTTATTTAAAACAATCAGACAATCTTCTTTTTATGTGTAAATTATTTAATAGCGGTTCTTTATGCATAAATACTAGAATGTCTCAAAATCATTATCTTTTACTGTTTCTAAAAAATTATCTAGTAAAACCGGCTTTTCTTCTATTCTACTGCTCACTTTTTTATTTTTTGTGTTTCCATTAGTACTCCTCAATAGATTTGACTTTCGCTCTGTAGATAAATTATTTACCTTAAAAAACGATACTGCATCTTTAAGAACTTCTGCTTGGGCTGCTAATTCCTCAGCATTGCTTGCAGTACTCTGATTATTTAAATTTAACTGTTGTAAAGCAGAATTAACCTGATCAGCTCCTGCCGACTGTTCTTTACTGGCTGCTGCAATTTCCTGTACTAGCGAAGATGTTTTTTCAATTTCAGGTACTATTTCGCTCATTTTTCTTCCGGCTTCTTCTGATATTTTTACACTACTCTTTGACAAACCATTAATATCGGCGGCGGCATTCTGACTGCGCTCTGCCAACTTACGTATTTCCATAGCAACTACTGCAAATCCTTTACCGTGTTCCCCTGCTCTAGCTGCTTCTATTGCCGCATTTATAGCCAACAAATCAGTCTTTTCTGCAATTTCCTCAATTATTGATATTTTTTCTGCAACTTCTTGCATTGACTTAACTGTCTCTGATACATTATTAAAACCTATTGCAATCTCATGTGCTGCTTTATTTGCAATAGTCTCTGTTTGCATAGCATTATCTGCATTTTGTTCAATATTTGCAATCATCTGCTCCATCGACGACGAAACCTCTTCTGTTGACGCAGCTTGTTCTGAAGCTCCCGATGAAAGCAACTGACTTGCTGATGCTACATTATTTGCTCCTTGTATTATTTCAACAACAATATCATTTAACTTATTTTTCATTGACAATAATGATTTTGCAAGTATCCCTATCTCATCATTCTGGTGAATTGATATAGATGTTTTTAAATCACCTGATGCAATTTCTTCGGCAAACTTCACACTCTTTTTTACAGGCTTAATTATACCCCTTGCAATTACAATTGCCAATACAATTGCAATTGCTACAATAACAATACTGAATAAAAGAATTTCTGATTCATGAGCATTTGCATTCTCAATCATAGTTTCATCGGTCATTAAATACTTTTTCGATTCATCAATTGCCTCTCCAAATAGTTGACCTATTTCGTTTAGTCTAGTTTGCGTTTTATTAAGATAAATACCTTTAGCCTTTAACACTCCATTTGCAGAAAAATTATTTTTATCCATTATACCTTGAATCTCAATTGCCGATTCATGAAGATGTTTGTGAGGTTCTTCCATTTTATCAAATATCGGCTTAAGTTCAGGTGCAATATTCTCTGTATGCTTCCTACCTTCACCATAATACCATTCACCAAATGCACATTTATGATGATCGGTTTGTACTTTTAACTCTCGAACTTCATCGTCTATTACATATTGATTTAAAGCTATAGCCCATTTCAAATGCTGTATATGCTTTTCTTCAATATTAGATCGCAAATTATTCCCATCTATTACTTCTTCTGCATCAGAAACTATTTCATGTATACCATCAACACCCCAATAAGAGACAAATAATAACAACATTATTATTATCCCGAATGATATACTGAACTTGCCTGCCAGTTTAATATTCTTCCATTTCATAGCTAATTAGTTTTATGGTTTTATTCTCTTATAATCTCACCTAAATCTCAATATCATGAGTCATTGATATCATTGCAACCTCATCGGTTGAAAAAATTCTATCAACATTAAGTAGCATTATAAAACGATCATCTACTCTTATCATCCCTTTTAAAAACTCTACGTTATAGTTTGAGCCTATTTCGGGTACTGCTTTAATATCAGTACTATCAATATCGAACACATCTTTCACTCCATCGGCAATAATACCAAGCTTTAAATTACGCCCCCCGGATGTTAGTTCCACAACAATAATTACATAATTTAAACCTTCCTCACGCTTATTCATATTGAATTTCTGTCGTGTTTCTATTACCGGCAATATGTCGCCTCTAAAATTTATTACTCCTTTAATAAATTTTGGCATATTTGGAATACGAGTTACTTTTTGCTTTTCTAAAACTTCAAGAACCTGATTCACATTTATAGCAAATAGTTCACCATCCAGCTTTATTGACAAATAATGATCTTTGCATATTACTTTTGCGGTCTCCATTTCAATCCTAGTTTTGGTTAATAATTTTTGAATTAGCAATTTTATTTATATCAAGCATTAGTGCAAGAGAACCATCACCAAGGATACTTGCGCCCGATAAATATTCCTGAGCATGAAACATCTCACCCAGAGGTTTAAGTACAGCCTGATGCTCACCTATAATTTTATCGGCTACTATTGCAACTCGTGTATCCCCTTTATTTATAACTATAATTTTCTCTTTTCGAGGATAATCTGATTTATGATTAAACACATCGCGAATAGAAACGAACGGAATAAGATCTTCCTGTAACTCTATCTGCCTGTTTTTATTTTTATACAGTATTTCATGATAAGCCTGATCACAAAACTCTATATCCGATACCGGAACTAAATAATGAGAATTATCGACCTGTAAGAGTAAAGTATCAATTATAGATAATGTTTGATGTAATTTTATTGTTATAGTTGTTCCTTTTCCTTCTTCGGAGTCTATATCAACCTCACCTCTGAGCTCCTGTATCTTTTTTCGTACTATATCCATACCTACTCCGCGTCCCGAAACATCTGATACTTGCTTTGCCGTTGAAAAACCCGGCAAAAATATAAGGTCATAAATATCTTTTTTACTCAAAGCAGAATCGTTACTAATTAAACCTTTCTCTATTGCTTTGTGCATAATTTTTTCAGCATTTAAACCGGCTCCATCATCCTTTATTTGTATATATACATTTGCACCGGAATAGAACGATTTAAACTCAATTTCACCATTAGCCGGCTTCCTGTTTGCAATCCTTGTTTGAGAATCTTCAATACCATGATCGATACTATTTCTAAGAATATGCATTACCGGCTCTGCAAGACGGTCTATTACATTTTTATCAAGCTCAGTATCAATACCATGTGTTATAAACTTTATGTTTTTCCCTAGACCTTTCGATAAGTCTCTTACCAACCGTTTAAATGGCATTATCATTTCAGCAACTGACACTAACCTAATACTTAAAGCATTATCTCTAAAGTTTCTCGACAAATCATCTATCTTTTCGGTAATAGCAATTAACTTCATTTTGTCGTCTTCTCTAACGGCTAAACTAAGTTGCGATTTTGTGATTACCAACTCACTAACCAAATACATTAGTTGATCAAGTTTAGATGATTCAATACTTATCCTCGATGTCAGACTCTTATTTATTTCCTTTATTTTTCCTTTATCACTACTATCAATTTCTACTGAATCCAAATCACTATCTATTATACTTTGAATAGGTTTTGAATCAGCTTCCTGTTTAGTTTCGGCTTCGTCATTAATAACTTGGATAGTCTCCTCAATTTTTTTCTGAACTTTTCCTGCTTCTCGTTTTGCCATTCCTGACTTTACCGAATCGAGTTTTTCAATAAACTCAGAATGATTAAACAAGTTTTCTGATGATACTTTAACTATTTTACAATCGTCGAGTACAAACATAAAAACTTCTTCAATTGCCTCTAATCCTGCATTTGTTACAAAATATACCCCCCATGCATGGTGGTCGCTATAATCGGGGTCATGTTCTTTAAATGTATGATTTACAATTCGGTACTCACCTAACTCGGCTAATTCTTCAAATAATCGCAAAACATTGATACTTCTAAAAGTAAGACTTTCATCAGGATACAATATTATATAATATGTTTCTTTATATGCGCTTATACTAGTAGATTCTGCATAATGCTCACCTATAAAGCTTTCTTCGGATTCGTGCTCCACTACTAACTTTATTTCTTTTAATAAGGATTCATGAATAGAACGCACTTCCGGATTTAGCAATTTTTCATCTTGCAAAAGATTTCTAAAATGGTCAACTGACTTTAACGTTACATCAAATATTGGTGATGAAAACTCTTTTCTATGGTCTCGAATCAAATCAAATATATTTTCTAAATCATGCGCCAGCTCACCAATATAATCAAAGCCATACATACTGCTAACACCTTTTAATGTATGCATAACTCTAAATATCTGTTTTATGCTATCTTCATTATCAAGATTGCCCTCATTATCGAGAAGTGCTTCTTCAAGGCTGGTTATTAAACCTAACGCTTCGTCAATAAATTTCTGTTTTAACTGCTCAAATTCCATGGTCTGATAGGTTAAATAATTTAATTAAGAAAATGGGTCTATTCAAATTTCGGAAAAAAGGGTGAATTACAAATAAAAATATGCAATCATTTTTTAGTACAAACCCATTACAGATTTCAAGTAAAAGCACACTACAATCGCAGGCAACTATCTCAACACAAGGATATTACAATCAAAACCAATACAAGATAAATGAATTTTAATAATTATGCTATGCAACACAATTAAGGCATTCATCATAATTTAAAGGTAAAAAACACTCTCAAAAAGAGCTTCACTTAATTTATCTGAACAAGATTGTTTTTAATTGCAAACATAATAAGGCTAATTATACTCTTAGAATTAGTTTTATGTAATAAATTAGTACGACAAGCATCAACATTTTCCAATGTAATACTTAGCTCTTCTGAAACTTCTTTATTCGACATACCTGTACATATTAAGCGCAGAACTTCTTTTTCATTACCTTCGAATACAACACCTACTTTATTGCCTTTATTATTGGTAGCTTTATTATCGCCGGCATTAACAATTATATTACGTAATAACTCCTGCGAGAAAAAGTTCCCTCCATTATAAACTTCTTTAATGGCCGACTCCAATTCTTTGCTTCCTGCTTCTTTCAAAACAAAGCCTTTTACTCCCGAATGTATCATTTTGTAGTAATAATCTTCGTCGCCAAACATTGATAATGCAATTATTTTCAAATCGGGATTTTTCTCTAAAACTTTTTGAGTTGCTTCTATCCCATTCATTTCAGGCATAGAAATATCCATAAGTACTATTTGCGCATTAGAACCAATGTTATCAAGGCATTGTTTTCCATCCTGTGCTTCTCCGATTATCTCAAATTCGGGAGTTTTTGACAACATAAGCTTAACTCCTTCACGAAACATTTCATGATCGTCAACTACAAAAATCTTAATTGTTTCCATTATGGGCTATATTTGATTGTTTTACTATTAGGCTAATTTAAATGATGACCTAAAAACAAAGCTCGACTCGTCTGAAGTAATAAACTTACAATCGCCTTTCAATGAATTTACTCTGTTCTTAATATTCAGAAGTCCGTTTCCTTTGTTTTCGTTAATTACCTTTTCAAAATTAAAACCTTTCCCGTTATGTTCAAAAATTATTTCCAGTTTCCCTTCAATTCTAAAAACTGAAATATTAATTTCACTAGCTTTTGCATACTTGAAAGTATTATTTATAAGCTCAATTAATATTCTGAATACCGAAATTTCCAAATTCATACTAAGCCTCTCTGAATCGAGATTTGAATTAATATTAATAATTACATCGGAACGCAAAACCTTCTTTTTAAATGAATTAAGAGCTGCAATAAGTCCAAAATTATCGAGTATATGAGGACTTATATTATTTGATATCTCCTTTACACTTCTTATAATTTCATCAATAGATATTTTTGCTTTTTCAAGTATCTCTTCTCTTTCTACTTTATCATCGACATGAGAAATTGTGTTTAAAAACATTTTTGTTGCAGATAAATATGGACCAATACCATCGTGTAAATCACGGGCAAATCGGCGGCGCTCGTTTTCCTCGGCTCTAATGGTTGATTCCATTACATTACGCTCAAGTTCGTGCCTTACTGTGGCATCGGTAGAAACATGAAGAAGTGCCATTTCACCTTGATAATCAATGATTTTACCGCGTATTTCCAAAAATAACTTTGTATTATTCTGTGTTACGTAAAACAATTCAACGGAAGCTTTACCATATTTTAAAAGTTCATAAAAGTAGCTCTCCAATTTTTCATTATGCATAAAGCGTTCTGAAAAATTAGCATTAATAAATTGCTCTTTTGTTCCATTTTCTCTCTCAATAAACTGATCATTTACTTCAAGTATTCTACCTCCAAAGTTGGTAATTATAATAGCATCGCTTGAATTGTTAAATATATTTCTGAATTTTTCTTCATTGTGCTTCATTTTATTTTGAGCTGCTATTATTTCGGTAATATCTCTGTTTATATTTAAAATAGCTTCGGTACCGTCACTATTTAATATCCGTGTTTTTGAAACCTGATAATGCTTCTGATTCTTTGAGCTAAAGGTATATAACAACCTGCTTTCATTTAACTTCAAATCACTTCTGTCACATGACTCACAAGGTTTTTGTCGCCCATATATCTCATTGTAGCAAGTTTTACCGACAATATCATTTTTTAACGCATTTTTAAGAGCTCTATTTGCAAATACAATTTTATAATCAGCCGATGATAAATAAACAAAATCGGTCATTGACTCTAAAATATTACTCAAACGCGCTTCGCTCTCTGTAACTTTTCGGTGAGCTTCTTTTAGCTCCGATATGTCACGAACTATTGCCATTATATAATCTCCGTCGAACAGCTTAACACAACTAACAGAAATTAAACCATCGAATATAGTGTTGTCAGCTCTTTTTAACCTATATTCAAGGCTGAGTTTTGCCCCTTCTATTGCTCTTTTATATACATTGGTTATTCTATCGGCCGACAATACACCATCGGGCTGATATTTAGGTGCATACTTTAGAGGCGAAACTCCTGTTAAGTCGCCATGCTTTACACCAAGCATACTGCTTAATTTACTATTGGAAAAAACAATTTCATCAATTGTTAATAAACAAATACCATCATTGGCATTCTCAAGCAGCGAACGGTACTTTTCTTCGCTCTCGTAAACCTGTTTTATTACCTCAACCCTGTCTGTATTATCCTGAATATTAATAACAATGCCTTTAATACCTTGTACGTGTAAAAGGTTTGTCATTGTTAAATCAACAATATACGTTCTTTGAGTTCCCAGCTTCAATCGAATACTTGTAAGGGCAACAACTTTGCCGGGCTCTTCAATAATGCTTTTTATACCCGACTCTATAACAGGCATTTCTTCGGGACTAATAAAATCTATTGCCGATTTACCTAGCACCTCGGAAACATTTATTCCATAGTGCTTAACCGATGGACTTACATAGGTGTATTTTCCGGTTATATCTCTTATTATTACTACATCGGTAAGGTTTTCGGTAATGGCTCTAAACTTCGATTCATTTTCAATTAGTTTTTCAAAAAGTGTAAGTTTTTCATATGCTGTTTTAATTTGCGGATATATGTATTGAACAAATTCCTTGTCGGAAAATGAAATGCTTTCTTTATTGTAATAACTCAGGCATAAAAGTATGTCTCTATTATTTTTGATATTTATTGTAGCTAGAAGCTGAATTTTAATTTTATGAATATTTTCTGCTTCGTCTATTACTAACACCCTATCACCAATTATTTCAGAAATACCCTCAACATCGAATAACCTATTTATCGTGTTAATATAATTATAATCGTTAGTTGTATTTTCATTTAAAAAACTATCGCTACCGCGTATTCTTTTATATCTTCTTACGTTAGTAATGCTATTAATGGTGGTTTTATCGAGTAGCCACACCTGATCGGCTTCCGTTAATTCAATTATACTTTTACATATACCCCTGTTAAGTTGAATTATACTCTTACTATTAAAAATAGTATGGCTCAACTGATCGGTTTTATTTAAATTACCTGCAACAAAGTTTCCATTTCTGATATTACCATTTTTTTTAAAATTCATATAAAATAGGCTAATAAATGAGTATACATAATGACTGATAAAAATTAAACAATGAACTATTTTAGTTCTATTACGTATATGATAATGTTTTATAAATTGCTTTGAGATGGGTCAAATACATTTTCTATAAATATAAATTATTAAAACAAGAATGTCAATGTGTTTTATAATTCAAAATTTTTATATGCACTTAAAACCGCATTATTTATCTATTTTTGGGCAACATTTAATTTTAGTAAATGATATATACTAGCAAGGGGGAAAACACAGCTATTTCATACTGCAATAATAAAATTTCTTATAACAGTTTATTAGAACAGGCAAATAACTATTCATTGTTATTTGCAGAAAAGAAACCACAAAAAGTTGCCATTTTTTCAAAAAACAGACCAGAATGGATATATGCTTTCTATGCTGTATGGCAATGCAATAGCATTGTAGTTACGATTGATTATATGTCATCGCTCGACGATGTTTTATATATTTTGAATGATTGTAATCCTGACTATGTTTTTTTTGGAAATGAAGGTGCCGAAGTTATAAACAACATAAAAAAAACATATACAAATAATACTACATTCATATCGTTCGATAATATTTCTGTGTCAAAAAACAGCAACAAGTATGAATGGTTTACTCCTGAAGATGTTGAGAAAGCTGCATTAATAATATACACTTCGGGAACAACAGGTAACCCTAAGGGTGTATTGCTTTCATATAAGAATATTCTTACAAATATTGATGCTGTAAGTATTGATGCTCCAATATATAAACAGAGTAGCGAAGTGCTTTTATTTTTGCCCCTTCATCATATTTTCCCGTTGCTTGGAAGTATGGCAACTACCTTATATACCGGTGGTACTATTGTTATGAGTTCGGGTATGCAATCGTCGGATTTAACCGAAACACTAAAAAACAATAAAGTAAGTATATTTATAGGTGTGCCCCGAATATACGAACTTATGTATAACGGCATAAAATCAAAAATAAATGAAAGCCTAGTCGGTCGCATTTTTTTTAAATTAGCAAGTATTTTAAGCTCGAAAAAATTCAGTAGAACTGTTTTTAAAAAGGTACACCAAGGGCTTGGCGGAAATATAGAATGTTTGGTTAGCGGCGGTGCCAAACTCGATACAAAAGTTGGACGATTCTTTACCTCATTGGGTTTTGATGTATATGAAGGGTATGGTATGACTGAATGTGCCCCTATGATTACATTTCCGCGCCCCGGAAACATTAAGATAGGCACAACCGGTAAGGCATTAAAGAATGTTGACATAAAAATCACTGAAGGCGAAATTACCGTAAAAGGTCCGAATGTAATGCTTGGTTACTATAACCGCCCCGATGAAACTGCCGAAATAATCAAAAATGGTTGGTTACATACCGGCGATTTAGGATTTATTGATAAAAAAGGATACCTGCATATTACCGGTCGTAAAAAAGAGATTATTGTATTACCCAGCGGAAAAAACATAAACCCTGTTTTGATAGAATCAAAACTTGAACTTACATCCGATTATATTTCGGAAGCTGCACTATTGCTTAACAAAGGAGCCGTTCATGCTTTAATAGTTCCTAACTACCATAAACTTGCTGAAGCAGGAATAACTGAGCCTGAAAAATATTTCCGCGAAACGGTAATCCCTGAGTTTAACAGCACTCTCACTCCCTACCAGCGAATTATGAAATTTAGCATTATAACTAATGATATTCCAAGAACCAGATTAGGTAAAATTCAACGATTCAAACTTGATGATTTGCTAAATACTTCAACGAAAGAGAAAAAACAGCCGGTGGCAGAACCCCGGAGCGAAGAGTATAATTCTATTAAAATATTTATTGAAGGGCAAATAAAACAAAAAGTGTATGCCAACTACCATTTAGAGTTTGATATTGCTTTAGATTCGCTGGGAAAACTAAGCTTAATTGACTTTATTGAAAATACCTTTGGTATAGAATTATCGCAAGAGAGTCTTTTATCGTTTGCTTCGATTAAAAAACTTGCCGAATATGTGGCCGACAATAAACTTAAACACAATATTGAAAGCACTAACTGGGCTGAAATACTTAAAAATAAAAGCAATATTGAATTACCTGAATCTTCGGTAATGCACTCGGGTATAAATATTTTTTTACGTTATTTCTTCAAAATTTACTTTCGCTTTTCGGGATATGGAATTAATAATTTACCCGAAGGTTCGGCAATAATAGCACCTAATCACCAAAGTTTTTTTGATGGGGTATTTGTATCGGCATTATTAAATAATAATGACTTAAAACAGACATATTTTTATGCTAAGAAAAAGCATATTAAGAATAGGTTTTTAAAGTTTATGGCAAATAAAAACAATATAATTGTTATGGATTTGCATAATAACTTAAAAGAGTCGATTCTAAATTTGGCTGAGGTGTTACGTATGGGCAAGAAAATTATTATTTTCCCGGAAGGGACAAGAACAAAAAACGGACAGTTGGGCGATTTTAAACACACTTTTGCTATTTTGGGCAAAGAGCTGAATGTTCCAATAGTACCGGTAGCTATATCGGGTGCATACCAAGCATTGCCTAGCGGCAAAGTATTACCGAAACTTTTTTCACGAATTGAAGTTAGGTTTCTTGAAGCTGTATATCCGAACAATAACACTTCATATATTGATATTGCTGAAAATGTAAAGGTATTAATTGATAAGCATATAATACCCCCCGCCACTTAAAAGCAGCATGGTTCAATACATTGAAAAGGGTCAGATATTTTGAGAAATATGAAGGTAGCGACTAATAAATGACTTGTTGCGCCTTTGATGAAATCGTACTAATGTTTTTTTGCTTTACTTATATCTGTTTTTTTGTTAGCCATAATTTAGCATTTATTTTTTTGCGAAATTATGCCTTTAACAACATGAAAAATATTCTCAATTTTTAGGTGACCAGTTTGAACAGTTAGCACTGCACAGTTTGCTCCGTTGGACAAAATTAATATTTGTTAGACAGCATAAATTCAACCTGCCATATTAATAGCTACTAAATAGTATTTTTTATTAATGATTGCAAAAACATACGATATTACACTTTCAGTATCTTCATTAACATAAGCAACATTTACCTGAAAGTATTCACTTGCTCCTTTAATATTATATAAATCTTTTAAATCCTTTCTAATTATTATATCTCCTTTATTTAAACCTGAAAATAATGTCTTAGAGGTTTCATCAAATAATAAATCAAAATTTTCTTCAAAAGTACTTTCATTAAGTTCTGTATTTAACAAATATTCACCATTTAAAACTGGGAAGTTTATCATCTTCCTTGTTAATTTAATATCTGATTTCTCTACGGCACTTGAAAAATCTTTAATAAATAAATAAGCATTTTGATTTTTCATACAAGCAATAGTAATAATTAATAGTGCTAAAAATATAATCTTCCTACCTTGTTTCTTCATAGTTTTCTATCTTTAAATCATCATTCACATTTAAATTATAATCAAATTCTTTTTCACTAAATTCTTTGGGTATTACATATGACAAAATAACTGAAGTATCGTACGCCGATAACTTAACCTGATTTCCCTGATTACCGCCAAGCAATACAATTTTGCCTTTTGATGTTTTCCCATAAACAAAACCAACATGTCCCCCTTTCTTACCAATTATTGACCAATCAATAACTGCTAAAGCTCCAAAAACCGGCTTACTTATCTTTTTCCCCCATTTATCCCAACTTTTTGCCCATGCCGAATTTGTACCTTCTAACCCAATTTACATATGAAGAGCACCATGGCGTTTCATCATCATCAGATTTTCCTGTTGTCTCATGGTATTCTAAAATTCGTTTATTGTGTATTAATTTACTAACATTCTCTTTTGTTCCTATCTCTCCTTTTGCTATTTTCATCCAATTTTCTGCAGTTAATTTATTCCCTTCTCGAAATTCATCATTATCACTTAAAGTTCCCATTACTGGTATATTATATTGACCCAACACCTTTTCAATCCTCTCTTTTTGTGCTCTGTTTTCCTTCCATGATGTAGTATTGAACAAACCTCCCAATTCATTTTTCATCAATACTAAAATATTTTCAGGATATGAGCTTAAATCAGAATCGCTTGTATTTGAAGT
>QKGS01000048.1 GCA_003250355.1 Bacteroidota bacterium
ACTGGTTGCCGAAATTATACAGACGCACCTCCAATCTTTTTAAATGAATATCCTTTTATTGTTATTATACGCAAAAGAAACTTAAAGTCAAACCGCCAAAAAATGTTTGACAATATGCCATATATGACATGTCGTGTCCGTGATGCTGCTGGTGAACGTCACCTCGTTTTCAAACACCTCGTTGTTCGGGTTCGTGATCGGGTTGCCGTCCTCGTCGTATTCCGTGGTTTGCTCGTTGCCGAACTCGTCGTACGTATAGCCTTCAATGAGGTTGCCGTCCGGACGCACAATGTTCGTCACACTGCCGCGAACGTCGTAGTGGTAGACTCCTCATTCATTATTTATTAAATCATAATCTTTTAACAAATATCTGAATAGTATAATTTGCAAATCGAGCAGAAAGTATATTGTTAGTATGAAAATAACACTACAAGTTATTTCTATAGAAGTATTGTGATACTCTGTTTGAAGAATATTTAAGAACGCTATAGCTGCCGATATAACGAGAAATCCTTTTGTTAGAATATATCTAAGCGTCTCTCTCTTTGAGTGGTTATATTCTATAAGTTGCGGCTTTCTAAAAAGCTTTTTTGTATACAAAAAGAATGTAAAAAAATTAGCTTTACAACGTTTGTCAAATTTATTCTTTTTTCTGCTCTTGAGGATAAGCGGCAAAATACTAAAACTTACTGCATACATAATAAATATGTTTATTAAATACTTAAATAACCAATTGGAGAACTCCATACTGAAAATCTTTATTGTAGTTAAAGAAGTCTTTTTTGAAATAGTAATATAACCGAAATAATCATTTATTGAGTATATTTCTCCGTTTGATGCTGTAAAACTCTTTGAATTATCTTCTCTATACTTTTCGAATTTCTTTAAAAGATTGTCATTTTTTTCACTAGTAATATTTCCTTCACTATCATATGTGTATACCGTACTACCCCTAGCAACTGCAACATTCAAATGACCATCTTCCATTCCTATCTCAAATGAGCCACCACTTGACTTAACAATAATTGAATATAAAAATGTTCCTGTTGAATTATATACATTTATCGTTCCAAATTGATCATTTGTTAAGTATATATTCCCATAATCATCAACAACGATGGCGCTACAATCAAACAATGAATTTTCGCTATATACTTTTTGTGATGTTGTTTTATCTACAGCATTCGCTGTAATTGGATATATTAACAAAACAATCACAAAAATACTCGCATACATTTTCTTAATTGTGCTCATCAGTTTTCACCTCATTTTTTATCTTCTTATATCTTATCAATTCTATGCTTTATTTATTTATTTAACCAGCAACTAACATCCCATATTGCATCAAACATAAATGAATCATAGTAATTATACAATTTCACCGAATCTCTTGTTTGTACAAACTCAAAATGTCCTTCTCCTGCAAGCGGACTCATTCCAATACCTAGAGTTAAGGTGTCACCAGAGCATACTTTTTTACCGTTACTAAATACTGTTTTCTCATATCCCACTGCAAGACCTAAATCTACAGATCATCCAAACTGTGCGCTGGTTCCCTCAAGATCATATCCAGAATCAGCATCAGTCATAGTTAAAAACATATTGGCTGATGCACTTGGAGAACCACCTCCGGCCCCTGTAGCACCTTGCAACAAAACAGTACCGTTCGTATCAACTGTTATACCTGCAGACTCTGTTCCGCCAGGCCCGCAAGCACCATTTGCTACTAACCCCAAAGTAAACGTACTTGGAAGTCCGGTCTCCCTTGCACCTAGTTTCATTGCGGCCCTAATTATTCCCTTCCCCAACTCTTTTTTCTGCTCCTCCTTTTTTAACGCATCCGCCTCTCTTTTGGTACTCTCGTATGCATTATTACATGCTTTTGCCGAATTTGAAAACGAATCTGATAACCGTTGGTGATAATTCGCCTTCGTTGCGTTTCCGGAAGACCTGTAAT
>QKGS01000082.1 GCA_003250355.1 Bacteroidota bacterium
TGTAACAATTGATGAAGTGCCATCAGCAGCAGGAGCCATAACAGGTAATAATCAACCATGTCGTTTAAGTGCAACTACATATAGCATAACAGCAGTAGCCAATGCCGACAATTATACATGGACAGCCCCTGCAGGTTGGACAGGTACAAGTACAACAAACAGTATAACATTAACCCCAACAGCCACCGCCGTAGCGGGTAATATTACTGTAACACCAAACAGTACTTGTGGTTCAGGCACAAGCAGTTCATTAGCAGTAACAATCGATGAAATACCATCGGCAGCCGGATCCATAACAGGTAATAATCAACCATGTCGTTTAGTGGCAACCACATATAGCATAACAGCAGTAGCCAATGCCGACAATTATACATGGACAGCCCCTGCAGGTTGGACAGGTACAAGCACAACAAACAGTATCACCTTAACTCCGACAGCCACCGCCGTAGTGGGAAATATTACTGTTACACCAAACAGTACTTGTGGTTCAGGCACAAGCAGTTCATTAGCTGTAACCATCGACGAAATGCCATCGGCAGCGGGAGCTATAACAGGTAATAATCAACCATGTCGTTTAGTGGCAACCACATATAGCATAACAGCAGTAGCCAATGCCGACAATTATACATGGTCAGCTCCGGCAGGTTGGACAGGTGCAAGTACAACGAATAGTATAACGCTAACCCCAACAGCAACTGCAGTAGCAGGTAATATTACAGTTACCCCAAACAGTACTTGCGGTTCAGGCACAAGTAGTTCACTTGCTGTAACAATCGATGAAATACCATCAGCAGCCGGGGCAATTACAGGCGATGCTAGTCCTTGTCGCTTATCGGCTACTACTTATACAATTACAGCAGTAGCAAATGCTGACACTTATACATGGACAGCTCCTGCAGGTTGGACAGGTACAAGCACAACAAATAGTATAACATTAACCCCAACAGCAACTGCAGTAGCAGGTAATATTACAGTTACCCCAAACAGTACTTGTGGTTCAGGTGTAAGTAGTTCACTTGCTGTTACGGTCGATGAAATACCATCAGCAGCCGGAGCTATAACCGGAAATAATCAACCATGTCGTTTAGTGGCAACCACATATAGCATAACCGCAGTAGCGGGTGCTGATAGTTATATATGGGCTGCCCCTGCAGGTTGGACAGGTACAAGCACAACAAACAGTATCACCTTAACACCAACAGCCACCGCCGTGGCAGGTAATATAACTGTTACGCCAAATAATGCTTGTGGTTCAGGCACAAGTAGTTCACTAGCTGTAACAATTGATGAAGTACCATCGGCAGCGGGAGCTATAACAGGTAATAATCAACCATGTCGTTTAGTGGCAACAACATATAGCATAACAGCAGTAGCCAATGCCGACAATTATACATGGACAGCCCCTGCAGGTTGGACAGGCACAAGTACAACAAACAGTATAACATTAACTCCAACAGCAACGGCTGTATCGGGAAATATTACTGTAACACCAAATAGTACTTGTGGTTCAGGCACAAGTAGTTCATTAGCTGTTACAATCGATGAAGTGCCATCAGCAGCCGGAGTAATATCTGGCGATGACAGTCCTTGCCGTTTAAGTACAGTTACATATAGTATAACAGCAGTAACAAATGCTGATAATTATACATGGGTAGTACCCGCAGGCTGGACAGGAACAAGTACTACTACAAGTATTACTCTAACAGCAACAGCCACAGCTGTGGCTGGTAATATTACTGTTACACCAAACAGTACTTGTGGTTCAGGAGCAAGCAGTATGCTTGCAGTTACAATTGATGAATTACCAACACCTCCAACTTCAGTAACTGCCACACTTACCAATATGTGTGAAGGTTCGCTCACTCGCTTACAATATATAGGTGGTTCAGGCGATACTTTTGAATGGTATTCAGATGCAACAGCAACTACTTATGTAGGGGCAGGATATGACTTTGGTGTTGTGCCTCCGGTAGGGACAACAACCTATTATGGTCGTTGGGAAACATCAACAGGATGTGGAGTTTCTTCAATGGAATCTGTTTCTGTATCAGTAACAGCCTTACCTGTTGCAGCTACGGGTATAGTTGCAACCGATTCTAACCTATGTGCCGGCGAAAGTACTACACTTTCAGTTCCTGATGGTTCAGGCGATGAATTTGTATGGTATACAGGTTCATGTGGAGGTACTGAAATTGGTCGTGGAATTAGCTTGCCTGTAACACCTGCCGTTACTACAACCTATTATGGTCGTTGGGAAACAGCTTCATGTGGCAGTTCAGCTTGTTCGCAGCTTGCTATTGTTGTAAATTCATTGCCATCGCCTTCTGTTACGGCATCGTTGCCATTTGGCAGAGTATGTGTTGGAAGCGATATTACATTAGACGGTAACCCCGACGGTGCAACTCAATATTCATGGACAGGAACAGGGCTGCAATCACCAACTAATCAGGAAGATGTTGTATTTAATCACAGTGTGGCAGGTAATTATACTATAACATATACAGTAACCAATGCAAATGGTTGTATTGGAAATACTACATATCAGGTTAAAAACCTTCAGGCACCTACTGCAAATGCAGGTAACGATACAGTAGTTTGTTACGGTACTCTTAATTATGACTTTAGCCTTGCTAATATACTTGCCGATACTACATATGCTTCATTACTTACATGGACAAATGCAACTACCGGAGTTCATACAGGCTTTAGTAGTCAAAATGCGTTGCATCCTTTGTATACAATTCAACCAGCTGATGTTACCAGTGGTATGGTAAATATTGTACTGGCTTCTACAAATGGAGTATGCACAGTAACCGATACTATGGTATTGTCAATACCTACAAGATTACAAAATGCTGTTGGAGGCGATACTCCATTCTTAATTAATAAGAATAGCACAATTATAACAGTTAACATAAATGCACAAGAAGCTACTCCGTCACGTTTGGTGTTATCTTTAATATCACCAAGTGCTGATACAGTTCTATTACATAATTGTACTCAGGATTTTGCTCCTGCAAACCCTGCCGGATGTAGTACATTTGAGGTGTTTAATGCCGATTTCGATAATCTGACATTTACATCTGATCCAACTTTTGCAGGTACTAACATTGACCTGTGCGACTTTTCAACTGCACCGGCTTATACCCCGGCTCATATTACAGGCACATTCGATGCCGATGAAAGTTGGGATAAATTTCACGGGCTTAACCCTTCTGAAGGAGGTTGGCGATTATTAATAGAGGTTACCTCGGGTGCCGCAGTTGGAACCAGAAATCTTGAGGGTGTTACTTTAACATTTGGCGATACTGTTAACGGTGTATACCGCAAGGTTAAGTATGAAGACCTTGCTATTAATGAAGTAATACCTCAGAAAAAAGGTGGTTCAGCCGATTATTTTGTACCTATTGGACTTTGGACACGTTGTGCCGGTTGTGGTACAACTAACGAAGATAAGGCTATGGCCATAGTTAATGCAACAGGCGGTACACAACCATATAAGCTCGATGAAACACGTTGGGTGCGTCAGGCCGATGCCTTAACTATTATTGGCGATACAGCTTATTTATGTGAAGGTATTTGGGATGTATTTACTGAAGATGCTCTTGGCTGTATAACGTCAAGTACTGTTACTGTTAATGCTCCTAAACCAATTAAAATTAAATCAGATTCAACAGGCAATATAGTTTGTTACGGCGACAGTACAGGGTATATTGCACTTACTGCAAGTGAAGGTGCAGGTGCTCCATATACATATATGGTAACTAAAAATGGTGAACCTACTTTCAGTATGTCAGGTTCGGGTAACAAAATTTTGATTGACAGTTTGAATGCAGGTACATATAATATATTTATTGACGATGTTAATAGTTGTACAAAAGATACAACTATTACAATATCGCAACCTGCCGCACTATTTACATATACTTCGGTAGTAGTTCCTACTACATGTAACAACTCTATTGGTACTATTACATTAACACCTGCCGGTGGTTGGGGTAATTACAAATACCTGTGGGATATTGATAACTCAACTGCCAATAAATTAATAAATCTGTCGGTTGCTGAATATTCATTCCAAATTACCGATGACAAAGGTTGTATTATTCGCGATACTTTAACCATGATTGACAATGGCGATGTGGCTATCAACAATTTTGTAATGGTTAATAATGTTACATGCCGCAATGGTTGCGACGGAACAGTTGCTGTTCAGTATTCGGGTAGCGGAGCATCATTTTCATTTGCATGGGATAACGGAATACCTTCGGTAACCGACACAGCATATAATGTTTGCGGAGGAACTACCTATACAGTTACCGTAACCGATAACCTTTCATGTTCAGCAGTAGAGTCATTTACCGTGCCTAACCCTGATACACTTATGTTATCGGCAGAGTTTGTCCCTACCAGTGGCTGTAATGCTGCAGGTACAGCAAGTGTTACTGCCAATGTAACCGGAGGCAAAGGAAGCTATGTATACCAATGGACCGATGCTTTGGGAGCTGTTGTTTCCAATACTGTTCAGGCAACAGATCAGCCTGTGGGCAAATACTATATTACCGTAACCGATAACAACGGACTAGGTTGTTCAGTAACCGACAGTATTGTAATTACTGTTCCCAACCCGCTGGTTATTTCCAATATAGTAAAAGGTGCTACCAACTGTAACGATTCAGTGGGTATTGCTACTGCAACAGTTATAGGTGGCGTAGAACCGTATGCATACCAATGGTATCAGACATCTTCAGGTTTGTCGGCTAATATTGCTTATGCCGATAGTTCAACAGCCGACCTGTTATGGGTTGATGTATTTACCGTAGTGGTAACCGACAATAATGGTTGTGTTGATTCAACTAATGTTATAATAGATGATATAGGCACTGTAACTTTTGATACCGATGTATTAGTTGACCCAACTTGTGGAGCTAATGGTTCGGCGGAAGTGTCTAATTTCAATGATGGTGCACCATTTGTGCCTACAAGCATAGAGTGGAGTAATGGTGAAAATACTGCTATTGCTACTGCATTAGCACCAGGTTTAGTTTCTGTTATTGTATCGAACGGAACGAACATGTTCTACTGCCGATACTATTACTATAAGCGGAAACGGATTGTTAGAAGTTGATACTATCTACTCATTTGCCGACTTTACCAGTATTTCTGATCCTGGTGGAAACGGATATGCAATAGCCGATGTAGATGGAGGTCAGACTCCGTATACTTATACCTGGACAGATGAGTTCGGAACAGATATAACTGTTGACCCTGCTTCAGCCTCTCTATATAATTTAGAGCCGGGTTGGTACTATTTAAGTGTTGAAGACCTTAATACTTGTGTTGCTAACGATAGTGTTCAGATATTGAACGACGTTGTTGGAATAACAATAACAGACACAACACATATTCTTTGTTATGGAGATAGTACAGGATCTATCACTGCAATGGGAACAGGAGGTCCGGCACGTAATGACCCTGCTAAGTATACATATCAGTGGGCTAATTCAGGCTGGTCAAGTTATCCGTTAGCGGATTCAACCGGAGCTACTATCTCAAACCTTGCTGCAGGAACATATAATCTTACAGTAACAAGTAGTGATCTGGGTATTGATCAGACAACAACAAAGACAATTGAGATCAGAACATTACATAGTGATTACACTGCTCTATTTACAGAGAAACCGGCATCATGTACGGCTGCTGATGGTGAGCTTTATGTTGATCACACTTCTGAAACAGGAGGTATGGCACCATATACATACGAATGGTACGATAATACAGGAGCTTTCCTTGTAGCTGACGATACTGTAACAGGAATAGCTGCAGGTAGCTATACAGTTCAGGTAACAGATGCAAATAGTTGTATTTATACTGTTGATACTATATTATCTGATAATGGAGATGTATTAGTTTCAACTAAAGAAATCAATGATGTTACTTGTGTTGGTGGATCAGATGGATCATTAAGTGTTTCTGTTACTGGTGGAGAAGTTAGTGAAACGAATCCTTATGTATTTGTATGGGAAGATGAGTCAGGAAATCCGTCAGGAAATGACTCAACTATTACTGGTCTTGCAACAGGAATATATTACTTAACTGTAACCGATACTGTTGGTTGTCAGGAAACTTATAATGTTTTGGTAGGTCAGGCTGATACAATTAAAGCTAATATTGCTGTAACTTCTTCATTAGAATGTGGAATTGCTACCTCTGTAAGTCTTACTTCTAATACTACAGGAGGAACAGGAGGAACATATACATATGTATGGACTAATGTTTCAGGTGATACCGTTTCTACAACAAGAGACATGGCAGATCAACCTATTGGCAAATACTATGTTGAAATTAAAGATGGTGCAAGTTGTACTATAGTTGATAGTATTACAGTAGTATTACCAGCTGCTGTAGATATTACTAATATTGCAACAGTACCAACCAACTGTGCCGACTCTGTGGGTACTGCTACTGCAACAGTTGTAGGTGGTGTTCAGCCATATACATTTAGCTGGACTAAAACTTCTAATAGTTCTCCTGATTATATAACTAATGCAAATAGTGCAACTGCCGAAGATTTATGGGTAGATGTATTTACACTATTAGTAACTGACCGTGACGGATGTACAGATACAGAAACTGTAATATTAGACGATATAGGAACTATTACATTCGATACTGAGAAAATCAGTGATCCTACATGTGGAGAGAATGGTTCTGCAAGAGTTTATAACTTCGACGATGGTTCAGGTTCATTTGTACCTACAAGTATACTATGGAGTAGTACGGAAACAAATGACACTTCTATTCAACTAGCAGTTGGTATAAATACTGTTATTGTAAGTTCTGCCAGCTGTCAGAAAGCAGATACTATTACACTGGTAGGTGATATCTTAAGAGTGGATAATATTTATTCTTATGCTGACTTCACAAGTACAACTGATCCTGGAGGAAATGGTTATGCAGTAGCAAATATTGACGGAGGTCAGACTCCATATACTTATACTTGGTCTGATATTTCAGGTACTGATTTAACAAAAGATCCTGCTTCAACAGCTATATATAATTTAGAAGCCGGTTGGTATTACTTACAGGTAGAAGATGCTGCTTCATGTATAATAAACGATAGTGTATTTATTAATAATGATACTCTTAATTATGTTATAACTGATACTTCACATATAATATGTTATGGTGGTAATGATGGTTCTGTTACAGCGCTAGGTACTGGTGGACCGGCTCGTAATGATCCTTCAAAGTATACTTATCAGTGGTCATACAGAGAATGGGATAAATATCCATTACCTGACTCAACAGGAGCAACTATAACTAACCTGAAAGAGGGTACTTATTATGTAACTGTAACTAGTAGTGATCTTGGATTTACTCAGGAAGTGAAAGGTTCTGTAGTATTAAGAACTGAAAATGATGCTTATGCAACTAATTTCTATAATTTACCTTCAAGCTGTACTGTAGCTGACGGAGAACTTGCTGTAAATAAAGCTTCGGAAACAGGTGGAGTTGCTCCATACATTTACAGATGGTTAAATGATGATAATACATTTATTACTGCTGACGATACTGTGAAAAATATAGCAGCTGGTGCTTATAAGTTAGTTGTTTCATATGGTGGTATATGTAGCGATACTCTGGCAGCATTACTTGATGATATAGGTGATTCAGAAATTGCTGCGAACTTTTTATCAGAGCCTCAGTGTTATGGATCAACAGGTATTATTGAGTTAGAAATATCTGATTCAGATGTATCAAATGGTGATGAATCTCCATATAATTATTCATTAATCAGTTTGAATACCGGAGATACTATTACTAAAGGAATAGGAAATGATTATACATATTTGAATGCTGTTGCAGGAGATTACAGATTTAAAGTAACAGATAAAAATGGTTGTATTGAAATTATGGATACTACTCTATCTCAACCTGATCAGATTGATTTTGATGTTCTTTTTGAAGTGCCAGACTGTCCGTCATCACCTGATGGTATGATTACTATTACAAATATTACAGGTGGTAAGGGTGCTCCATATGAGATTGAAATGGAAGATTCAATTCTTCACTATTCTGTAAATTCAGATTCAGTTTATTATAATTTGTTTGCAAAGCAAAAAGGTAATTTCTATGAAGTATGGGTACGTGATGCTAACAACTTATGCGGAAGAAAACGCGATGTTTCTTTAGAGTCAAAAGTTCCTACGCTTGTAGTAAACAGTATTGATATTTTAAATCATCCTTCTTGTCTGAATTCAGTGAATCAGGATCTGACACATGATGGTATATTAGAAGTACATATTGATGGGGTGAACGTATTTGATTCTATAGAATATAAATATTTTGGAGCAGTAGAATGGACTCAGGATTCTGTTTATACTGATTTAAGAGCGGGTTCACAATATGTTGAATTTAAAACATATACTATTGGCTTAGATACTTTGACTTGTATAGAATCAAAATCTATATATGTACCTGCTAAAACAAATATCGACCCTAATCTTGTATTAAGAGATTCTATTTATGATAAGTACTACTGTCCGGCAGATACTGTAAGGCTTGTTATTGATCCTGAGATAACTGATTCTACTAATAATCCTTTTAGCCCGGAACCTGCATATACTTCTGTATGGTATGGTGGTGTAACAAGGAATTATTTAGGCAAAGAGTTATATCAGAATGTAGATAGTATTGGAGAACTTGCAGATACAACATCAGTGTATAGTGTAATTGTAACAGCTAATCAGTGTTATGGTTATTCTGAAGATACTGTACGCCGATATATTTATCAACCTCTGAATATTGTTAATAAATCACCAGTTCGTGCAGCTGGAAGTGAAATTGAACTTGTTATGAATGAGGATGGTGAATTTGATGTTGATATAGACATTAATGGGAAAATTATAATTTATGATACAGATTCTGCCAGAGTAGACTATTCTCATAGTTATAATTGGTTTTCTAGTGATATAAATATTGGTTGGGTAGATAATAGAGACACATTGATTTCATATCCAAAGCCACTTGAAAGTGGAACATATATAACAGGGGTCGATACATTTAAAGTCTATTATGCTTATTCAGGTTTAACACAATTATGTTATTTGATTGATTCTGTTTCTATTGATGTACTTTCTGATATAGATCCGGTAAAAGCTTATTCGCCTAATGGTGATGGTATAAACGACACATGGGAAATTGTTGGCCTGGAAGGTTATAAAGGGATAGACCTTATGATATACAACCGTTGGGGAGGTTTGATATGGAAATATCAGGGCGACCTATACGGAGGGCCTGACGATACCAATGAGTGGGATGGTAAGAATACCAAAGGTAAAGATGCTCCTTCGGGTAGTTATTTCTATCAGTTGAAGTACAAACGCCCCGATGGAAGTGAAGCTAAAACTAAAGGATACGTAACCATATTAAGATAAGATGGATAAAAACAGAACAGAAATGAAAAAACTAAAGATATCCATAGCACTATTATTTGTACTGGCAGCAAACGTAGCAACGGCGCAGCTTTTGCCTCAGTTTTCACAGTATATGTTTAACGATTATGCACTGAACCCTGCAGTAGCCGGAACACACGACTATTGGCAAATTAAAACCAATTACAGGTTGCAGTATGCCGGGTTTACCGACGGGCCTCAAACCTACTTGTTGAGTGGTTATGGACCTCATAAAAAGCTGCCCATGGGTTATGGTGGATATATATTTAACGACGTAAGTGGTGCTGTTTCGAACCTTGGTGTATATGGGTCGTATGCTTATAACCTCCGTTTAACAGGCGACCTTAGGGTGTCAATGGGTTTGTTTGCCGGTTTGTTACAACAGAAAGTCGATGTTGGGGCTGCCGATTTTGAAGACCCTAACGACCCGGTTATTCGCGGTGTTGAAAAAAACGGCACTAAGTTTATGCCCGATGCTTCTATTGGAGCTATGGTGTACACTTCGCAGTACTTTGGAGGTATTTCGGTTAATCACCTGTTCTTTAATAAGCTTATAAAGTCCGATTCATCGGTTGTTAATGTTGAGCGTATGCCTATGCACATATACATTCACGGGGGATACAAATATAACCTGAACCGAAACTTTGATATAGTACCGGCGGTATTACTTAAAGGTGTTCCGCGTTACGACTTTATGATTGATATTAATGTTCGTACCATATACCAGAAAATGGTATGGGGAGGTTTAGGATTCCGTACCAGTACCAAGAATGTAGAGTCGCTTATTTTCATTTTAGGATATAATTATAACGATATGATAAATATAGGTTACTCGGTCGATTTCCGTTTGGGTAAAGTAAGACAAATTAGTTCTATGAGTCATGAAGTTATGTTGGGTGTTAAATTCAACGACATACGACGTTCGGGTTCTAAACGAAAAATTAGATAAAAAAAATGGAGGCAAAGCCTCCATTTTTTTTATGTTGTGAAATTGAATATCATTATTTTTGTGCGAATTGTAATTTTCCATTTCATTGTTAAATAATATATAGCCAGGTGAATTATTCTTATTTACGAAATACAGTACTGTTAATTGTACTTATGGTTATTTTATCATTTTGTGTAAACAGAAACAAAAAGATACTTAATCACGAAACTATGGTTAATGTTTTGGTTGATATGCACCTTTGCGATGCTATGCTTCAACAAAGAGATATTGTGTTTGTATCTAATGAACAAGATTCAATAATTGCAGAAGAGTATTATAATTCAATACTAAATAAATACAATATTAACCGGTATATATTTTCAAACTCGCTCGATTATTATACCAATAAACGTACACAGGAATACGAAGCTATATACACTGAAGTATTGGAGCGTTTTGCAGCATTGGAAGAGGAAAACGCTACTATGTCAGATAATGATATAAGTATTACTAAGTAGTATTGTAACTGTATTTACAGTGTTGTTTTCAGTCCTCTCTCTTTTTTTACTATTTTTGCAAAAGCATACGTTACAGGGTTATAATGGATTATGAATTTAACATACGAGAGGACTCTCGCGCAGCAGGGGAATATGAATTTGAGCAGAAGCTTCGTCCACTTGCATTTTACGATTTTAGCGGTCAGGATAAGATAGTTGAAAATCTTGAAGTATTTGTAAAGGCTGCAAAAATGCGAGGCGAGGCACTTGATCATGTATTGCTTCATGGTCCTCCGGGTTTAGGTAAAACTACCCTTTCAAATATTATAGCCAATGAACTTGGGGTAGGATTTAAAGTAACATCGGGGCCGGTATTGGATAAACCCGGTGATTTGGCCGGTTTATTAACCAATCTCGACGAAAACGATGTGTTGTTTATTGATGAAATACATCGTTTGAATCCTGTTGTTGAGGAGTATTTATATTCAGCAATGGAGGATTTTAAGATAGATATAATGATAGATAAAGGGCCAAGTGCCCGATCGGTTCAGTTAACGCTGAACTCATTTACATTAATAGGAGCAACAACCCGGTCGGGGTTACTTACAAGCCCACTGCGTGCCCGATTTGGTATTAATTCGCATTTGCAGTATTACAACTCAAAAACACTTCAGGGTATTATTGAACGTTCGGCCGGAATACTTAATGTGCCTATAGAGCATGAGGCTGCCGGTGAAATTGCCGCCCGGAGCAGAGGTACGCCCCGTATTGCAAATGCTTTGTTGCGTAGAGTGCGTGATTTTGCCCAGGTTAAAGGTAATGGCACTATCGATACCGAAATTGCAAAATACTCGCTAGAGGCGCTTAATATTGACCAATACGGCCTCGATGAAATGGATAACAGAATACTCTCTACTATAATTGATAAATTTAAAGGCGGACCTGTTGGATTAACAACTATTGCTACCGCAGTAGGTGAAGACTCAGGAACACTTGAAGAGGTTTATGAGCCATTTTTAATTATGGAGGGCTTTATAAAACGTACTCCCCGTGGCAGGGAAGCTACCGAAAAAGCATTTGTACACTTAGGTAAATTGCATACCGGAAGTCAGGGGTTGTTGTTTTAAGGTATTTAGTGGGTTTAATGCTAAAAGCGACGGTGTAAATGGAGCCTACTAATAACAAATTTGATTAAAACTTGATGTATATTGCCAGAATATATCAAAGGAAAGAATGTGAAACAAGGTAAAATGAAATTCTAATATGAAACGAGCCAAAAATAAAACTTTCATAAAAACTCAAAAGTAACTTTGGCGAGTTCCATGTGGCAAATGAATAAGAATAATTAGCACATGAAACATAAAAAACTCATACAGGTATTAGGATTTAAACCTAAAGAAAATACTTCCGGAATATTTCATAAAACATATTCTAAATGTGATAATTACGAAATTGAGATAGATTTTGAAAAGGAAAATTTCAATTTTGGAGAAAAGATAAAAGCTGAAAGTAAGACCATTCAAAACTTTTCACAAGCTGAAAATTGGGTCGTTTTAGAATGTGTGAACAGATTACTTGAAAAAGGTTACCAACCTCAAAATATTACACTTGAAAAGACTTGGGCAACCGGTCACGGAACAAGTGGACGATTGGATATTTTAGTTACCAATGATGATGGTTCTGCTTACCTCATGATTGAATGTAAAACCTGGGGAACAGAATTTGAAAAAGAATTTAAGAATTTAGGAAAAAACGGCGGACAACTTTTTACTTATTTTCAGCAAGACAAAGATGCAGAAATATTAATGTTATATGCTTCTGAACTTGATGGAAATGAAATTAAGTACAAAAACGAAATTGTTAAAATTGAAGAAGATTACCGACAAACAGGAAATGTAAAAGATTTATATGAAAGGTGGAACAAATTGCCGAAATCAAATGGAATTTTTGACAACTGGGCATCGCCTTATGAGTTTCAGAGCAAAGCACTTACTAAAAACGATTTGAAAGTTCTAAAACAAGAAGATAGTAGTTTTATTTTTAATCGTTTTTTAGAAATTCTTCGACACAATGTTGTTTCTGACAAACCAAATGCTTTTAATAAAATCTTTACGCTGTTTTTATGTAAAATCGTTGATGAAAATAGAGATGACGATGAACAGTTGCATTTTCAGTGGTTAGAGGGAGAAGATAATCATATTTCATTTCAAAAACGTTTAACAGACCTTTTTCGCAGAGGGATGAAGGAGCTACTCGAAAAAAGAGTTTCGGATGTAAGTGATTCAGAATTTGATACACGCTTTCAGCAGGTTGAAGAACGTTATCGTACTGAAATTAAAGATATTTTAACTGAAATACGACTTAAAAAGAATAACGAATTTGCCATAAAAGAAGTATTTGATGATGCATCGTTTCAGGAAAATGCTAAGGTTGTAAAAGAGGTTGTTGAATTACTGCAAAAATATCAGATACGTTACACATACAGACAACAATTTCTAAGCGATTTCTTTGAACTGCTTTTGACCACAGGATTAAAACAAGAGTCAGGTCAGTTTTTTACGCCCGTGCCTATTGCTAGGTTTATTATAAAAAGCTTGCCTATTCATGAAATCACTGCAAGAAAAATTGCCGAAGGAAATAAAAACGATTTACTGCCTAACATAATTGATTATGCGGCAGGAAGCGGTCATTTTATTACCGAATCGATGGAAGAAGTTCAAAAGTACATTGATAATTTAGTTTTATCAGATTATAAACCGGAGACAAGAAAGCAGTTAGACGGTTTTCAGCGTGTTCAATTCGATT
Source organism: Bacteroidota bacterium (assembly GCA_003250355.1). Taxonomy (GTDB): domain Bacteria; phylum Bacteroidota; class Bacteroidia; order Bacteroidales; family SZUA-534; genus SZUA-534. The sequence goes on from QKGS01000082.1 coordinate 13,689, forward strand.
GGGCAGAAAAATATGTATATGCCATTGAAAAAGATTACCGCTTGGTTAAAACCGCCAAAGTGAGTTGTTATTTGCATGGCGATGGTTTGGCAAAAGTAATTCACGGTGATGGCTTGGGCGATTTTGCTACATCAACTGAGTTTAAAGATTTGCTTAAAGAAACCGATAAAACATATCCGCAAGACAATAAACAGTTTGATATAATCATTTCAAATCCGCCCTATTCTGTTTCGGCTTTTAAGGGACAAATGAATGAAGAAAAATCTAAAAAAGGATTTGATTTATACGGCAGATTAACTGACCAAAGTTCTGAAATTGAGTGTCTATTCATTGAGCGAACCAAACAACTTTTGAAAGACGGTGGTGTTGCTGGGATTATTCTGCCATTTAGTATTCTGCAAGGTACAGGTATTTACACACAATCAAGAGAATTAATTTTAAAATATTTTGATGTTTTAGCAATAGCTGAATTGGGGTCAAATACATTTATGGCAACAGATGTAAATACGGTAACCCTATTTTTAAAGCGCAGGAATAATGCTGACGCATTCAATGTTGAAGAAGCATTAAAGAAGTGTTTAGTAAATCTTCAAGATTTAACTATAAACGGTATTGAAAAGCCTATATCAAAATACATTTCATATGTTTGGGATATCATTTCTTTTGAAGATTATAAAACCTTATTGCAAAAAACACCTAATAAAAACATTGAGCAACACGATATATATAAAGAATATAAACAGAAAATAAGGGCAAAAAGCGACAAGGAATTCTGGAACAATATTTTAATGATTGAGCAAGATAAACTCTTGTATTTCATTCTCTCTTATAATCAAAAAGTTGTACTTCTTAAAACAGGTGAAAAGAAAGATGAAAAACACTTTTTGGGTTACGAATTTAGCAATCGAAGAGGAAGTGAAGGTATACATCCTATTCAACGCAGTAAAAGTATAGATGAATGTACACAATTATATGATGTTGATTCTTTTACAAATATAGAAAAAGCAAGTACATATATCTATAAAGCATTCAATGGTGAGTTTGATTTAGAATTTCCAGAGAACTTAAAACCAAACCTTAGTTATGCTAATTTGGTAGATATGTTAACCTTTGACCGAGTTGATTTTGAAAAGAAAATTTCACTTACAGCCAAAAAAAAGGTGATTATTCCAAGTAAATTTGACCAAGTTAAAGTTGAAACTATTTTTACAGAAATTAAAAATGGTAAAAATGTAAAACAATCAGATATTAAGGGAAAATATCGAGTTTCAAGAATCGAATCTATTGCACTTGCTACTTTTGACATTAATGCAACAAAATGGACGAATGACAATGTATTGGAAAAAGATTTTCTAAAGAAAGGAGATATTTTATTAAGTCATATAAATAGTGTTGAACATTTAGGGAAAACTGCTTTCTTTGATATGGATGAGAAAATAGTGCATGGAGTTAATTTATTACGTTTCAGTCCCAATGAGCAAATTGTAATACCTAAGTATGCTTCTATTATTTTTAAGGTTAAAACTTTTATTCTTGAGATGCAGAAATATGCTATTAAAGCTGCAAATCAAGCAAGTATAAATTCAACCAATATAAAGTCTTTAAAAATTCCCCTTCCACCAAAAGACATTCAAGAAAAGATTGTTTCTGAAATTGAGCTATTAGAAAAGCAAGAGCAAAAGGCAATTGAAGAGCTTGCAAAACAAAGACAAAATATTGATGAAGTGATTTCTAAATCAACAGGAAAACTAACCATGTTAGAAGAAATTACTTCAAAAATTGGTAGTGGAGCAACTCCAAGGGGTGGTAAAGGTTCATACCAAACAAGTGGAATTAGCTTGATTCGTAGCCAGAATGTTTATGACAATTATTTTGTGGAAACAGGCCTTGCTTTTATAAATGAAGAACAAGCCGAGAAGTTGAACAATGTAACAGTTGAAAAGGGTGATATTCTATTTAATATTACAGGTGCTTCAATTGCTCGTTGCTGCATTGTTGAAGAAAAATATCTGCCGGCAAGAGTAAATCAGCATGTTTCAATTATCCGCACCAATGAAAAAGCATTACCCAAATATGTACAAGCGATTTTGGTAAGCCCAGAGTATAAAGCAAAACTTCTTGAAATAGGCGATGGTGGCACTTCAAGAGAAGCTATTACAAAACTGCAATTGGAAGAGTTTAAAATTCCGTTACCATCTATAAAAGAACAAGAAAAAATAGTGGCTGAAATTGAGAATATTGAAAAGAAAATAGCTGATTTGGAAAAAGAAATTGAATTGATACCGAATCAAAAAGAGTTGATTTTAAAGAAATATTTGGAATAATGCCGCCCCTTCGCAACCATACAATTACTCGCCAAATAGTAAAGTAGCCCCGAATTTCGAAAATATATTGTAATGCTAATAGTTGGCGGGAGAGTTGACATATTCAGTTCTCCCGCAAAAACAAACAATTAAAGATACTACGCTTTCGGTATTGCAGCCTATGCAATAACCGGAAGTCGGTGTTCGCCTTCGAGCATTTCCAAATAATCGCTTAACAGCTCTTTGCGCAGTCGGGTAATAGCAACTCTGCCCGAGCGGACAAATTGAAGCACTCCGTGTGGCTTTAATTGATTAAATAGCTCCTGGGTTTCGGCTTTATGGCCTGTTTTTTCAATTATAGTATAGTCGTGAGTCATTTCGAGTATTCGAGCGTTGTAGCGGCGAATAATGCCTTCTATCATGCTGGTTTCAAGCAATGCTTTTGTTTCAATTTTGTACATTGCTATTTCCTGATGCAGTATTTCGTCGGAAGTGAGGTAAAAGGCTCTTATTACTTCTATTTGCTTTTCAATTTGTTTAACCAAATTGGCAATGCGGTCGGGTTCACAGTCAACAACTATTATAAATTTGAATACACCCTGTATAGCCGATTCCGACACTGTTAAACTTTCAATATTTATTTTACGTCGGGTAAAAATGATAGTAATGCGGTTGAGTAAACCGATACTATTTTCTGAAAATATTGTTATTGTATATTCCTGTTTCATTTTCTTTTGTTTTAGATTATTAGAAATGAGATTTGAGAATATTAGATTTATTGCTCAAATCTTTTTTAACCTACAATTTACAACTTATAACCTATAACTTGCAACCTGCAACTTGCAACCTATAACTCTACTTTCGTTCGTCGCCGTAAAGTATTTCATCGACAGCAGCGCCCGAAGGAACCATAGGGAAAACATTACCTTTAGGGGCAACTTTTATTTCAAGTAAATATGTATTTTCTGAGTCCCACATACGTTGTAATGCATCTTTTAAAGTTTCGCGTTCTGTAACCAGTTCTCCGTCAATTTTGTAAGCTGCTGCCAATGCAACAAAATCGGGGCTGCTTATAGGAGTATTGGAATATCGTTCGTCGAAAAACAGTTCTTGCCACTGGCGTACCATTCCAAGATAATTATTATTTAAAATAATAATTTTTACCGGGAGTTTGTTAAAAGCAATAGTGCCAAGTTCCTGTAAGTTCATTTGAAAGCCGCCATCGCCTGAGATAGATATTACCTGGCGGTCGGGGCGGCCAAATTTTGCTCCCATTGCAGCGGGCAAGCTGAATCCCATAGTTCCAAGGCCACCTGAAGTTACCATACTACGTGTTTTTTTGAAGTCGGTATATCGCGACGATATCATTTGGTGCTGGCCTACATCGGTAACAACTATTGCATCGCCTTTGGTTATACTGTTAAGAACATTTATAACCTCGCCCATACCTATTTTCCCTTTGGCAGGTTGCAGGTCTTCTTTTATTACACGTTTGTGTTCCTCGTCATAGCAGGTTTGGAAGCTGTCAATCCATGCTTTATAGTCTTTGCCTTCTTCAATTAGTTCGGTTAATATAGGCAACGACTCTTTAACATTGCCAAGTACAGGAGCGTCCGATTTTATTATTTTATTTATTTCGGCTTTATCTATTTCCAAATGAACTATTTTGGCTTGAGCCGCATATTTGCTAACTACACCGGTAACACGGTCGTCGAAGCGCATACCAATACCAATTAGTACATCGCATTCGTTGGTTTTAATATTTGGTGCTGCATTACCGTGCATACCAACCATACCCATATATTGAGGGTGGTTGTTAGGTATTGCCGATAAGCCAAGCAATGTAGAAGCAACAGGTATACCCGATTTATTTACAAATTCAAGAAACTCTTGTTCTGCATTGCCAAGAATAATGCCCTGTCCAAAAACTATAAGGGGTTTTTGGGCCGAATTAATCAAAAGTGCAGCTTTATCTATTTGGTCTCTTTTAATTTTATGTTCGGGAACATAGCTGCGAATGTAATTGCATGGTTCGTAATTATATTCGAGAGTAGCTATCATTGCATCTTTGGTAATATCAATAACAACCGGCCCCGGGCGACCGGAGCGGGCAATGTAGAAAGCGCGTGCAATAGCTGCGGGTATCTCATCGGCTTTAGTAACCTGATAGTTGTATTTAGTAACAGGCGATGTTATACCTACAACATCGGTTTCCTGAAATGCGTCGGTGCCTAATAGAGGTGAAAATACTTGGCCGGTAATGCACACCAGTGGGGTTGAATCCATATAAGCATCGGCTATACCGGTAATTAGGTTTGTAGCACCAGGCCCCGATGTAGCAATGCAAACACCAACCTGGCCTGTTGCTCTGGCAAAGCCTTGTGCGGCATGTACTGCACCTTGTTCATGGCGGGTAAGTATGTGTTTAAGCTTACCTTTGTAGTCTAATAATTTGTCGTAAACGGGCATGATAGCACCGCCCGGATAACCGAAAATTGTAGAGGCTCCCTCAGCAATCAATGATTGCAATAAAGCATCAGAGCCTGTAATGTGTTCGATTTTTTTAGTTTGTGCTCCCATATTTGAATTTGTTTTATTTTAAGTTAAAGCGTTGTGTTGTCAATTACCTCACTTCTTACAACAGCTCTTTTTAATGTTTCATCTCGAAGAAATATGTCTTTGTCAGAATACTTTGTAATAACTGATGAAATATAGTTAATCTCATCTCTTATGTGTTTCAGATATTCCAAAGGTTCTTTATACATATACAATTTCATTTAGAATTCTTGGTCCTATGTAAGGGCTTAAACCATTTTTAGTAATTATTTCAACTTTTTCACTTTTAAAGTATTCCGACTATATAACTCTAACAGCTCCCTCGTCGGCAGAACTTACCATGCTTGCGTAAGCTCTCAGAGCCTTACTCACGACTCGTTCACGATTAGGGGTGAAAGCTTTATCACCTTTTGCTTCCTCTTCTTTTCTTCTTTTATCAAGCTCGGCATCCGAAATATCTAAAGAGATAGTACGGTTAGGAATATCAATGTTTATAGTATCGCCATCTTTAACAAGTGCAATGTTTCCACCGGCTGCTGCTTCGGGTGAAGCGTGACCAATTGAAAGACCCGATGTTCCACCTGAGAAACGTCCATCGGTAAGTAGTGCACAGCTTTTACCCAAGCCTTTCGATTTTAAGTACGATGTAGGATAAAGCATTTCCTGCATACCGGGACCACCTTTAGGGCCTTCGTATTTGATAATAACCACATTGCCGGCTACAACTTTTCCGCTTAAAATGCCTTCGCAAGCTGCTTCCTGAGAATCGAATGCTTTTACGGTTCCGGTAAATTTCAGAATAGAATCGTCAACACCTGCTGTTTTTACAATACACCCTTTGGGAGCAATATTACCAAATAGAACAGCCAAACCGCCATCGGCAGAATAGGCATCTTTAACAGAGCGAATGCATCCGTTCGCACGGTCGCTGTCAAGTTCTTTGAAACGAGCCTTTTGCGATCCCATTGTAATATTTAGTCCGGTTTGCCCCGGAGCTGCAGAGTAAATAGTCATTGCATCGTTGCAAGGGGTGCCTGTAATGTCGTATTTTTCAAGTGCTTCGGCAAGAGTCATGCCATCGGCACGGGTTACAGAAGTATTGAGTAATCCACCTTTATTCAGTTCAGCTAAAATACCCATAATACCACCGGCACGGTTTACATCTTCAATGTGATACTTGTCGGTATTAGGCGATACTTTGCTTAGGCAAGGAACCTTGCGTGAAAGTTCATCAACATCTTTCATAGTGAAGTCAACTTCGGCCTCATGTGCAATGGCTAACAGGTGAAGAACGGTGTTTGTAGAGCCACCCATTGCAATATCGAGGCTCATAGAGTTTAAGAACGATGCTTTGTTTGCAATACTGCGCGGAAGAACTGACACGTCGCCATCTTTGTAGTATCTGTTAGTGATATTAACTATTTGTTTTGCAGCTTTTTCAAATAACTTAGTACGTTGTTCGTGAGTAGCAACAATAGTTCCGTTGCCCGGTAAAGCCATTCCAAGAGCCTCGTTTAGGCAGTTCATAGAGTTTGCAGTAAACATACCTGAGCAAGAGCCGCAAGTAGGGCAGGCATTGGCTTCAACTCCTTTAAGAGTTTCAGCATCGGTGTTTTCGTCGGCACCCATTACTATGGCATCAACAAGGTCGTATTTTTTGTTGTTATAAATACCTGCTTCCATTGGGCCACCTGATACGAAAATAGCAGGAATATTAAGTCGCATAGCTGCCATAAGCATTCCCGGAGTAATTTTATCGCAGTTGCTAATGCAAACCATAGCATCAACAGTGTGAGCATTACACATATACTCAATACTATCGGCTATTATATCGCGCGAAGGGAGAGAGTAAAGCATTCCGCCATGCCCCATAGCAATACCATCGTCAATTGCAATGGTGTTGAATTCGGCTGCGAAACAACCTTCTTCTTCAATAAGTTGCTTAACCTGCTGACCAATATCTTTCAGGTGAACATGACCCGGCACCATTTGTGTAAATGAGTTTACTACGGCAATGGTAGGAGTTTTGAAATGAGCTTCTTTCATTCCGTTAGCACGCCATAAGGCACGGGCACCGGCCATTTTTGAACCAACTTTAGAGGTGAAACTCTTCAATGGTATTTTATAATCCTGCATAATGTATTTTGTTTAAAAAATAAAAGCCCTTCACACATGGAAGGGCTTTCAAAGTTAATATTAATATCTTAAAAATAAACGTTTACAGCCCTTTTAACTACTTAATGACTAGCACTAGTACCACAAATAAGACTTTGACAACGTTTAATAGCATTTTCATACTTTTTTAAAATTGAAACAAACTTACAATATATATTTTGAAGTAATATTATTTAAATGAAATTAAAATACGGTGGCCAACTCTATTTTTGCATTTGCATATTGCACGTTATTAGGGTGTTATCATGTATATATTATATAATTGCAAGCTTGCAATTATATAGATTTAGGGTTACTATTTGTTTATAGTTAGCTATTTTTTATAGGGTATCTGAAAGTTTTATGTTCATAATGAAAATTAAAAATTCATTATCAAATATGTTGTAATAGTATTTCAATATATTTGAATACAATATTTTGTAAAAACAAAAAGGGGTTCATGAACGCTAATCAATTTGAATCTTTATTTAAAGAATACTACCAGGAACTTGGCCGTTATGCCATGAAGTTTCTCCGTTGTTCCGATCTTAGTGCCGATACAGTTCAGGGTGTTTTTATAAAAATATGGGAAAAGCGCGATAATATTGGCGAAGTTAATAGTTGGAAATCGTATCTCTATTTTTCGGTTCGAAATGCTTGTGTTGATTTGTTACGCAAGAGAAAAAATGATGTTGAGATAGAAGACACATTGTTTTTAAAGGTTGATGCTGATTCAACAGATAATTCATTCAATGCCGGCGAAATAGGGTATTATATTGAGCAAGCTTTAAAGCAACTACCCGAAAAATGCTATACAATATTTTCATTGAAAAAATTCGATGGCCTCTCAAATGCTCAAGTGGCTGAAGAACTTAATATATCAGTTAAAACTCAATTTACTATTGCATTAAAGAAACTTCGTGAGCATCTTGCTCAATACGGATTGCCGTAGCATTTATAGTTGTTACATATAAATTATGTAAACAAGGGCTTAATTATTAAAACCTAGTGCATAAAGCGGATTAAAAGTAAAAAAGCAAAAAAATATAAAAATCTTTTAGGGGTATTTTTATTTACTCCGTCTTTACCATGAAAATATCATAAAACTATGGACTTAATCGAAAAAATACTAACCGGTGAAGCAACTCGGGAAGAGTTAGCTAAACATAGTGAATTGATGCAGGAAAATTCTGAGTACAAACAAAATTTTGAATCATATTCAAAAATATGGAAAAACACCGATGTGGTTTTTTCTAATTTTGAAAGAAATACTGCTGCCGATTGGAAAACAGTTGCTGCAAAAACTATAAATGCCGGAGCTAAAGTGTTGCAGTTAACTCACAAACGAGTAGTTAATGAATACAATGAAGTGGGCAGCAGCTGTAATTATTTTAATTGCAGGAACATTTGCAATATCGCAGTTTGCAAAGCAGCCAAATGTTGCCATAGTGTACAGTTCGGGTAATGAAATAAAGCAGATTACACTAACCGATGGTTCTGTTATTTGGTTAAACTATAATTCGGAAATAGAAGTTCTTGAACATTTCAATGATAACGAAAGAAATGTAGTATTGAAAGGTGAGGCATTTTTCGATATTGAAAGAAACCCGGAAAAGCCATTTTTAATACAGTGTAATAATACAATTACAAAAGTTTTGGGCACCAGTTTCAATATTTATGAGAATGCGAAAGGTGTTGAACTAAGCGTAGAGTCAGGATTGGTTTCGTTTGAAAAGAGATCGGCATTGTTTGATAAAGCTAAAAAAACCCTAACTGCCGGAGAGAGTTGTTCATATAGCGAGAATACTGGAGAAATTGAAAAAAAATCCAATACAGGCAAAAATTATTTGTCGTGGAAAACCAGGAATATAAAATTTGACAATACCAATATTGTTGAGGTATGCAAAATATTGAGTCACGATTTTAACACAGGTGTTGAGTGCAGGGGTGATAATCTCGACGACATAGCCATAACAACCGGTTTTAATAATGAGAGCCTCGAAAATATTATTGAAATTATATCGCTTACTATTAATGCTAAAGTTGTTGAGGAAGATTCAAAAATAGTATTACTAATAGAGTAGCCGGGCGTTAATATTATTCTGTAATTATTTAAAAATAAGAAATTTACGATAACATAAGTTATTCGTACTGAGATTATGCATTCTTGTAATAACCCAATAATAATTTATAAAACATGAATATTAATAGAACTATATGCCTGATAATATTGCTTATAGCAGTTAGTTTTTATACATACGGAAGGCAGGAAGATTCACAGCTATACATAAAAACAAAAAATGTTAACGGAAAAACAGCAGAGCATATATTTAATATACTTTCAGAGAGTTATGGATTGAAAGTATCGTACCAAAATGGCGACAGTACATTTATGCAGCCTGTTTATTTTGACAATAATAAAACCATAACTATTGATGAGCTTTTACAGATATTGGAAAAAAATCTCCCTTACAAAGTTATTCATAACAAAGGGTATATAATATTTCAAAAGAAGCCACTTGAAAAAAAGTATAAGCTGGATGGAAGGTTGCACGATCGCAATAGTAATGCAGAGCTGAAATCGGCCTCAGTGTATATAAAGCAAACCGGGAAAGGAATACTATCAGACGAATCGGGTTTTTTTTCCTTTGAGCTGTCACCCGGCTCTTACGATGTGGTGGTAAAATTTATGGGATACAACGACAGGTTAGTTCATGTTAACTTATATGGCAATCAGGAGTTTGATGTAAGAATGGATGAGAATATATATAACATAAATGAAGTAAATGTAACATCGGAGCGGTCGTTTGTAAGCAATTTTGAAACAGGGCGTACTATAGCCAAAATGGAATCGAAAGAGTTGAGCAGTGTAACTACCGGCAATGTATCTGATGCAATACATGCCAGAGTTCCCGGAGTATGGGCTACAAAGGTTTCGGGAGCTCCCGGCGACCATATGAAAATACGTATTCGCGGTATTAATTCGCTTCATGCAAGTGTCGACCCTCTTTACATTGTTGACGGCGTGCCTATTCCAAAAGTTAATTTCAACAGTCTTGGAATATCCGACCTTAATTCAAGCGATATTAAAAGTATGATTATTTTGAAAGATGCTGCTTCGAGTGCAATATATGGTTTTCAGGGTGGAAATGGTGTAGTAATAATTGAAACTAAAGATGCCGGTGGAAAGCCTTACATTACTTTTCAGCAAAAAACAGGTATTCAGTATTTTAATAAGCGATACGATTTAAATAATACTTTCAATACTTTGCAAACGTTCGAGTTGGCCGATGTAAATTTGGGAACAAGTTATTTCCCTTCCGATATATGGGAGTCGCCATCGTTTCCCTATTATAAATTCTCACTTAACAGCGACGACTGGCAAAAACAAATGTTTCAGCGGGGTGTAATAACAGAGTATCAGTTAAATACCGGTGGTGATATAAAGGGGTTAAAGTATTATTTGTCGGGGGCACATTACGATAATAGCGGTATAATTAAAAATAGCGAGTATACCAAGAATAATATCTTAGCCAATTTGAAGTACGATATTAAAGATAAAATTAAACTGAACGTAAATTATAGAGGAGCTATTGAGCAAAACAGCAACAACTTAGATACGTATATGGGTAATCCGTTAATATTTCAAGGGTTAAATACTGTCCCTTTTTATAACTCTCAGCCATTGTATATGCAGTCGATGTCTGTTGATAAGAAACTTATTTATAAACAGAATGGGGTTTATTTGCCGGGGGGAATGTTATCGTTGTTAAACGATTATAACAGAGAGCAGGTTATTAGAACAAATTCAATTTTTGCATCGGGTTCTTATAAAATAGTTAAAAACCTGTACTTGAATACATCGGCTTCGTTAAGTAGAAAGGATTACAAGTACACATACGATTACCGAGAACAGGAACGTACACCCGAAGAGCTTAATTTTCAGCAACCTGCCCCCGAATATACCGGTGTGTACGGCAATCTGTTTTCAACCGACCAGGTAAATGTTATAAATTATAATGCCGATATAGTGTATAATTACAATATTAGCAACCATTTTATTAAGCTTCAGGTTGGTTATCGTAACTATTCCGATAATGTGTACTGGCGTATCGACTCATCGAGTTACAGTACTTATGAGTTACAGAATAAACCCGATATATTTCCGCGTGGATCAATGATTATTTATAACGACAACGGATCGATAAGCCGAATTATAAAGTCGGGGTATTTTCATGCAAATTACAATTATATAAATAAGTATACTGTTTCGTTGGCCGGCAACTATAGTACACTTAGTGAAGGAAATGGCAGAACGGCAACCGGTTTTTTCCCTTCGGTAGCTGTTAACTGGGATATAGCTCGTGAGTTCTTAATAGCCGACCTTAACAAACTCGACTTTTTTAATTTGTATGTCAACTGGGGTAAAGTTGGAAACTATCCGTTAAATGGTTTGTCCGGCGATTTGTATTCAACCCGTAGCTTTAGTACCGGGAGTGCAAATGTAAATCAGTCGTATCTGTCGAATTTGGGTAATCACTATTTTAAACAGGAAGAAATGATCGAAGTTAATATTGGTACAAAAGTTTCGGTTTTCTCTGAAAGGTTTCAGGTAGGAGTTGACTATTATAAAAAGAGAAATTCAAACCTGATGTTGTTGCGCAACATTCCATTATACTATGGTGGAGGTAAAATGATGATTAACTCAGGCGAGATGCATTCTTCAGGATTTGAGGCGAGTGTAGAGGCATATCCCATACGAACTGATAAGTTTTCATGGTTCATAAGAGCCAATTATTCAAAAAACAACCAGTATGTAAGTAAACTTGACACAACACTTTTATTTTACGACGAAGCCGATTATATACCCGATTTTATTATTTCACAAGATAAGCCTATGGGGTCAATAATGGGATACGAGTTTTTGGGATTTTATAATCCGACCAATATAACACAGGCGGGGTTAATAAATTCGGGTCGGGCATATCTCGAAAAAGGGGTGTTGTATTCCAGATCCGACACATCAATAGCAACATTGGCAGGCAGTGAAAAGAGAATAATAGGTAATTCATTACCCGATTTTACATTCAATATTTTATCGTCGTTTCAGTATAAGAATTTTCAACTCGATATGCACTGGTATGGGGTAATGGGTATCGACAAATATAACTCCACTCTTGCATCAACATATATGTCGGGGTTGAATCCAAATGTGCACAATCATTTATTGAACGGTGGCAATACCGATAATGACTACTATCGCTCATCGGCATTTTATAATTCGTCGTTCTTTGTTGAAGATGCAAGTTTTGTACGCTTAAAGCGTATAAGCCTTAGCTGGTTCCCTGAAAAAAAGTGGTTTAAGTACGTAAAACCCGAGTTTACATTAACCCTTGAAAATATGGTTACACTCACTAAGTACTCAGGTTACGACCCCGAAGCAACAATATATACCGATAATAACTTTTCTGACAATGCTTTAGATAAGGGTGCTTATCCATTGCCAAAAACAGTGCATTTTGCTGTAAAGCTAACGCTTCAATAATTTTATTTAACAGATTACAATATTTAAAAACTCATACTTATGAATATTAGAATAAAAACAATTGTTGGGTTGCATACAGTAATAGCATTATTATTATTGCATTCGTGTAAAGATAAATTCTTTACAGAGCTCGATAACCCAAGCGATATAAGTACCAACGAAAAATTGCACTCTGTTATAAACGGAGCTAAAGCAACTTTAAACCTTTCGCATTACTGGGAATCGTACTGGTACATTATGAATAATGCCGATGAGCTTACTTACGGAGTGCGCTATTTTGGTTATAAAGATGAAATAAAAGACCGCAATACCCCTTTCGATATATTTAATTATTCAAATTTGAAAATAGTCTATTTAAAAGGGTTTGGTGCATTTGAAACTGAGAATATTTATGCTCCTCTTTATGAAGGTATTATTACTTTAAACAGAGTTCTGTTGACCGATGATAATAGTTATCGAAATATGGAGCATATGCACATAATAGGTGAAGCCTACCTGTTCCGAGCATATTTTTATTTCTTATTGGTTAGGGTATATAATCATATACCATTGATTACCAATATAGATGTTAACTATGAAATAAAGTTGTCGGGCCCCGGTGATATATATAACCTTATACTTTCCGATTTGAATAAGGCTATTGATAAGCTACCCGATTATGCCAATAGTGAGTTGATGTACTCACGCTATTCGGCCAAAACTGTTTTGGCACAGGTGTATATGTTTATGGGAGGGTATCCGCTTTATGATACCGATAAATACTCGCTTGCCGTAAATGTGTGTTCCGAAATAATGGCAAGCAATACAGCAGCTTTGGAGCCCGATTTTAAAGAATTATTGAAATATGGCAATAATAACGAAAACGTATTTTCAATGTATATAAATGAAGGGCTTGAAGGATTTCAGGAAATTGCAGGATTTTATAACATTCCCGAGTTTGAATTTTACAATAGCTTTCCGTCTAATTACAGAAAACGGACTTTATTGAAAACTGCATTTATTGACACACGCGATTTATCAACCAATAATTTACTCCCGGCTACACCACTTGTATATGAAATAAAAGAAATGCCCAATAATATTGGGCCTAAAGCAGCTGTTGTATTCGATTTACACTCGCTTAAATACCCTATAACTGTAACAAATAATAGAACAAATAACCATTTCAATATTAATTTCTTCCGCTATGCTCATGTATTACTGGCATATGCCGAATGCAAAGCACGTATTGGTGAGGTTGACCAATCGGCATATAATGCTATAAATGTTATACGCCGTAGGGCAAATAAATTGCCGATAAGTGAGGTGTCAGCTTTCGATTTACAGCAGGGTTTAACTCCGCAGCAATTTGTTGATTCTGTAATTGCAGAGCGGCGCTGGGAGCTTTGTGCAGAACCCGAAGGGCGTTGGTTCGATATTGTAAGGCTTCAGTTACTTAACCAAATAAACGAAGCGCGACATACCGGGGAGTTTATTTTTGAACCTCGATTCAGCTCGCAGCAATTTCCGTATACCAGCTATTTTGCAACTATTCCCGAGAGCGAATTTTATTTGAACCTTAACCTTAAATAATAATATTATCATGCGAACAGTATTATACATAATTATTTTTGCATTTGCAGCAAATGTTTCATTAAATGCACAGCAGGTGTTCGACAATGAATACTTCAATGAAATTGCCCGTTTAAAGCAAGGCTATATTACCGCACTACTTAAGTCGGCTAATTCAGGTTTTGTGCTAAGTAAGCAGAGTATTAACAATTTGAATCTGAATATACATACTGAAACCGATTCTATGGTTCAAACATTTTATTTCGACCACGCATTCAAAGATTATTATTCGGGTAGTTTTAAAACCGATTTTGGAACCTATATCTCTTATAAAACTGATTTTGGTACATCGGTTCACGGAGCTTTTTATTATAATGAAAATAATTTGCCCGACAGTGTTGTAATGGAGCTTAGCGGTCGCTGTGTATGTGAAGGTGGATTTTCACAACAGCCGGGCGATAGAAGTAGAAGGTATATTGATGTAAGCAAATATGAATACGACGCTGAAAATAATATTTTGTCGATTAGCAATAAATCAAATTATTTTTGGTATGCCAATGGGCATGTTACATTAGGCAACGATGGCTGTTTTATGCGTTATTCAAGCCACGACGATGCTTTTTCTATGTCGGGAAATACCATATATACTTACAACGATAATGGATATTTGGTTAACTTCGGAACGGTACAATCAAAGTATATTATTGATAGTGTAAATAATATACTATATCGTCGCGATTCAGTTCAAGCTCGCCGAAGAAGTTACGATACCTATATAAACAAAATAGAATTTACTAATACCGGTAATATATTGAAATGGGATTGTGAAATTTATCAGGGTGATAAAGCCAATGTTTATCCGGTTTTTAGTGAGAGTTACAACTATTACAATTCCGATAACAGAAATTTTGTAAGAACATTAGATGTATTTATACCTGTTATTAATGAATGGTATACACTCAGGTTAGATTCTTCAAAGTATGTTGCTGAGTCAAACTGTATTGAGCGAATATATTATACTATTCACCCCGAAACATTGGATTGGTATTGTATTTCCGATACTAAACAATATTTGAAGGGAGGTGTCAAAAAGCTGGCATTTTCAAATAATGATATAAACTTTGGTATTTACCCTAACCCTTGCAATAATTGTAATATTAGTATTTTACTTCCCGATAATATCGAGGTAAATAACATTACATTTTTCAATTCCTATGGAATAGCTGTTCTTAAACTAACAGAAGAGTATAACGAAATACCGGTTAATTATTTACCCAATGGTATATATACAGTTGTACTTACCGATGTTGCAGGCGGCAGACAAAGCACAAAATTGTTAATTAATAAATAATGTAAAATTATGAGAAAAATATATTTAGCCCTAATAGTGGCAGCAGCTATTATAACTTATTCGGGGTGTAAGAAAAACGAGGAAACAAGAAAGTATTATGCTTTTGAAGGCATTGTAACTTTACACGTTACCGATACAGCTAATAGTATTGATACTGTATACAATACTAACAATGCAGTAGTATCAATTTCAACAGCTCCTAATATGAATAATGTTATTGAAAAACTTATTCCTGTCAACTATGGATTTTATACCACCATGCTCGAAGCAGGAACATATTATGTGAAAGTTGAGGCCGTTCATACCGATTATGACCTTAGTTATAATATATTGGAATACTCACCCGAAACTAGTATTGATACGGTACATATATTTATGGATACAGAGAGAAATTATATGCCGTATAGTTATAAATGAACATTTATTGCCGAGGTTTCAAAAACATGACATAAACTTATATTGTGTGATTCATAACTTTATGGAGCTGACACTGTAAGTAGAAAGTATAATAAAGGTGTATTATTTCCACTTGAATTTAGTGAACAAGCCAATTATATCGAGTTTGTATTGATTTTGAAAATCGGCAATTTTATGATAATTATGCTTCTTGAGGCTTTGTTTTTATCCTAATAACCAATCAATTACATTAACTTTTTGAATTCCGTTTATACTCGTATGGTCATAGTCCATGGTTAATAGAAATTTTGGATAATTATCTTTAATTCTATCAAATGCCGAAATTTCACGATTAAATGTTTTTTCGTCATTAACAGTATATGCTACCTGATAATATTCTCGTTCATTGTTTGCCTTTTGTACAACAAAGTCAATTTCTCTGTCATTATGTTTTCCTACATAAACTTTTCCACCTCGCCTAAATAGCTCAAAGTAAACAATGTTTTCAAGTTTTCGTCCTAAATCAGTTTCATATTTATTTGTAGTAGTAATGTTTTTTAAACCTAAATCAACCACATAATATTTTCCATTCGTAGATAACAATTCTTTTCCTTTGATGTCATATCGTGGTGCAGCATATAAAATGTATGATTGAGTCAGAAAATCAAGGTATTTAATAATCGTGTTATGCGAAATTGTCTTTTGGGAATTATGGTTTAATTGTGCCGCAATATTTGTGGGTGAAACATAAGAGCCTATTGAATCAAATAAAAAACTAACAATTCGATGCAGATTCTCAATATTCCGCAAACTGTGTCGTTGTGATATATCCTTAATTATCACAGTATCATATATTGATTGCAGGTAATCATTTACGAGATTCTCCCCATTTTTCGAAAGTGTTACAGCTTCGGGGAAACAACTTTCATTGATATATTTTCTAAAAAGCCTATCGGTATTTTTTTCTTCAGAATAAGCAGATACGTATTCTTTAAAAGAATACGGCTGAAGGTTAATGGCAATATATCTACCTGTTAAAAGTGTTGCCAATTCACTCGATAGTAAATATGCATTTGAACCTGTAACATACAAATCAATATTCTTTTTTGTAAACAAACTATTTACTAACCTTTCAAAATTATCAATCAACTGTACCTCATCCAAGAATATGTAATACTTATTATCGGGATTAACCTGTTCAATTATCTCGTCATAAAGTGTTGTCCAATTAGTAAGGTGTAAATTTTCTCTCTCTTCAAAATTTAGAAAAATGATGTTTTCTTGTGCCACTCCTTCATTAAGTAGCAAATTTGTAAACGCCTCTAAAAGTGTAGATTTACCACAACGCCTTATTCCAGTTATTACTTTTATTAAGTTCTGGTCTTTAAGTTGTTTTAAGCGATTTAAGTATAATCTTCTTTCAATCATT
>QKGS01000033.1 GCA_003250355.1 Bacteroidota bacterium
TGCTATGGCAGAAAGACTTAATGGGAAAATACAAGAAATAAAACTTATAGGAAGAGGCTATCGTTTGTTCGAAAATTTTAGAAGTGCGATACTATTTTTTCATGGCGGTTTAGACCTTTATCCACTAAAATGGTAGTAGAACCATAATATTAACATTCTTTTTAATGCTGGTAATAATAAATGTATCAACAGGTTCAAAAGAAACCGGAATATTTGCCGGCATAGCTATTGGCGGTTTGGTTTTTCTTGAAGCTTTGGTATGTGGCCCTATTACAGGTGCTTCAATGAACCCTATCCGTTCTATAGCACCGGCAGTAGTTTCGGGTAACATTACACATTTGTGGATATACCCTACGGCAACTATTATTGGGGCTTTGCTTGGAATAATAGTTTACAAAATAATAAATAATAAACCAATATTTTCAAGGTTTAATACAAAGTAAAATTGTTTAATTATTTTTGCCTACACTCAATTATATTGAGCCTTATGAATAATACATCTGACACATTATGGCATTATTAATATTTTATCTCGTTTTAGCTCTTACAGTTTCATTTCTTTGCTCTATTATGGAAGCTGTTTTACTCTCTACTCCCCGCTCATTTTTAATGGTAAAACAAGAAAAAAAGCTCTCATGGGCCGATACTTTCCTATCGTTCAAAAACGATATTGACAAACCACTTTCGGCTATACTATCGTTAAATACCATTGCCCATACCATAGGAGCTGCCGGCGTAGGAGCTCAGGTTGTTAATGTATACGGCGAAGCTTATTTTGGCATAGCATCGGCTATACTTACTGTGCTTATACTTTTTATAACCGAAATAGTTCCAAAAACATTAGGAGCACGATACTGGCGTAAGTTTGCATACACAAGTACATATTTAATATCGGGCACTATGTTTATTACTTACCCGTTAGTAATAGTATCATCGTTTCTTACCCGCGCTATTTCAAAAGACAAAAAACAGAGCATAACCAGTAGGGAAGAAATCACCGCCATGGCAAGCATTGGTGCCGACGAAGGGATATTCTCCGAAAAGGAATATAGTATAATACACAACTTGCTTCGATTAAAAAAAGTAAAAGTTACCGAAATAATGACCCCTAGAGTTGTTGTAGCTATTGCCGATGAAAGATTGTACCTGAATGAGTTTTTACAGAATAAAGATTACCTGAAGTTTTCACGTATTCCTGTTTATTCGGAAAATGACGAGAATATTACCGGCTATGTATTTAGGCAAACTGTTTTTGAAAAACTGGCAGAAGACCAACATGAACTCAGATTAAAAGACTTAAAACGCAAAATTGTATTTATGCCCGAGCAAATTGAGCTTTTTACCGCTTGGGAAACACTCCTGAAAAATAAGGAACATATTGCCGTTATTGTCGACGAATATGGTGGCATGGACGGAATTATTACCATGGAAGATATTATTGAAACTATACTGGGGCTAGAGATAGTTGACGAAACCGATACCATAACCGATATGCAAAAATACGCCCGCGAGCGTTGGCAAAAACGTCAGGACGAACAAAATAGAATTATTAATAACGAATTCTGAACATAGAATACGAAGCAATATTTATAAACTGCGCTTTATATAGTTTAAATTTCAAAAACATACAAATCTCAAAATACTAAATACAACCTATTTATTGATGTTCATCGATAAAAAACATACGCAACATCATTATTAAAAAGTTACCTAACATTACTTTTTACTCCATTAGTCACATTTTTTAAACATTTGATAAAAAATATACATATATTTATCGAATCTTCACTATCATTATGATAGTATAACTATTAACTATTTTGCTATATGAGATTTACACATTACCTCAAAGGGATAATTATATCCTTTACAATTATTAATTACCATTCAATCAATTGTTACTATTGTATAACGCATAAGTATTTATTCAATAGTTAATCTTCAATAAACTTTAAACCATTTTTTAATCAAAATACATTCACAACCTCAAAAATTTCCGGTATGAGACATAAAAAGAACTTACTAAGAATATTTTCCATAATTTGGATTATATCTTTATCATTGTATGCAAACGTTTTAAATGCACAATTTGCGAGTGGAACAGGAACAGCCGGCGACCCTTACATAATATTAACTTCAAATCAGCTTTACAATTTTGCAATAGCTGTTAACAGTGGAACATCCTATTCCGGAAAATACATTGAACTTGGCAATAATATAGATGTAACCTTAAACGACCCTATCCCCGGTGATGGTATTCCGGGATATGTACCATCAATAGGACATATTGAAACAAGTGGAACAATAAGACCATTTCAAGGTAATTTCAATGGCAAAGGTTATTATTTAATAAGGAAAACATCAATTGGACCTTTCCCTGCTGACGGAAGGACAAATTTTCCTTATGCTGCTCTTTTTGGATATACTGATGGAGCGACTATTAAAAATATTCATCTTTCAAACTGTGACACGTGGGGTGGCTGGATTGATAACACTCCACCTATTGCAGGCGATGGAGGTCACCATATCGGTGGAATTATTGGTTATTCAAATAATACTACAATCTCAAACTGTTCTTATTCCGGAACTGTATACTCACCAGGATACAATGTTGGAGGTCTTATAGGATATGCTAATAATTCAACCGTTGTTAACTGTTTTTCTTCAGCATATGTTGTGGGAACTGACAGCGTTGGTGGTTTTGTTGGTTGTGCAACCGGAAATACTACTTTTACTAACTGCTATTCAACATCGGCTGTACGAGGTATTAATCAACCAACAAACACAAGTAAAGGAGGCGACTATGTTGGAGGTTTTGCGGGAGTACTTGGCGATAACTGTACTCTAACAGATGTTTATACAACAGGATATGTTACCGGAAGAACTATAACTGATGCTTTTGCACAGAAATCAATCGGAACAACTATAACTGATTCCTATTTCGATACTGATATTAGCGAAGAAATTACTGCTAATGCTACATCTCTATCCCGTACTGATTTTTACAACTTCAGCAATTTTAATACATGGGTATCGGGAACTGATTCTGCAAACCCATGGGTTCAACCGGCAGTATCTGGAGGTGCAGGAAGACCTTATATGTTCTATCAAAAAGCTATGCTAACAAATAACACAGTAAATAAAGGTGCGATAAAAAACAATTCCATTACAATAAGAATAAAAAGAACAACAGGAAGCACTATAAGCATTGTAAAATCGGGTATAAGGTATCATGACCCAAACAAATCAGATAAGATATTTACATATCTTGAAGGAGGAGAAACTACTTTAACAAGCGATTACAACGAATTCAATTACCGAATTACCGGCTTAGAAGGTGGAACATACTATGTACAACCATATTTTATCGACAATAACGGTATATACTACTTTGGCGACATGATTAAACCCGAAATAGTTCCCGAACATAATGTTACTTACCAAGCCAATGATGCAAGCCGAGTTGGAACAGCCACAGGAACAGTTACCGATGCTAATAATCCACATATTGAAAGCTTCGATGTTACTGTTCTTTCCAATAGCTTTAGCTTAACCGGATACACTTTCAGCACATGGAACACACTACCTAACGGTAGCGGCACAAACCGAGCTCCGGGGTCAACATTTGCCATTACCGACTCTACACCATTATATGCACAATGGACACCTATAAACTATACCATTACTTACTTCAATACTTTTGGTGCTTCAAACCCAAACCCTGCAACATATACTATTGAAGGTGATTTAGCATTCCAAAATATAACCCGTACCGGTTATACTTTCAATAATTGGTATTCGAACGTAGGGCTTAGTAGTGTTATTACAGGTTTGTTAGAAGGCGAATACGGCAACAAAAACATATATGCCGGATGGACTGCTAACCAGTACAAAATAATATTCGACAAAAACGGGGGTACAGGTTCTATGTCAGACCTTAATGTTACATACGACCAAAGCACCACACTTACTGCAAATACTTTTACCAGAACAGGATACCACTATACCGAATGGAAAACATCGGCCGGCAGTGGTACCAGTTACAGCAATAGCGCCACTTTCACTTATACTATCGACGGAAACCTGCGCCTGTATGCACAATGGGAACCAAACAACTATACAATAACATTCAACAAAAATGCTGCCGATGCAAGTGGTAGCATGAGTAACCAAACTATTCCTTTTGAAACTGCCACTGCCCTTACGGCAAATGCCTATTCCCGTGCCGGATATATATTTGGCGGTTGGACAACAAATGCCGATGGAACCGGTAGTTTTTATTCAAACTCGGGCAATATAACCATTACCTCACCGGCTAATATTACACTGTATGCCAAATGGGTACCTAACACTTCTACTCAATACAAAACAGAACACTACCGTGAAAATATTGCAGACAACAACTATACACTCAACGAAAGCGTTACTGCTTACGGAAAAACAGATAGTGTTGTTAATGCCGTAATAAAAACATACACCGGTTTTACTCAAAATCTTACACACCCCGACCGTATAACCTCCGATTCTATTGCAGGCGACGGCTCTACTGTGTTAAAAGTTTACTATTCCAGAACCCGACATACTGTTACTTTCAACTCGCAAGGTGGTTCGTCGGTTTCGCCTATAACAAATATCAAATACGGTGCTACAATAACATTACCAACAGCACCAACCAAAACAGGTTACACCTTCGACAGCTGGAAAGACAATGCCGACGGTAGTGGCGATAGTTTCACTTCTGCAACTGTTATTACTGCAAACAGAACTGTTTATGCCAAATGGAATTTAATTGATTATACCATTAATTATAACCTGTTACCAGGAGTTGTAAACCATATCGATAATCCGGGAACATATAATTATGAGCAAACAATAACCCTAAAAACACCAACCCGCACAGGTTACACTTTTGGCGGATGGTACAACAATTCGGGATTTACAGGTAGTGCCATTACCTCAATACCACTCAACAGTACAGGAAACAAAGACTTTTGGGCTAAATGGACAGCTATAAATTACACATTAACCTACTTTAACTTAGGTGCAGCCAACAATGGTGCAAACCCATCAACATATACTATTACCAGTAATATTGACTTTGCCAACATTACTCAAACAGGATATAATTTTAACGGCTGGTATTCCGATGCAGCACTAACCATACCATACAACAGTTCACCCGACATAGTTGCCGGAACTTACGGAAACAAAAACATATATGCACAGTGGGATACTATCCGCTATAATATTACTTACAACCTAAATAGTGGTACAAATAATGTAAGCAATCCATCGACATATATACACAATAATGCTGTTACTTTTGCAGCTCCATCACGTATTGGATATACTTTTGAAGGTTGGTTCACCAATGCAGGTATGACAGCCGGCAATGAAACAACCGGCATTCCACAATACACTACCGGTGCAAAAGAAGTATGGGCCAAATGGTCGCCTAACGAATATACCATTACATTTAATGCAAATACAGGCAATGGAGGTTCTATGACTCCTCAGACGGTTGAGTACGAAGTGGCAGAAAACCTCAACAGTGTTGGCTTTACAAAAACCGGACATACTTTTAACGGCTGGGCAACAACTGCCGGCGGCGACAGTGCTTACGCCAATCAGGATACCTACACTTTAACCACGCCAAATAATATTACACTATATGCAACATGGAAAGCCAATACATACAATGTGTTATTTGACAGCAATCATGCAGGAACTGTAACCGGAAGTATGCCAAACCAGGCAATGGTATTTGGTCAGGCCACAGCTCTGAATACCAACAACTTTGCAGTAAGCGGATATTCATTTACCGGTTGGAATACCCAAAGTAATGGAAGCGGTACAACATATTCTAATGGAGGAAACTACACCATTACAACAGCAGGTAACGAAACCATTTATGCTCAATGGGTTGCAGGAACTGCTACCGGTTATAAAGTAGAACATTACCGCGAAAACCTCGATGGAACTTATAGTGTATTTGAAACAGAGAATCTAAGTGGAAGAACCGACGACCCTATTTCTGCTACCATAAAAACATACACCGGATTTACACATTATGCAGGACATTCAAGCAGCGTTCTTAGTGGTACTATTGCCGGCGATGGCACTACTGTTTTAAAAGCATACTATACAAGAACCCTACATACCGTTACATTTAACTCACAAGGTGGTACTGCTGTATCGGCTATTAACAACATAAAATACGGAGCTACCATAAGCTTACCTGCTGCCCCTACCCGCACAGGCTATACCTTCAATGAATGGAACACTACTGCCGACGGTATTAGCGGAACACAGTTTACCACTACATCGGTTGTAACAGCAAACATTACCGTATATGCTCAATGGTTATTAAATACATATAATATTACTTACGTAAAAAATAGCGGAACACATAGCAATACTCCCGCTACATATACCTACGAAACAGCTACATTTAGCTTCACTAACCCAACACGTACCGGATATACTTTTCAGGGATGGTTTACTAATATTGGCATGACAACAGGCAATGAAATAACCGGTATAACAAAAAACACCAGAACCGGCGACTTAACTATTTACGCTAAGTGGAGCTTAAATACATACACTATCACTTACCATAACAACGATAACGATACCGACTTAGGAACAAACCCTGCTACATATAATTACGAAGGTGCTGTTACATTCACCGACACGATTACACGTACAGGTTTCGGTTTCTTAGGCTGGTTTCAAAGTAACTTGTCAACTCCATTTACAGGAATACCTGTTAATAGTACCGGTAACAAAGATGTTTACATTAAATGGGATACTTTAGATTACAAAATAACCTATAACCTAAACTTTGGAACAAACAGCATAAGTAACCCACCATCATATACTTTTGAAAATGGGGTAACTTATGCAAATGCAACACGCGAAGGATACCACTTCGACGGTTGGTTTTCTGATGAAGGACTTACAATTACAACAACAGGCATTACTATTAATTCAACAGGAGAAAGAACTGTATGGGCAAAATGGATTCCTAAAACATACGATATAGTTTTTGAAAAAAATTCCGGAACCGGAACTATGAGTAACCAACAGGCTCAATATACTGTTACTGAAACTCTGAATGCCAATGAGTATACACGAACAGGATACACATTCAGCAATTGGTCAACTCTGGCCGATGGCACAGGAGTTAACTACAACAACCTTAGCGATTATACTATCAGTACTCCTGACAACGATACTGTTTATGCACAATGGAATACTATTGACTATACCATAAATTACATTACAAATGGTGGCCTCAACAATTCCATGAATCCGGCAACTTACACTATTGAAGACAGTGTAATATTTGACCCCGCAAGCAAAGCCGGGTACAATTTCAAAGGATGGTACACCGATGTAACAATGTTAAATGACCTGATAACAAAAATTGATTCAGGCTCAATTGGTGAAATAACCATATATGCTCGATGGGAAAAAGAAGGCGACTATAAAATTGACTATTTTATGGGTGATAATCAAAAAGACTTGGCTGTTAACGGCAGCTCAAACCCATACATATACAACGTTGAAACCGAAACTATTACTTTTGAAAATGCATGGCACCCGGGTTATACGTTTACCGGCTGGGAAACCAATACCGGAACAAGTATAACTCAGTTACCTAAAGGGTCGGTAGGCGACACTGCTCTATTTGCAATATGGACTATTGACTCTACTGCAAACCGATTCAATATTACATATGATATTGACGGAGGAACTAACAGTATTAATAACCCTTCAAGTTATTTCTTCGATACCGATACCATTTTCTTCGAAAACCCGATAAAAAACCATTATACTTTCAATGGTTGGTATGGCGACAGTTTATTTACAGTAAATGCACCTTATATTGCAAAAGGATCGTTTAGCGATACTACTATTTACGCTCAGTGGATTATTTTACCTGAAAATGGTTTTTCAATAACTTACCAGCTAAACGGTGGAACAAACTCAATAAACAACCCCGACTCGTTCAATATTGAAACACCTACTATTACATTCGAAAATGCTACCCGCAGGGGGTACTCTTTTGGTGGCTGGTATGCCGATAACAGTTACTCAACTCAGGTGAATAATTTGCCGACAGGCTCTGTTGGCGACACCATACTATATGCTCAATGGACTATTGGTTCTGAAAATACATATTCAATAACGTATGAATTAAACAATGGTAATAATTCAGCAAGCAACCCTTCGGTATATAATGTTGAAACACCAACCATAACTTTCGACAATGCTACTCGTACCGGTTATACTTTTGGTGGTTGGTTTACCGATAATTCATTTGCAACTCAAGTAATTGATTTACCAGCAGGTACTATTGGCGATACAATACTGTATGCTCAATGGTTGCTGCTTGAAGCCAATAATTATACCATTAACTATGAATTAAACGGTGGAACAAACAGCGATAACAACCCGGCTGTATTTAATATTGAAACTGCTGACATTACATTTGAAGCACCTACACGCAATGGATATATTTTCAACGGTTGGTATTCAAACCAAAATATGACTACACCTATAAGCGGTATTCCTACAGGTTCGGTTGGCGATACTACTATTTATGCAAAATGGGTAGTAAGTATTGAAATAATTTGCAAATGGGGATATGTTCTTTTGGTAAACGACCCCGATAATTTATTGGAAAATAAATACCAGTGGTATAAAGACGGTGCTATTATTCCCGGAGCTACTCAGGTTAGCTATGCCGGACCAAATAAAACACTTTGCGGCAGCTACAGTTGCGATGTTACTCCTGTAAATGCCAATGCCGGCGATGGTGCTATCAGACTTGAGCCATACATTGCAAGCAACTGTGGTACCAAATCAGTAAATATTTATCCTTCTGTAATGAGTTCAAGCAGCTTATTCAACATTGAAATAATTGATACCGAATACTATTCCGATTATGTAATTGAAATTTACGACCTAAAAGGGGTGAAACTATACAACCAAATATCGGAACCAAATTCAACATCTGAGATTATTTCACCGTTTGCTGCCGGATGCTATATTGTAAAAATAAGTAATTCGAATGGTACAGTAAAAACAGAAAAAATAACAGTAGAATAACATTAAACTAAATTTAGACCTAATTCATTAATAATGATAAATATGAGAAACAGAATAATTTCAGCATTATTAGTATCAATCTCTGCGATAACATTATTCGGACAAACTGAAAATACGGGTACGTTTTTATCAAGCTCAAAATACGAACCTACCGAAATAGACGGTAACGTATTTATTGGTGGCGGCTTATCGTGCTATACCTTTAAACCCACTGTTGGCGATGTAAATAAAAGAGCAGGAGTAATAGCCGGATTTGATGCAACATTTTGGTACAACTACTGGGGTATTACAACCGGATTACACTACAACAGTTACTCAAGCTTATATAAACTCAATGGTGTTACCTTGTCCACCCCATCGGTAGATGGTGATAGCTTTAATGGTAATACACCTGAAAGTTTTATTTTACAAACCACGTACAATAATATTTCAGAAAAAATAACCGGACATTATATTGGCATACCTTTGCAAGCAAGTTTTATGCACACTTTCGATAATGAATTACGCATATCGGGAGGTATTGGGCCTATGCTTTCGATACGGGCAGTAAGCAAATCAAAAATTACAGAAGGCGATTATACTACGGTAGGTTACTATCCGCAATACGGCAACAATGCTACTATAACAACCGGGCCCGGCTTTCAAAACTATCCTGTAGGAGGTACAACAGTATCGAACCAATTTGGAGTAGGTATTTCGGCCATTGCCAATTTTGAGGTGTCGTATCCTATTAACCGAAAAATCATGATATTTGGAGGGCCGTATTTTGAATACCAGCTAAATGGCAAAACACCCGGTAATGCTCCAATGTCGAGCTATACTGTTGAGTCATTGACAGAAGCTAATGTAGACTATGCCGGTATTGCAAATTCCAATGTGTCGGACAAAATGCGCCGTATGGCTGTAGGATTCCGTGTAGGTGTTACATTTATACTAAAACAAAGAAAACACTCTACCAAATATAAAACATATGTACCTACGGCTTCAAAAAAAGAAGCTCGTGTAATACAGTTCCAACCTGAACCAATGGCAGCTGAAATAAAGTCGCAGCAAGATGAATCAAAACTAAAACAAGCCGATTTCTGGTACGAGATGGAGAAAATAGAACAAGACCGATTACATAAAATTGTTAAGGAAAACTCTCCAATATTATTTAACAGATCGGGTTACGACCTTACTCCTGAATCGCAGAAGCGTATTAAAAACATTGCTGCCGTATTGTTTGACTATCCTGAATTAAAAATCACACTTATAGGTCACACTTGTGATATTGGAGCCGAAGAGCAAAACGAATTTCTTGGATTATCGCGTGCATCGAGTGTAGCCGAACTACTCATTAAAGAAGGTGTGTCGGCTAATAATCTGGTTATTGACACAAGAGGTGAAAGAATGCCATTAGTACCTAATGTATCAGAAGAAAACCGCATTAAAAATCGCAGAGTTGAATTTATAATTGAAGATTAATATCAAACATATAGTATATAAAAAGAAAGAGGGGTTCTAAACACAGATTCTCTCTTTCTATTTTATAATATGAATCGAAAATATAAATCTACTTTTTGTATACTTGCGAAGGGGTTATTCCAAACTCTTCTTTAAAGTTTTTTCGAAATTGCGATACACTTTTAAAACCAACCATTGCCGATATGTTTTCAATATTGGTTTCGCCTGAAAGTATAAGTTCGTTGGCTTTGTGAAGTCGGGTTTTTCTAATGTGCTCAGCAGCATTTAATCCGGTAAGGTCTTTAAATTTACGGTAAAATGTTGCGCGACTCATATATAACAAAGTACTTAATTTTTCGGCATTAAAATCGGAATCAGAATAGTTTGTATTAATAATATCATTAATCTTATTCCAAAACTTTTTGTCATTTTCATTGAGCCATTCACTCTTTATTTCTTCGGTTGCATTAAAACTTAATATATGCTTTTTGAACTGTTCGCGGTTTAGCAATGTTGCAGTTATGCGGGCTATAAGTTCTTTGGGGTTGAATGGTTTAGTTATAAAATCGTCAATACCTATACTAAACCCTTGTATTTTTGTTTCAACACCTGTTTTTGCAGTAAGCATAATAAAAGGAATATGTGAATATGCCGTATCGGATTTTACTTTGTTACAGAAAGTAATGCCATCCATTTGGGGCATCATTATATCGGAAATAATAAGGTCGGGAGAATAGTGTTCCAGTTTTTCAAGAGCAATAGCACCATTTGTGGCAGTTTCTAAAACAAAATCGTTGTTAAGTATATCTATTAAGTAATTAGTTAGTTCCGTATTATCTTCAACTATTAGTATTTTATATCCGTAATTGTTCTTAATCTTTTTTAGTTCATTGTAGGTATTTATTTCAATGGGCTTTTCTGTTTTTTTGTAATTGTCAACAAATTCATCGTTTTTAAAATGATTATTCCCCTTTTTAAAAGTTAGTTTAAAAATACTCCCCTTGTTTATATCACTTTCAACTGCAATTGTTCCGTGTTGAATCTCTGTCCACCCTTTAACCAACGATAATCCTATGCCATGTCCTTCCGAAACATTTGAGTCAATACGATAAAAGCGGTCAAATACTTTATCGATATTTTCTTTAGCTATGCCAACACCACTATCTTCTACCAATATTTCAAAATTATGTTCATAAGTAGCAATGCTTACAATAACACTTTCATCATTTGAAGTATATTTTATGGCATTCGATATAAGGTTAGAAAGTATTTTTTCTGTTTTATCTGCATCGAGAAAAACGTTGAGTGCTTCGGTATCTGATATAAACTCAAGAGAAATATTTTTCTTCTCGGCAAGCATTTGGAATGATTGTACTATATCTTTGGTAAAGCTTGCTATGTCAAATTCACTAACCTGCAACTTTAACTGTCCTTTATCGAGTTTTCGCACTTCAATAAGCTGATTTACAAGCTCCAAAAGCCTATTGGCATTTCTGGTTATAATAGTTTTTGAATGTTCCGATTTTGATTTGTCCAAATTTTCGATATAACCAAGAATCATGGTTAGCGGAGTTCTGAATTCGTGTGAAATATTAGTAAAGAATTGTATTTTTTCCTGGTCGGCTTCGTGCAGTTTTTCTGATATTTCTGTTATTTGTTTGTTCTGTTCTTTTAATTCTTTTGTTTGTTCTGCAACTTTTCTCTCCAAAACTATTCCGGCATTTTTAAACCTGGTTATACGATACTGAACAAAGCTATATATAACTATTGCTATAAAAAGTAACAAAGCTATTTTAAACCAAATGGTTTGCCAGAATGGTGGTTCTATATTTATGAACACAGAAGTACCATCACTCCATGAATTATCGCCCTTTTGCACCTGAAATGTAAAAGTATAATTGCCTGGTAATACCGATGTGTAATTAACCATACGGTTATCTTTGCTAATATATATCCAATTACTTTGCAGCCCTGACAGTTTATATCGGTAGTTTGTGTAATGTGGTGTTTCAAATGGAGTAGCATTTATAAGAAATGAAAAGGAATTTTGTTTGTAGTTTAGTATTATTTTTGAACCATGTTTTAATCTTTCGGTAAGCAACACTCTCTTTTCAATAGTATCATTAACATTTACAGGTTTATTGTTAATAAAAAAATCTTCAACAATTGGTTTAGGGTCAATTGTAATTTTCTCAATATAGGATGGGTTGAATAGAACCAAGCCGTTGTATCCGCCAAAATAAATATTGCCGTTCAGGTCTTTATGGAATGCCCCTTCATAAAAAAAATCGTTTGGCAAATATGTTGTTATATTATCGGTTCTTATATCAATATAGTTTATGCCATTACCGGTGCTAAGCCACAAATTATTTTTGTTATCTGTTATTACTGAAAATACCTTATTGTTTGATAAGCCGCTTGCTGTCAAATACTTTTTTATAACCTTTCCGGTGCTTATGTCATATAGGTTAAGCCCTATATTGGTAGCAAGCCACATAGAGTCGCCTTGTATTTCTATATCATATATTTTGTTGTCGGTAAAGCCGGCATCGTTTTTTAGTATTCGGGTATAATGCAATTCCGGTCTGCTTATTTTTACTAATCCATAAGTATTTTGAACCACCCACAAGTTATTGTATTTATCGGTTGCTATATCTCGTATGGCTTTCCATAAATATACGCCGTTGTGCGATGTAGGATATTGTTTTATAAAGCTGTTTTCATTTATGTCAATCTCGGCAATATATTCATCGCCTGTTATAGTAACAATACCGGGGGTAAGCTCTTTTATACAAAAACTAAGTCGTGTCCAGTCTATGCCATACTTGCTCCATAACGATTCAAAGCGGTCTTTATCGGGGTTGTAAATGCCTACAATACTATAATTCGACAACCAAATATTACCTTTCGAGTCGCAATGCAATCCTCTTGGTTCATCCATATTTCGGCGCTTACCGTTTTTGTCGAAATAGTATTCATATTTTTTTGTGGTACCATCGGCTTTTATTGCGGTAATATTTCCTTTAACAGAGCCTATCCACAATGTGTTATCTAACCCTTTGCATACACTATTTACGGGGTTGTCTTTATGGTACGATTTTAATGGAAAAGTATTGCTTTCGGAGTCGAGAAAGCTAAATTGGTTCTTACGCTTGCTATATACAAACACCCCTAACAAGTCTGATGCTATCCATAAATTATCGGCTTTGTCAAATTTAAGTAATGTAGCTCCGTGTTGTATATAGCTTGTCGATTGGTAGCAGTATTTACCCGATTCACCATTGCATTTTTCAAATAAGCTAACTGATTTGTTACTGCTAATCCATATTTGCTTATGGTTGATAGCCATAGAGGTAATATTCCGAGGGTCGAAGCTATTGGTCGCATTATTAAATAAAACTAAGGTATCTGCTTTTGCAAATGAATCATTAAATTGAAGAATTTCATTTTCGGTAACAATAATATTTTTATTGTTGTAACTCTGTATATCATATATCGGAATGTTGAGTATTTTTTTATATAACACAGAATCAGAATTGTATATTACTGAATATAAGCCAAATTCACCGCCTACCAGAATACCGTTATTGTTTTCAACTATGCTTTTCAAAAATCGAAAATTACTTACTGAATGCGACTTTCCGTTTTTAATATTATACACAACTATACCCAGGTTTGAACCAAACCACACAAGTGAATCGCCTGATATTACTAGATGGTTGGCTGTTTCGCCTGAAAAACTGTTAAATAGTGAATCTTCAAAATGTGTAAATACTTTACGGTTATAGTCAAACTTATTTAAACCGCCATTGTGTGTTACTGCCCAAATATTTCCGTTATTGTCTTCTTTTAATGCAGTAAAGCCGTTTCCGACCAAAGTACCTGATATATTTGTACCGGGCTCAAAGAGAGAAAAGTTGTATCCGTCAAACTTATTCAATCCATTGTCGGAACCAAGCCATATATACCCGCTATTGTCTATCTCCATAGCAAGTATCCGGTTTCCCGACAAACCGTTCGAAATATCGTAATGGTCGAATCGGGGAGTTCCGGCATAGGAAAACAGCGAGGAAAGTGTTAAAGAAAGGATTGATAATATTTTGATTGCTTTATGCATTATATGCAGATATTATAACTTTTGAAGTTTTGATTTTTTTTGTAATCCCTGTATAAAATTTCTGATAATCTGATCATTGCAATGGCGATACTGTCTTTGTCCGGGTTTTCTGAAGAATGCACTGATCTCATGTTTGCTAATCTGTTTTCCGGCAAGTTCAAGAATGTCAAGAATGTCATTATCATCAAGCATAAACGCAATTTTTAGCTTCCTCAGTATAATGTTGTTATTAAGTTTGGTTTCAGGAACAGGTTGAGCTCCTTCTTTTTTGCCTCGCTTTTCATTTATTAATCCATTGAGAAAAATGGCCAAATCAATATCATCTAACTCTTTAAAGTCAGGGTTGTCCTCTTTTTTAAGCCAGTCGCAAATTTCAGAGCGTGACACATCATAGTCAGCTAATGAAAATATCTCTGACATTTTTGAATCATCGTAATCCAAAATATATCTGATGTTGCGTAGTATATCGTTGTTAGTCATTGTTTTTAGAATTATAGGGGTATGTATTTGAATGAAATCAATTCTTTCTTTCCGGCAGTGATTTTGCAAATTTTATTTTATCAAATAGCAGAGCTATCTGCGAGGAAAGAATTAGTGCGCCACCAATAAAAAGTTGAATGGTAATATTGTCAGAGAATATAAATACACCAAGTAACGCAGCCATAAGTATCCTTGATGAAGAAACTATACTCCCACGCGATGCTTCAATGTATTTATATCCTTTGGTAACAAATATCTGAGCAATTAAACCGAGTAATGCCGAAATAAGAATATATGCCCATTGAACAAGTGTTGGATTAGTCCATGCATTAAATATGAATGCAGTATTAATTACTAATCCGGTTGCCATAAGGTAAAATATTATAAGATTAGTAGAGTCATGTTTCCGGGCCTGTCGCAAAGCTATAACAGCTACGCTGGCAGTTATTCCTGCAATAAATGCCATTAGATCGCCACGGTTAACTGAATTGAAATCGGGAAGAACAATCAAATAAATACCCACAAGAGCAATACCCACATACATCAGATTCCTTATGCGGAATATTTCGCCAATAATAAGCGGAGCAACAAGAACTACCCAAAGCGGATAAGTCATGCCCAGCATATTGGCATTTGTAATTGTGGTGTATTTTAATGAGTAAAAGAAGCACATGGCTGAAGCTGTGTTAAATAATGCACGCCACGATATCCATTTTATATTCTGAGGTATAAATGATTCACCTGAGCGTTTTATGGCAATAAATGCAACGAAAGCTCCCATAAGGAAACGAAAAAAAGTTATTTGCAAACCCGACAATTCAGTTCCCTCAAGCACAAGTTTCGCAAATACCGATGATAATGCAAAACACAACTCTGCCAGCAAAATATATGTTACACCTCGCATGTGAATAGTTTTTGCAAAGATATGTTTATAATGTCGATTACAATTCAAAATGCACCTTATTCGATAAGTAGTTTTGAATATGCCCAAAACAAGTTTGGAATAGTATAGATTCCTTCTCTTTTACCACAGTTTTTATTAATTAGTCGCTGCAAGAAAACTGCCATTAATATCATCTAACTCTTTAAAGTCAGGGGTGTATTCTTTTTTAAGCCAGTTGCAGATTTCAGAGCGTGATACATCATAGTGTGCCAATGAAAATATCTCAGCCATTTTTGAATCATCATAATCCAATATATACCTGATGTTGCGTAGTATATCGTTGTTAGTCATAATATCTTTCAATGATAGCTATAATAGTGTTGGGACAAAATTACTATGGCTTCTTGCAGAAAACGATAAGTGGTGGAATGTCATAAGTGTTATTTCGACGTGCTTATTGTTAATGAGTTGCATTTTTTGTAAACAGGTGAAAAATATTAACTTAGTCGCAACTATTTATTAATTTTTACAATTATTTATTATTATGAGGAAACTTCTATTTCTTGTAACAGCAATGCTTGTATGCATTGTGTTACATTCTCAGGAATTCCCCGAGGGGAGAAAATTAAACTTAAAAAGTGCACGTATATCAAGTAGTCAAACAGTAACGGAAGATACTACGTGCAATGTTATTTATCATCGGATAGAATGGTTTGTTAATCCATCGGCAGCTACAATTAATGGTAAGGTTACTACAATGTTTAAACCGGTTTATGGAGCTGTATCAGATGTTACATTCAGCATTTCGGATACATTAACTGTAGATAGTGTGGTATCGGCAAGCGGGCAGCTATCTTACACCCATGCAGACAATTCTCTGAATATTGTTTTAGGTGCACCAGTAGTGCAGGGTGATATTGATTCTGTTTCAATTTATTACCATGGAAAACCATACAGTACAAATTATGGTACTTTTACTCAGCATGTAAACTATTATAACGATACATCAATTTGCACAATGTCATCGGTGCGTGGAGGGAAAGACTGGTGGCCATGTAAGTTATCGTTAACCGATAAAATTGATTCACTTGATATATTTATTACTACATCCGATATTTATACAGCAGTTTCAAATGGAGTACTTGTTTCTGAAAATAGTGATGGAGGATTTAAAACAGCACATTGGAAACACCGTAAGCCTGTAGCTACATTTTTGGTAGCACTTGCAGTTGGGAAATACAATGTTTACACTCAAAATATTGACATAGGAAATGGTATTAGTGTTGAAAATCCTAATTATTATTTCATAAGAGAAGACAGTGCAACTGCATGCAATTACCTTACATGCATTGATAAGTATATGAAATATTTCAGCGATATTTTTATTCCTTATCCGTTTAGCGATGAAAAATACGGTCAGTTGCAAACCGCTAATGCCAATGCTGCAATGGAAAACCAGACTATAACATTTTTAAATAACCTATATGATACCACAGTAATGGTTCATGAATTGGCTCACCACTGGTTTGGGAATTATATTACACCATCGAGCTGGAACGATGTATGGGTAAAGGAAGGTTTTGCAACGTTTTGTGAGCATATTGCAATGGAGAAATTTAACCCTGAATACTATAGGGAATGGAAGTATTATGAGGTGTTGTGGGCTCATGATTTGGGTCAGGGTGGTTCTGTATATGTTGATGATGCTACAAGTTTTCAGCGAATACTTGACCTTTACTATACATATAAAAAAGGTGGTATGATATTGGTAATGCTGAAAAATCAGATAGGCGATGAGGCTTTTTATTCGGGAATAAACCAAATGCTTACCGATAATCCATACTCGTCGGTATCGGCACAAGATGTTAAGAGATATTTGGAAACTGCTGCCGATACAAACCTGACCACTTTTTTTGATATATGGTATTATGGAACAGCAGTTCCTGACTATGCAGTAAATGTAACTGAGCAATCAGGTAGTTCAGTAACATTTAATATTTCACAAACTACCTCAGACCAAAGTGTCGATTTTATTCCTATGAATATTGATATTAGATTTAAAAGTGCCACAGGAGATTCAATAACTGCAAGATTCAGTCATTCAGCCAATAATCAGGAATTTACTTATGATGCAGGTTTTGAAGTAAGTGAAGTTATTTTTGACCCCAAAATGGATATTATTGCGAATCATCCAGTAGGTGTTAACTATATAAGCTCTGTTTCGGAAAGCAATACAGTTAATGTGTTTGTTGGTCCTAACCCTGTAGTAAATATATGTAATGTTAACTTCAATAGCCCTGTTTTTGTTGAAGAGATAGTGGTTTTAAATATTATGGGTAAGGTAATGTTTACACAAAAAATATATCAGGATATTACAGATAGTGAAATTGACTTTTCAGCTTTACCAAGCGGACAATATGTGTTAATGGTAAGGGGTGAAAAAGGTTTTACAGAGCTTGTAATTAAGGAGTAAATATCGTCCAGTAATAGCAAAACAATAATGTCCAATAAGAATGAATGATATTGTTTTTTGTTGATAAACAATAGTGTGCAGCTACTATTTTAAGAGGGCAGAAATAAGGGGTATAAACAAATTAAGGGTTTCGCTTTGAGCGAAGCCCTTAATAATAAAATGTATTTCAGTAAAGTGTCGGGGCGCAACTTTGAGTCGTACTCCGACTAACTAGTTTCTAATCTTCCACTACACCTTGCTCGCTATATCCTTCCTTACTTTTCTCTATATCTTCAATTTTAATCCATTCGGCTTCTACTTTTTTTGTATGGTCAAATAAGCCCGGGAAGTAGCGGTATGTTTTGTAACCGTATTTTTCAATACGTTCGCGTGCTGCTTTTCCGTATTTTTTATAAACCTCAAGGTCTTTATCGGCATCGGCAACAAGGAACATATAATCGTTTTTCGATACTATGCTTCCGGTTTTATCGATCATTTCCAGTTCAACGTAGAATTTATCGCCCATTTTGCCGGGTACTTTAAATTTTATATCGGTGATTTCTTCTGAACTATCTCCCTTAATATTAATCTGTTGAGACGCATGATTATGTTGAGACGCATGATTATGCGTCTCTACGATATTTTTGTCATTATCAAAAACTTTAACCACAATATTACAACCTTTATACTCTTCCATATAATCATTTACAACCCATAACTTACCGTTAAATTCACTATCGGTCATCCAGCGGCGTTTTTCGTATTGCAATGTTACCAATAGAGGTTGAAAACACTTTTGAATGTAGTAATGCGATTCTTTTGGTTGCAGATAATAATCAACTGTAGCCCATTTAAAATCAGGGGCATTTAAAATAAAATGGCAAAAATTAACGGCACTCATCTTTGGCTTGCGGGTACGGTAAAGTTCAAATGCATATTGAAAATATACTCCCTGAGCTATCTGTGTTGCTTTTGCAAATTCTTCCAGCGACTTATCGGTATAGTCTTCACCAAACACTTCGTAGTTGTGTGCCTGCAATACATCTAAATCGGCCCAATGGTAGCCCCAGCTTTGCCCCGGAGGCCATAGCTCATCTTCAGGAATAAACTTTCTGATACTTTCAGCACTCGGGCACGAAGTTACGGCAAGTTCAGGAATGGCAGCATAGTTTTGATCGCGGTAATAATCTTCCATCCATACGTTTCCAACTCCGTAATGAACACCATGCGGGTGTGCGGTTTCGTGATGTTTAAACCCCAGTTCGGTAGCATGATGACTACTTAAAGGTGATGTAGGCACATAATGTAAATCGGTGTAATCTTTTAAAATTTTGCCTAATTCTTCAACAAAAGTATATTGAAATTCGCGAGTCTTTTTTGAGCTCATGAAAAGAATTTCTTCTGAACCTTCAATAATTATATTACATGGATGATTGCGTCGTTGTTTTAAAATTTCAATAGTTTCAGCAAACATATCTGCTTTGTATTTTTTAGCTTCCTCACCTTCTAAATCCAGTATCGGGTTATGAATCATTGCAATATCTTGCCAAACAGATATACCTGCTTCGTTACATAATTCATAAAATAATGGAATTTCGGCAGGATGCCAGTTGAAAATACGCAGGTTATTAATGTTAGCTTCTTTTGCCAATCGTATCAATTCACGATAAGTGTCTTCGGTAGTTCTTCCGGTATATCTGTCGGGAGGGCCGCCCCATGTTCCAGAACGGACGAAGTGTCGCTTACCATTTACCATCACTGTCCAAGGATGTTCTACCTCCTCGGTTGTCCAACCGGGGTTCATTTCCATTTTAACTGTGCGAATACCAAAAGTAACCGAGTCAGCATCCTGAAATTCGCCGTTTTTCTTAATTACAACACTTGCGGTATAAAGATTCTGGTCGCCCAAATCCCAAGGATACCATAGTTTGGCATCAGGTACCTCAATAGTGCCACTTAGCTTGTTTACTCCGGACTTTACCGATTGTTTTATGGTAGCCGTGTAATCTTTCGACTCAAAGTTTTTACCTGTTAGCTTAATTTTAGCTTCAATATTGGCATTTGCCGAAGCATCGTTAATTACTTCAATTTCAAACTCAACAGTAGCTGAATTTCCTTTTATCTCAGCCGTACGTGCATAAATGCTTTTTACTCTGTTTGTACCTGTTGCAACAAGTTTTATTGGTTGCCAAATTCCTATTGGTGTTACGTTTTGATTATAATCGCCGTGCCAACGATATTTACGACCATTAATTAAAGCCCAGTTGCGTGGGGCAGGATGGAGGCGAATTGCCAGATAGTTATTCCCTTTTGAACTTGGTTCGGTTTTAAGAATTGCAGTTTCTGTTACGTTAAAGCTGAAATGGGAGAACTGACCTTCGTGACTGCCTAATAATTTTCCGTTAAGGTATACATCGCAAGCATAGTCAATTCCTTCAAACAAAAGGTGTAGTTCTTTTCCTTCCATATCTTCTGGTACATCGAATTTATGGAAATACCACCATTCGTATTCCATTACCCACTTCGCCTTTTGAGCATTTTGCCCGAAGTTCATATCGTCAATATTACCCAAACGCCACAGGTCGGTATAAACATCGCCGGGAGTGATTACTTTACCTGCATCGGGCAGATATTTGTGGAACTGATATTCTACTCCCTTTCCGGGCAGTGTTCCTTCCAGATACCAGTCGCGTCCGGTAATTTCTATTACTTGCTTTTGTTGTGCAATGCCTTGAAAAATGAAGGCTAGTAGCAGGAGTGTTAGTGTTATTTTATTCATCTGTTTATATTTTAGTTTTCAATAGTACAGATGGAACATCCATACCGATAATCATGTGCGTGTATTGCCTAATTATCATGGATGTTTCATTTATGTAGTTTTTAAATCTTACAATGTGTATATAAAGTATTTTAGATAGATTAATATGTTTCAGTTTGAATCTACAGTTGAAAGTTAACAAAACTCTGTATTTTAGACTTTTATCTAACTAAAAACATAAAAGCTTATTTGTTATATGTTTAGCTGTGCCGCTAATTTAGAAGAGGCTGCCAACTGGCGACTGTAAACCGACTACTGAATTAATGCCCATTCATCATAAATTCATGCTCCTTTTGTTTATTAAGCCATTTTAAATTGTGTTGAATGAGCAATGCCTTTTCTCCGCGATTCATTCCTCCGTCAACCGATGCTTTTTCTATAAACTTGTGAATAGTCTGTTTTTGTAGTTCTACATTCCAGTTTATCTGCGATTGATGAAATAATTTTATCCACTCCTCGTGCCCGTAAAAGTATTTATATCTGTTAAGAGCACTTGTAGTAAATGCAATTTTATCTATTTTATTTAATAAACTTAATCTTTTATCGCATAAAGAAATTCTTTCATCGTGGTTTTCAACTCCGGTTTGTCCTAAATATCCTGTTTCACGACCAAACTGTGGTGCGGTTGACATCCAGTTAATCAAATAATCAGTCATTTGCTTATGTTGCGAAGTTCCGAAATAGTCCAAAGCCATTTTTGAGCAAGTTTCGTCACCCGATTCATTCAATGAGTTGCTCCAAACCTGATTTTGCAAGTTTTTGAAGTAAATATCAAAAGGTCGGCTCATCCAGTGAATTACACCAAAACCCGATGATTTTGATTCATTAAGCTTATCGGCAAAATTAGTTGGTAATGTATAAGGTCGTCCTAAATATTTACCGTCATCGTGATGCGCCCACTCAATAACTACCAGCTCTCTTTTATTACCTGTATCTGCAAGCCAAGTGCGAAATTCAGTATTTTCATTAAATTCCATATTGTACTCTAAAGCATAAGCCTTTACTTCATTAGGTTGGAAATAGTTTGCAGGTACAAAACTATTGTACTTTTCATTTGCCTTTATCCAGCTTCCGTAGCCAAGCTCAACATTTGAATGACCAAGTTCGTCGAGAGCTTTGCGAAATGCTTTGGTAACTTTCGAGTAATAAAGGTTAGCAGGAGCTAGAGTAGGTAAGTCAGATCTTACAGAACTTTTAACTTCAGCAGGTGCAGAATCGTATTCAGCTTTCCAATCATCGGGAATGTGGTTAAGTATATGGTCGTAGCCCAATGAATTAACCAATCCGTCGTAAAGGTTGGCACTATTGGCACGCCACCATACGGTTAAAGTTGAAATACCGGGATAGTCGGTCACTATGGTTTCAACCATGTTTTTGAAATACAAATATCCTACCTCTGTGTCGGGGCGAACAATGTAGGAGTCGTGAATGCGGATACGTACATCTTCGGGTAGGGTCATTATAACGTCTTGCGGATTTGCATATTTGGTATCAATATCTATTACCCAATTGAATTCCATACCAACCGAATCAACAGCATAGCTTATAACCTGACGCATCAATTCTTTTGCCTTAGCTACCCTGTTTTCGTAAGTTACACCGTTATATCCTATTTTACTTGCATCGGGACCAAAAACAGGACCTTCATCAGTTAAATGCTCACCGCCTATTAGTGTTCTTATATCGTCGGTTTGTTTGTTATCCCAAAGTGCACCGTATTGAGTGTTCTGAATGCGCAGCACAGGCTTGGTTACACCATTGTAAGTAAACTCATGAAACGGACTCCATGAGTATGCGTGGAGCATTACGGTAGTGTATCGCATACGCGCCGATTGGCGAATCCAATCTTTGTAATCGTCCAGTTGCCATCCGCTAACACCTGTAATGAAGTTGTACCAGTTAAAAACAACACGTTCCTGAAATTCGGTATGTGCAACTATATTCCACATCTCAAAAGAAAAGGGTTCTTTAGTAACATTTTCCGAAGCATTAGCATGCAAATAAAAACCATATCCAAGTTTCTGTTCAAGTAAGGAATATACCCCATCAAGTACCCCGCGAGCATTATTGCTTGCAATAATTCCTATGTTTTGCTTTTTATTGCTTGTATGTGTTACCACAAATGCACCTTCTTTAGTCAATTCATTTTTTATATACTGTTTTAATTCAGGTCTGTTTTCTAAAGTTCCAAGTACAATGTAGTTGCCCTTTTTCGGAGTATCTGTTGTAACTGGGAAATTGACATTTTCATAAATCTCACTTAAAAATTGCGACAGTTCCTTTGCTGCCCATTTTTCGGTAACAGAAGCATTAAGTGAAATAGATATCGGATAGTTCTCCTGAGTAAATCCTTTACTAAAAAAAGTAAGGATTAGAATTAGTGTAAATATTGCCTTATTCATATGAAAAAGTTATAGAGTTATTAGCCTATTCTTCAAAGTTAAGTGTGTTTTGTTTTCGTATCATAAAAATAGCATAAACAAAAATTGAATACTATAGGGAGTATTTAAAAAGTAGTGGTTTTAGAGTGTTATCTGGTAGATAATTAGGGTAGTAGCATTTTGAAGTGGTGGTAAAAAAGTAGTGGGTGATATGATACAGGTCGGTCTTTCAGACCTCATTTTTTACTGTGTTGTATTACACAGGCTTAAAAGCCTGTGCTTGTACAGGTTTGTCTTTCAGACAAAAATATTATATTATTTATAAGAATTTTAATTTGTCAAATATAGGCTAGGGCTGAAAGTCCTTACTGTATTAGGATAGGCTTTTAAGCCTATTATCAAATAGATACATGGGTGAGTTAGGTCTGAAAGACCGACCTGTTCTAATCTAATCCCAAACATATCTTTCATCATATTCAATGCCATATTTTTCAAAAAATTGAATTAACTCTTCTTTAAAACTTAGCTTTATATGATGTTCGGGTTGATTAATTATGTACTTCTTAACAGTATCAACATTGGATGCACTTACAGAGAATGCAGCATAGCCATCTTGCCATTCAAAGTTTGTTATTCCTTTTGGCTTTAGCCATTTTGAAGATGGTGCTTTTATTTTAGAAATAAGTTGAGCAATTGTAATGGTTCTTGGTAAGGTGCAAAGAATATGTAAATGGTCAGGGTTTACGTAAATTTCTTCGGTGTAAGATTTAACGTCGGTTAAACATCCTATAATATATTTTTGAAGTTCTTTCCTAATTTCTTCTTTCACCAAGTTTTGATTGTGTTTTGTAGAGAATACAATGTGCACATAGATTTTAGATAATGATTGTGGCATATTTTATGGGTTTTGATGAATAAATATACTCCATTTTAAATTACAGGTCGGTCTTTCAGACCTCATTTTTTTATTGTTTGCTTTCCCACAAGCTTAAAAGCCTGTGCTGGTACATTATTGCCTTTCAGGCAATGAAGCGAAGTTTTATAAAAGTAAGATTGATATAGTGCGGATCTCCCTAGTAGAAAGGTTAAGGGCTGAAAGCCCTTCCTGTATAAGGATAGGCTTTTAAGCCTATTGTAATGTGAAGCATATATATTAAAGGTCTGAAAGACCGACCTGTATGATAATAACAATATGAATATCGGATTATATTGAATGGTTTTATGAACATAGTTGAGAAACCTTTGGTTAATTTTTGAAAATGAACTAAAAACTCGCCCCAATATCCATTACCTTATTCTCCAACTCATCGCGGTTTCCTTTGGCTTTGTTACGAACTTTTACCCGATAATTGAAAATAGTATGTTTTGAATAGCGTAATAGTTCGGCAATCTGAACACTATCATTTATTCCTAAACGGATTAATGCATATACGCGCAATTCGGTATTTAATAATTCGTCTTTCTTTAATTCAATAGCCTCTTCGGGCAGAAGTAAGGCGTTTAGTTTTTCAACAAAGTTAGGGTAGATAGATAAAAACGTTTCGTCAAAGTTGTGGTAAAATTCTTTAACTTCTTTATCAATCATTTTACGGGACTTAGTTTTCTTCAGTAGCTCATCTGCTTTCTGATTCAGGATACTTTTATTAACCAACCGTTTTGCGGAATTCATCAAACTTATCGATATTGTCGGAGCATATTTTAAGGAAGTTTGCAATATACCTTTCCTTTATCAGGTTCGATTCTTTAAGGC
The DNA here is from genome assembly GCA_003250355.1 of Bacteroidota bacterium. Lineage (GTDB taxonomy): Bacteria > Bacteroidota > Bacteroidia > Bacteroidales > SZUA-534 > SZUA-534. The sequence goes on from QKGS01000033.1 coordinate 25,442, forward strand.
TGTGGTTTGAGTTGGTTAACTTATCATTTAACTCTCTTAGTTTTGTGTTGTTTTTTCGAATCTCGTTCCTTGCCCTTGAAAGATTGTTGAGTTGCTTGAGAATTAGAACAACTGCAATAATTAACAATAGAGACAAAACAGTTGCAATGCTACCGAATATTTTAAGATTACGTTTTTGGCGGTTGCTTTCAAGCTGGTAAGCATCATTTATAATAGGTAGAATTGTAGAAAGATGAACAAACCTGTACGGTGAATTGAAAAACAGGGCATCTTCCATAGCAAAGTTTATATATCGGTTTGCTTGTTCAATTTTGCCTTCTTCAAA
>QKGS01000043.1 GCA_003250355.1 Bacteroidota bacterium
TCAAGGGTATATAAACGGCTTCGTTCCTTCGCCGCCCTTGCTTATTTTTGTGATAATTTCAAGAAAGCATTTGTGAGTTGAAAACAAAAAAAATAATTTTGTAATGAAAAAAACAATCAGACAGAGTTTAATTTACACTCCCCACCTATAAAAAAGGTAGAATCGTTAATATAAGCTACAACAGATATACCATAATTACCAATTTCTTTAGCAACAAATGTATACTTGACTTTATTATTTGAATCAGCTACTGGTAGTAAAGGAACCTTGTTATTTGTAGGAGTTAATAATCCTATTTTATAATAAACATTCCCAAAATACTCTGAACCTGCCAATTCAATCAAAAGTTTAATTGTATCGTTAATACCAACACTATCAATATATTCATAAAAAGAATCATCTTTTGATAAATAACCAATACTTACAACCTGACTAGCCAATGATGTAAATAATATCTTTGCATCCTGCGATATGCAATTTCCCAAAGTATCAAATTTTTGATAGAAACATTGTTCTCCGTTACAATATAAGACATTGTGTTCTTGTTTTCCATTATTGTAATATTTAGGAAAATAGCCAATTCTTATACCTTTATTAAAATACCCCTGATGAGATAATACTCCATTCTTAAAATACCCATGTACCCAACCATCTATAGTATCATTAGAATAAGTTCGGACTTCTAAAACCTCTCCGGTTTTATAATATGAAGTATACTTCCCATTTCGCCTATTATTTTTTAGTTCGGCTTCATATTTAATATTACCGTCTTCAAAATACTGATTCTCTTTTCTTGTGCACCCAAGTACTATAGTTAAAAACACTACAGCAGTTACCATTATTTTCATATCTATTTATTATGCCATTTTTCCTTTGCGGAATTAGTATAATGCTTTCTTAGTTCCCCTTTAAAACGATAAACAGTGTCTGGAGGGTGAAATTTTTTGGTATCTTTTGACTGAACCATTATTGTATCACCTTTCTCATTTGTAATAACACTGTCGGTTTTATTAAACATATCTACACCTAAATATATAATCTCTGGTTCTGCATTTTCTTCTATTTGTTTTCCTAAATTATCATTTGTTTTAGTGGCATCTTTTTCTTCATCATTATGCTCTTTCTTCTTATCTTCTTCTTTTAGGAATGTATTTTCAACAGCCTTAACAAAACTTTCTATCGCTTTTGCTAACCTTTCTCCAGGGTTTGTGTTTTTTGAAGACATAGGTCCTGCACCTCCTATGCTTCCAATAGCAGCTAATAATTTATCTATATTTGTAATCTTAACATCATTAGGATTCTCCCCGCTCGTGTTTTCATGTTTTACTATACACTAATTGGCTATACACCACCTACTTATCTGAGCCGGCAACACCGCTCTGATTCTTTGTTATAAGCAGTACAACAAACGCAACACCAAGCAATGCTAAAGGCAACATATACAACGATATTGGGTCGTTCTCCATAAGGCTTGAAGGTTTTCCTTTGCGGTAAATAATTTCAAACTCATCTCCAACTTCTTTAACTCCCGAAAACTTACTTTCATCTGAACTGTAATCAAACTTTGCTGTATCTCCATCAGTATCTATAAAGTAGGCTTCGTTAAACCATTTTATATCACGAGAATTACCATAACCAAAATCGCGTTGATCGAGCAAAGTTACAACCGCTGTTGTTTTTACTCCGCTAGTTACAAGTATCAACGGTTTAATACATGCCCCTAAACCTCCCAAAAGTGTTAGAAAAAAAATAATTTTTGCTACAATGTTATTCCCATTCATGGCTTTTCCTTATTATTTAAACAATTCAATATGGCAATTATACCCTTTTAATACCGTTTATACAATTATACATTATACCAATACAAAAAAATCCCCCACCTGAAACAGATGAGGGATTTTTTATTCTTTAATCTTCGATTTGCAGATATCAGTTATTATTCCAATAACATAGAACTTATAACCTATAACCTAAATAATACTATTCAGCGAGTGGTCTTTTGTTTCAAGAACCGAAGAACCGGTTAGGTAAATATCTACTTCCCGAGCAGCTTCGCGGCCTTCGTTTATAGCATGAACTACAAGCGATTGTCCGCGGCGCATATCACCGGCAGCAAACACACCATCTTTCGATGTTTTATATTTTGTTGTTTGAACATTTCCTCTATTGTCGAGTTCAAGGCCAAGTTGCTCAATCATACCTTTATGTTGAGGATGTAAGAAACCCATAGCAAGGAATACATATTCGCAAGGTAATTCACGTTCTGAACCTGCTACTTCTTTAAATTCTCTTCCTTCCCACTCTATATCAACAACTTTAATAGCTTTTAGGTTACCTTTGCCATCGCCAATATATTCTTTTGTTAGAATAGACCATACACGCTCACACCCTTCAAGGTGAGAACTCGATGTGCGAAGTATATTTGGCCATTGAGGCCATGGAGTTACGGGATTAGTACCCTCAGGTGGTTTTGGTAAAAGCTCAAGTTGTGTAATTGATTTTGCTCCATGACGGTTCGATGTTCCAACACAGTCGGAGCCGGTATCACCACCACCAATCACTACCACATTGGCATCTTTAACGTATATCTCCTCGTTTTTAGCAATTTTGTCGCCGGCAACACGCTTGTTGCTTTGCTTTAAGAATTCCATTGCAAAATATATTCCTTTAAGGTCGCTGCCCGGTACGGGTAATCCGCGAGGAATAGTAGAACCACCGGTCAATACTATTGCATCGTATTCTTTTTCAATGTCGGCTACTGCAATATTTTCGCCCACATTGGCATTTACCTTAAAGGTAATTCCCGATTTTTCCATAACCTGCATACGGCGGTCAATCACCGATTTGTCAAGTTTAAAATCGGGTATACCATAGCGCAACAAACCACCAACACGGTCGTCGCGTTCAAACACAGTAACACTATGTCCGGCCGAGTTTAACTGTGCAGCAGCAGCTAGCCCCGCAGGACCACCACCTACTACGGCTACTTTTTTGCCCGAACGTTTTACAGGAACATCGGGTTTAACCCATCCTTCGGCATAAGCGCGCTCTATTATGTTCTTCTCTATTAGTTCAATTGTAGTTGGAACCTGATTAATATTCAGAACACAAGATTGCTCACATGGTGCAGGACAAATACGCCCGGTAAATTCAGGAAAATTATTTGTAGAAATTAAAATATCGTAAGCTGCTTTCCAGTCTTCTTTATATACCTGATCGTTGAAATCGGGAATATTATTTCCCAGCGGGCAACCATTATGACAAAATGGTATGCCACAGTCCATACAACGAGCTGCTTGTTTCTCAACGTTTATTTTACTAAACGGGCGATAGAATTCCTTATAATCCTTAATCCTTTCTGCTACCGGTTTGTATGCCGGCATCTCTCTTTTATACTCTAAGAATCCTGTTGGTTTTCCCATCTTCTTATATTTTTTAGTATTGAGTAGTGAGATTTTGAGTAGTGAGTTATTATCTCACCACTCAGTACTCATATCTATAATTATGCTAATTCTGCTTCTTTCTCTTTTTTTGCTTCTGCCTCCGCTTTAGCTTTCATTCTGGCTAGAGCCATCTGGTATTCTTTAGGGAATATTTTTACAAACTTAGTCATGCAGTTATCCCAATTGTCAAGAATATCTTTAGCTCGTTGGCTGCCTGTATAGTTGAAGTGGTTTGTTATATACTTACGTAACACTTCCTCATCGTTGTAGCTTATAGGGCCAAAATCGTGCATTTCATAGTTACAATATTTTTCAAAATTATCGTTCATATCATAAACATAAGCAACACCACCACTCATACCGGCAGCAAAGTTAGAGCCAATATTGCCAAGTATTATAGCCATACCTCCGGTCATATATTCAAGTCCATGACGTCCTACTCCTTCAACAACGGCTGTTGCTCCCGAGTTTCGAACCATGAAGCGTTCACCTGCTATGCCATTAATGTAAGCCTCACCCGAAGTGGCACCATAAAATGCAACATTACCAATAAGAACGTTCTCTTCGGCTTTGAAATCGCAAACCTTTGGAGGATAAATAATAAGCTTACTACCTGCCAAACCTTTACCAAAGTAGTCGTTTGCTTCTCCTTCCAATTCCAGAGTAATACCCGGAGCACTGAAAGCGCCAAAGCTTTGTCCTGCATATCCGGTAAATTTGAAGCTTAGTGTATCTTCAGGTAAACCCTCTTCGTTATATTTCTTCGATATCTCATTTGAAAGCAATGTACCTACAGAGCGGTCGGTATTTACAAGGTGGAACTCACCTTTAACTTTTTTACCGCTTTCTAATGCAGGCTTTGCCAATTCCATAAGTTTCCAGTCGTAGAAATTTTCAATACCGTGTTCCTGTTTTTTACTGCAATAAAGAGTAGAACCCGGAGTCTCTTTTTCTTTGTATAATAGAGGACTTAAGTCTAGCGTTTTAATTTTCCAGTGGTCTATATTTTCTCTCACTTTAAGAACATCAACCTGACCCACCATTTCGTTAATAGTTCGGAATCCGAGTTGAGCCATAATTTCTCTAAGCTCTTCAACCATATATTGGAAATAGTTAACCACATATTCAGGTTTACCGGTAAATAGTTTGCGAAGTTCAGCATTTTGCGTAGCAACCCCAACCGGGCAAGTATTTTCATGACACTTACGCATCATAATACAACCTGCAGCAACAAGTGCAGCTGTTGCAACTCCCCACTCTTCAGCACCAAGTAGTGTAGCTATTGCAAGGTCGCGTCCGGTACGCATTTGACCATCAGCCTGAACCACAATACGGTCGCGAAGGTTATTCTTTACAAGTGTTTGGTGTGTTTCGGCTAATCCAAGCTCCCATGATGTTCCTGCGTGTTGAACAGAACTAAGTGGCGATGCACCTGTACCACCATCGAAACCTGCAATAAGTACAACATCGGCATGAGCTTTTGCTACACCTGCAGCAATAGTTCCTACACCTGCTTTAGCAACAAGCTTAACATTGATACGTGCTTCACGGTTAGCGTTTTTAAGGTCATATATAAGCTGAGCCAAATCCTCAATTGAGTAAATATCGTGGTGAGGAGGAGGCGATATAAGGCCAACACCCGGTGTTGAGTGACGCACTTTACCAATCCAGTCGTCAACCTTGTGCCCGGGCAACTGTCCGCCTTCGCCGGGCTTAGCACCTTGTGCCATTTTTATTTGCAGCTCATCGGCATTGCTTAAATAGTAGCTGGTTACACCAAAACGCCCCGATGCAACCTGCTTAATTGCAGAACGCATACTGTCGCCGTTTGGAAGTGGCTTGTAGCGAATTTCATCTTCACCGCCTTCACCACTGTTACTCTTGCCGCCTATGCGGTTCATAGCTATTGCAAGAGTACTGTGTGCTTCGTGCGATATAGAACCGAACGACATAGCTCCCGTTGCAAAACGTTTCAATATATTTTTAGCCGGTTCTACTTCGTCAATCGAAATAGAAGTACGGTCATTAAATTCAAATAAGCTTCTTATGGTTATAGCTTTCTCCGACTGGTTGTTTACCTCTTGTGCAAATTGCTTGTAAATACCGTAATCGGCATTACGTACAGCTTGTTGCAGCAAAGTAATTGATTTAGGATTAAATAAGTGATGCTCACCTTTTTGTTTCCATGAGTAAATTCCACCCTCTTTCAAGCGAGGAATAACACCTTCACGATCGGGGAATGCCACTTTATGACGAACAAGTGTCTCTTTTGCAATTCCATCGAAATCAATACCGCCAAGTTTCGATACTGTTCCTTTAAAGCATTTTGCAATAACTTTATCGGAAAGTCCAAGAGCTTCAAATATTTGAGCCCCATGGTACGATTGTATTGTAGAAATACCCATTTTTGAGAATATTTTCAACAATCCGCCACCAACAGCTTTTATGTAGTTTTTCTCTGCTTTCTCGTTTGTTAATCCTTTTGGAGTTGTTTTGTTAGCCTCCAGGGTTTTTATAGTATCGAATACCATATAAGGGTTAACAACATTGGCACCATAACCAATTAGAGTTGCAAAATGATGGGTTTCGCGAACATCGCCGGCTTCAACAATAATACCTGCGCGAACACGTAATCCGTTTCTTACTAAATGCTGGTGAATAGCACCAACCGACAATAGTGATGGGATAGGTGCATTTTCTTTATTAATTTTTCTGTCAGAAATAATTATTGCATTATAACCACCGTGCATAATTGCTTCGTCGGCTTCGCGACATATACGGTCAAGAGCAGCCTCTAAAGCGCCAGCCTTACCCGATGCGTCAAATACTGCATCAACAACTTTTGTTCTGAAGTTAGTATCGTGATAACCTCTCAGTTTTTCTAACTGTTCGTTTGTTAATACAGGTTGGTCAAAAACTATTTGCTTACAGTGAAGCGGAGTTTCTGAAAGTATATTGTATATACGCCCTATTGCTGTTTTTAGCGACATTACTATATGCTCACGAATAGGGTCGATAGGTGGGTTACTAACTTGTGCAAACTGTTGTTTGAAATAGTTAGACAAGTGGCGACTTTGGTTCGAAAGTACAGCCAAAGGAACATCGCTACCCATAGAACCTAAAGGCTCTTTACCCGATTCACACATATCCTGAATAATAGTGGTAACATCTTCACGGCTAAAGCCAAATGCTTGTTGACGTGTAAGTAGTGTCGATTCGTCGAACTCGAAAGTTAACGGTTTTTCCTCTATTTTGTCAATATGTAATTGGTTCATATCGAGCCACTTACCGTACGAAGCCTTGTTGGCATAGTACGACTTTATCTCTTTATCTTCGTATATGCGTCCTTCCTCAGTATTTACATAAACAATTTTACCTGGCTGAACTCTCCAACGACGCTTAACATTTTCAGGAGGAATAGGCAAAGCCCCTGCCTCTGAAGCAACAACCATACGGTCGTCTTTTGTAAAAATAATACGCGACGGGCGAAGTCCGTTACGGTCAAGTGTGGCTCCTACAATAGTACCATCGGTAAAGCAAATAGAAGCCGGACCATCCCATGGCTCCATAATTGAAGCGTGGTAACGGTAAAAATCTCTTTTTACCTTGTCCATTTTCTTGGTTTCCTGCCAAGCTTCCGGAACAAGCATCATAAGTACGTGAGGTAAATCACGACCACCCATAACTAATAGTTCAACCATTAGGTCAAGGTTAGCCGAATCCGACAGGTCTTCGTTCATAATAGAGCCTAACATACGTATTTCATCGGTTGTGAAATGTGTCGATTCTAATAATGTTTGACTTGAACGTGACCAGTTTACGTTACCGCGAACAGTGTTTATTTCACCATTATGGGCAATATAGCGGAACGGCTGAGCCAGCCTCCACTGAGGAAAAGTATTTGTTGAAAAACGCGAGTGTACCAATGCAATAGACGATTGGTAATCGGCGTTATTTAAATCGTTGAAATATTTGCGTACCTGATCGGTTCGGAACTGTCCTTTGTACACAATTGTTTTATATGAAAATGAGGTGAAATAAAATTCACCGTTATTGTCGAGTATTTCTGCATTAATAGTATGTGAAGCATACATACGCAATACATAAAGCTTACGCTCAAATGCCATCCCTTCTACGCCATCGTTGCGCTTAACAAATACCTGTTCGGTTTTTGGTACTTTTTGCAATGCGGTTTTACCAACTGCACTATGGTTTTCAGGCACTTCGCGGTATCCAATAAGTTCAAAGCCTAAATCATCAATAATGCAATTAAGTTTGCGACGGCAGTATTCCCTTTGTTTAACATCGCTTGGGAAGTAAACCATACCTACACCGTATTTGCCAAACTCAGGTAATTCAAAACCTGCTTTAGGACACTCTTTTTGGAAAAATTTGTCGGGAACTTGAGTAAGTATACCTGCACCATCGCCCGTATCAGGATCGGCTCCCGCTGCACCACGGTGTTCCATGTTTTCAAGCATGGTTAATGCATCCTGAACTAACTCGTTCGTTTTTATACCTTTTATTTGTGCAATAAACCCAATACCACAAGCATCCGATTCATACTGTGGAGTGTACATCGACTTCTCTATCTTTCCGTCCTGTACCGTTGTTTTGATGTTCTGCTCCATATATGCTTTTATATATTTTACTTTTCTTCCTTTTATTAAACCCGACATACCATTATATGAAACACTTAAAGTTGGTTTGAGTTCAAATAACGATATATAAAATAATTTGTCGCAGGGATTCCTCTTTTGCCTATCGGCAATCATGCTTCGTAAGAAATAAGAAAGGAATACCCCAATTGTTTAAAGCTTCTTCAACTTATAAGAGCGCAAAATAAGTGAAAATCTCTTAAAATCAGCAACACAACAGGTATATTTAGAATGTATAAAAATAACAAACCCGCTAACTATTAATTTTTGAGCTTGTTTTTAAAGGGGTTGCGCCTTGGCAAACGTTTGTGGAGCTACCTGTTTTACTGGTTTGCTTTCAGATTGTTAGCGAACTTCAAAATATGATTTTAATTTGTAAAAAATATGGTATTTCTTTTTAATTTTCAAAAAGCAAGCCTAAATTTGTGGCGAATTTATAGCCAATTACTTTTTGCGTGACAATGTAAGGTATGAGACATGAGTTTTTAAACGAATGCATATGTTTTTACATAGTATTAGATTTAATACCTGTATCGCATCCGATTCACTTCACTATTTGCAATAAAATACCAACGTTTACCCAATAAGTATTTTTACGATTGTTTTTGAATTATGTTAAAAAATAAAAATATATAAAATGGCAGAAATGTTAGTTGAATCCATTGAACAGTATGGATTAAGTTCGGAAAGCAAACCTCAACAACTTTTTTCAAAAGTAGGTATTGTTGGTGGCGGCTCCGTGGGTCAGAAAATTGCTCTAATGATAAGCAAAAGCGACCTGGAAGTAACAATTATAGAACTCGACGAGGAGAGAATACAGCAAGCAATAAGCAATATTGAATGCGAACTCGATGCAATGATTGCAACATGGGGAATGACTTCGAGTGAAAAGCGAGCTATACTTACCAGAATTAAAGGTTCAACAGATTACAGCAGCCTTAAGGAGTGCGATATTATAATAGAATGCGTACGTTCACGCAGTAGAGTTAATCACATACAAGAGAGGGTTGAAATTTTTAAAAAAATAGAGCAAATAGTATCTGACGAGTGTATTATTGCAACTAACTCAAATTCAATTGTTATTACTGAACTTTCGGCTGAACTAAATAATAAAGCAAGAACTATCAGCCTCCATTTTTTAACTAATACCAATGCCAATATTATAGAGGTAGTACGCGGGCTGCATACTTCGGAAGAGACCTACGACCGTGTTCTTAAATTTATTGCAATGCTTGGCAAAGAGCCTGTACCATGTGAGGAATCGGCCGGATTAATCAGTGTTAGAATGTTTGTAGCTCAACTTAATGAGGCTTGCGGCATTCTTATGGAAGGTGTAGGTTGTGTGGACGATATTGACAAAAGTATGCGTCAGGCTTTAGGTCAAATTCTTGGACCTTTTGAAATGGCCGACAAAATAGGTCTTGACAAAATTATTCGTTGGATGGATAATATGTATCGCGAATTTGGCGATAGAAAATATGTGGCATCGCCTATTATTAAACGTTTGGTTCGTGCCAATCAGTTGGGAAGAAAAACCGGAAAAGGGTTTTATGTTTACGAAGGTGAGAACAAAAAGGTAAGGAGTAATATTCAGGTGATGGTAAAATCGTAACAGCCAAAGCTACTTTACCGGTATCATTTTTTTTAAAATAAGTAAAATATAAAACATGAATATAATTGTATTAAACTGCGGTAGCTCTTCTATAAAATTCCAATTGTGGGATATGGCACAAAACAAGGTGCTTTCGGTGGGTGTTGCAGAAAAAGTTGGGCTTAAAGGCTCATTTGTAAAGCTCGAAAAAGAAGACGGAACCAAAGTAATGTTCGAAGGCGAAATAGTAGACCATGTTTCAGGAATAGAGTATATACTAGGTATAATAACAAGTGAGAAACACGGCGCATTAAAGTCGCTGTCGCAAATTGATGCAGCAGGTCATCGTGTAGCTCACGGCGGTGAATTTTTTCAAAAAAGTGCATTTATCGATGCCAAGGCTCTTGCCAATATTGAAAAGTGCGCAGAGCTTGCGCCACTTCACAACCCTGCTAATATTATGGGTATTAAGGCTATGGAGCAATTGCTTCCGGGTATTAAGCAGGTTGCTGTTTTCGACACTGCATTTCACCAAACTATGCCCGACTATTCATTTATGTATGCTATTCCGTATTCGCTATATAAAAAATATCAGATACGTCGTTATGGTTTTCACGGAACCAGCCACTCGTACATTTCAAAGCGTGCTTGTGAATTGTTAAATGTTGATATTGCTTCACAAAAAATTATCACCTGCCATATTGGCAACGGTGCTTCAGTTTGTGCTATTGAAGGGGGTAAGTCTATTGACACTTCTATGGGTTTCACCCCTGTTGAAGGGCTTATAATGGGTACACGTACCGGCGACCTCGACATAGGTGCTGTAAGCTTTATTATGGATAAAGAAGAGCTTAAACTTAGCTCAGTAAATACTATTTTCAATAAGCAGAGCGGATTGCTTGGTGTAAGTGGTGTTTCAAGCGATATGCGCGACATACAGGATGCTGCATGGGAGCGAAAAGAGGAGAGAGCAATACTGTCACTTGAAATGTATTATCACCGTATTAGAAAGTATATAGGTGCATATACTGCCGTAATGGGTGGTGTTGATACACTGATATTTGCAGGTGGTATTGGCGAAAACGGACCGGTACATCGTAAGCGTATTTGCGAAACATTGGGTTATCTTGGAATAGAACTTGACCCATCGAAAAACGACGGAATGTATGGTAAGGAAATGATTATTTCAACACCTGAAAGCAAGGTTAAAGTAATGGTTATTCCTACTAACGAAGAACTTGTTATAGCGCAAGATACTTTGGAAATAGTTAAGAATATGTAACCGGAAATAACAAATTCTATTATAAAAAAACGCTCGGCAATCACCGAGCGTTTTTTATTGTCTATTAAGAATATTTACCCCCTTAATGATTATTAATTTGCAAATAGAATATTTTTTCTAAATATTCGGGTTGACTTAATTTTACCTGCGCTAAACATAATATATGTTGTATAAAACAATAATAGAAGCATTAAAAGTTTTTCTTCGAGGGGCGTTACCAAAGGAGAAAGCTTGGGACATTATGAGTCCGGAGGGTAGAGAATTATATCCTAAACATAAAAATACTCCCCGAAAAAGTGCAGTGTTAATTGCTTTATATAAGAAAGATGGTGAATACTGCTTTCCTATTTTACGACGAACTAAATATAACGGCCCCCATAGTGGGCAAATGGGACTACCCGGCGGTAAGGTTGAACCTGACGATGAAAGTATTATTTATACAGCATTGCGCGAAGCATATGAAGAGATTGGAATTATTCCGTCTCACGTTCATGTAATAGGAGAGTTGTCGGAATTGTACATACCGGTTACAAATATACTGGTAACTCCTGTTGTTGGCTATATCGATTATGAGCCGCAATATATAATTAATAAAAAAGAAGTAGACGAGTTGTTTCTTATACCTGTTTCGTATTTATTCGATAAAGAACGAAAGAAAAGCGAAGTGTGGGATATGAGTGGAAATAAGGTGAATATACCTTTTTACGATTTTTACAATCAAACTGTATGGGGAGCTACAGCTATGATACTCAGCGAACTGGAAATGGTTTTAAGGCCTATTCAATAAATAAGAAGATTAAATGAATGGCACAAAAAAAGAGACTGCGTTACACAATCTCTTTTTTATATGTATAAACTAAAAACTAAGACTTATTAAAGAGTGCGAGAGGCAAGCGACGATAGTTCTTTACTTATATTAAGCCCTTTGCCTGTAATATTCGCCTGGCTCATTTCAAATTTCAACTTGCTGTCTTGCAAGAAAAAATTAATGCCTGAACCATGCTCTGTTGCGCCGGCTGTTTCGGTTATAATAAGACCTTTTGAGGCACCCTTACCAATTTCGGCAATCATTTTCTCTTTACCTTTTGAAAAATAGAGAATATTGCACCCCTCGGCATCTTGAGCCGAAGAAACATTAACAACTTTAATTTTTTTACCGTTAACATTTTTTGTTCCAAGTAATGTTTCAATATTCGATACCAAATCGGCATTGTTACCAACTATACCAATAGTAAATTCTGCGGAACCATAATCGGCAGGCCACTCAACAAAGCGCGAAATATTATAAATGTATAGTGCTTTAAATTTTTCAACCTGCGCATTGGCATTAATGCTCAATACTGTTGAAAGTACAACTGTTGCTAAAAAAATAAATCCCTTTTTCATAACCCTTGTTTTTTAAAAGTATGTTTTACCCTTTATTGTGTTTTATATGCTGGTTTACGCAGCGTATTCCCTTTTGTTGCAAATATATTTCATAAAAATATATTTATGTAAAGAGAAACATAATTAATTATGATGCAGGTCATAATTTTCAAAATAAACAGCTGCTTTTGCTATATGAACGTAAAAATACATTTATAGTTTTATTGCATTTATTAGTCGGTTCATGCCTTCTTCTATTTCAGATGAAGCTAGCGAAATTCTTATATAATCGGGAGCACTAAAAGCCGATCCGGGTATTACCACCACCCCATTTGCCATAGAAGCTGTATTTATACAAAATGTTTTTATGTCGCCATTAATAATGTTTTTGACTTTAGGAAACAGGTAAAAACTCCCTTTGGGTAAATTAAATTCAATGTTTGCTTTGGCTAGTATATTACAGGCTATATTGCGGTTTGTGTTCAGAATATTGTTGTAATCTGATATGGTTTTAGTTGTTTCCCCGCACACAACAGGAAGGGCTGCCAGCTGATTAATAGTAGGCGGACAGCTTATAATTGAAGCATTGGCAGAAACAATTGCTTTAGCAAGAGCTGTATTACGACAAATACACCAGCCAACTCTCATACCAGCAACCGCACCACTTTTCGAAACACCGTTAAGTGTTATGGTTCTGTTGAAATATTTTGAAAATGGAGCAGGAGTTTCACCATCATAAATGAGTTTATTGTATATCTCGTCTGATATTACATACCCGTTAGTGAGTTTTTTATTGAGCAACAAACTTAATTCTTCTTGCTCGTTATTGCTCAGTACCCTTCCTGTTGGGTTTGCGGGTGAGTTTAATATAACAATATCATCATTGAGCAAAATGCTTTCCAAATGGTTGTAATCAATACCAAAATCAGGAGTAAGCCTGTATGTATGAACATCGAGGTTAAAATATTCAGGTATTTTTTTATAAATACCGAAATGTATATCCGGAATAAGTACACGCTTTGCACCTAAACCCGCAAGAGTTTTAATAGTAGCATACATTGCATTTTGTACACCTATGGTTACTATAACGTTATCTTCGGTATAATTAAAGCCATCGTATTTTTGATGTTCTATGGCAATTGCATAACGAAGTTCGGGCACACCTGCATTTGGCGCATAGCTTAAAGCCTTTTCAGTGTCAATATTTCTAAAAACATTGGTGATTTTATTGTCGACCGGAAAATTTTTAAGCTCCCCCAAACCAAGGCTAATACTTGTTGGGTGCTTTGCCATATTTATCTCTCGTATTGCAGGCAACGGAAAATTGCTATTTACCAATCTTTCATCAATTGTCATAGGGTGCTTTTTTATTGAACTGCAAAAATATAAATATTTACGACTGATTATAATTGTTGCCGATTCCTAAAATCAGTAAATGATTATTTCTGTCACTGATTACAAGAATTTACACACAACATACTCATAGAGTATGGTACAATTCTATATAATATTCTTTACGAAATGGATTTGAGAAAACAGCTATACACACTGCACTATAAATATATATCGAGCAAACCTTCGGGCAGGTCAATACTTATAGTTTTGTTTGGAATATCTATATCGGTTATTAGGTCGGGATGAAAAGGGATAAGAACCTCTTTGCGTTCTATTTTAATAGAAAGAACAGGATTTATAGAGTGGTCGTAGTAGTTGTTTACTTGACCTATAAGTATTTGGTTTTGGTCAAAAGCATTAAAGCCAATTAATGCGTGTGGCGAGTTTGGGGCAAAATCATCGTCAATATTTTCGTCAGATATGTAAACATCTGCATTGAGTAAGTGCTCCGACTGGTCAGAATTATCGACCCATAAAAATTTCACACGAAACCTGCGGTTGCTCGACGGTTTCATTGTTTCAATAAAAAAAGGAACCGGTAATCCATTAATTTCTAACAGAACCGATTCCTCAATATTTTCGAATAATTCAGGTTCGCTTGTTTCTATTATTAATTCGCCGTGTATGCCGTGCGACTTAACAACTTTACCTATCAACAAGCAATCCTGCTTAACCATTGTGGTCTTATTCAGCTTTTTCTTCAGTAGCTTCGTCAGCAGGAGCCTCTTCAGTTGCTTCAGCAACAGGAGCTTCTTCTGTAGCTTCGGCAGCAGCAGCTTTAGCCGCTTCTGCAGCTTCTTTAGCTAACTCAGCATTTTTCTCTGCAATAGCTTTAGCTCTATCTTCGTTAATTTTCTTCTCTTCAGCTAAACGTGCACTTGCCGATGAGTCTTTGTCTGATTTTAGCTTGTCAACTTTTGCTTGAACTTTCGATTCTTTGCCAGCCATCCAAGTGTTGAATTTAGCTTCAGCTGTTGCTTCGTCGAAAGCACCTTTTTTAACACCGTCAAGTAAGTGTTTTTTCATTAACACCCCTTTGTACGAAAGAATTGCACGAGCAGTATCAGTTGGTTGTGCTCCTTTTTGCAGCCAATCAAGTGCCTTGTCGAAGTTAAGTTCAATAGTAGCAGGATTAGTGTTTGGGTTGTAGTTACCCAATCTCTCTATAAACTTACCATCACGTGGCGCTCTGCTATCGGCAGCAACGATGTAGTAGTATGCGTTACGCTTTCTACCGTGTCTTGCTAGTCTGATTTTAACAGGCATAAATTGTAATTTTAAAAATTAATATTAAAAACTGCTTTTTATTAAGCGGGTGCAAATATAGCGAATATTTTTAATAATCCTTATTTATTGATTATTGATTATTTATTCCATCAAATAAGTGCGCTTTACCCTTCGCGAAATACCTGTAAGTACCTCATACGGTATAGTATCCATCCACTCGGCCACTTTATATATCGATTGATTTTTGCCAAACAATTCAACAGTGTCGCCCACGTTAGCATCAATTCCGGTTATATCGAGCATACATAAATCCATACATACATTACCAAGTATGGGCACTTGTTGTCCGTGAAGCAGAAATTTACCTTTTCCATTGCTTAGCGACCGCCTTAAGCCATCGGCATACCCCATCGGAACAACAGCTACATTTGTCTCCTTATTAACTACTCCCTTGCGATTATACCCAACAGTTGAACCCGCTTTTACAGTTTTAATTTGGGCAATAGTACTGCGTAATGTTCCGGCTTGTTCCAATTTGGCATTTATTGCCGAAATACCGTACAACCCTATTCCTATTCTTACATAATCGAATTGATATTCGGGGAAACGCTCAGCTCCGGCAGAGTTTAATATATGCCGCTTGATTTTATATCCTAAAGCATTCTCAATTTCACTTGTCATTTGCATAAATAAAGCGGCCTGTTGGTGAGTATATTCGTCCTGAGCCTCTTCATCGGCCGACGATAGATGCGAAAAAACAGTTTTAATATGTAAATGTTCAAGGTTTTTAACTAACGCTGCTAAAACAGAAATATCGTCAGGAGTGAATCCCGACCGATGCATACCTGTATCAAGCTTTATATGAACCGGATAAGCACCTTGCCCCATCTCTCCGGCTGTTTTATCAAATTTAATCAGCGACTCTACATTATTTAATTGTGGTTCAAGATTATACTCTATCATTTGCGAAAAGCTTTCCTGCTCAGGATTCATAACCAGTATAGGCAGCCTGTTGCCTGTATTACGTAAGTCAATGCCTTCATCGGCAAATGCAACTGCAAGTGCTGCTACTCTCTGATACTGACATATATTTGCTATTTCGTGCGTTCCGCTTCCGTATGAAAATGCCTTAACCATAGCTATAATACCGGTTGCAGGCTTTAGTAGTTTTTTAAAATACTTAAGGTTGCTTTCTATTGCTGTAAGGTCTATTTCAAATTCAGTACGGTTGCTCTGCTTTCTGAGTATTGCCGATATTTTCTCAAACTGAAAGCTTCGTGCTCCTTTTAGCAGTATTGTGGTATTGCTAAGTTTTGAAATGGTGAAATTTGCAAGAAACTCTTCTGTTGTGGCAAAAATATCTTTTCGCGTTTCAAACAATTCGCTGTATTGCGATATTTGCGAACCAATGCCTATTAACCGGGAAATACTTTTTTGCTGTATCATTTGTGCAACCTTTTTATATAATTGCTCCGGTTCATATCCGCTTTGTGCAATATCGGAAAGTATAAGTGTTTTTTGCGAATGCTGGTTTTGCATACCCAAATAATCTAATGCTATATGAAGTGATTCAAGATCAGAGTTATAACTGTCATTTATAATAGTGCAGTTATTAATCCCCTCGCGCAATTCAAGACGCATAGCCACGCTTTCCAAATTTTTCAGCGCATTGGTAATATATTCCGGCGACAAACCCATTAACACCATAAGGCTTGCTACCTGCATGGCATTTTCAACCGACGCCTTATCTACCACAGGCAGTTCAACCGCATATATAGTATTGTTATACGTAGCTTCAATATGTATTCCGGTTTTACCCGAATAAGCATTTGTTATTTGTAAGTTCGATTCCTCCGCTGTGCCCCAGGTAAATGTATTTTGCCCCGGCATTATATTTTCAGAAATCACCTTACTAAGAATATTATTATTTGAATTATAAATTATTGTTTGGCTGTTTCTAAACAACTTAAGCTTTTCAATAGCCTTCTGTTCAAGGGTTTCAAAATTTTCCTGATGCGCATCGCCAATATTTGTAAAAATACCTATATCAGGTTTTAATACGCTTTCAAGTTTATCCATCTCACCGGGTTTCGATATACCTGCCTCAAACACACCAAGCTTTGCATTACTGTCAATAAGCCACACCGACAAAGGCACACCTATTTGACTATTATAGCTTTTCGGATTTCGCACCACATTGTATTTAGGGCTTATGCATTGATATATCCACTCTTTTACTATTGTTTTACCATTGCTGCCGGTTATACCAACTACCGGTATTTTAAATTGCTGCCTGTGCCATGCAGCAAGCATTTGCAATGCTTCAAGAGTATTATTAACCTTTATGAAATTTGCCCACTTAAAGCTGCTTATATTCTCAGGCAATTCCGACACTACATAATTACGCACCCCTTGCTCATAAAGGTCTGAAATGTATCTATGACCATTATTTCTTGCACTTACCAAAGCAAAAAACAAGCTCTCGCGAGCAAATAATACCTTACGGCTGTCAATAAGCAGATAAGATATTTTACCACCCGAACTTTTTATTAGTTCACCGTTAACAACCTCTGATATTTGACTAATTGAATATTGCGCCATTGTATAACATTTGCTGTTGCCAAATGTAAAAAAAAATAGAATAAGACTTTCGCCAATATCTAATTACCGGCAGTGTTAGAAATTGCATTAAAACATATTCTGCACAAAGGCTCATACTCGTTGGTTTCTCCTAATAAAACAAGTTTTTTGCTTTCCGATATTCGGTGCGAATATTGTGCAAGTTCACCACATTTTACACATATAGCATGTACCTTGGTAACATATTCGGCAATTGACATAAGTGCCGGAATTGTTCCAAACGGATTCCCTTTATAGTCCATATCGAGGCCTGCAACTATTACTCTTGTACCGGAGTTTGCCAGCTTATTGCATATTTCGGGTAATTTATTGTCGAAAAACTGAGCCTCATCTATTCCAACCACATCAACATTGGAGGCAAGTGTTAATATTTCCTCCGAACTATTTACCGGAGTGGAATGAATACTGTTATCATCGTGCGAAACAACTTCCGATTTAGAGTATCGG
Source organism: Bacteroidota bacterium (assembly GCA_003250355.1). Classification (GTDB taxonomy): domain Bacteria; phylum Bacteroidota; class Bacteroidia; order Bacteroidales; family SZUA-534; genus SZUA-534. The sequence continues at coordinate 18,049 of QKGS01000043.1, forward strand.
GTATCTATTGATGGCTTAAATATTTCAACTTTTTGTTGAGCTATCTTTGCTCGTTTCAATCGGCGTATCAACTCTTCGGTTTTACCTGAAAACATTGAGCCGCATATAACTTCAATCCACCCTTTTCTACTGTTTGTGTTCTCTTTTTCTAAAAACATAATTTTTGTTGAGGCTAAACGTTTTACAATCGTTAGATTTGCATTTTAAAAAAAAACAAATATATGAGTTTATATAAAATTATTGCCCAGGATATTGATACACTCAGAAATCTTGTGCAATATCTGGAACAAAGCAATGATACAACCGGAGTTGAAGTAGAACTTGCACTGAGAAAAGTTACCGATATTTATAATGAAATATCGATGCTGAAAAAAAGCAATGCCACTACATATATTCACTTAGGTGAGAATAAACCAAAAGCGGATGATATTACAGCTAAAGTAGTTCAAAAAGAGGTGATTGAAAAAGTTTTACCTAAGGAACAAATAGAAGAAAAAAGCTCTGAAACCAACGAAAAAGTGTATTTAAGTGAGCCGGAATTTGATAATAATACTAAAGACGGAGAGATACAAAAAACAATTTTTGAACATAAAGATATTGAGGAAAATGCATTTATTGCCGAGAAGGAACCAGTCCCCAATGTAGTTGAATTAGAGGCCACTGCTACCGACACAATCAGTGAAAACGAAAATATTGAAGAAGTTCAATTGTATGCTGCTGACGATATTCTAATTGCCGACAACGAGGAAGCGGAGCTAACAAAACAGGCAGAAATAATATTACAAGAACAAGCGGAGAAAAAGGTATCTGAAATTAAAAAAGGAGAAGTAGTTGCCGACCGTTTTGTAAACAATACTTCGGTCAATGATTTACTTTCAGGCTTTGTTAATAACAAAGATTTAGCATCGGCAATTAAAGACAAGCCAATAAAAAACATTCAAAAATCAATAAAAATTAACGACCGTATATGGTACATTAAAGAACTATTTAATGGCGATGCCGAATTGTATAAGGAAGTGGTTGTTGAAATAGAGACGAAAAAAAACCTCGATTCGGCTTTGGCATTTATTTTTGACCGTTTTAGTTGGGATCAAGAGAAAACAAGTACCATTAGTTTTCTTGAACTTGTTTTCCGAAGGTTTGCAGAGCAGCAATAGCTTTAAGTTAAGTTTTAAAATAAATAAATGGGAAAACTCATAGTAGTTCCTACTCCGGTAGGAAATTTAAAGGATATAACCCTTAGGGCTTTGGAAGTATTGAAAGAGGCAAATTTGATACTTGCTGAAGATACCCGCAAAACCGGATTCCTGCTCCATCATTTTGAAATTAAGAATAGCTTAATGCCTTTTCATAAATTCAATGAGCATAAAAGTTTGGAAAACATATTGACGAAAGTTAACCAAAATGAAATTACAGCATTGGTAAGCGATGCCGGTACTCCCGGAATATCCGACACCGGATATTTATTAATCAGAGAGTGTGTTGAAAACAATATTGAAGTAGAATGTTTGCCCGGTGCTACGGCTTTAATTCCGGCGTTGGTAAGTTCCGGTTTTCCGTGCGACCGCTTTACGTTCGAGGGTTTCCTGCCTCACAAAAAAGGGAGAAAAACCAAGCTGGAAACTCTCAAGAGCGAAGAACGTACTATGGTATTTTACGAATCGCCTCACCGATTGGTTAAAACCATGGGGCAGATACTTGAATACTTTGGAGAGGATCGCAAAGTGTGCATTTGCCGTGAGCTAACTAAAATGCATGAAGAAATATTCAGAGGTACAGTAAGTGAAGCCGAAAAGCATTTTACCGATAAAGGAGTAAAAGGAGAAATTGTATTTATTTTAGAGGGTACCGGCAAATAAATATAACCTGTTTTGTAATTACACTTGTTGTAAATATTGTTATATTGTCTGAATTTCAATAGGATAGCTATGATTAAAACAGTAATAGTAGACGACGAACGCGATGCAGTAGAGTCAATAAATATGATTCTGACAGAACATTGTCCCGATGTAAAAGTAGTAGGCAAAGCTCATTCGGTTTCGCAAGGTATAGAAGTAATAAAGGATACTAATCCCGATTTGGTTTTTCTTGATATTGAAATGCCCGACGGAACCGGTTTCGATATTTTAGCCAAAATACCCGGCCGAAATTTTCAGGTAATATTTGCAACAGCATACAATCAGTATGCTATTAAAGCTTTTAAATATAGCGCACTCGATTATTTATTGAAACCAATTGATATAGCAGAACTTGTTCAGGCTGTTTCGGTGGCTCAGGAGCGAATAGGTACAAAAGACAATGTCGATGACCAAATAGATACGTTACTTGAAAATATACTTAAAGAAAAACCTGAAAAAATAGCTTTATCAACTTCCGATGGTATGGAGTTTATTCGAATAGCCGATATTATTCAAATTCAGGGCGAAGGAAGCTATTCTACCATAAAGCTTACCGATAAAACAGAACTCGTTGTTTCAAAAAATTTGGGCGAATTTGAACATCTGCTCGAAGGAAATGAATTTTACCGCCCCCACCAGTCGCATTTAATAAATATTCGGTATGTAAAAAAGATAAATCGTATAGGTAATGAAATTATAATGGACGATGGTTCAGTAGCTTTCTTGTCGCGACGAAAAAAGAATCAGTTTATGGAACTTATGTCGGCAATGGTAAAAACCCGGCGACAATAAAAAACACCTGTTTGTCATAGTTTTTTATCAGTTGATGGAAAAAATATGCAACTTATTCAGAACTTATGTTCCTTTGTCGACAGTATTTATTTTCCCGATAAAACAGTAACATAAATTGAAGTATAAGTGAAAAAGTCGTATTCAAAAAAGCAGAATGATGTTTCTAAAATAGCAAAAGCATTAGGACATCCGGCAAGGGTAGCTATTCTTGAGCTTTTATCAGGCAAAGAGCTTACCTGCAACCAAATTGTAGAAGAATTACCTTTGGCACAAGCAACAGTGTCGCAGCATTTAAAAGAATTAAAAAACAGCGGACTTATTGATTGTAAGTATAAGTTACCCAAAAGCATTTACAGCATTAAAAAAAATAATGTTGCAAAATCGACAAAAGAAATCAGTGGATTTTTAGAAGTAATTTAAAACAAAGTGGAAGTGTTTATTAAATGAAACCCGACTATAACTATATAGCCGGGTTATTTTTTTACAGACTAACAAACAACCAAAACCAATTAATTAGAGCAGATTTACTTGTATGGGCATCAGAGTACTAATTACACGGGCATTTACAAAACTGCATATTGTGAACAACAATATTAGTCTGTTACACAAATATAGCTAATTAAAATATTCTTAATCAATAAATAATGTTATTTTTTTAAATCAATTTTCAACGCATTTAAAGCAAAGAAAGCCATAGTTTCACAACCTGTTCGTATCGATTCTTCATTTGGCATGAACTTAGGAGAATGCAATCCACCCGCAACTCTACCATCGGTATATCCTACTCCCAAGCGATAGAAACAGGCTGGGTACTTCTGAGCATACCATGCAAAATCTTCGGCTGTCATTCGTATATCCAGCTCATGTACTTTTTCTGGTGCAAGTATCTCTTTTGCTTTCACAAATAGTTGGGTTGTCAGCTCCTCGTTATTGTTCAAACAAGGGAATCCAATTTTAATATCAACATTAACAGTACCGCCCATTCCTTGGGCAACAGAAACAGCTATTTGTTTTATTTTTTCGTGAGCCTTGTAACGCCACTCTTCATTCATCATTCTAAGCGTACCTTGAAGCTCAACTGTTTCGGGTATTACATTCATTACACTGTTGCAAACAATGTTCCCAAAAGAAAGTACAGAAGGTATTTGCGTTGGAATAATTCTACTTACTACTTGCTGTAACGATACTACTGCCTGCGAAGCCATAAGTACAGTGTCAATAGCATTGTATGGCAATGCAGCATGACCACCTTTGCCTGTGAATTTTAAAAACACCTCATCAGACGAAGCCATATACATACCCGGACGCATACCTATTTCACCGGCAGGTAGTTCAGGGTAAACATGTTGTCCTATTATTAATTCGGGTGTATATTCATCAAATATGCCATCTTCCATCATAAGCTTTGCTCCGCCCGGGATTCTCTCTTCGGCAGGTTGAAATACTAATAGAATGGTTCCCTCAAGTTCATTCTTAATATCATTAAGCACTTTTGCAGCTCCAAGCAAACAAGCTGTATGAATATCGTGACCACACGCATGCATTACCCCTTTGTTTTTCGATTTGAATGGCAAACTGTTATCTTCTTCAATCGGAAGAGCATCCATATCGCCCCTCAGAGCTATTATTTTACCTGGCTTGCTACATTTTATTATACCGAGTATACCATTATCGGCAAAACCTTCCTTATATTCAATGCCGGCTTCAGTTAGTTTATTTTTTACAAATGCCGATGTTTTTTTTTCTTCAAAGCTAAGCTCCGGGTGTTCGTGAATATGGCGTCGAATATTAATTATTTCACTTAAGTGGTTATTAACTAATTCTTTTATTTTATTATGCATATTATTATTTTCAAAAAAAGATTATTCGCATTTTTGCAAAAATAGTAAAAACAATCACTACTAACCGCCAATTGAATTTTTCTTATGGATTATTTACCATCGAAAGGTAGTAACAAAATCGATCCTATTTCTTGTAAGTTCTTTTTATGAAGATTTAATATATTTGCACTCATGCAAAAAAGAATACAAAAAAAAGAATATAAACACTTGTATTTTGACCTTGACCAAACCCTTTGGGACTTTCAGGCAAGTTCTCGCAAAACATTAACTGACCTTTGTATTGAATTTTTTCATCAACAAATTCCTGAACCCGAAAAGTTTCTTGAAGTATATTATCCTATTAACGATAGTTTATGGGTAAAATATCGAAAAGGTGAACTAAATAAAGCAACATTACGGATTAAGCGGTTTCAGGATTCGTTGGGTTATTTTGGTATTTATGAAAATGGGGTAATTGAGCTTTTTTGCCAAAAATATATTGAACAGGCTCCACGGCAAACAATTACTATACCCGGTGCTCATGATATTTTAGAATATTTGAAAGCTAAAGGTTATAAAATGTATTTGTTAACAAATGGATTTAAAGAGATACAGGAAATAAAAATTGAGACGAATAATTTTTCGCAGTATTTTGAAAAAATGATAACCAGTGAAGATGCCGGTGTTCAGAAACCAAACCGTAAGATATTTGAATATGCATTAAAGTTGGTGAATGCACGTAAAAATGAAAGTATTATGATAGGCGACGATATTAATACCGATATACTAGGGGCTAAACAATTTGGTATGGATTGTGTTTATTTTAATCCGTTAAGGAGGGTGCATGAAATAAAGCCAACTTATGATATAGCCTTTCTTAGTGATTTGAAGATGTTTCTTTAGCTTTTATAAGAAAGGTTAGAGATATGGCTGGAGATGGAGAAGATCAGATAACCGGAAATTACACCTACAATAAAATTGGACAGATGACAGGTAATGCTCAGGCTAGTATAAAGATTGCTTAATAGCCGATTAAAAGTCGGCAGTGAGGCTATTACAAAATGGAAAAAGCGCTATATGGAGTTAGGCATAGATGGATTAAAAGATGCCCCAAGGCTCGGTAAAGCACCAATATATTCAGAAGCTGACAAGGCGAGGGTGATACAAAAAGCTTGTTCAAAGCCTGACGTGCGGCTAATGTCATTAAGTTAAGAAAATCACCCCTGTAATTATTCCCTTTGGTCATGAATTCGCTACGCTCAGTTCCCTCAAGGGGATACTGCTTCGATTTAGCACTGAAGCTGAATTGGAACAGTCATCCCTTGATGGAGGTCAGGAGGGTAAACGTTAAATACCTTAACTTAACGACATTGTTTGTGCGGCAGCGGGGTCTCAGGTCTCCTTAGTTCGTTACATTTGTGGGTGAACTTTAAACCTTTCTAAACCACCAGATACAATCTGGCGGTAACGGAGTAAACATTCAGCAGACTGCTTTCCGGTACCTGGGGCGTCGCTCAAAGCGACTCCCGCGATAGTCTGCCTGCTGCCAACAGCTCACTATTCAACTGCTGCCCTGCGCTTTTTTGCTGCATATTGTTGTCCGATATAAGCTGCGAAACGGTATCGGCAAACTTACCGTAAGTTTGAGGTTGTGCCTGCTTCATTACACGCAAATACACTACAAACCGACCATTGAGCAAAGCAAGTGCTTCCTTTTTTATATCGGTAGCACTCGAATACTCATTGCGCTGTGCAAATAAAACAATGCCCGCAGTGTGTTATCGCACAACTCATCTTTCGCTTCCAGCTCCGACAATACCGTACTTTTATTAATAGCCGCCGACATACTGCCCGACAATTCGCTAAGCTGTTTCAACATTTGTGTTAAATAAGTATCGCCGCCAAAGCTATAGCCTTTCGATGATTTAACTATTGCCTGTAAAAGCGATGCTGTTTCTGTAATTTGAACACCCGGATTCAGTTTTTCAATTTTCATTTGTTAAAATTTTATATGGTTTAAATAAATTGGAGACACATATTACTGCCCGACACACCTGACAAGGCATTTGCATTTGTATTTTTATAAAAGATGCGCCGGGGAATGAATAATAATTTATAAAATGCTTCCCCGATGCGT
>QKGS01000001.1 GCA_003250355.1 Bacteroidota bacterium
TTTGTTTTCCGATGCTCTTTTTTGTGTGCCGGATAAGTATTTTTCAAATATAGGTAAATACTCGCCTGTAGCTAACTTTCCATTAACTGTAGTTTTATTAACAGCTGAAGTCATAAATTCAGTTGCTATGCCACCGGGTTCAATATTTGATATTTTAATATTGAATGCCGGACTAACATAAGCAGCCAGCCCTTCAGCAAAACCTTCTATTGCAAATTTTGCAGCACAGTATAGCTCGTTAAAAGGTTGCCCCACCAAACCACCAACCGATGAAAGATTTATTATACGACCCGACTTTTGCTTACGCATATAAGGCAATACAGCTTGTGTACAAAAAACTGTTCCTAAATAATTCACCTCGGTTACCCATCGTATTTCCTCTTCTGTGGCTTGTTCTGTAGTTTTTGCGAACCCTGCACCTGCGTTGTTTATAAGTATGTCAATTTTGCCATCTTTATTAACTATAGTTTTAACCGCACTTTTTATTGAATTGGTATTGGTAACATCAAGTTCCAATATCTCAATGTCTAAATCTTCTTGTTCAATACGTTGTCTTAGGGCATCAGCCTTTTTTAGGTTACGCATTGTGGCAAATACTTTATAATTGTTTTGAGCAAATAGAATTGCACTTTCAAACCCTACGCCGGTTGATGTTCCCGTGATTAATACATTTTTCTTCATTTTCGTAAAATTAATTATAGGATAGATAATGTGTAATCGCGAAGTTTCAACTTGCCATTTTCTTCAATTAAAGTCCATGTGGTTATGTTGCTTAAATTCATTATGCCCATTTCTTTAATATCTCCTTCGAAATGTAAAACGAAGCTAACTTCAAAACCACTATCTACTTTTTTTACCTGAATATTGCTTGGCGAATGAACAGAGTAATTCTGGCTCTCCTTTTGAGCAACTAAAAAGCCTTTTAATTCCTGTTTATCACTTACTTTGTTTCCAAGAATGTCGATATTTAATTGAGAATTACTTGTTAGGTCCATCAAAGCATCGGCATCTCCTGCATCTATTAAACCAAACCATTCATGAACAAAGGCTTTAGTATCGGTAAAAGACAGCTCCCCGGTTTTTGTGCTTTTAATATTTTCAATGGTACTTGCTTCCGGGGCACCTTGTAAAACAACCTTGTATGCGGTTATCTTAAACAGCTTTCCGTCGGGGTCTTTTTTTGTTTTAAGGTTGGTGTTCAATTTCATTCTGCCAATAAAATCCATTTGTACAATATTGCCGTCGGCTTGCAGAGCATGGTAAGTATGCGGACAAATTATTTCAAACTGATTTTCACTTGTTTTATATACCGTTATTTCATTAATAATATGCGTGCTTTCTTTTATGTACGAGAATGTTTGCCCGGCATATTTTATTAATTCGGGTACACTGTTTAAGGTTGCTTGCGGATATACAAACTCAACCGTTTCATCGGGTAGGTAGGGAAGTAGTTCATCCATACTTGTTCCCTTATCAAAACGACTATACCATGTGTATACAAACGATTTTATTTCGTTTTCAACTTTCTGTTCAATTTGCTTCTGATTCATTCTAGTTTCTCCCTTTTGTAATTGTTGTGCAAATAATTGGCTTCCAATTAACGCACAAGCTATTAATGCTAATTTTTTGTACATATTGTTTCGTTTTAAATTTGTAACAGTACAAAGTTGAGCATTATCAAAACAGGAATACTTGCCATTTGGCAAGAAAACTATAATGATACAATTGCTTTACGAATTCGGCTTAGCGAGAAGGGGGTAATTCCCAAATACGAAGCTATGTGATTTA
>QKGS01000008.1 GCA_003250355.1 Bacteroidota bacterium
ATTGCTGCTCAAACTCAAACGCTTACTGCTGAAAACTCTGCTAATGTTGAAGCTGCTATTGCAGAACTTGAAATAGCCAAGGAGTCGGAATTGCTTGAACAATCGTACATAAGCCGTATTGGTAAAGCCATGGAGCCGGTATTCAAACCTTTAGGTTTCGACTGGAAAATGTCGGTAAGCGTACTTACCGGATTAATGGCTAAAGAGGTTGTAGTAAGTTCTATGGGTATTCTTTATCATGCAGGTTCCGACTCTGATGAAACCAGCGAATCGCTAATAAGCAAACTGCAAGCAAACCGCAATGCGAACAATATTCCGCTATCGGCTTACATGAGTTTTCTTGTGTTTGTATTGCTTTACTTCCCGTGTTTGGGTACGCTCATAGCAATAAACAAAGAGACTAAAGGTATTAAATGGACACTGTTCTCTGCAGCATATCCGCTTGTATTTGCATGGATAGTTTCGTTTGGGATTTATCAGCTTGGAGCTATATTTTAGGTAGAAAGGAAACCGGAGACGGCAGACCGAAAAAAGTGTACTGTCATTGCGAGGAACGAAGCAACCGAAACATAATGTAGCTCACCGCAGGTAATCTGTATCATTCAAGTAGTCATTAATCAGATTGCTTCGCTATCGCTACCAATAACAGCATACTAATATTATTGACGGCGTCGCTTTGAGCGACACCGTCAATTTGTTTGTACTACTAATTGCGGACTTTTATCTAACTCTCCGGTTTTGCAAATAATAATCTGATTAATTGCGATTCGTGGTTTGAATATTCTTACAAATTCACTGCACTGCACGAATCGCTTTTACTATGCCATTGTATACCTAGGGCTTCACCCTAGGCTAATGCTTGCGCACCCTTGGTGCTTTTGTTAGATGTTTAAACATATGTACTAAAGCTCCATTTTCAAATTCTCTCATTCTTTTATTTTCACATTTAACTCTAGCCTATTTAGCCCGTCTGACTTATTCGGGCAAGCTCACACCATGCTCTAATTTACTACCTGCTACACCAGCCTTTCAACAACAAGCTTCGAACTTATAATGGCCATTGGCAAACCGGCACCCGGTATAGTTGATGCACCTACGTAAAAAGTGTTCTTGAATTTTTCATCATAATTATTTGGGCGTAAAGCCCCTATTTGTAGCATGGAATGCGATAAACCCAGCCCCGCTCCTTTGTACAAGTTAAACTCTTTTTGCCACTCTACTGGAGTATACGATTCCCTGAATACAACACTTTTGGAAATATCGGTACCAATACGTTCTGAAAAGTCCTCAATAATGCTGTCAATTATATCATCCTTATCGCTCCAGTCTTGTTTAAAAATAAGGTTGGGAACAGGGCATACAAAAAACAGTGCTTCATTTCCTTCGGGTGCACAATCGGCATTGTGCTTCGATAATACATTAACATAGTAGTACGGCTTTTCCAATGTGCCGGGATTCTTCATTACATTTTTTGCATAATCCTCGTAATTGTTTCCTAGGAAATAGTTATGATGCTCAACCTGCGGAAGCTTCTGATTAATACCTATATAAAAAGTCAGATACCCCATAGTCCAGCTCATTTTGCTTAATCGCTTATCGGAAAACTTTGCACGATTAAACACCTTGCCTCTGAAGTATGCAGCATCGGAGTTAATAACATATTTATCGGCTGTAAATTCGTTACCGTTTTGGTCAATTAAAACCGTTAAACTATCGCCTTCATGCTTATAATCAACTATTTCGGTATTATAAATAAACTTACAATTCAGCTTTTCAAGTTCCTTTACCAGCCCCTCAACAACATTGTACATTCCGCCTTTTACATTGTAATATCCATTGTGCTTAAACTCTATATGCGATAGCAGGGTATAAATTGCATTGGTATCAAACGGTGTACGGCCAAGGAAAAATGCAATAAGCGATACTATTTGCCTTACCTCTTTCGACTTAAAATATCGGCCTGCCTGTTTCCAAAACGATTTTAATAAAATTGGTAAATGCTTTGGATTAACTGTCATTAAAGCCTTCAGGTATTGAGGAATAGAGTCGAAATTTTGCTTTATGGCAATGTCAACCGTATCGTTATACACCTGCTCGCACTTTTTAAGGTAAGCAGTAAAATTTTGTTTAAAATCAGGCTCTACATCGGTAAATTGTTCGGCTAGTTTGTCTACATCTTTATATAGCCGGTAGCTTTTATCGCTACCGCGAAAATTAACGGTATACAATGGGTCAAGCTCCACAAACTCGAATGGCATATCTATTCCGCAATCTTTTATAAGTTCGTCGAATTCGTAAGTCATGCTAAAAAAGCTGGGACCTGTATCGAATGTAAAACCATCTTTTTTTATCTGGTTTAACCTGCCTCCTGCTTTTGAGTTTTTCTCAACGAAAGTAACTTCATATCCTCTCGATGCTAAACGCAAACCTGTTGATAATCCACCAAGTCCGGTTCCTGTTATTAATACTTTTTTACTCACTGTTACCGATGCTGTTAATTTAATACTTATAATGTTCACCCTCCTTACCTCCCTCAAGGGAGGACTGCTCCAAATTAGAATTAGTGCTAAATTTAAACAACCTCTCTAACTATGGCCAAGTATCCCCTTTTAGGGGATTATAGGGGTGAATTTGAAATCATAATCACAAATACTTTCTTACCTCAGGGTGAAGTTCATTTTTCACCCATTTAAAGTTTGGTTCTATTTTTAATGTTTTTTGGCAATACTTTTCTGCATTCACATAATCATCGAGTGCCATATAGGTTATTATTACCGATGCCAGCAAACTCAAATAATTCCAATTATAATTGGTGCAATGCTCGTCTTGCTCAGCTATTGTCAATGCTTTCAGATAATACTCCAATGCCAGTTCCTTTGAACCACCGAATGCAGGAGGCATGTAGAAATCAATATTTCCCATCATTAAGTAGCCCAGAGCATTGTTAGTATCAACCTCAATTGACTTTTTTGCATACTCAATACTTTTAGGGCCAATGAATGGAGCTTTGTAAGGATGTAGTCCAATATCGAACCCAATAAATGCTGACTTATATGCAAATATTTTGGCATTTAAATGTCCGTGACGCTCCAGCACATTCATGTGGTGTTTTGCCTTATGAATGTACCTATTTGTTTTTTCACGCGACTGATGTTCCAGTGACCACCCAATGTATCCATATTGAAAATTAACCAGTTCAAGCCTTGTGGAATCGTGCTTATGGCTTATGTGTTGCAAACTATCAATAACCCGCTGCCATTCAGCCATATTATTATTGATGTAGGCATTGTAAATAAGCTTATTGTTTGCAGCATTTACCGTAAAGGTTAATAATAATGAAACTAATACAAGGTTTATTTTTGATTTTAAATTATCCATAACCTTAATCTTTAATAGCATAAACATTGCGCCCCTTCCAATTCAAATAATTCCTATGCCTTGCGGCAAATGCACGAATGGTAATTCTCATGAGAAAGTATAACTGAATGGGCATATAAATAATATTGTTTATAACACTCTGATTACTTGCTAAGCTCACTAAAATTCGGGTAAAAACAACTACTATAAGGTATGCAAATGCATAATTTACATTTGTATAAATGAGTGGAATAATTCCCAAAATGGTAACTATACTAAATACAAATGCCAGCATTGCCGAGTTTCCGAAAAACATAAAGAAATTCTTTGCAAACCCGTTTACCGATTCCTTAGCATTATTGTACATATTACACGTTAACCGCTCATCGCCCAAAAGGCATGACACACGCTTTTTGTTCTTTTTAAAATATCGGGCTACCATAATATCCTCAACAGCAGAGCCTTTGAACTTCTCATGCGGATTTAATTTTAAATAATCAGATGCTTTAAATAACATAAACTGACCATTGGCAGCTGCATGCGAAACAAAGGGAGAACACCTTACAAATACAAGCGGCAAAAGGGTTAACAGAATATAGTTCATAATTGGAACAGTAGCTTTTTCGCCCTTAGAATTCATTATCTGCTTTGGGAAAATTGACATTAACGATAAGTTCTGTTTCTTGAATTTATCTAAAGCATTTTCCAATAAATTCCCTGATATATTTACATCGGCATCAATAAAGCACAGGTACTCTCCTTTGGCTTCTTTTGCAAGATTATAGCAAGCGTGATTCTTGCCCAGCCATCCGAAAGGGAGTTCTGTGCCGTTTATAATTTTTATTCTGTTATCGGATTTCGTAAAACCGGAAATAATACTTTCTGTATTATCGGTCGATAGGTCGTTGTAAACAATTACCTCTATATTTTTATATGATATGTTCTGAATGCTTTTTAGTAGCCTTCCAATGTTATTTTGCTCGTTTCGTGCGGGGATTAAAATTGAAACCAAATCAGATTGTTCTGATTCCTTATTTCCAAGCCTTTGCCAAAACACAATATTTATAATTGCAGTTAATAACTGCATTAATGCTATAGCTAATATTATGTAGGCTGCTATTAACATGTTAATGTTTTATGATGATTAATTACCGATTCATAAAAGGTGTTATATGCTTGTTCAATATCACTACCTGAATTATTACATTGCTGAAAATGGATAAATAATTTCGGTTTTGGTTTATCGAAATATTCTATAACATTGGCTACAAAAATTATATCAATTTCCGATTCACATTTGCGCAAAACGTAATCTACCCCCGATTCAAACTTAACCTTACCGGTATGCATTGATATTAGTTTTCCTTGCGGAAACATTATTACCATGTTGTGTTTATCGGTTAGCAATTCGGCAGTATAGTTCAGTGATTCAATAATGCTTCGGGAGTTCTTTTTAACCGAATATCCGCCCGATAAATTAAAGTACCAATGTTTGCGCAACTGCTCTTCAAGCATCATAAAATGGAATTTGCGGTTAAGCATTTTAATTTTCAGATACATGAGCCAAAATCCATCCCACCAACTTATATGGTTCGATAAAACAAAAACAGGTTTACCTGAATCTACATACTCTCCCATTAACTCCACAGAGCTGAAGTTTCCACGCATTTTTCGTAAGGTATACTTTTGGAAAAAACGGTAAACAACTTTATGGTGTTTGGCTTTTATCATTTACATAAATATTGAAAGTATTGCCAAAAATATAAACTGACAAACAAATAAAATTAAAGCCAAAGGGTTCTCCGCTTTTACCCTGAATATATAATATATGCTTGTTACTAAAATGCTGATACCGAACCATGCTATGTAATTTTGCAACGGTATAATGTCGTTTTTCCAATGCCACATATCCATTTTTGAGGCTGCTTGCTCTAGTACCAAATCGTAAGTGACCATTAGTAGTGATGCTGCTATGATTTTCAACAAAATATTTAGCCGCAGCTTATTAATGAGTCTCTGCAAGAAAACTCCATTTTCTTCGTTATGCTTGTTCTCAAAATAGTCATTTACATCAGTAAACTCCAATTTTTCGGACTGCGCAAGCCTTGAAAATGAAGCTTTCTTATCAGATACTTTAGTTTTCGACAATGTATTTATTATGGATACACTGGCATACGATAAAAAAAGCCAGTTACTGCCTATCATTAAAGGGGTTTCAAATATTTTTGGGCCAAGTCCTTTGCCATACCAATAATTTCCGAATATGAGCCCAGTATTTACACCCGCCACTTCTGCCATAAAACCTATGAAAAACACTATCAAAAAGGCTAAGATGCTTTTGGTGTTAAATTGCTTGTGGTAGGCAGCCAACAGGTATGTGCAGAGCAATAATGCAAGTGGTGTTATGTATATAAAAAGTTCGCGCACAAAAGGGATAAGGAAGCCGCAAACTCCTACTATGTAGAATATTACAATAAACTTTCGAACTTCCCTTATTGGCAATATGCCGTGTGGATACAAATTCATGGTTTGTGCTTTACGATTGAAATATCATAACTTTCATAAAAATGATGTATTTCCTGAAGTTGGAAATACGTATGCGTGTTTTAATAACCTTGTTTGCAGGTGTTGATTTTATTTTGCGGAATAATCCCAAGTAATAGTTATAAGCCAGTAAAACCGCAAGCTTAGATTTACCGGGCAACTGAATTATCCCCTCGTAAGCAGCATCAAAATCGTTTTTAATTGATTGCTCTATCTCTTTCTTTGATTCCTCACAGAATTCACAATCTACAAGTTCAGGGAAATATGTTCGGCCAAGGTTATTAATATCATTTTTTAAATCGCGAAGGAAGTTTACTTTCTGAAATGCAGAACCCAACTTTTGTGCAGGTTCTTTTAGTTTTTGAAAAAACTCTTCATCACCATTGCAAAATATTTTCAAGCACATAAGCCCAACTACATCGGCTGAGCCATATATGTATTCCGATATCTGTTCGCTATTGGTATATTCGGTTTTGTGCAAATCGGCCTCCATACTTTTCATGAAAGCATTTATATGGTTGCGATTAATATTGTACTTGTGTACAGTATCGGAAAATGCAACTAAAACAGTGTTTGTACTTATGCCGTTTTGGATAGCATACTCAAGGTCTTCGTTAAGTTTATTAAGTAGAAATTTTTTATCGAAATCGTGAAAGCTGTCAACTATTTCATCGGCAAGACGAACAAAACCGTAGGTTGCATAAATTGCTGCACGCTTATCTTTTTCAAGTAACGATGTAGCTAATGAAAACGAAGTGCTGTACCTTTTGGTTATTAGTTCTGAAATTTCGTAACTACTGGTTTTAAAAAATTCAAAGTTCATAGGCTATGGTTTCTCCCAATGCTCTATACCTCCTTCGATTAAATAAAACATTGGATGCAGCTCTGCCAATTTCAGCTCTGAATACTTTTTGTAAAGATTTTCGTCGCGTACTTTAAGCTTTTTCAGCAAATGAAGAGTTTCATATTCTACCTGACCTGTTGTTACAGGAATAGCTATTTCACTTTCATTCTTTAAGAATTTCGAGCTGTCAAAATTATAATTTCTTAGTTTGGACTCTACCCAAATATAACTCAAATAATTATTAATACTACCTATGGGGTTTGAGTTTTCTTTAAATCTAATTAACTGCGGATGATTTTTATATCCCTTTGTATTCCCCTCCAATACATTTTTAGCCAATAGCGTTTCACGCCAAAGGGCTACCAAACCTTTAGCATCGAGATATTTCGGATGTATTGACCAAAGACGCATATTTTCTTTTAGTTCAAAACGTTCAAGGGGGTGAAAAGGTTCAAGAGTATAGGGTTACAGGGTTACAAGGTAGAAGGTAGAAGGGAAATATTTATAGCCGTCTTTAATATTTTGATAATCAATTCAAATACAACTAACAAACCCACTTTCGTTAATTCATTTATATTAATTCTAATTAAAAGGATAAAGCATAATAAAAAGCAATTTCGCTGAAAAAACTATCTTTGGAATTTTTAAGAAATAAAACATTAGAGTTTTGGATACAATATCACTACAATTTACAGAACAGGTTCGTGCGCAACTGGCATTAGCCAACAATATTACAATACTTACACACAAAAACCCCGATGGCGATGCTATGGGCTCAGGACTTGCATTATATAACTATTTACAAGAAAAGGGCAAAAATAGTACATTCATAGTTCCAAACGATTTGGCCAATTATTTGAATTGGATGCCCGGAGTTGAGAATACTATTGTTTATGAAACCGACAAAGATAAAGCAGAAACTATTATTGCTGCCACCGAACTATTATTCTTTGTTGATTTTAACCATAGCAGCCGGTTGTCGGCAGCAAACGATAAAATAGCAGGATTACAGATTCCAAAAATAATGATCGACCATCACCCCGAACCTGAAAATATTGCCAATATTGTATATAGTCGCATATCGGCAAGCTCAACCTGCGAAATGGTTTATGAGCTACTTAATGGTTTGGAAAATGACAATACTCTTTCAAAAGATGTAGCTACCTGCCTTATGGTTGGTATTATTACCGATACAGGTAAATTCAGCCACAACTCATCGAACCCCGCAACTTTTATGGCTGCTGCCGGAATGTTAAAAGCCGGTATCGACAAAGATTTTATTGTCGATAAAATATATAATAACTATTCCGAAGACCGCCTCAGACTATTGGGACATACTATGTGTAACAAAATGGTAATAATACCCGAATATGGTACAGCGTTTATTTCACTTTCGCTCGAAGAACAGCAAAAGTTCAATTTCCAAAAAGGCGATGCCGAAGGTTTTGTAAATTATCCTTTATCTATTGCCGGAATAACACTAAGCGCATTCTTTATGGAAAAAGAAAATATGGTAAAATGCTCATTCCGTTCAAAAGGTGATTTCCCTGCAAATATTCTTTCTCAGAATCATTTCAAAGGGGGTGGACACCTTAACGCTGCAGGTGGCGAAAGCCAACTTTCACTTAATGAAACAATAGAGAAATTCAAAAGCATTTTACCAGAATTTGAAAAATATTTTAACAATGCAAAAGCATAGTAGAATTGTACTAACACTAATTATTGTGTTATCTGCTATATCGTGTAGCAACCAAAAAAAAGATAAACCTTTTACTGCTGCAGAGCATCAGCAGTTTAAAGAAAACCTGGTGAAAGCAAACCGCGGTTTACTCGATATTGACAAAGAACGTATTGAAGCTTTCATAAAAAGGCGTAATTGGAATATGCAAACCACAGAAACAGGATTGTGGTACGAAATATATGAACAAGGAGATGGAGATAAACCACAAAAAGGTCAGGTAGTTACATTGAACTACAGCGTTATGCTTCTCGACGGTACTCTATGCTATTCGTCGGATAGTACCGGAGCTATGACCGTAAAAATAAGCCACTCCAATATTGAAACCGGTCTCGACCAGGCTCTGCTTATGATGCAACAGGGCGATAAAGGGCGCTTTATAATGCCTCCACATTTAGCTCATGGTTTGTTGGGCGACGAAAATAAAATTCCCCCTCGCTCCGTTATTGTATATCAGGCGGAATTAATTAAATTAGGCGATTATTAAAGAAAAAATAGAGTAATGTTAAAAAAGTTTTATCCTGCAATTTTATCAGTGCTAATACTATCGGGGTGTAACTGGTTCGAAAAATATCCCGGATTTTCCAAAACATCGACAGGTATATACTACAAACTACACTACATAGGCGAAGAAGTAAACCCACCTAAACCAACCGACTATGTTACCCTTACATTACGATATTTAACTCCAGATGACTCTCTGTTTTTTGCCGGATACCGAACTTTTCAACTTACCGAACCAGAATTTCGAGGCTCTGTCGACGAGTGTTTCCTTATGCTTTCCGAAGGCGATAGTGCTTCATTTATAATTGATGCCAATAACTTTTTCACCAAAACACTTAAAACATCACTGCCCCCGTTTTTATCGAAAAACTCATCAATGAAAGTAGAAATACGTATGGATGAGATACGTTCGGCAGCCCAATATGAACAAGACAAAGAAGAGTTTCTTAAATGGATAGAAGATTTTGGTGAATACGAAAAAATGATTCTTGCCAAATTTATAAAAGAAGAAAAAATAGAAGTAGAACCAACCGAAAACGGCATATATTATGTTACCATAATTGAAGGTACCGGAAAACCGGTTGAACCCGGCGATTTAGTAACCGTTAACTATGAAGGCAAATTCCTTAACGGAAAATTTTTCGACTCTACCACAAAACGCAATCAACCTTTTGAATTTGTATTTGGTTCCGAAATGCAGGTAATTCCGGGCATAGAAGATGCCATAGGACGTATGCGCGAAGGCGAAAAAGCAGTAGTAATTATCCCTTCCGACTTGGCATGGGGCGAACGAGGTTCATCAACTGGTATTATACCTCCTTTTACCTCAGTTATTTACGAAATAGAACTGGTGCGTTCACTTTCACGCGAAGACTATCAAGAATAAAAATATGAACAAAATACTATATCTATTTTTTGTAATTACTCTTATATTTTCATCATGTACTCCCGATAATTTTGAAACTCACGAATCGGGATTACAATACAAAAAGTTTACTCACAACCCTGAGGAAACACTAATATTTCCCGGATACGTTGTAACACTCAAATACTCTGTTTTCAATAATAAAAATACCCTTATTGAGGAATCGGGAATATTCCGAATTATGGTTAATTCACCTTCTCACGACGGTGGTTCTGTTGAAGATGGTTTGTGCCTGCTTCACAAAAACGATTCGGCTCTGTTTCTGATAAATGCAAAAAACTATTATAACAAAACACGACGGGTTAAAGTACCTGAAAACGTATTGCCCGAAAGTGATATTAACTTTTACGTAAAAATTATAGATGTTATTACCGAAGACGAATTTAATGAAGAACAAAAAGCTGCCAATGCCGCAAAAAAATTCAACGAAGAGGAACTATTACTCGATTACATAAAACGTGAAGACATTACTACAGAACCATTAATCAGCGGTATTTATATAATTCAACTTAAAGCTACCGACAACCCGTTCCCACAACCGGGTCAGTTAGTTACTGTACATTACAACGGTTCATTTTTAAACGGACAAATATTCGACTCATCATACGACCGCAATGAACCATTCAGCTTTGTGCTGGGAGCAGCACAGGTTATTCAGGGCTGGGAAGAAGGTGTTGCCCGTATGCGAATTGGAGAAAAGGCGAAACTTATTATTCCATCGCACCTTGCATATGGCGAAAATGGAGCAGGTCCCATACCTCCTTTTACAACCTTGTTTTTTGAAATAGAATTGCTTAGTGCCCAATAGCTACTGTGTAATATTTGATAAGTATAATTAGTATTCTAAATACACAAACAATTACAACTGAAGAAACATGAAAAAACTACCCCTTATATTTACAATTCTATTTACTTATGCTCTGCATGGTCAAACCGCCAACGAGCTAACAAAAACACCATCGGGGCTCGAATATAAAATAACTAAAGAAGGCTCAGGAAAATTCGCTAAACCCGGCGACCGTATTTGGCTGCAATATATTGGCTGGCTCCAGAACGATTCCATATTTGCATCGTCGGAACAAACCGGAACCATTGATATTTATCTGGGGCAGGGACAAGTAACCGAAGGCTGGGAAGAAGGACTAAAACTTGTTCGTGAAGGGGGGAATATTTTACTTAAAATACCACCTAAACTAGGATATGGAAGTAAAAAAGTGAATGGCATTCCTGCAAACTCAACACTATATTTCGAAATAGCAGTTCTGCAAATTAACAATAGCGAACCTATACAACCATTCAATATTCAAAACCGCCAAATTGTACGACTCGATAACGGACTCAAATTTATAAAAGTAACCAACGGAAAAGGTAATAATGCAAAAAACGGCGATAATGCATTTATACACTATACCGGCTATGTAAACGATACCATCATATTCGACTCATCGATTAAACGAACCAACGGAGTAAGGGTAACTGTTGGAGCAGGGCAAATTAATAAAGGCCTGGATATGGCTCTTCTGTTAATGAATGAAGGGAGTAAAATGCGCATTATTATACCACCACATTTGGCGTATGCCAATGAGGGGAAAGGGACACGAGTAAAACCAGGTGCAACAATAACAATGGATATTGAACTATTAAAACTTGAACCCGAAGTTGCAATAAACCAATGGGATATTACAGGCAAAGAATCGGTTACAACAGCTTCAGGGCTTAAATACTATGTATTACAAGAAGGTGAAGGCGAATACATTAAACCCAAAGATATAGTTCATATAAACTATACCGGATACCTTAAAAACGGCACCATATTCGACTCATCAGTTAAACGTAACGAACCATTTCATATTCCGGCAGGCATAGGAGTTCTTATCGACGGCTGGGAAGAAGCATTACTATTAATGCGCAAAGGCTCAAAATACCAATTACATATTCCTGCCAAACTAGGATATGGGAAAGACGGTTCGCCCCCATCTATTCCTGCCAATGCAAACCTTATACTCGATGTTGAAATACTTGATGTTTTTTAATGAATGGAAAAAATTAATACTTACCTCAAAAGCATTAAAGGCTATTGGTTTTTAGTAATATTCACAATAGGGGCATTTATTTTATACGGCAATACCATTAGTCATACTTATGCTCTCGACGACTCAATAGTTATAACCAAAAATGAATTTACCAAACAAGGACTGAAAGGTATACCCGATATTCTTACAAACGATTCATTTCTAGGCTTTTTCGGCAAAAACAAATCACTTGTTCAGGGAGGCAGGTATCGTCCGTTTTCACTAATTACTTTTGCCGTTGAATATCAGTTGTTCGGTGAAAACCCACATATTTCACATATTGTAAACATACTGCTTTATGGTTTGCTTAGTTGTCTTGTTTTTTTAGTTGTACTCAAATTATTATTCATACTCAGGGTAAATAATTATTTACATTTAACAGCATTTGCTACCGCTGCGTTATTTCTTATTCATCCGGCACACACCGAAGTAGTAGCAAATATTAAAGGCCGCGACGAAATACTAAGCCTTATGTTTTCCCTTTTGGCCTTTCTTGTTCTACTAAAAAAACGAAATGCCATTTTAAAAACACTCTTAGCCATTCTGTTCATATTTATTGCAAGTATGTCGAAAGAAAATAGTGTTGCATTTTTGGCAATAATTCCACTATTCTTATTCCTGAAAGACAAAAAAATAAGCCTGAATGTAATTATTGCTACCTCTGCATTAGCAACCGGAGTAGCCCTATTTTTAATACTCAGGCACAATGCCGTTGGTGCATTTAAAACCCCAATAGCTAGTGAACTCATGAACAACCCGTTCTTAAATGCTTCGCAGGAACAAAAACTTGCAACATTATTTTTTACATGGCTTCTATACTTTAAACTTTTAATATTTCCACACCCGTTAACATACGACTATTATCCGTATCATATTCAAATACAAAACTTTGGCAACTTTTGGGTAGGCATCTCCATTATTGTAATGTTATTACTGTTTGCCTCATTAATATTTACATACAAAAAGCGGCCGCTTTTATTCTTTTCAAACATTGGTTTTATGCTTGCATTCTTACCGGTTTCTAATCTCATATTTCCGGTAGGAACCTTTATGAACGAGCGTTTTATGTTTATGCCATCGTTCTTTTACTGCACAGCCATAGTTGTTTTATTTATTCCGGCTTTCGCCAAAATGAGCAGTAAATACAGCAGTAAAGTTATTTCAATATTAATTGTACTTGTTTTTATTGGGTATTCAGCTAAATCAATAACTCGAAACCGGGCATGGAAAAATGATTTTACACTATTTACAACCGACGTGCTAACATCGGCAAATAGTGCAAAAAGTAACTGTTCGGCAGGTGGAAAGCTTTGGGAAGCTGCAAAAATTGAAAAGAATGAATCAACAAGAAAAAAGTACTATTCCCTTGCCGAAAAATACCTTACCCGCTCAGTAGAAATTTACCCACAATACGTTGACGCTTGGCTATTGTTAGGCAATGTAAAATTCGACAAATACAGCAATATTGCAGAAGCTTGTAATTGTTATTTGAAAGTACTCCAATATCAGCCGGCAAATTCCAATGCATGGAGCAATATCCACACAGTACTGCAAGCATCGAACAACCGACAAATGCAGTTAGAATATTATCAAATGCTTGAAAAAATAAACCCTGCCGATTATACTACAAACTACAAACTTGGTGTTTTATACGGACGCTATTTTCAAAATATCGACACAGGAATAAAATATCTTGAAAAGGCAACCTCATTAAATCCCAATAGCTCTGAAGCATTAAAAGACCTTGGAACATCATATGGTATGCAAGGTAATTTGCAAAAAGCATATAATAGTTTCATAAAAGCTATACAAATAGACTCTACCGACAGTCAACTATATTACAACGTTGGTGTAGCATTGCATCAAATGGGTAAATACTCCGAAGCAGAACAATATATGCTTAAAAGCAAACAACTTGAAAATAAATAGAATATGCAATATCTTTATGCTTGCAAAGTTTAATTAATTCTTATTCAAGTGAAAAAATATCTATTTGTAATTATACTATTCGCACTTGCCAATTTGCTTTCGGTTGACACATTTTCACAAAATAAACCCGATAAAAAGCAAAACCGTGAACAACGCAAAAAAGAACTGGCTATGGCCGACTCCATTGCCTTGGCTCAAACAGTTCAAATGATTGAACAACAAAAATTTGTATTTGAAGCAATACGTGAAATAAGTAATAATTCACCCGGCTATAAAATTGTAGACAACAGCCTGTTTATAACCATAAATGGTAAAGAAGCCATAATAAAATATAAGGCTATTAATACAGTTGGCGAAACCGAAGTAAAAGACGAAGAATTTTGGGGTTCAGTAACCAATTATGAGTTTTTACAAAAAAAAGATAAAGGTAATTATCGTCTAAGTATAACTGTTGTATTCAGCAAAGGAAAGCTCGATATGCGTTTTGAAACATCAAAATCAGATATTACTTACCTAATTATTGATAAAGAATTTGTATTTACCGAACTAGGCGATAATTATGAGGGGCGTATAATACCTTTACAATAGTTACTATACTTCTACTATTCCCATTTGACCGATAAATACAAAGCAATTCACCGATTGTGGCATTATTTTATTGGTATGGTTAGAAAAATACACCATATTTGAAATTCAATTTTGAAAATTTAAAACTTAAAACAATGAATAAAAAAACAAAAAAACTGATTATTTGGGGAGCAATTATCTTGTTTGTAATTATCGTTATATCGGGTTTCAAAAAAAGTTACAACACCATGGTTTTAATGGACGAAACTGTTTCAGGCAACTGGGGACAAGTTGAAAACGTATATCAACGCCGTGCCGACCTTATTCCAAACCTTGTTAATACAGTTAAAGGATATGCCGAGCATGAAAAAGAGACTTTAATGGGAGTAATTGAAGCCCGTAGTAAAGCTACAAGCACAACTATTGACCCTACAAACCTTAATGCAGAATCGATACAACAATTCCAGCAAGCTCAGAGTGGTTTGTCGTCGGCTCTTTCGCGTTTAATGGTAGTAGTTGAAAAATACCCCGACCTAAAAGCAAATGAAAATTTCAGAGACTTACAGGCTCAGCTTGAAGGAACCGAAAACCGCATAGCTGTTGAGCGTCGCAACTTTAACGAGTCGGTTAAATCATACAATGCATACATTAGAATGTTCCCAAAAAACATTTATGCAAATATGTTTGGCTTTGAAAAGAAAGCATACTTTGAAGCAGAAAAAGGTTCAGAAAAAGCTCCTGAAGTAAATTTTTAGAATAACAAATATTGAACCTGTAACCCAGGGAAATCGCTTTAAAAAATAAAAGTGCGGATTTCTCCCTTTGGTTCCTTGAAATGACTATTTTTTTGCATTGGGGTGGATAGATATTTACATTAATAGCAATGTCATTTCGACTGAAAGGAGAAATCTGGATACTAGATAAGTTAAAAGCAATTTCCCTGACCTTGTAACCTTGTAACCAAAATAACATGAGTATATCAAACTTATTTACAAAAGAGCAAAAAACTCAAATAACCGATGCAATAAAACAAGCCGAAGATAAAACATCGGGTGAGATACGAGTACACATTGAAAGCAAATGCAAAGGAGATGTTCTTGATAGAGCTGCCGACATATTTGCTCAGCTCAAAATGCACAAAACCGAGCTAAGAAACGGTGTCCTTTTTTATTTGTCGGTAGGCGACCATAAATTTGCTATTATTGGCGATGCCGGTATTAATGCTAAAACACCCGAAAATTTTTGGGACAGCATAAAAGAGAAAATGCTTACCGACTTCAAAAGCGGCGATATAGCACACGGCCTTGCTGAAGGGATAAAAATGGCAGGCGAACAACTAAAAGTACATTTTCCAATTCAGGCTGACGATATTAACGAATTGTCAGATGAAATATCATTTGGCAAATAATTATTTTTCCGGTATTTGAAGAATCATTTGGTGCATGGTTGACTCTAATAATTCTGATGAAATAATAAAAGAAATAAGAGATAATAGAATATTTAAACGCCAAATTGAATCATTTTGAAGCAATATTTAATAGACATAACAAAAAACAGATGAAATTAAAACACATACTACTTTTACCGATAATGTTATTGGGGCTTACATCGTTTGCTGCTGACGACATATTTGCCCAACCAAAAAAACAAACTCTTGTGGTAGACAATGCTAATGTATTTTCTCAAGCCGAGGTTAATAATCTTACTCAAAAACTAAATACGTTCAGCAACGAAACATCAACTCAAATATTGGTTTATACTACCAACGATTTGCAAGGATATGATGTAGCAGACTTTGCTCAGCGTTTGGGTGCAGGTTGGAAAATAGGGCAAAAAGAATTCGACAACGGTATAGTTATTGTCTTTAAACCAAAAACTACCGATAGTCCGGGCAGGGTAACAATTCAGACCGGATACGGAATAGAACCTCTTATACCCGACATTACAGCAAAGAATATAATTGAAAATGAAATGATACCTGCTTTTAAACAAGGTGAGGTTTTTCAGGGAATAAACAATGCAGTAGATATATGTATTTCGCTAACAAAAGAAGAGTTTACTGCTGCTACATATAACGATATAGCAAGCAAAAAAAGTAATGATGGTGCAGGTATATTCTTTCTTCTTTTTATTATAATACTTGTTGTAATATTTACCTCGAAAAGGAAAAACCATTACAACGCTGGCACACGTAGTAATCTTCCGTTGTGGGCTGCTTTGTTTATGCTTGGAAGCAGTTCGGGGCGCAGCTCAGGCTGGAACAATTTCTCATCGGGTTCAGGTAGCTTTGGCGGTGGTAGCAGCTTTGGAGGCTTTGGTGGCGGAGGCTTTGGCGGTGGAGGCGCTAGCGGTAGCTGGTAAGCTACTGTCTCCTGCCTATAGTAGCCTGCCCATAGCAATCGTCGAGCGGATGGTCTATTACATATTTCGACCCCAAATAAAAAAAGTACGACCCTACTGCCATTAACATATGCGATATATCTATATGATTAAACCACTCATTTAATGCCCATTCATTCATGAAAAATAGTGCTGCCAGTGCTGCAAAACCTACTGCCATTAAAAAATTCTTACTGCCGGCACTTTTGGTTTTGAAAAATATTATAAGATTAAAACTCAATACTATAATCATGAATCCATAAAAGGTATGCACCTCAACAAAGAAAAAGTTAAGAGTTGAAAATGTAATAATTATAAAAAACAATAGCTCTAATACATTAAACCAGGCAAAGAATGTTCCAAGCCAAGGCTTTATTATTTTTCTGGCATACTCTATCGATGCACGCTCAACAAGCATAACTGCAAACATACTTGTAAGCCATCCAGGAAGCTTCCAGGGGTTGGCTGCAGCATTTAGTTTATTCTCGGGCAGAAACTGCGAAATAAAAACTATCCAATCTTTCGATAACTCCCATTGCGACTTAAATGCATACAAAAAACCATGCCCAACTACTCCTCCTACAAATGTGGCTATACCCATTGACAGAAAGTAATATTTCAAATACAAATGCACCTTATTCTTTATCTCACGCCCCGACAATTTATAAAAACCATAAAAACAAATTGCTGCCACTACCAAATCGGTAAGTGTGTTTATAGGTTCATCAACTCTTAGATTACCTATATATATTGAAGGTTGTGCTATATTCATAATTTCTGATTTTGCCACAAAGTTAAAAATGTATTTATAAGGAGCAATAATAGACACTAATCACACAAAAGCATTTTGCACTAAATAACAAAAGGTTGCCGGGGAGGCAACCTTAATTGTCGAATTTTTGCACTTGAATAATTAACCCATGAAAAAGTAACAAAATGAAGTGAAGTGCAGTGCAAATATATAAATAGTTTTTAAAAACAATGACCTTTGACATAAAAAAAACAACCGCATATCATACTTTTCTATTTTTTAAAAAAAATATGTGTTTCACCACAAGTTTATAATTCTTGCTACGTCAATATACCAAAGAGATTCAATGATTTATTTATATTCACAAAATGATAAAAAAAATATTTACACTATTACTTATTGCTACAGTAATTATAGCATACTCTGAAGAAAATTCGAATACTAAAGGTGGTAAAATATCAGGTTCTGTTATTGATTCAAGCAACAAAACTCCGGTAGAATATGCTACTATTGGAATATATTCCGAGCAAAATAAACTTATTACAGGTGCAGTTACAGATAGCAAGGGAAATTTTAGCGTAAGCGGCTTGCATGAAGGGATATTTTCCGTTAAGGTAACTTTTATGGGGTATAAAACTATAACTATATCCAATGTAACTGTGAGCAACATTAAAAATACAGAACTGGGTGATATTACCCTGGAACTTAATACCGAAGAAATAGAAGCCGTTGATATTATTGGCAAAAAGCGGGCTATTGAATATAAAATTGACAAAAAGGTAGTAAACGTATCGCAGCACTTAACATCTATATCAGGTTCGGCTGTAGATGTTCTTGAAAATGTTCCTTCGGTAAAAGTAGATATTGATGGAAATGTTACCCTACGGGGCAGCGGCAACTTTACAGTTCTTATTGACGGAACCCCAACCATACTTGCCCCCTCCGACGCTCTGGCTCAAATACCTGCCGAAAATATTGAAAACATTGAAATAATAACTAACCCCTCGGCAAAGTATAACCCAGAAGGAACTTCCGGAATTCTAAATATCATTACTAAAAAAAATAAACTAAGCGGCATCAGCGGTGTTATAAGTACTTCGGTGAGTAATACCGGCGAGTATGGCGGTAATGCTACTGTCGAGGTTCGTAATAAAAAACTTAGTTATAATATTGGAGCCGATTACAATAACAACAATATGCCCGGAACTATTAGCTTTTACCGATGGAATAGAATTAACAGCGACACTGTTTTAAATCAAACAGCATTTGGTGATTTTTCACGCTCACGAAGTAACTGGAACATAAAATCGGGCTTTGAATATAAATTTTCCGAAAACAATACTTTCGGCTTTAATGCCGGAATAGGAAATTTTAATATGATAATGGCATCGAATAAAATGTACTCAGAATGGTTATCGCCAATTTTCGACACTACTATTTACCATACCGACAATAACAACAATATAAGTATGAACTTTGTATCGGCAGGGTTCAACTACAAACATATTTTTGAAAAAGAACATACACTTGAAGTAAAGACAAACTACAATTCACGCATTAAAGAACAAAAGGAAACAGGATATTCATATTTTTATGGCAACCCCATTTATGAAGGGAAAATAACCGGAGAAACAGGCCCTTCATCATCGTTGGAAATTAATGCCGACTACACAAAGCCTATAATAATGTTACTGGGAAAATTTGAGTCCGGAATTATGTTGCAACTTTCTCAACGCAAAGACAATACAACTCTACACGAATACGACACCAACTCTTACACTTTCGTAAATAAGCAACAATATAACAATACTACCAACTACAAAAGAGATGTGTATGCTGCTTACGGCATACTATCAGGTGAAGCCAAAAATTTAGGATATCAGGGTGGGTTGCGTATGGAATATACTTATAGAACATTGAACCAATTGGCAAATAGTTTTGAAACAAAAATAACCCGCCCCGATTTTTTCCCTACCATTCATATGAGCTACAAACTCCCCTCCGACCAACAAACATTCATCAGCTATACCCGCCGAATAGTAAGACCCAAAGGGTGGTTATTGGAGCCACATACCTCGTGGATAGATGCTAACAATGTACGCAAAGGAAATCCCGACCTTTTGCCCGAATATATTAACAGTTTTGAATCAGGATATCAGAAATCGTTCGGTAATGGTATGCAACAATCATTTATATCGGCCGAAATATATTACCGTATTACTCAGAACAAAACTGAACGCATAATGATGCCATGGGACGATAACAATAATATAATATTACAAACATTCAAAAATGTAGGAACCGACTATGCCCTGGGTGGCGAATTTACAGTAAATTACTCTCCCACAAAATGGTTTACCATAAACTGGATGAGCGACTTTTATAACTATTCGCTACTAATTAACTACGATTCTGTTAAACGTTTTGAAAATGACTTTAGCTGGAATACCAGAATTAATAATACATTCAAACTGTCGAAAAATACACGTTTACAACTTAATGGTTCGTACTGGAGTGCAAAAATTGGTTCGCAAGGAACTTCAGGCAGTATGTACAGCATTGACGCTGCCTTGAAACAAGACTTTTTTGATCGCAAACTTTCGGCTACTTTACAGGTACGCGACATATTAGGCACTCGAAAACATACATTCGATAATTATAGCAACAGTTTCTATCAATACACCGAAATGAAACCGGAAGCGCCAATATTCTCTTTATCGCTGAGTTACCGTATAAACAACTATAAGTCGGAACGAAAAGGAAGAACAGAAGGAGGTAATGGTGATATGGAAGAAAACGGATTTTAAAAATTTAAAATCCTGGTGAGATAGAAATCATTTTATTTTTTAATTCAAATTCTTAATTTAGCCACAAAACCCAAATTAATAATTTGAATATGCTATACCGTACATTATCTGCATTTATTTTAATAGCATTTACACTCATGGTAAATGCTCAGGAATCACAAGACTCAACCCTGCAAGTGGCCGAAAACCAGGAAGCCGAACTGGCTTTTAACAAGGGTAATGAATTAATGAATAGTGGAAATATTGCCGGAGCCATAACTACGTTTACTGAAGCCATCGGTTTTAAAAATGATTTTGCACTGGCGTATATAAATCGCGGCTTTGCATACATGAAGGTTAAAAACTACAATGAAGCAGCCACCGATTTCAATAATGCGATAATTCTTGATGCCACAAATAGCAATGCTTGCTATGGTTCAGGGCTTGCCAATTATTCGCTGAGCAATTATGAAAAAGCTGCTGAATGTTTCAATAAGGCATTACAACTAGGCAAAAAAGAAGCTGTTGTATTTTATTATCTCGGAGTGGTTAATTTTGAACAACACGATTACAAAAAAGCCCTTGAAGACCTTACCGTAGCTATAAATATGGATAATACAAATTCAAATTATTATAGCGATCGTGCAGCTGTTAAACGACAACTCAACGACAAAGCCGGAGCCCTTACCGATTATCAAACATCTGTAAAAATGGACGGCACTAACTACCTTGCATACAACAATATGGCATCGCTTAAACGCGAAATGGGTAAAACCGACGATGCTATTATTGACTACGGAATAGCAATAAGGTTAAAACCCGATTACCATTTGGCATTCAATAACCGAGCTGCCGCCAAACTCGAAAAAGAAGATTATGAAGGTGCAATTATTGACTGCAAAAGTGCAATAGGGATAAAAAAAGACTATGCTTACGCCTATAACAATATGGGAAATGCATATATGAAACTGAAAAAATATGCCGATGCCCAACAAGCATACTCCAAAGCTATAGAGTTGAACAGTAATTTTGCAACAGCATACCTCAACAGAGGTGCTTGCAAAGAGATGCAACGCGACTTTGAAGGCGCTGTTACCGACTGGAAAAAAGCCGGGGAACTTGGTATAGAAAAAGCCAACTCTTACATATCGTACTACAAATAACTAGCACAAAACATACAATAAATAATACTATGATAAAAAAATCATATATCATATTTGCAATAGCTTTACTGGCACAAACAGCCATTGCACAAAATGTACTTTTTGAAAAAGCAAACTTCCCTAACGATAAGGAAGGCTTTAAAGCCGCTGAAAAAAACATTAGCGAAGCCAATTATCTGTTTGGTCAGCAAAACTACGTAAATGCCCTTGAGTATTATTTGAATGCCAATGGCTTTAACGATAACAATGCCGAATTAAACTACAAAATAGGTCTTTGCTACCTTAATAATATTGAGCGTTTTGCCTGCTTACCATATTTTGAAAAAGCATATATGCTCGACCGTAACGTTGCTCCCGACATTCACTACGCCCTTGGTCGCGGATATCACCTTAATGGTGAATTCGACAAAGCCTTAGGCGAATACAATGCTCACCTTGGTTCATCAGCCACAAATAAAGATGAGGTTTTAAAACTTATAAAGGAATGTGAAAATGGTAAAAAACTAAAAGGTAAGGATTCCCGTGCATTTATTGATAATATGGGAAAAGTAATAAACTCTGAGTTTGATGACCATAGCCCTCTTATATCGGCCGATGCTACTACATTGATTTTTACCAGCAGCCGTGCCAATGGCAAAAAACCGGACTATACCGGACGTTTCGATGAAGATATTTACATAAGTACCAGAAATGGACTTAACTGGACTGATGCAAAAACAATAGGAGAACCGGTAAACACCCAATACAACGATGCCACAGTTGGTCTTAGCCCCGACGGGCAAATACTTATAATATTTGACGGTCGTAAAGATGGCAATCTACAATATTGCTGGCTAGAAGGCGACAAATGGGAATATCCTAAAAATTTGCCAAAAAATATTAACTCTGAATTTGGCGAAACATCGGCCTGTTTTTCTCCCGATGGCAATACTCTATATTTTGTTAGTGACCGCCCTGGTGGCAAAGGTGGCAAAGATATTTGGATGAGTAAAAAAGATGCTAAAGACAAATTTAGTGAAGCCCGAAATTTGGGCTCTACCATAAACACACCATACAACGAAGAAACAGTATTTATACACCCCGACGGACGTACTTTGTACTTTAGCTCAAAAGGACATAACTCAATGGGAGGCTACGATGTATTTGTTTCGCACCTTAATGAAGCCGGCATATGGTCAGAGCCTGAAAACCTTGGCACTCCCATAAATTCACCCGACGACGATATGTGTTTTGTTATATCGGCAAGCGGCCGTTTTGGATATTTGAGCAGTGCCCGCCCCGATGGTCTTGGTGGGTTTGATATTTACAAACTTACTTTCCTTGGCCCCGAGAAACCTCTTATGGTAAGTACCGAAGACAATCTGATTTCGGTTCGTGAAAAACCTGTTACCCAAATGGTAATGGAAGAAAGTGTAGAAATAAAAACCATTCGCTTAACCATTGTAAAAGGTACTGTTAAAGATGCTTTTACGCAAAAACCGGTATCGGCAAGTATCGATATAATTGATAATGAAAAAAATGAAATAATTTTCACTTCAAAAACCAACTCTGCAACCGGTAAATTTTTGGTTTCGTTACCTTCGGGTAAAAACTATGGATTGGTTGTAAAAGCCGATGAATATTTATTCCATTCCGAAAACTTTAATATACCGGGTGCAACTGAATATCAAGAGATTGAAAAAGAAATAGACCTTGCCAGCGTAAAAAAAGACGTGAAAATAATTCTTAAAAACGTGTTTTTTGAAACAGGTAGTGCAAAATTAGAACCAACATCATATGCAGAACTTGGCCGATTAACAAAAATGCTTGCCGATTATCCGACTCTAAAAATTGAAATATCGGGGCATACCGATAATATTGGTAGTGCTACTGCAAACCAAAAGCTATCTGAATCAAGAGCCAAAGCTGTAGTTGACTTTCTGATATCGGAAGGTGTTGATGCTGCACGTTTGGAATTTAAGGGCTATGGAATGGAACAGCCTATTGCCGATAATGCAAGCAAAGACGGTAAAGCTATGAACCGAAGAGTTGAGTTTAAGGTAATTAGTAACTAAATTTTTGAAATTTTACTCAGGTAGTATATAAAATAACAATCGCTAACTAAAGAGTTTTCGATTTGTTGCTGAGAGTTTTATTTGTAAAGGGTGAGAATACGGCGAAGCCGAATTATCACCCTTTATATTATATGTGAAACAATGTATTACTCTGCAAAAACATCAGCCATATTAATTATTAAATCGGGAAAGATATTTACCTGAACCTTGTCCGATTCGTTAAACTTTCTGATAAGTTCGTACTTACCAAAGCTGTTAAGTACAAATACATCAACAATTTTATTTGCAGGGTCTACAATCCAATATTCGCTAACTCCATGTTCCTGAAATAATTCAAATTTATTGTATGTATCCTTAGCTGCAGTAGATGGCGACAGTATTTCAATAATTAAATCGGGGGCACCATTGCAGCCTTTATCGTCCAGTTTTGAAAGGTCGCATATTACACAAATGTCGGGCTGTACTACAGTAACCGGGTTTTTGTCGCTAATATTACTAGGAAAACGGACATCGAATGGAGCTGAATATACCTCACATTTTTTACCTTCAAGAAAATTTGCATAGTATAAAAAAAACTTCCCTGATATTTTTTGATGCATTCGGGCAGGTGCCGGCGACATTCTGAATATTCTCCCTTTAATAAGCTCAACCCGTTCCTTGAATTTCCATGTCAAATAGTTAGCATATGTATATACCTTACTCATATCGAGCATTGATATGTCGGTAATATCGTTTTGCTGCAAGCCATAAGACATTGCAGGTTCATTTACTAAGTTATCGTTATCATGAATATTCATAGCTACAAATTTACAAAATAATGATGTTAAGGGCAATATATGAAAGGAGAAAGGTAATAAGTAACCCGGAAGCCGAAATATGTAATAAGAGTATAGATACCCATTATGCTATTGATTTAAAAAACAATTGCATATGCATAATGCATTAGAGATAAAAGAAAAAAATTCACCACACTTGGAAATAATTCGAAGTCAAAAACAAACTTGCTATCTCACATTTCCTTCTTAGTGCCAAGTCAATTTTTGCTCTACATTTTTGACAATTTTTTCAGTATCGAGGAGCCACTGAAGTACTTTTATGGTTTGTTCATGTTTTTCGTCGACCGAGTCAATTAGTTCTTCAACCGTTAATATATTTTCTTTTACGCGCTTTTTAATTTTTTCAAGAATATTGTCAAATTCCACCTTACTTAATCCCAGCTCATTGCGCTTTTTACAAACATCGCACACACCGCAACGAGTAGCTTTATCCTGCCCAAAGTAAGCAAGCAATTGCTGACTTCGGCATTTTTCGTGAGTAACATATTCAATTACCGAAGCTATCCGTTTTTCATATTGTTCTTTGCGGTTATGGTAATTCTCTTTAGTGAATAAAAGGCTTTTAAGGCCTAGACGTTCTTCGGGGTAAAATATTTGAGGTACTTTTTTTCGGGGTATATAATTAATGATTTTATCACGACCCAATTTTATTAGATAACCGGTAATAACATCGGGTTTCACACCGGCTCGGCGGGCAAGTTCGCCTTCGTCAATAGCACGGTATTCGGTAAACATACCCGAATATGACCTTAGTAAGAGCTTAATAAAAGCATCTTCGGCAGCATTTTTAACCTGGTATTTATATAAATAGTCGCGCCCTACTATAAAAAGTATTCGCGAAGGGTTGTCAACCTCTTCGCTCATTTCCAAATAACCGGCTTGCTGCAACAGTTTTATACTATTAAAAGCATGAATAATATTAAACCTGTATGCTTTAACAAACTTAGCCATATCGAAATCGTACGAAACACCTTTGCCTGCTCCCACCGGTATTTGAAAAAAATTGCCCAATGCATCGTAAACTTTTCTTACTTCGTCTATTTCAGGGTATGAATCAGGAATTCGGCGTTGCAATTTTGTTTTGTCCGACTTGTGATAAAGCATTACTGCAAATGCTGTTTTCTCGTCGCGTCCTCCGCGACCGGCTTCCTGAAAGTAAGCTTCCAATGTATCGGGAACATCAATATGTACAACAAACCTTACATCAGCTTTGTCAATTCCCATACCAAAGGCATTGGTGGCAACCATTATACGGGTTTTACCCTGTTTCCAAAGCTTTTGCTTATGGTCGCGTTCAGCATTGGAAAGCCCGGCATGATAATAGTCGGCACTATGATTGTGTTGATTTAAAATAGCTGCTATCTCTTTGGTTCGGGCTCTACTGCGAACATAAACAACTCCGGAACCGCTTACCGACGATACTATCTTAAGCAGATATTTATCTTTATCTTCTGTTTCCCGAACCAAATAAACAAGATTTTTACGCTCAAAACTTTTTTGGAAAACATTTTTTTCTTTAAACCTAAGTTTATCCTGAATATCGTCAACAACCTGAGGTGTAGCCGTAGCCGTAACAGCAAGTACCGGAGTATTCGGAATTAGTTCTCGAATATCGGCTATACGCAAATATGAAGGCCGAAAATCATACCCCCACTGCGATATACAATGCGACTCGTCTATTGCCAACAAGTTTACATTCATTTGCTTTATCCGCTCTTTGAATATAGTTGTTGCAAGCCTTTCGGGTGAGCAGTATAAAAATTTTAGTTCTTTATCGAAAACACAATTTTCAAGCGTTATATCTATTTCATGCTTCGACATACCTGTATATATGGCAGCCGCTTTTATTTTTTTGCTTTTCAGATTTTCAACCTGATCTTTCATTAGAGCAATAAGCGGTGTTACCACAATGCAAATCCCGTCTTTTGCCATAGCCGGCACCTGAAATGTGATTGACTTTCCCCCTCCGGTAGGCATCAGAGCAAGGGTGTCTTTTCCTTCACCAACCGATGTTATTATTTCATGTTGCAATGGGCGAAATTTAGAATAACCCCAGTATTGTGTTAGTATTTTTTGATATTGATCCAATTGTTAGCTTTTTTACAAATGTAGTAAATAAGGTAAAAGTTATTGTAAGAGTTACTCTTACAAACACAGCAACCCTATCTCCCTGAGCTGCTCCAGCGGTTTCGATTCCCAAAATGAGCCAAAATTTTCAAAATACTGCTCATAATCTGACTTTAGTTGCGATAATTTAAGCGTTTTGCCATTTCCCGAAAGGGTTATTTTATTTAAAACCTCACAAAGCCATTTACCCTCAAGCAACTGAACAGAGACCTTTTTTGCACTTTGCTTTGTATATATTGTTAATAAACCCGATGCTACGGTTTTCCCTTTTCGAAACTTTGCTTGCTCTTCATACTTTACTATTCCCCCTATCCAAACAAGTGTGCAATCGGTAATATTATCGGCTTTATAATTCAGAAGCTTATTTTCAATATATAGTTTATCAACCTTTGGCTTTGGAGTCTGAAAATCGAACCATTGATACACCGGAATATCGAAACCTATACCGTGCATAAAATTATACACCGCTTTTTTTAAACCATAACCGTACTTACTGTGATTTATGCCCGAGTTGTGTGTAAAGTCAACATCGTTGTCGGCAAATGTTATATTGGCTCGGTTTATTGCAATATTGTATTTTTCATAATTATGAAACACCGGGCTGTGAGCCGTAAGTGCAAACTGATGCCAAAAAGCCGATTTCAGCAACCCGGCATCAAACATTTGCCTAACCATTTCAAGACTGTCAACGGTTTCCTGCTCTGTTTGGGTGGGAAATCCGTACATAAGATAAGCGTGCACCATAATACCCGATTCAGCAAAATTACGGGTTACATTCACAACTTGCCCCATACTTACCCCCTTGTTTATTAACTTCAAAAGCCTGTCCGAAGCTACTTCAATACCCCCCGACACTGCTATACACCCCGATTCGCTAAGCAAATAGCATAAGTCGGCAGTAAAGCTTTTCTCGAAGCGAATATTAGTCCACCATGTTATTTTCAAATTTCGGCGAATAAGCTCAATTGCAAAATCGCGCATTAAAGCCGGGGGTGCTGCTTCGTCAACAAAGTGAAATCCTGTTTCGCCGGTTTGTGATATTACCTGCTCTACCTTATCGACAAGGTTTTGGGCGGTGTCGGAGCTGAATCGGTTAATATAGTCGAGCGTACAATCGCAAAATGTACATTTACCCCAGTAGCAGCCATGTGCCATTGCCATTTTATTCCAACGCCCATTGCTCCACAAGTTGTGCATTGGGTTAGCCACTTCTATAACCGATATATATTTATTGAGCTTTAAGTCTGAAAAATCGGGTGCAGGAAGTTCTTTTGGTAAATAATCATCGGTATCGGAATTATCAATATACGTTACCTCATTATTTTTAAGTAAAAAAGTACGCTTATATTTATCGACAGTAATACCCAACCCTTTATAAATAAGTTCTAAAGGGAGTTCTCCATCGTCGAGGGTAATAAAATCGACAAATTCAAACACCCGCATATCGGTAATGCTGCGAAGCTCGGTATTGGCAAAACCGCCTCCAACAGCTATCTTTATTTGAGGATAATTGCTTTTAATATACTGCCCACACTTAAATGCACTGTATACATTGCCCGCAAAGGGAATTGTAATAACAATCAGGCTATATTGTTGAGTACTAAGTTCTGTTTCAAGCACATCAATAGTTATGCTATCAATAAATGAATCAGGTTTATTCAAACTATCATATAGTTCATTGAAGCTGTTGGCACAACGCCCCAATCGCTCGGCATAGCGGCTAAGTCCAAATTCAGTATCGACACATTCGGTTATAAAGTCGCAAATATCTTCAATAAAAAGAGTTGCCATATACTTTGCCTTATCGTGCAAGCCCATTGTACCGAATATCTCATCTAAATCGGTTATTTGTCTAAACCGCAATGCTTCGGGTAAAAATGAACGCTGGTTTATTTTGTAGGCCAACGTACTATTATTCCCTTGCAAAAACTCAATAACAGGCTCAATACAGTTTATGTACTCATGCTTTAGTGCAAAAATATACACGGCGTTTTCTGAAGTAATTTTATTATAAGCTTCAGCCTTTTGAAACATCTGAGTTAGCCCCTTACGGGAAAATATATATAAAATAACCTCAAGCCCTAAATCGAACTGATAAGCAGGGATATTTTTCGCTTTTAAAAACCCTTTTAAAACAGCAGTAGCCGGATAAGGGGTATTAAGCTGCGTAAATGGTGGTGTTATAAGTAGTGTTTTACTCAATGTGCTATTTTTTGTATGCAAATATAAAACACTATTTTTGTGCAAAACAAAGGTTATGCAAAAAAGAAAAAAGCTTCCAATAGGCAAACAAACATTCCGTGACATACGTGACCCCAAAGAGAACTACGTATATATTGATAAAACACGTGATGCGCTGAATATGATTGAAGACGGTAGCAACTACTACTTTCTTTCCTGTTTTTAGATACCCTTTCAGAAATTTTCTTAGGTCATAAGCAACATTTCGAGGGATTGTATATATGTGATAAGTACGACTGGGAACAAAGCTACCCGGTTATTAAAATTGACTTTACAGGGGGTGAGTTGTCGAGCAAAGAACTCATTGAAAATAAAATTCAATTAACTCTTAAAAGAAATTGCCTGCAAAATAATGTTAACTATGCCGATATTGAAAATATTTCAACCGGAGCAATGCTTGAACAGTTAATATATACTCTTCAT
>QKGS01000078.1 GCA_003250355.1 Bacteroidota bacterium
AAGTGTGTAATTCACTTCACCTTGAGGTAAGTTGGTACTTAAATTTGCTAATTGAACTCCTGCTGTATTTACAATGCTTACGGTAACTTTATCGGCCGATGGATTTGTAAACGCAAGGGTTGCATTTTCCTGTATCGGGTTAGGATATACTTGCAAGCTGTTATTGTTTGAGTTCAAATCGTTAATGCCTGATGATATATCGGCAACCAGGTTTAAAACATCATTCCCGGTAAGGGTTTCTTCGGTACTTTGTGTAGTGTTTTCTACTTTAACCGTTGTTGGTTTGTCGCTGCTGCCAAGTATGGCAAATGTAATGTTGTAATCTTGAGCAACTGCGCTACTAATGGTCATAGCTGATACTATGAGACCTGTTAAAAATTGTTTTTTCATAAAAACTTGTTTTGTATAATTAATTATCAATTTTGCTTTGTTGGTATTGCGGATATAGGAATCCTTTTAAGCTACAGTTATGTAGCTTCTAAATGGTATATGATATTATGGGGTAAAGTTGATGCAGTTTTGTATTCTGCATAAGAAGTATTGAAAGAAATACTTTCTTGAAAGTAAATATTTAAGCAAAGAGCTCTCTCTCTCTCTCTCTCTCTCTCTGCAAACATTGCGCCAGTAAGGTTTTGGGGATTATTTATTTTGTTAGAGTTAATCACTTACTTTTAATTTTTCAGGCGGTTAATATATATAAAATATGGTTAAAGCGAGAATTTTTGGTTGGGGTAAATGTTTCATAATCTTAAAAATCTGTCGCCATGATACCAACATATTAATAATAAGCATTAACTTTGTATCGTTATTCGTTTGTATTACGTATATAAGACAAAAAAGTCATGGCAAAACCATTTACAGATACTCCTATTCTAAAAGGAAAAGATGCCGAAAGTTTTTTGGCCAATCTTGCTGAGACTTTGCAGGACTTTTCTTCTGAACAAAAAATAAAGGAAAAAGATGCAAAACTCAAGAAGATGAAAGAAAGCTTTGATTTCCTTAGTACTATTTCAAATGACGTTTTCTAAAGATATATTTCCTCCCAATACAAAACTATCAAGATTAACACAGGATTATACTATTAAGCCTTTTTCTTGTGGTGATGCAAGTTTAAACAGTTTCTTAACAGAAAAAGCAAAAATATACCAACAACATCTTCTTACTGTTACTAATATATTAGATTGTGATGATTGTACTATTGCATTCTATTCTGTATCAAATGACCTTTTAAGAATTGGTGCAAATATTTCCAGAGAATTTAAAAGTTTTCTTAGGCAAAATATATCAAACCAAATTCTGTATGAGTTACTGGACTGGGATACATTTCCTGCGGTGAAATTAGATATGTTCGCTGTTCATGAAAACTTCCAAAGGTCAAAAATAGGTACTGTTCTTATGGAATCTATTTTGTATAATTTCAGGACAAATAATAAAACAGGGTGCTTCTTTGTTACTGCCGATGCTTTAAATACAAAGGAAGCTATTGCTTTTTATGAATCTCACGACTTTAAATTTCTTTCGAAATATGACCCGTCTAAAAAATCGGTATTGATGTATCGGTCACTACTTTAATAGAATTAAACCGTCTTTTTTACAGCAGAAACTTTTCATAAAGGCATGAGTGCGTGGGCAAAAACAGCTCTTTACAGTTTTGTTTTACCTTTCAAAACAATACTCTCAAAACAAAACTGTAATGTGCTGTTGCGGGGTGTGGGTTTAATTTTGCACTAAAGTTTCTTAACAGCGGCGCGCGGGGAAAAACAAAATAAATTGATTCGGATTTGCAGTGAAGTTGAAGCGAGATAGTTGGTTTTTAGTCTCTCTTCTCGGCTTGCATACAACACAAATGTATGTCCAATGTTTAAAATACTCACCATGTTTGTTCAATTTTATTCCAAATTCTGAACACTATCCGTTTTCAATAATTAAAATAGATATGACAGATTACATATCATCAACCTATTTTGTAAAAGTTTTATCAGAAAACCAACCGGTTAATGAATTTAAAATAATTAAACTGTAGAGGCGCACGACCAATGTCGTTAAGTTAAGGTATTTAACGTTCACCCTCCTAACCTCCCTCAAGGGAGGACTGTTTCAAATTAGCTTCAGTGCTAAATCGGAGCTGTATCCTTGAACTTTTTTGAATCACATTCAAAAAAGTTAGCACTAAGCATTTATGCATTAATCCGCAACAAAAAAATCATTTATTAAAACTACCATTTTTATAAAAATTATTAACTTGCAATCTTTTACCAAATTACATATAAACAATATACTTTTGTTATTTGTTAATTAACCTAAATATTTTTACCATGAGCAAAAACTACATTAAACAAACAAAAAAAGCAATTATAACTATACTTGCTGCTTTTATTATGCTTTTATCTATAAATATAAAAGCAGGTACTACACCCACTCAAACCACTCCGGTAGGTTGGGAGTTCTACAACTCCAGCAATGGATTTTACGATTCCATAACCCATATTACTATCCAACAATTTAATGGATACAAGGGTACTGGTGAATTTATATCCTTCGCAACCAATAAAGGCTTACTTATTGCCAATTATGACTCCAATACATTTACCTATACTACACTAATTGATTCACTTAATAGCATTGCAACTATTGTCCCCAAAGACAATAGCAATGAAATATGGCTTGCCAATAATAATGGCTCTATTGTAAAAATAGCTAACATTGAATCAACCCCCGAATATTCTGTATTAAGCAGCCAACCAACAGGCACATACACTACTTGCTCATTTTACAGCTATGAAAATAATTTTATTTATTTTGGTTCTAACTCTAATAATGGAGTTGCAGCTTACTATACTAATGATTCAGATCCGTCTCCACAGATTTTATTTAATACTCAAAACATAAATGACATAATTTCCGAAGGTTTTACTAATATTCTTTTAGCTTTCGACGATAGCTTAGGGTATATCAGTGGAGATTCTTTCCCTTCTGGAGGTATGGTTAATAAAAGTGCTTTTGCCGGAATAAAAAATATGTGCTATGTTCAATTTGACTCACAAACTCTATGGTATTCTACTGCCGACTCACTATATGTATATAACTATGATTCTAAAGAAACAACCCACATACCCGAAGCTCAAAAAATTGGTTCTATTGTTGATATAATTAACTATAATAGCGACATTTGGATAGCCGGTAAAAAAGGTTTGTTAAAATATACATATAACCCATCAAAAAGTACTCCCAATGGCTTTACTTCCGAATTATTTACCCGTGCCGATGGTTTACCCAATGCCGATATAACAAGTATAATAGCAACAAACTCAGGTAAAATAATTATTGGTACTAACGGTGCCGGCATTGTAACAATATCGCCTACTGAACAATTAAATGTATATGCATATAAAACAACCGGATTAAATGCTAATGTATCTGTCAATTTAGATTATTATAACTCTGATAGTATTGTTTTTACTACAAATTATGGAGACAATAATACTAAGGATACTATAATTTATTATAATTATTCCTATTCCGAAAATTACACCTACCGAACACCCGGCACATATAAAGTATGTGTTAGCGCTCTGACAAATGATGGCATATCAGCAAGCAATTGCACCTATGTAACTGTCGATGACGGTAGTAATAACACATTCGCCGACTTTTTAATAGAAGGAATAATAGGCGATGGAGTTTACTTAAATAATAAATCGAGGTCAACCGGCACCCCAAAATACAAATGGGAAATGGGCGATGGAACTATTTACACCGACTCGGTAAATGTAATGGGACACAAATACCCCGCAAACGGCAAATACACCATTACACTCAATTTATATAACACATCAACCGGCGAAGTAACTTCCGCTTCAAAAGAAATAGAAATATATGGTTCGCCCAATATAGTAACAGCCCCTTTTGCTTCTTTTGGACATAAAATAACCGATAAAAGAATATCGCTTATTAATAACTCCACAGGTAATATTACCGGCTACCATTGGGATTTCTGCGACGGATATACATCAACACTTAAAAACCCCTCGCATACATTTGCCAAACCGGGTATTTACAACATAATACTTTATGCTTACGACACTGTCAATAATAAAGTAAGCCGAGCAGCTAACAAAATTGAGATAATCGATACCGTTCCTCAATGTAAAGTATGGTGTAATTATATTCCCGACACCAAAATAAGTGTAACAGTAATACCTCCAAGCGTATCGGTTGACCTCAATATTGTATTTGCAGGCAAGGCAACCGGCGGTACCGACTTATATTTCTGGGACTTTGGCGACGGCCAGTATGCATCGGGTATTAATCTCGATACACTTGTTCATAAATATACAAAACCGGGTGTTTATGAAGTATCGCTTACTGCTCGTTCGTCAGACCCTAAAAACCCTGCCTTCGGCAAATACACTCAAAAAGTGATTGTATCAGCTCCCGATTTAAGTAGTTACCCCAATGCTCCAACACTTGCCCAGTTCTGCAATGCCGATTTCTCACCATTTGTATATGGAAACAAACTGGCGTTAATTAATAAAAGTAAATTCCCTAAAGGGCTTATAGTTTCGTACCGTTGGGACTTTGGCGACGGCTCTTATTCAACCAATATTAATGCCGTTCATACTTACAGCAAACCGGGTGTATACAAAGTAAAACTTACAGTAAGCGGTCCTGCTATTTCAGAACTAATGGATACATACACACAAACCATACGTATAGCTCCCGACAATACCGCTGTATTTAGTGCCGATTTCAGCTACTTTACCGATGGTACTAAAGTGTACTTCACCGACGACAGCCAGGGCGACGTAACTCACTATTCGTGGTACTTTGGCGACCGTCAGGGACACGCCACTACCAAACAGGCTGTTTACAACTTCAAAGAACCGGGATACTATACCGTTGTTCACCGTATATACAACAGTGAAACAGGACTAATGGACGAAGTAAGCAAAGAAATAGTTGTAAAATACGATGAAAGCAATATAAAAGCCGACTTTGTGTTCTTTAGCCACGACAATATTAACTATAAGTTCATGTCGCGTTCTATTGGCGAACCCGATTCATACTCGTGGGATTTCGACAATGGATACAACTCTAATGAAGAAAACCCGTCGCATAAATTTACCGAACCAGGTTATTACAACGTATCGCTTACTGTAGCTCAATATGGTGCTGCCGATACCATATTGAATACTATCACTAAAAACGTGTATGTACCTGCCAATACAAAATCGGACAACAACATTGTTATGGCCGACTTTGTAAGCTCTGCATCTACTATCGACTCTACTGTTACTTTCAACAATCGTAGCCTGGGTAATGTTACCGGTTTGTATTGGGACTTTGGCGACAACACCACTCCGGTTAATACTCAAAACCCTGTGCATGAGTACGCTCAAAGCGGATATTACAATGTTTGCCTCACTGCACGTAGTACTACACATCAGAACACAAATTGCAAAACCATAGCAGTAGGCGATATTACAAGCAAGCACTCTGCACTCTTCACTTACTTTGTTGATGCTACAAAAAATTTGGTTGTATTCGACAATAAATCGGCAGGTAACATCGTCGGCTATAAGTGGAACTTTGGCGATGGTGTAACATCAATGGAAGAACAGCCGTCACACACATACAC
Organism: Bacteroidota bacterium; assembly: GCA_003250355.1. Lineage (GTDB taxonomy): Bacteria > Bacteroidota > Bacteroidia > Bacteroidales > SZUA-534 > SZUA-534. Next base: position 5,639 of record QKGS01000078.1, read on the forward strand.
AAAGGTTGGTTACTATGCTGTATGCCTTACTACAACATCGGCTTCGGGAGCAAGTAAAACATTCTGTCAGGACATTAATATAAATGCCGCTGATATTGACACTTGTACATACAACTGTGTATGGCCGGGCGATGCTAACCACGACCTTGAAGCAAACCATTACGATATACTTACCATAGGTATGAACTATGGTATGGAAGGCCCTGCACGTAAAAATGCATCGAACAATTGGAAAGGACAAAACTCACAACCTTGGGCCAATTATCAGCTAGACAGTACCAACAATATGCATGGCGACTGTAACGGCGACGGTATTATTAACCTCAACGATACATTGGCTATTCGACAAAACTTTGCATTCAGCCACTCCCCTAATGCGGAAGAATTTACCAAAGCCGGCGAATGGACTCTTACTGCCGAAATAAGCGAAATAGTTCCAACAAAAGGAGCAGCCACTACCCGAGTAGTACGCTCTATACTTTCCGAACCAAGCGACAAAGCAGAAAACGAAATATATGGTCTTGGTTATGAACTGGAACTTGTTGGTGTTGAAGGCATAAACTGGAACGGTATTGTTGTCGATTTTAATGGCTCAATACTATCACAAACCGCTAACGATATTATTACTTTCTATACTGTCGACATAGCTAAAAGCACCATTTACATAAGTTTATGTAAAAACGACCAACAAAACATTTCACAATCGGGTGCTGTTGCTACCATTTACCTCCCATTCCCCGATGGCGGTGGTGAGAATATTGAAGTTATTATTACCACCGATGGCGGTATTGAAGCCAATGGTACCGATGTTCCGGTTAAGGGTGGCACATTCTACATAAGCAGCCCCGACAAACAAGTGGAATCGACTTTTGTAACAGTGTATCCTAACCCTAACAATGGTCAATTCAATGTATCGGTTTACTCCAACTCTGCGCAAAATATAAATATTGACGTTTTAAATATTATAGGTCAGCCGGTATTATCACTCCAGCAAAATATTGAACACGGATTAAACGAAATACCTGTTGTTTCGGGTGATATTGCTCAGGGTATTTATAATGTAAAAATAACAGTAGGCGAAAACACTATTGTAAAACGAATTATAGTACAATAAATATAACCGGCATACCGCTTAAAAATAAAAAAAAAGAGCTTCGATAATTCGGAGCTCTTTTTTTTGTGGACTTATTTCATTTCTTAATTTTGCACTTCATTTTTTGTGATAAAAAAAAATAATCATAAACTAAACTTTTACTGAGGCATGAATCAGGAAAACAACAATTCTTCTTATAAGGAAAGAAGAAAAAAAGCAAAAGAATTTAGCAGCCGTCAAGATTATCTTGAACATGAGTTGCAAATAATGAAGTTTAAACGTTGGAGACCCAACCTCCCAATGCGCGACTTTAACATTGAACTTGAAGACCTAGTACCTGCAATAGCAGCAACAATAGGTAAAATAGTAATGGTGGCGGCAATGGTTGCTGCATTTGCAGTAGAATTTAACTTATTTGGTGGCGACCCATCATTACGTAATGCATTTATTGCCGAAAACGTTCGTTGGGAGTTACTAATTGCCGGAGGTATTTTTGTAATCCTGTTTTCAGGCATACTTAATCCTAATGCAAACCTTGCAGGAACACACGGCCCTATGATTCCTCTTATTGCAATGATAGCTGCAGCCGGAGGTCACCCTCTTGCACTTGGGGTTATGGTAGGTGTATTTGGTATGTTTTTAGCTATAACCAAAGGTGGTTCAAAACTAATGAATTTAACAGGAGTAGGTGTTAGAGCCGGTTTGTTAATATTCCTTGGAGCAACCGGATTATTGTCGCAAATTAAAGCTTTTGGTATTTGGTCGGCTGGTGAGGCAGGACTTGCCGGAGCTAATGCCGGACCAATTTCATTTGTAGTAATTGGCGTTACAGTTATTGTTTACGCTCTTCTTGCCCGTATTGGTAAACGTTGGCTTGCTATTCCGTTATGTTCGGCTATTGCAGGGCTTGTAGCCTTTGTTATGGGTGCCGACTTTGCTTTTGTTACCGCTCCCGGATTACCTCACTTTGACCCAACATGGTGGTGGGGAGAAACTACCGGATGGACATTAGGCTGGCCGGGCTTAAAAGAGTTCCTTGCAGTAACTCCGTTCGCTATTCTTGCTGTAGCTATGTGGACTCCCGATTATTTAGGCCACCGCGTATTTCAGGAACTTAACTACCCTAAAAAAGCTAAAGATGTACTTATGGATATTGACGATACTATGACTGTAACATCTATCCGTCAGGCTGTTGGTGCTTTCCTTGGTGGTGGTAACTTAGCCTCTTCGTGGGGTACATATATGATTCCTGCCGCTATTGCAAAACGCCCAATACCCGGAGGTGCCATTCTTACAGGTATCTTATGTGTTCTTGCCTCTGTTATTGGTTATCCTATGGACTTAGCTATGTGGGCTCCGGTATTGCGTGTAGCTCTTATTGTAGGTGTATTCTTACCATTGCTTGAAGCCGGTATGCAAATGGTTCAGGAGCATAAAGATGCTTTAAGTGCCGGTACTTGTATATTTGCTAGTGCATTTGTAAACCCTGTGTTTGGCTGGGCTCTTACTATGTTGCTCGACAATATGGGGCTTATTGGCGACCCTGAAAGAGCTAAAGAACTTAAACTAAGCGAAAAACTAATTATCCCCGGTATTATGTTTATTATTTGTGTTGTTTCACTTGCACTGGTGGGACAGCTTCCGGGTATTAAAGGGATATTCTAAATTTGAATCTATAAAAAGCTGTCTTATGACAGCTTTTTTTATCCCCTTTTGCAATCGATAATAATAACGTGAGTTCGATGTGAAGAATTACTCAATGTATTGATATTCTGACCTTTGCAATTATAGCTTTTTAGTATCAAGTATCAAGATATGTGTAGTTTTTTACTTTGTACTTGATACTTGATACTAAAATCACACATTAGGATATAAATGATAAAAAAAATAGCACAACCCATTGACCACTAGAATAAATTTTTATCTTTGCTTTGCAATGAATATTATTAAGAACAGCACCTATATTATTTTATCGTCTTTATTACTCCTTGGAGGATGTAAAAGTATAAAGAAAGAATTTCTCTGCGATGAAGGAGAAATAACATATACCGTTGAGTATTTAGAAAGTGCAGAATCGAACCCTCTTATCAGCCTTCTTCCCGAAGAACTCAAAATGATTTTCAAAAACGACAATATCTCAATGAATGTTGAAGGATGGATGGGTATATTTAAATCGGGATTTTTACGTACCGGCCGAGATAAAAACATTTTCACCCTCATGAAGGTTCTTAATAAAAAATACTACTATAAAAATATCGATTCAAATAATTTTATGGGGCTTACTTCATACTTAAATATCGAAGTTCAGTTCGACGACTCCACAAAAAGAATTTGCGATATATGCTGCAAACACGCCATAGTGAGAGTCCCTTCAAAAGACCTTATATTCGATGTATTTTATACAACTGAAATAGACATAAAAGATGCTAATTTCGGAACCCCTTTTGCTCAAATTCCGGGTGTTCTTATGGAATTTCAACTAGATATGAACAATATTCCTATGCATATAACTGCATCGGAAATAAAGTATATAGATATAGAAAACAACATTTTCGATATCCCCGAAGGATATGAATGCGTTGACAAAGAAATTGTTGATGAGCTTATTGCAAGCTTGCTTAATTAAAAATCTTACCTGTTTATATCTTTTTCATAATCTTACTCTTATCATACATTAATTGTTGAAAGAATATCGTTATTAAGTATTGAACCTTGGTAACGAAATGTTATTTTTGCCAAAAAAAGGAGCAAATGGCTAAAACTGCAAACAACAAAAAGAAAATATTAAAAGCACCGGTATCGAAAGATGAAAGAATAAAACTACTGTTAGGATTGTTTGCAGTGTTTTTTACAATATACTTATTGTTCGGTTTTATCTCATATCTTTTTACATGGAAAGCCGACCAAAGTAAACTCGATATTTCGGCATTCAAACTCATATTTGATTCTACTATCGAAATAGAAAACTGGGCAGGTAAGCTGGGCGGAATATTATCACACGTTTTTATTCACAACTGGTTTGGTTTAGCCTCATTTGGCTTTTTGCTAATATTTGCAACATTAGGCTTCCGTTTGCTAGGCTTTCGCTTTTTACCCATACGAAAAACTTTCAAGTACGTAATAATATACACTATTTGGGTTAGCATAGCATTTGGTTACCTGTTTCACAATTCCGATTTCCTTCCCGGTGGTGCTCATGGTTACTTTTTAAGTAGTTGGTTCAATGCTTTTGTTGGTAAAATAGGCACGGCATTCCTTTTACTCATTTCTCTGTTTGCAATTCTTGCATTCTCATTCAACTCATTTATCGATATAGTAAAAAAAGCCATAAAACTAGATTTTACACTTGCATTTCCTGAAAGAAAAAACACTGAAACACAAGATATTGCTGCTGAAAATAATCAGCACATTGAAAATAACCCTACAGAAAAAACAAATACCGATAATTCGGACAACAATAACAACGATGAGTTTTCTGATGACTCATTTACTTTTAAAGTATACGGTAACGAGTCGGAAACCGAAAATACTGACCATAATTACGAACCGGAACAAGATGATTATGACAACCTTAACGCTTTCGACAATCTGGAAACAGTAGAGGTAAAAGTTGTTGAACACCAAACTAAGAATAATAACAGTGAACAAGCATATACTGCAAAACAATATAGTGTATCTGACAATAGTAATGCGAATGAACAACATAATAATTCTGATTTTGGTTTTGAAGTTGAAATAAAGGAAAATGAGGAGGACGAAGAATTTTTTGAGTCAATGCCGGTAGGCGATTACGACCCAACCCTCGATTTGTCGAACTACAAAATGCCCGATATTAATTTCCTTGCCGACCATGATGCAGGAAACACATCGGTTAGCAACGATGAACTGAAAGCCAATAAAGATAAAATTGTAGAAACCTTAGCTCACTATAAAATTGAAATTGTAGACATAAAAGCTATAGTTGGCCCCACTATTACACTATATGAAATAGTACCTGCTCCCGGTATCCGAATTTCAAAAATTAAAGGTTTAGAAAGCGACATTGCATTAAGTCTTGCCGCATTAGGAATTCGTATTATTGCACCTATCCCCGGTAAAAATGCTGTGGGTATTGAAGTTCCCAACCTTAAACCAAAGGTTGTTTCTATGAGGTCGATTATTGCTTCAGCGAAATTTCAAAATTCAAAATACGAACTCCCATTGGCATTGGGCAAAACCATATCGAATGAAACATTCGTTTTAGATTTAGCAAAAGCTCCTCACTTGCTTGTTGCCGGTGCTACCGGACAAGGCAAATCGGTTGGGCTTAATGCTATACTTACTTCATTGCTTTACAAAAAACACCCGGCTCAATTGAAAATGGTTCTGGTTGACCCCAAAAAAGTTGAATTAACCCTTTATCAGAAAATTGAAAAGCACTATCTGGCAATGCTTCCCGATGCCGAGGAATCAATTATAACCGACACTCAAAAAGTTGTTAATACTCTCAACTCGCTTTGTGTTGAAATGGATTCACGATACGACCTTCTTAAAGCTGCTCATTGCAGAAATATTAAGGAATACAATGCAAAGTTTATTTCAAGGAACTTAAACCCGACAAAAGGGCATAAATTTTTACCTTATATTGTTGTTGTTATCGATGAATTTGCCGACTTAATTATGACTGCCGGCAAAGAAGTTGAGCTCCCTATTGCACGACTTGCTCAGCTTGCCCGAGCTATTGGTATTCATCTTATCATTGCTACTCAAAGGCCTACTACCAATATTATTACCGGATTAATAAAAGCTAACTTCCCTGCTCGTATTGCATTTAGGGTTACCAGTATGATGGATTCCAGAACTATTCTCGATTCGCCGGGTGCTAATCAGCTTATAGGTAGAGGCGATATGCTTATTTCGCAAGGCAGCGATGTGGTGCGCTTACAATGTGCATTTGTCGATACTCCGGAAATAGAAGAAATAGTGAAACATATTGAACAGCAACAATCGTATCCTTCGGCTTACTATTTACCTGAATATAGCGGCGATGAATCAGGCGACCCTATTGATGTTGACCTTTCAAAGAAAGATGCAATGTTCGACGATGCCGCACGTTTAGTTGTTATGAACCAACAGGGCTCTACATCTATGATTCAACGCAAATTCTCAATAGGTTATAACAGGGCAGGTAGAATTATGGATCAGCTCGAAGCTGCCGGTGTTGTTGGCCCGTTCGAAGGGAGTAAAGCACGACAAGTATTACTCCCCGATGAATATAGTTTAGAACAATTATTAAATAACATGAATAATGGAAATTCTTAAAAAAACTCTGACATTTTTATTTATTGCAACGTTTACTTTAACAACATTTGCTCAAGATGAAGCTGAAGCACTTGATATTTTAAAGAAAACAAGGAACAAAGTAGAAACAAAAAAAATTGTTGAAATATCGTTCAGCTATGTTATTAGTTATGCTGAAACAGAAAAGCCTGAAAAATATGAAGGAACTTTTTTAGCAAAAGGTAAAAAATTCAAGCTCGAAATTGACAATACTATAACATATTGTAATGGCAAAACCCGCTGGGTTTATTTGCCCGAAAGTAACGAGGTAAATATCTCAAATGTAGAAGCATCAGAGGAAATGGAACTGGAAGAACAGTTTATGAACGATCCTTTATCAATATTTCGACTTTATGAAATGGATTTTAAATATCGCATGACCGGCAATGTCGATTATGAAGGCAAAAACGTTTGGCAAATTGACTTTATGCCAAATGACAAAAACAAACCATACTTTAAAGTACGCAGTTGGATTAAAGACGATTATGAATTAATGGGTATCCGTTATTTTCAAAAAGATGCAACAATTATTACTATGAATATATTAGATAATAAAGCCGACTCAAAGCATAAGGAATCAGAATTTGAATTCAATGTTGCCGATTATCCCGATATTGAAATTATTGATTTACGATAAAAAAATAGGGTTTGCTTGGCAAACCCTATTTTTTTATTGAATTTTACTTATTATATCGGCTATAGCTAATTTCACATTGTCAAATGCATTATCGTCTTTAACAACATAGTTTGTTGCATTTTCTCTTACAAAATCGTAAACCAAATTACCATCTTCCTGCCCTGAAAGTATTATAACTTTTGCCTTAGGATTTATATTATGTATTTCCTTTAATACTGTTAGTCCATCTTTAGCATTGGCGTTTTCACTGTTCAAATAGTAGTCGAGAACAATTACATCGGGGTTAAGGTGCATATGATTTAAACACTCCTCTCCTGTTTGAAATGCAATAAGATTATAATCAGGATTATCATTAAGAGATTCTTTTAGCATCTCAAGAAAAATAAAGTCGTCGTCAACCAGTATTATATTGTATTTCCCATCCATAGCTTTTTTGTTTTTTGATAAGTTTAGTTATAAAAATAAGAAAAACTTAAGATACTACATTAACAGAATTCACTTTTTAATGTTCAAATATTCTATTCCTTTTCTGTAAAGTCTATAATTTTTTGTTTTAATTCTCTGGGGTTAAATGGCTTAGTTACATATTCATTCATCCCATTTTCCATTGCTGTATGTTTTTCCTGTGGCAGTGCATGAGCTGTCATACCAATAATAGGTATATTACACTTCGGAGCCGCCATTTTCTTTCTTATATGAATTGTAGCTTCATTGCCATCCATAAGCGGCATCATTATATCCATTAAAATAATATCGTAGTTGTTTTTCTCGTGCATATCAATAGCTTCCATACCATTTTGTGCTATATCAATGTTAAAATTCATGTTCCACGAATTAATTGTATCAACTGCAAGCTCCTGATTTATCTCATTATCTTCAACAAGTAGTATGTTTACACGCTTAGTAATGTTAATATTATCAACTGCATTATCGGTATTTTTCTTTTTCTTTATAACCATTTCAGGGGGAGCAATTGAGTAAGGAATAGTAAACTTGAATTTTGAACCTTCATTCACTTTACTATCAACAGTAATACTACCTTTTTGCAGCTCTATCAATCGTTTTACAATTGCTAACCCCATACCGGTACCTGTTTGGTTTCGTGCTGTATTGCTGCTAATTTGTGCAAAACTTTCAAATATGTTTGCCAGTTTGGTTTCTTCTATACCTATACCTCTGTCAACAACCCCAATGTTGAGTTCATAAATATCGTTTCTCAAAATACCGTTAACATTTATAGTAACCTCCTGCCCCGATTCTGAAAACTTTATTGCATTGTTAACCAAATTTGTAAGTATCTGCGAGAGTCGATATGGATCGCCCAACAAATGGTCAGGTATCATCGGATCAAGATGCAGTTCTACTGCAATATTCTTCTCTTCGGCTTTATATTTCAATGTTGACATAACTTGTGTTACAACAGTAACCGGATTATAGCACAATTGTTCTATTACCATTTTCCCGGCTTCTATTTTCGATATGTCAAGCAAATCGTTGATTATAACACCAAGATTTTCGCTTGAAGTTAAAATATTATGGATATAAGTATTCTTATTATCAGGGTCAAGTTGTTTTTGAAGCAGGTATATATATCCTGTTATGGCATTGAGCGGAGTGCGAATTTCATGACTTATATTTGCAAGAAATTCACTTTTATAACCACTAATTTTTTCAGCATGGTTTTTTGCTTCTACAAGCTCGCTATTTGTTTCTTCAAGCTTCTTTCGTTGTAGCTCATTTTCTTGCTGTTGACGATGAAGCTTAATATTTACTTTTTTCATTTTCAAATAAAAAGAAAGAAGCATTATAAGCGATGCTGCAAATAGTATTGTAAGTCCTAATAAAAAAAATAGCATATCTGTAAGGTTGGTTGTTTAGTTAGTTTTTATTTTCGTTTATGAAATCATCAATTTCGTGAATAGCTTTTCCCCAATATGAATTTATTTCAGCTATTAAGTGTTCTATTTCATATCTTTCTGTCTCTTTTTGGCTTTTTATTTCTATCTCTTTAGCAATATTTTGAATAGGGTTCATACCCAAATATCCAAGTTTAGGTTTTAGTGCATGAGCTTTGTTTCTGAGTATTTCCCATTCGCTATTTTGGTACGACAAACTTATTTCATCAATTTCAATTGGGATGCTTTTTCTACACATCTCCACTATTTTAAGAATTTTTGAAACATTAGTATTATAAATTAGTTCTAAACTTGAAGTATTAAAAAGCCTTCCGTCTTCTATTTTGTAATCAATTGATAGTTCTTTCCTTGAAGTTTTATTCACTATTTCAACAGCTCGTTTTTTGTCCTTTGGTGCATAAAAGGCAATTTTTGCATAAAGCTCTTCCGGATCAAATGGCTTTGAAATGTAATCGTCCATTCCAACTTTCAGGCAATTGCTCTTCTCATTTTTTAAAGCATGGGCTGTCATGGCAATTATAGGAGTCTCTTTTTTGGGAGAATCCATTTGTCGTATAAGTTTGGTTGCTTCAATCCCATCCATTATGGGCATTTGAATATCCATAAGTATAAGGTTATAGCTCTCTTTTTGTATTTTATCTAAAGCAACTTTACCATTCGATGCACTATCTATTTTTATAGTATTATTCCATGCTTTAATAGTATCGTGGGCAAGTTGTCGGTTTATTTCATTGTCTTCAACTATAAGAATTGAAGTAGCTTCGGTTATTTGCTTTATTGTATTACCCGGCTTATGCTTCACATGAGGTTCGCTGGTAGGTGTAGCCTTTTTAAGGAGTATATAAAAAGTAAATACAGTCCCCTTCCCTACTTCACTATCAACCGAAATATCGCCACCTAAAAGCTCAATAAGTTGCTTCACTATTGAAAGCCCCAAACCGGTTCCTCCATAGTTTCGGGTAGTATCACTTTCGGCCTGAGTGAAACTCTTAAATATATCACCTAGCTTATTCTTTGGTATACCTATTCCATTGTCTTCAACCTTGAATAAAACTTTTATTTTATCGTCAACAGGTTCACCAATAGCAATATATAACTGAATATCACCACCTTCGGGGGTAAATTTTATTGAGTTTCCTACCAAATTTATTAAAATTTGATTTAGCCTTACCGGGTCACCTATAATAAATTCCGGCACATCGCTTCCAAAATCATAACGCAGGTTTATATTCTTTTCCTTTGCCTTAACCGATAATGTATTTACTGTATATTTTATAAAATTTTTAAACTCAAACTCTATTTGTTCAAATGTCATTTTACCCGACTCTATTTTTGAAAAGTCAAGTATATCATTTATTACAACCAATAAATGATTACTCGATGTTTTTATATTATCGAGATATTTTTTTTGAGAATCGTTGAGTTTTGAATTAAGTAAAAGATTTGTAAAACCAATAATTGCATTTAATGGAGTTCGTATTTCATGGCTTGTGTTAGCCAAAAAAATCTCTTTCATGCGACTTCCCTCTTTTATCTCTTTGTTTGCTCTCTCTAAATCGTCGTTTTGCTTATTAATAGTTGTAATAGCAGACTCCAATTCCTCCTTTTGACTTTCAATCTTGCGTAAAGCTTTTTGCAACATTATATGGTGCTTACTCGATTTTTTAAAAGCCTGTTCCAGCTCACTTTTCTGAGCTTCTATTTCATCTACAAGTTTTAGCGCAACATTCCTTTGTTCTTCAAGCGACTGTTGTTTCGACAATTCAGAATTGAGTAATTCTGTAAAGCTTGAAATTAGCGAAACCGATGTCAATTCACTATTAGTAAAAACAGGTGAGAATATTACTTCATGTCGCTTTGTATACTCACTATTCTTTGTCTCACTAAGTTTTACTGAAATATTCTTTTTTGTTTTTATGCAAGTGTCAAAATATTTATTGAAGTTTTTCAGCCTTTTATAAGTCGAAATATTATCACCTTCTTTTAATTCTCCGGCAAACGGTTCGTTTTTTAATGCCTGCGAAAGTGATTGCAAATTACCATTAAGGTCAAAATTATAAATTGAACAATTTTTGCTCACTACATTATCAGGCTCATTAGTTTCTTTATCTATTTTTCTTATTTTTTTCAACAAATAAACAGTCCAAATTATGAGGCCAAATATTATAATCAAAAGAATTATCGTTAAGTATATATTGCTCATGTTATTCTCAATAATATATTTTATGATTGATATTTAAACAGTTATAATTAAAAATAAAGAAACTCATTGATAATAACTAATATTTAGACTATAACCATTAAACAAAGCTTAAAAATAGAAAATATTTCAACATAAATACAATAACTATATAGTGATATAATTTCGTTAAAAATAGTATTAAACTATCTTTGTGAACTTATATTTAAAACAATAATATGTTAAAAACAGATTTAGCGAAAGTGAGTTACGGTTTTGGGATAAATATAGCTCAAAATATGAAACAGCAAGGCATTACAGATATTGATGCTCAGTTATTAGCAAAGGGTATTGAGGATTTTTTGAGTGAATCGGAGCTTGAAGTAGCAGTAAACGATGTTCAAATAATATTGCAAGAATATTTCAGACAATTACAAGAAAAACAGTTTGCTAAAAATATTGACGAAGGAAATGCATTTTTAGCTAAAAACTCAAAGCGCAGCGAAGTAGTGGTATTGCCTAGCGGTTTGCAGTACGAGGTTATAGAACAGGGAACCGGTATTAGACCCAAAGAAACCGATAAAGTTACAACACACTATCATGGAACACTAATAAACGGTACAGTATTCGATAGTTCAATAGAACGCGGACAACCTGCAACATTTCCTGTAAATGGTGTTATTAAAGGCTGGGTAGAAGCTTTACAATTAATGACAGTTGGTTCAAAATGGAAGTTATTTGTTCCTAGTGAACTTGCCTATGGAGCAAACCCTCACCCGGGAGGTCCTATTGAACCGCACACTACTCTAATATTTGATATCGAATTAATATCAGTGAATTAATATGCGTCAGTTTTTCAAAAATCAGCTTTTTGCAGTTGTATTATTGCTTATGTGCGGAAATAGTATGGCTCAATTAAAGCTTGACACACTTCAATGGCGTTCCCCGGTTGGTATTCCAATTAAATTATCGGGGAACTTTGCTGAATTGCGTCCCGATCATTTTCATGCCGGAATAGATATAAAAACAAATGGAAAGGAAGGTTACAAAATATATGCTGTACAAGACGGTTATATTTCTCGCATTAAAGTATCACCTACAGGATACGGAAAAGCTATATATATAGTTCACCCCGACGGTTATACATCGGTATATACTCACTTAAGCAGGTTCAATATTCAAATTGAAAAATATGTTCGCAGCGAACAATATAAAAATGAGAGTTTCGATGTTGATTTATATCCTGCTGTTGAATCAATGAAAGTGTTGAAAGGTGAAGTTATAGGCTTATCGGGTAATTCCGGTTCTTCGGGTGGGCCGCATCTGCATTTTGAAATAAGAAAAACAGCTACATCGGAACCGTTAAACGGTCTGTTTTTAGGATACGATATTTTAGATAACATTCCACCAAAATTATATCAATTATATGTGTATACAGAAACAGAGTATGCAAACCCTAAAGCGAGTATTTACAGCTTAAGAAAAATAAATGGTTCATACACTCCTCATAATGGCGATACTATAAAAGTAAATGGCAACTTTGGACTTGGTCTAAAAGTAAATGATTACTTAAATGGTTCGTCGAATAGTTGCGGAGTACATTACATAAAAGTATTTGTTGATGATGAATTATATTTCCACAGCCAGTTCGATAAATTCTCATTTGCTGAAACCCGCTATATTAACAGCCTAATGGACTATAAAGAAGCTGTAGAACTTAAAAGAAAACTACATAAACTGTATGTAGAACCCAATAACAAATTATCGGTTTATAAAGAGAAAAAAAACGGCGGTATTATAGTTCCCGAAGATGGCAAAGTAAAACATATTTATATTGAAACTGCCGATGTGGCAGGAAATACTTCAACACTCAAATTTAGCGTACAACTAGACCGAACTATAAAGAGAGTTATTAATTCAAATGGTTATTTGGTATACTATGATAATAATTTTTCGATTGACACATTATGCCTAAATCTGACCATACCTGATAACTCACTGTATAGCAATTATATAATGGAAATTAGTGTTGACACAACAGATAATAGTAATTATTCAAATACTTATAGAATAGGTAATGAAACAGTACCGTTACATAAATATTTCACTTTAACTGTTGATTGCAAAAATGTAAAACCTGAACTTGAAAATAAATTAGTCTTTGCAAAAAAATATAAAGACAAATTATATTCAGCCGGTGGAATTTATGAAAATGGCAAAATGGTATTAAATACCCGAGAGTTTGGAAATTACTTTGTTACTTTAGATACCATACCTCCTACTATTAAACCAATTGGCGATTGGGCTGACAGTAGTGTGATAACTCCTTATTCTACAATAGCATTTAAAATAGACGATGACTTTTCGGGTATTAAAAGCTATAGTGGCGAAATAAATGGGAAATGGGTATTATTTGAATATGACCCTAAGAATAATTATCTATATTACGAAACCGATGAATATTTTCCTGACAACGGAATATTATCTTTAGAGGTTACAATTTCTGACAATAAAGGTAATATGGCAATATATGCAAAGGAATTTACAGTAAACAGACTTTCTGATTTAAAAAATGAGCAATAGGGCTTATAATGCAATAGGAATAATGTCAGGCACATCGCTAGATGGTGTTGATATTGTTTTTGCTTCTTTCTGCCAAAATGGAGCAAATTGGAGTTTTAAAATTAATTATGGAGAAACATATTCATATACAAGTAAAATTCTTAATTCGCTAAAACATTCACAGTATTTATCGGGCATTGAGCTTACTATGCTAAATGTTGAGTACGGTAAGTTTTTAGGTAATTTGGTTAACGAATTTATTAATAAGAACAATATAGTTCCCGATTTTATTGCAAGCCATGGTTATACAGTATTTCATGAACCGACAAAGGGCTTTACTTTACAAATAGGTTCAGGAGCAGAAATAGCTGCCATTACAGGCATTAAAACTATTTGCGATTTCAGAACAACCGATGTAGCACTGAAAGGACAAGGAGCTCCGCTTGTACCAATTGGCGATATGCTTTTATTTGAAAAATATGTAGCTTGTTTGAATTTGGGTGGTTTCTCAAATATTTCATACGAGCAAAATGGAACAAGAGAAGCTTTTGATATTTGTCCGGTTAATTATGTTTTCAATTATTTGGCAGAGAAACTAGATAAAGAGTTTGATAAAGATGGAGAAATTGCTCAGAAAGGAAATGTGTTACCGTTTTTATTTGATAAGTTAAACAGTATAGAATACTATTTACAAAAACCACCTAAATCGCTTGGACGAGAGTTTGTTGAAAATAATATTTTTCCCCTTTTTAAAGAAGATTATTATGTACAAGATATAATGCGAACATATAGTGAACACTCTGCATTACAGATTTCATTAATTATAAATAAATTGGAAAAAGGGGAAGTGTTAGTTACAGGCGGAGGTGCATATAATACTTTTTTAATTAAAAAACTTAAAGAGCTAACAAACTCGCAGATTATAATACCAGATAAAGGAACTATTGATTTTAAAGAAGCTCTTTTGTTTGCTTTTCTTGGTGTATTAAGGTTAGAAAATATACCTAATTGTATTAAAACAGTAACAGGGGCTGAAAGAGATAATATTGGAGGTGCTGTTTATTTATAAAATACCACACTCCCTATTTATATTTTTATACCAAGAATAATAATATCATCAACCTGACTGGTATTTTCCATCCATTTCTCAATTTCAAGGTCAAGCATTACCTTCTGTGTTTCCATAGGGTGCTTTTGAATAGAACCTAAATATTCTTTGAAACGTTTAGTAGAATATTTCTTTTCTTTGTCGCCTCCAAACTGATCGGGGAATCCATCGGAGAAAACATATAAGGTATCACCTTTTTGAATATCAATAACTGTTTGTTCAAATGGTTTTTCTTTAATATGAACAGCAATAGGGTTTCGGGTTGCTTTTGTTTCCATTAATTCACCTTTCCTGTATAAGAACAAAGGATTATAAGCACCGGAGAACTGCACCTTCATGTTATTAAAATCAATAACCATAAGTCCCATATCCATACCATCTTTATTAGTGTTAGCTTCACCTGTTTGACCTAGAGTCTCTTTTACTTTTTCTCTTAAGTGATTAAGTATTTCATCGGATTGAACTATATGTTGCTGGTTCACTATCTCATTTAAAAACGATACTCCCAACATACTCATGAATGCTCCGGGAACACCATGACCTGTACAGTCGGCAGCCGTTGCAATAACGTATCCGTCTTTTTCGCCAACCCACCAAAAGTCGCCGCTTACTATATCGCGCGGTTTCCAAAGCAGGAAGTAATCTTTAAGCAAATGTTGTGCTTTCTCTTCAGAAGGGACTATTGCGCGCTGAATACGCTGTGCATAATGAATACTTGCCTTAATCTCTTCATTTTGTTTTTCAATCTTATTCTTTTGCTTTTCTAATAGTATATTATCCTTTTTCTTGCGCTGATAGCTTCGTAATACCTGAATTGAAAATATTACAACTATAACAAGTACAGAAAGAATAAACCCCCTAATCATACGATCTCGCTTACGCTTTTGTTCATATTCGAGTTGCTGAATTTCCTGTTGCTTGTCAAATTCATGCTGCATACTCATTTGTGTAAGCAATTCTACATTCTGATCTTTCTTAAGCGAATCTTCAAGCGATTTATATATTTCATATGTATTAAAAGCATTAACAAAATCACCTTTCTGCTTATATGCTTTTATCAGATATTCGTAAGCTGTAGAAAGGTAAATTAAAAAATCGAGTTCTTTACTCTTATCTCGTACATGGCTTAAATACTTTATTGCTGCATTTAATTCACCTCGATATAACTTAACTTCACCAAGCCCCTGATATGAAACAATTAATTCACGAACATCATCAATAAGTTTTTGATTTAATTCCAAAGCTTCAGTAAATTCTTTTTCGGCCATAGCAAGCGACTCCAATGAATTGTTATTTAGGTATTGATTTTCATATAAAATACCAAAACGGTTCTTTACCATTATTACTCCCAGAACATCATCCATTTCATCGTAAATTGCAATTGCTTCGTTAAGCATTACCATTGCAGAATCAACATACCCACTCTCACTTAGTATACTTCCTAATCGTTGTGCGGTAGTAGCAACCCCTCGTGCATCGCCTATATCTTTTGCAAGACTATATGCTTGAGCAAAGAATTTTGCGGCGTTTTCATTTTTATTTTGCTGATTATATACACCTCCAATATTGCCAAGTGTTTTGAATATTCGCGAGCTATCTTTTATTTTCTCACTTTGACGAAGGCTTGCATAATAGTTATCTAAAGCCTTTTCAAAATTTCCCTGATCATAATATACTGCTCCAATATTATGATATACATCGGCAACTCTCTTATTATCTTTTATTTGCTCGCTTATTTTAAGTCCATTAGAGTAATGTTCAATAGCTTTCATATACTCCGACTTATTGTGATAGAATAATCCTATGTTTATTTCTGCCTTACCTTGTGCTAAAAGATCACCAAGAACTTTATTAAGTTCCAAATTTTTATAGGCATAAACTAACGCAGAATCAAACTCATATTTGTAGTAAAAACTATTGGCACAACGCAAATAAGCTAAAGCGAGTCCCTTTTTAAAGTCTGATTTTTGAGCAAGTTCAATAGCCTTATATGCATATTCTGTTGATTTATCAACACTTATATTTTTAGCGCACAGCGATAATTCATTGAGAATATTAACTTTTGCAGTATCTTCCTTTGCTTTGCTTAATGCCGAAAGCAACTCCAGTTCCTCTTCCTTAGGACTTTGGGGAAAGGCTGTTGCAACAGTAAAAGTAAACAATAGCAAAAAAAGAAATCTCATATATTATAGCTTATAATAAACAGTAAAAGTACACAATATTTTAACTTATACTAAATAATAGTATTGGTTTAAAAGTTTAAAAATAATAAAAGCCGCTAAAAAGCGGCTTTTATTATTCAATATATTTTGTAAAATGTTACTTAATTACAAAGCGTTCAATAGTAGAATTACCATTAATTAAGACTTTGGCAGTATAAATACCCGGCATAATACTGTTAAGCTCAATAAATTCATTAACTAAACCGGCAGAAATAGTCCTGGTATCAGAGAAGATAATTTTACCTGTAATATCAATAATGTCAATTTGTATTTCATCATCGTCGGCAATAACTGACGAGATATAAAATGACCCATTATTCGGATTCGGATAGATACTAATGTTACTTGATTTCAATTTTTGTGCATCGCTACTAGCCGAGACTGTTCCTCCTTTAATAGTTATTTCCTCACCCGATGCCTTTATACCGCCATCGGAAGTAATAATAACTTCAATACTCTCGCCACCTCCACTTGGGAATGGTAAATAAACAGTAGCTACTGCACCTGCCGAAGTAACATTTGCCTGATCATTTTTACTTAAACTAATATATATTTTACTGTTACCCTGATCAACAGTAAAGAATGTTATAAGATCATTCGCTGTTTGAGTTAAGAAGTTACCGTTAAAATCGACAATAATACCACTCCAATTAACCCCTTCAACTCCTACAAGTTCAAGTTCATAACCAAAACCATAAATTTCATTTACTGATTTATCGCTTGGCTCTGTTAAAATAGTACGTACTACACGAGTAGTGGCAGCTCCTTTTGTTGGTACTATTTCGCTTATTTCGGCGGTAAGAGTCCACTCTCCTGCTTTATTAAATTCTTCTTTGTTTGGAGTATGGCTATGTGCAAAGTTTTGACGAATAGCCAAAGTATCGTCGAGGTTAATAATACCGTCGCCGTTACAGTCGCCATGCATATTATTGGTACTGTCTATTTGATAGTTAGCCCAAAGCTGACTTGTTTGTCCTTTCCAAAGTATACTTGCATCGAGCCTTGAAGGACCTTCCATTCCATAATTCATACCAATGGTAAGAATATCGTAATGGTTTGCTTCGTTATCATTATTGGCATCGCCCGGCCAAACACAGTTATAGGTACAAGTATCAATGTTCTCTTCTGAAATGTTAATGTCCTGACAATATCGTTTAGGTGCACTTGTTACTGATTCTACAGTAGGTGTGGTAGTTAAACAAACTGCATAGTAACCTTTTTGACTATATGTATGCGAAGGGACTTCTTCTACCGATGTTACTCCATCTCCAAAATCCCAAAAGTAAGAGTCAATATCACCAGCCGACTGGTTATTGAAGTGTACGATATTACTTTCCTTATCGGCAAAGTATGTAAAGTACGAAGAGTGCTTACCTGTAACATCACCAACTGAGAGTATTTGACAATCGGTATTTTGATATTTTTCATTTTTAACGGTTAAGCAAACATTGTAATATCCACTTGTAGTATATACGTGTTCTGGATTTTGTTCTGTCGAAGGTCGGCTATTGTCGCCAAAATCCCAATACCATGCTAAAACATCGCCAAGGCTTCTGTCTTCAAACTGTACTGCATTAGTATCGGTACTTGCATTACTTGCAAAGTCGGCATCTACCGGAATTACTGTATCGGTTTGTGATGTAAATGGCTTAATATATACACGTTTCTTTACAGCGTGCATATAAGTAAGCGTTTTTGATTTAACAGTAAGTGCTACTACATAATAACCACTTTTCTTATATGTATGTACAGGGTTTTCTTCGTTTGAAATTAATCCATCGTCAAAATCCCAAGAGTAGGAGTCAAAATTACCAATCGATTGGGTAAAGAAACTTACCATACCATTTGAATCGGCAAAGTATGAAAAGTCGGCTTTACATATATCATCCCCAAACGAAACAACTACTTCTTTGGCTACTTCATCAATCTTACCGGTTTTTTCGTCGTATATTCTTAACAAAACTTTATAATAGCCTGCACTCTTGTATTCGTATTTAGCTGTTGATTCATAAGAATAACCTCTACCATCACCAAAGTCCCAGAAATATTTTGATATTTCGCCTTCGCTTGTACTTGAGAAATATACAATATTACCTTCTGTATAAAAACTAAAATCGGCTTTGTATACAGGAATATAAGTAGCTGAAATTCTAACAGGTATGGTATATGTATTTATCATTTTTTGACCCGATAATGTAATTCCGCTTGCTGTTAATTTTATGTAATACACACCTGGTTTACTATAAGTATGTGTAGCATCTTTAGTATAAGCATAGCTACCATCGCCAAAATCCCATATATATTTCAATTCTATATTAGCCGATGTTGTACTCTCATTTGCAAGTTTTACAGTATTTTCTTTGATGTAGTATGAAAATTTTGCGGTACAGTAATCTTTATAACCAATTAAATCTTTAGTTGGATTAACTACCACTTTCATTACATATTTATTGCAAGAAGTAATATTTACTTTATCTGATGATTTTGCCTGTAACACAACTTCATATGTACCCGGCTCTTTATATGTATGAACAATAGTATCGTTGCCGGTATAGTATGTGCCGTCGCCAAAATCCCAAAAGAATTCTTCGGCATTTCCAACATATTTAGCAGCAAACATTACATTCAAATATACTTTAGTTAAGATAGTTTTTGGAGTTTCCATATAAGTAAATGAAATATAACACCTTTGCTCCTGGTCTTTAATTTCAATTGTATTATATATTTTATCGGCTTGACCGGTTTTATCGTTGTAGGCAACTAACCTAACATCATATACTCCGGCTTCCTTATATATGTGTCGCGGAGAGCGCATCTCAGAAGTATATCCATCGCCAAAGTCCCAATAGTATCCACCTATATCGCCTGTTGAGCTGTTTATAAAATCGACAGTATCACCCTTTATTATACTTGAAAATGATGCTCTTATTACTGTATTTTCACCAAGTGCATCTTTTATTTCTATTTCACGTTTGGTTTCACTATAACAATCTTTATCGGCATTGTATGCTCCTAAATAAATGGTATAAAAGCCATTGTCTTTATATGTATGGTTTGAAATGTTTACAGAATCGTATCCTGTTCCATCGCCCATATCCCATTTGTATTTTGGTGTACCATTAACTTGCGAAGTGTTGGTTAATGAAATAGTACCACCTCCTAATTGTGAAATTGTGAAATTTGCAAAAGCACAAGGAGTAGCTTCGGCAGTTACGGTAACGTATAAGCTTGCATTACCTGTTTCTCCAATAGCACTTTCTGCAGTAACAAAAACCTTATAAGTTCCCGGTTTTTCATAAGTGTGAGTATATGTAACTGCACCCCCATTAGGTGAATACACTGATTTTCCATTTCCATCGTCAAAGTTAAAGTAGTATTTAGCCTCAGTTGTTATTGATGCAAAATTGGCATCGAACTTAACCTGAAGGCTGCCGGGGGTGTTTGTTGCAGTAACCTCACCTTTTACTTCGGGGTATATAGCTACCATACCGGCTCCTTTAGTCCCTACCCATATTGTTCCATTGTCAATAATTTCTATACAAGTAATTGAAGCTCTAAAACCTGCTGTATATACCTTCCATTCCTGATAATTATTCAAAACAGCAATTCCTTTTTCCCCTGCAATACACACCTTATTTCCCCAAGCTCCTACTTTGTATTTTATATCAACTATTTGTCCAATTTCAGGTATAACCGAATTGCACTTTTCTGTTAATTTGGCATCTAATGTATTTGTTGAGACAGAATAAATATAAATTACATTTTTGTATTTGTCATGTAACCATAAATGTTTCTGAACATTTGCATAGCACATATTTTTTATTCCACGGGTATATTCGTTATCTAATTTTATATAATCACTATATAATAAATAATCGTCAAGTGAAAAAAGCATTTTTGAAGCATTTGCATCGTATACAGCATCGTAAACATTATCTTTATAAATAATATTTGACCAGCTTGAACCATCGAAAACAGCAACGCCATTACCAACATCGGAACACAAGTAATATGTGTTATTGTATACAGAAGCAGAAGCAGAGAAATTCCCATTAGGATAGTTTGCCGGCACCCCTTTATTGGTTAATAATGTACTTGCATCAGCAAATAATGCCGGTTTACCTTCAGGATTAACCACAATAAGATTATCATTTGCAGGGTTTACTGCAATTGTTTTACCACCTCCGGGAATATCCGTTCTAACCGGATTTGCTTGGATTTTGTTACTAAGTATGGTGTATCGGTATAAATATTCAGAAGTGGTAAAAAACCCGAATTGTGATGTTCCGCCAAGGAACGCAATACCTGTTATATCGTCGGGAAATCCGTTTTTGGAGTTAAAGTATTCCATACCGGCCGGAGCCTGATCGGGATTGGGAGCCACACTACTTTCATCGTATATGGCTTTATATTCCGATGATAAGTCGGTAACAAAAGTTCCGGGAAGAATAATAACCCCCTTTGATGAGCTCCATTTATTAAATGCAGCGGCTGGTGCCGGTAATTTCATTCCATTGAATTTATTGCTTGCAAAAGCAATTTCTCCAATAATGTCTAACCCATCGGGTAGTTCTATGTTTTGAATACCCATCCCTTTAAAAGCTCCGGGAGCAATTGATTTTACATTAAACCCATTAAATACAGGTGGAATATAAATTAAAGGGTATTCTGCCACAATACTACTGATACATTTTACAATGGCTCCATTAGTTTTATCAAACTCTATATCTTTGTCCGGATTAATTACATGAACTCCTTTACTTGTTAACTGGCATAGTAACAAAGGATCTGCTAATTTTCTTGTAAATTGATTATTAAAAGCATCAAATAGTACTATTCCATTATTGTATTCTTTTATATCAACAATATAGTCTTTTCCGTCAATAAGCGATGAAAATTTTGCAACACCATAAATATTAGTAGTTTCATCGTACGTGGTTTGTGGATTGTCTTTTTGTGTTACTGTTACCACAATTCCGGAAACAGGTTTGCCGTTGTATTGTTTTACAACTTCAATTGACATATCCTGTGCAAAGAATACAAGGCTTAAGAAGCTTAGTGTAAGTGTCAGAACATATCTGACGAAATACTTAATTGGGGGTGAAAATGATTTCATGATATTTGAATGTTTAGTTAATACCAGATTTAACTGTTAAATAAATAGTTACATTAAAATTGAACAGAAACAAAGTTACAAAAAATATATGTTTTATCCTGAATATGATAGTATGTTATAAAAGTAATACTACAAAATAAAAGCATACTGATTTTGTATAAAAAGAGAAAATAATGGGGGTGTCCAAAAAGTCACGGGGTGAATAGATTTGTTAGAATTCTCAAATGACAAATTACTGTATAGCTAACAATTAGCAATTCACCCCGTGACTAATCTGAAGTTTTTGGACAGCCCCATCTGATATAATAAGAAGAAAGTTTAACCCGCATTATGCATTAGTTTTTTAAAATTAACGTTAATCAATTAGTAACCAGCGTCTTTCTAATGCAACGAATTAGAGCGGGTTGAACCCAGATGGTTGACTGATGTTTTTCATTAACCTACTGCATTGCTTCTATTTACCATCATTTTTTCAATTCTAATGCATAATTAGGGTTTAATCTACATCAATAATTTCAAATTCAATAAAACTACTATTTTTACCTGTACTGGAAGAAAATCCTTCATACTGTAAGCGTTCCTGCTCTACCCCTTTTTCTATCAGATAGTCATAAACTGATTTTGCTCTTTTTTCCGACAATCGGGTTTTGAGGTCATCTACAGTAGCCATACGACCATTAATCCTAATTTTAACAGCTATATTTTCTTGCATAAATTCAACAAAGTCGGCAAGTAATATATTGGCAGAAGCTTCAAAGACAAAGCTATTTTTTGGAAAATCGAGCCCGGTAAGTTCAAATTTTTCACCAACTCTAATAGGAAACATATTTACACTCTTATAATAAAATTCTGCCCCTTTTACTGTATTCAAAATTTTATCGGTAAAGCTGTAACCTTCTTTAGAAATACTAAATAAATAACGGTGCTCTATATTAGGAATTACTGCACTAAAACGTCCGGTATATTTATCGAATACTACGGGTATTCGTTCGTTAGTAAGCATACTTATAATATTCAGTTCAATATCTGATAAAACTTTATTGTTATGATCAAGGATAATGCCTGATACTATGGAATTTTGGTTACATTCAATAAAATTGGATAATTTGGTTCTGTATATTTCACAACCGCCTATGGGGCTTAAATACTTGCGTACAAATATTGCATAGTTTTCAGCCGATGAAAAAGTAAAGTCTTTATCGTCGTCGTATGAATTAACAGGCTTACCCAAGTTTTGGGGCTTACTCCAACCTGTATCGGTTTTGTGCGAAACAAAAATATCGAAACCTCCCAAGCCAAAATGACCATTGGATGCAAAAAACAGATGTTTACCATCGGCAGTAATAGTCGGATTTATTTCATCGTTTACTGTATTAATAACATTTCCTAAATTTACAGGTTTCATCCAGTTGCCATCGTTACTCATTTTAGTTTCGTAAATATCCATCCCTCCAACACCTGCATTTCTGTTACTCACAAAATACATAGTTTGTTCATTGGCAGTAAGAGTCGGATAACCTTCAAAACTGGTTGGTGTATTTATATTTTTCGGTTTTGAATATTCTGAAAGCTTTTTATTTTCAAAATTGGCCTGAAATATATCGACACTATTGGGGTCTTTCTTTCCTGTTGATTGTTTGGGTTCAGTAGTTAAAAATACTTTTGTTGAATTATTGAATGGTAATAGTGCATGACATTCGGAATCGTCGGGAATATTTATAATACTGTACTTAGAAGAATATACCGGTTTATTTATACTGTCAACCCCTTCCAAATAGCTGTAAACCCATTTTTCGGCAGGTGTGTTGTAAATAGACATACTAGGGTTACGTTTAAGCTTATTGCGGTATATTACAAAAACAGCATCTTTTGAAACAGCTGCATCGGTTTCGTCGTTAACAGTGTTTACCCCTTTTAATTCTTCATAATCGGCTATGTTAGCAGAATCTTTCCACTCTTCCCATTGAATGCAGTTATACAAGTATTCATTTGCTTTATTCAATGCTATTTCATTGTCTGTATTTAACTGCTTATATTGTTTTAAATAGAGGCCGGCAAGGTCGTACTGCCTGTTAATAAACATATTTTCACCTAAATAAAAATATGCATTATAACTATCGATACGGTTACACAGAACTACTGAATTAAGAAAGCACTTTTCTGCTTTATTAAAGTAGTAAGCTGTGTTAGCCGAGAGCATCATATCGTACTGCGATACTATTGCCTTAAAATGATAGATCTTTCCTAAAAGATACCAAGCGTCGGCAAATGCTGTATCTTTTGCGGTAATACGTTTAAGTATAGGAATAGCCTTATTTTCATTACTATCGGCTACTAATTCGAGTGCTTTTGAATATAATTCAGATGTTTCAGAATATCTGGACTGAGTACAAGTGTATTGCTGAGCTTTTATAAGCGGCAAAAATGCTATACTTATTAATAGATTTATTACAATATTTCTGAGCATACACTTAATTCAATCAGTATAATTGATTAAATATCGGAATAATGCCTTGAGAAAACAAGAAATATGTTAATTATAAAAACGGCAATAAACGGAGAGCTAAACTACTTTAGCATATTCTGATGATTCAGCAGCTTTCTGAGCCTTATATTTACGGTTAACTATTGGTAAAAGTATTACGCAAAGTACTCCTATAACTATTAATAAAAGGTTCATAGAAGTATGACAAACTAAAGCAAATATTTTGCCGTCGCCTTTATCTAAACCATAAACAAAAAGTGTTTCTATTACCATAAAATGCCATGCTCCTATGCCTCCCTGAACCGGAGCAAGCATAGCTAAACCTCCCATTATAAAGGCTGTTAATCCTACAACAGGCCCTAATGTTGATGTAGGTTCGTAACTAAAAAACACTACATACATCATTAAGAAATACATGATAAAAATAAATACACTATGAGCAATATATCGCCCAGGATGCTTTAGATTCTTAATAGATTTTATACCCTGCCAGAAATTCGATAATAAATCATACACTTTAGCAAATAGATTTATTTGCTTAAGCTTTGATTTAAATTTCCAAACAAATACTATAAAACCTACAAATAAAGTTATACCCAATATCCATGTTACGGGTGAAAACAGGAATGATATTTTCTCACCAAATTCAGGATTATTGGCTATAAATTTTTTAAAAACGCCTATTTGTGAAAATATAGTTGCAAAAACCAACATTGCCAGTAAAACTGTATCGGAAGCACGTTCTATAACAACTGTTCCCACTAGCTTTGTGAAAGGTATTTTTTCTTGTTTTGATAGTACAGTACAACGAGCTAACTCTCCACCACGCGGTATTGCAAGGTTAGTTGCATACATTATCATTACAGAGAAGAATGTATTGATAGTTCGTGGTTTGTAGCCCAAAGGGTTAATAAGCATATTCCAACGAACTGCACGGCTATAATGGCTTAGCAATGAGAATACAAACGACAACCAAATCCAGCCCCACTTAAGGTCTGTTATTTCTGACATAATGGTATCGACACCCAAATCGCGGTATACAAAATAAAACATTACGATTCCCACTGTCAGGAAAGCCAGATATTTTAATACATTTAGAAACTTCTTCATTTTTTAAATTTTGTTTTTTTGAATAAACTCCGCAAATATATATTTATTATTCAGGTGTCAAAATTCAATCTAATAATATGTAGTGCATTTTGCGTAAGCTTAACTAATAATTAAGTTTTGCCAATAGCTTATTTGCCTTAATTAAATCTTCGGGCGTGTCAACACACAATGTTTCTTCAATTTCTGTTATGCCTATTTTTACTTTGAAGCCATTTGTAATCCAACGCAACTGCTCCAACGACTCTGCCTTTTCGATTACTGATGGTTCCAGTTTTATTATCTCAAATAATATATCGGTTCGGTAACCATACAGCCCCATATGACGATAAAATATTGCGTGCTCTAACCAATGTTTTTTTGATACATTTTGTACAAATGGTATAGGCGAACGGCTGAAAAGTACGGCATTCATATTGTTATCGACTACTATTTTCGCCTCTTTTTCATCGAATATTTGATGATGGTCGCAAATAACCTGCGCCAAGGTTGCTAATTCTGTTTTTCCATTATCGAAACAGGCAACCAAATCGTCGATCTGCCGGGGATTAAAGAAAGGTTCATCGCCCTGGATATTAATAATATAATCGAATTTGATACCTGTTTCCTCAACAACAATATTAACAGCTTCAGCGACACGTTCAGTACCTGAACCATGGTCGGGGTCGGTCATTACGGCTTTGCCGCCAAAGCCTACTACTGCATTTACAATACTAATATCGTCGGTTGCAACATAAACATATTCGAGCGATTTTTTACAGTTTTCATAAACGTGCTGAATCATAGGTTTGTCGCCAATCATAGCCAGAGGCTTGCCGGGCAAACGGGTTGAAGCATATCGTGCTGGAATTATTCCTAGTATTTTCATCATTTTCAGACTTTGAGTAGTGAGACTATGGATAGTGAGCAATATATAAATTTTTATCTCAATACTTATATCTCATATCTCAATACTCATATTCTACATTTTTCTATATAAATCCTTTATAATGTCAGCATTTATGTGATTACGCCATTCTTTTCCAAATGCATTATCCCACATATGTTCATTTGCAAGTGCTTTAGCTGCCATTACATTAAGTTGCTCATCGGTTACGTTTGCACAAATGCCTTCGGGGATTTCAACTCCTGCTTTTATTTGCATTTCCTTAAACTTTTTGTAACCTTCGGGATAATATTTTTCAAGCTGATTGAATACAATACAGTTACCAACACCATGGTGAATTCCCAACACATGAGCTAATCCGTACGATAAAGCATGACACACTCCTACCTGAGCATAGGTAATACTGTTACCGCCAAGTATAGATGCAACCATAAGTTTTTCATCGGCTTCAATTCGGCTTAATGAATCGTTCATGAAAACATCTTCGCACATTTCGTTTGATTTTTCAGCGAAAGCTTTTCCCATAGTTGTTATCCATGTTCCTTCGAGCGATTCTACGTTATGGATAAAACAATCCATTCCGGTGTAAAAACGTTGAGCATCGGGAACGGTATCTAGTAATTCGGGGTCGAATATTATTTCGTCAGGCATAGTGTAGTCGCACTTAATACCAAGTTTTTTTTCCGGTCCGCTAAGTACAGTAGTCATTGATACCTCAGCACCTGTACCTGAAATAGTAGGTATACAAATGCAATAAATACCGGGATTTTTAATTTTATCTAACCCCTGATATTCGTGCGAAGCACCACTATTAGTTACCATTAAACGAACAGCTTTACCATAATCCATAGCTGTACCGCCTCCCATACCAACAACAACAGAAGGTAATTGCGGGTTATGAGCTTTGATTTGAGCTGCATATTCATCGACCAAACTGGTTTTGGGTTCAAGAACAGGGTCGATCCAAATAATAAGGTCGCCGGCTATAATCGGAAGCTTAGCTTCAATATTTTTATCTTTGAAATAGATGTCGATCAAATATGCAGTCCAGCCTTTACCGTTTTCTTTTCTACGGTCAATTAATTGTCCCAAACGGCTTAAGGTACCTTTACCAAAAGCATAGTATCCTGGGTTTATAAAACTTCTAAAATCGTATAACATTTTTTCTTAGTATGTGAGTAATGAGTAATGAGTAATGAGTAATGAGTAATGAGTAGTGAGTAGTGAGTAGTGAGTAGTGAGTAGTGAGTAGTGAGTAGTGAGTAGTGAGTAGTGAGTAGTGAGTAGTGAGTAGTGAGTAGTGAGTAGTGAGTAATGAGTAGTGAGTAATGAGTAGTGAGTAGTGAGTAGTGAGTAGTGAGTAATGAGTAGTGAGTAGTGAGTAGTGAGTAGTGAGTAGTGAGTAGTGAGTAGTGAGTAGTGAGTAGTGAGTAGTGTTTCAATTACTCATATCTCATATCTCATATCTCATATCTCATATCTCATATCTCATATCTCACATCTCATATCTCACATCTCACATCTCATATCTCACATCTCATATCTCACATCTCATATCTCATATCTCATATCTCATATCTCATATCTCATATCTCATATCTCATATCTCATATCTCATATCTCATATCTCATTACACACTACTAAAAATCTAACCTAGTATTTTATCAAATGAGTCACAAATTTTCTTCATATCATCATCGGTCCATTTAAGCTGAATAATGATAGAAATTAAACGTCCCACCACTTCGTCTGATTTTGGGAATTTAATAGTGGCATAATTCTGAGGAGAGCCGAATTTCTGTACACCCACAGGAGCTACGGTTTTCATTTCCTTTATATGCTCCCAGTTACGGAAATAGTGGTAATTATTGGTAAACCAATAAGCTGCAGGTATTCCGGCAGCAGCCATTTCTTTTGCAACTTTCTCTGCTTCGGTCTGAGTTGGAAGGAAAATATTCAACATAGTAGCAGAGTCGCCTTTTTCGTCAGGAATATTACGGAACTCTATTTGTGAGAATTTTTTCATGTAGTCTTTAAGAACTTTTTTATTCTTACGTTGAGTTTCCAATATATAGTCAATTTTACGGAACTGAGCCAATCCAACTGCAGCGTGAAGTTCGCTTATACGTAGGTTCATACCTAAAACAGGGTGAGCTTCCATACCTCTGTTATTGCCAATATGGCTATGGCCGTGGTCGGAATATGTATGGCAATTTTCATAAACAGCGTCGTCGTTGGTGATAACAGCACCCCCCTCGCCTGCTGTAATTATTTTAAAAAAGTCGAACGAAAAACAAGCTGTTTTACCGTAAGTTCCAAGCATTTTACCTTTATAAGAACCACCCATAGCCTGTGCTGTATCTTCAATAAGTACTATATTATGCTCTTGGCAAATAGCAATTATCTCATCGAGTTTTGCCATTGAACCACACATATGTACTAATACAATTGCCTTAGTATTTGGTGTAATAGCAGCTTTGAAACCTTCAGGTGAAATACAGAGTGTTTCGTCTATTTCTGCAAATACCGGTATAGCACCAATACTTATTACTGCTTCAACAGGAGCAATAAAAGTAAAAGGGGGAACAATAACTTCGTCGCCGGCACCAATACCGGCAGCAGTTAAAGCCAATACGTCGGCAGTGGTTCCGCTGGTTGTCATATGACAGTGCTTAACGCCGTGGAACTTTGCAAATTCTTGTTCGAAAGTTTTAGCTTTCCATATTCCATTACGGATATTATCGTGATTGTAACGGAAGAATACTCCTGTTTCCATTACGTCATTTACTTCTTTACGCTCTTCGGCTCCAAATAGTTCTGTACCCGGCATATTGTTATGTTTTTTAGTTTACAAATAAAGTGGCAAATATAGAAAAAAGTTACAATTACTCCTTAATGTGTCTTAAATGTAAAAAATGTCCCATTTTATCGCGTTTGGTTTGCATATAATATTCATTGAATTTATTGGTAGGGACTTCAATGTTTACATTTTCAACTATCTCAATACCAAATCCTTCGAGACCAATTCTTTTTACCGGGTTATTGGTTATCAGTCGCATTTTTTTAACTCCTACTTGTTTCAGAATCTGAGCACCTATACCATATTCACGCTCATCTTCCTTAAATCCAAGAGCTATGTTTGCTTCAACAGTATCCATACCCTGCTCCTGAAGTTTGTATGCTTTAATTTTATTGAACAACCCTATTCCGCGTCCTTCCTGATTCATATATACAACAACACCTTTGCCTTCGGCTTCAACCATTCTCATGGCCAAATGGAGCTGATTGCCACAATCGCAACGCTGTGAGCCAAATATATCGCCGGTAATACACGATGAATGAACTCGAACAAGAACCGGTTCATTTTCGTTCCACTCGCCTTTAACAAGTGCAATATGCTCCAAACCTGTTTCTTTATCTACAAAAGGTATTAAATTAAAACTTCCGTGTTCAGTAGGCATTTTTACTGTTTCACCTTTTATTATAAGACTTTCGTTTTTTAAACGATATGAAATAAGGTCTTCTATTGAAATGATTTTGCAATTGAACTTTTCTGCAATTTTCATTAACTGTGGCAATCGAGCCATACTGCCGTCTTGGTTTAGTATTTCAACAAGCACACCTGCGGGTGTAAGCCCTGCTAATTTGGCAAGGTCAACTGTTGCTTCGGTATGTCCTGAGCGTTGAATTACACCACGCCCTTTTGCTTTCAAGGGGAATATATGTCCCGGGCGACCAAGGTCGTCGGGTTTAGTATTGGGGTTTACAAGAGCCTGAATAGTTTTTGCCCTGTCGTGAGCCGAAATACCTGTTGTGCAACCATGTCCTATAAGGTCAACCGAAACTGTAAAAGGGGTATCATAGTGTGATGTATTCCCTTTTTTTCCAACCATCAGCTCCAGTTCAAGTTCATTGCAGCGTTGCTCAGTTAATGCTACACAAATAAGCCCCCTTCCGTGAGTTGCCATAAAATTGACCATTTCAGGGGTAATTTTATCGGCTGCAGCAATAAAATCGCCTTCGTTTTCGCGATTTTCATCGTCAACTACTATTATTAATTTTCCTGCTTTAATATCCTCAATAGCTTCTTCAATGGTATTGAGCTTTATTTCATCATCGTGGAGAGTACTCATGCTTGCTCTTTTTTTATAAGGGTGCAAAAATAGTTAAAGTTTTTTGAAAGCGTAAGTATTATTGAAGCGTTTTAGCTATTATATTAAGAATGCAGCCGCAACTATGCAGCTCGTTGAGCGCGCTCCCAATTAACCGATTGTTTGCCTTTTGCATATTTAAAACAACCTCGCCACATAGCCAAATTTGCCATAAAGAAATAATAAGGGACAAACAGAATGCGTGCCTTTATTTTAGTATTCTGAAGTAACCTGCCACAAACTACAGAAAGGTAAAAAACTATTTGTAATGCAAGTAAAATAGTGTAAAAGTTTAATTGATAGTTTTGTTTTACAACAAGAGCTGTATTTACAAAAAATAATACTGGAAGCATTACAGGAACAATAATCCATCGGAATACTTTGTGTGAAATGTACTGAAAAGAGAGTATTCCGTACTTGAAAAAGTTTAACAAAGGTAATAACCAAATAAACGATTGGATAGCTCCTGCTGCTATTCGCACCTTCCGCTTCATTTCTTCCTTAATATTTGCTGAAGGCTTTTCCATGGCATAGGCATTTTTATTGTAAGCGACTTTATACCCTTGCATAGCAAGCTTTATTGACAACATAAAATCGTCGAGTATAGCTTCTGTTGGAACATCAATAAAAAGGTTTGTTCTGATAGCAAATAATTCGCCGGCAGCTCCAATACATGAACCTACTTTTGCATCGCGCCCTTTCAGCCACGATTCATATTTCCAGTAAATGCTCTCTCCACTTGAAGCGGCTGTATCTTTACATTCGGCTATTACTCGTTTCTCGCCTGCTACGCACCCTGTTTGGGGGTTTTCAAACTCTTTTGCAATATTAAGTAACGTATCTTTACCTAAAGCGGTATTCCCATCGGAAAAGACTACTATGTCTGATTTGATAAATTCCATACCGCGCTTCATAGCATGAGTTTTACCATTACGCTCGGGTTGATAATGAACTATTGCTTCGGGATACTGTTTTAGTATTTCATTAGTGCTATCGTCAGAACCGTCGGTAACCCATACTATATCAAGTTTATTTTTTGGATAATTAAGGCAAAGGGAATTATCCATTTTGGATTTTACAAAAGCAGCTTCGTTATATGCAGTTATAAATAAAGTTATAGTTGGAAGATTATCGCTGTTAGGAGTACTAAGTTGCTTACTTTTAACAAAAACTGATATTATACCAATAATAACAGGGTATAAAATATATGAATAAGCAATAAGTATAATTAATATCCAGAGTAATAATTCAAGCATTATTATAAAAGTGTATTTTTATAGAACTCAAACAAATCATTTGTAATATTTGTGTTGTTATAGTTCATGAGTGCAAATTTATAAGCTTCTTTTCCAATTTCGGAAACAATATCGCAATTATTTATTAAGTATAAAATTTCTTTTGTCATACTTTTTGCATCATCTGCAATAATTATGTTCTTTTTATGAAAAAGACCCAAACCTTCGGCACCAATAGTAGTAGTTACTATGCATTTGCTTCTGGCCATAGCTTCCAATATTTTAATTCGAATGCCGCTTCCTGAAAATAATGGTACTATCATGATACCATTAGCGTCAATATATTCATCGGCATTTTCAATTTCACCAATAAACTGAATATTTGCATTAGCAATATCTGCCGGAAAATTGGCAGGTGCATTTCGTCCGGCTATTTTCAGTGTAGTATTTGGGTTTGTGTTAATAATTTCGGGCCACACTTCATTACAGAACCAAATTAATCCTTCACGGTTTGGTTCCCAATCGAGTGCTCCGATATAAAAAAGGGTATTACAGTACTGACCTGTGTTTTTGTTGAATTTATTATCGGTTATTCCGGTAGTTGAAACTTTCAGATACCCGGTATAATATTTTTCGAAATAATTGGCATCGACAGGGCTAATGGGCACAAGGCAATCAAAAGTAGAAAGTGTTTCATGTTCCATTTTTTTTACCCTCTTACTCAATATATTTTTATAAAATGCTTTTAAAATATTACTCTCCTTTTGCGCCATTCGCTCCCATATTTTATGTTCAATATTATGTGAACGCATTGATATTTTTGCAACAGAGTATTCTTTAATAATATTTGTATATGGAGTAAGATACAGACCCTCAAGCTGTACTATATCGTAATTATTGCTTTGCAATAATTTTTTAAGCTTTTCAGCAAAACTTTTTGAAATAAACCGTTCGGCATTGTAAGGCAATTTTGAAAACAAGAGGTTAAAAATAGCTTTAACCGGATTGATTTTTGTGTCGACAAAAACACTATGCCAGTTAATTGACTCTGTTAAATAAACAGGTATGTTGCCGGCTCCCGAATTGTGTTTAGGTGTTTGCATAGACAAAACATCGACACTGGCACCGGCTTTACTAATACCGGTTATCATATTAAGTGTAGCAATAGTGCCGCCGTCGGTTGGTGGATATGGTATTTTATGTGCTAATACAAGAATTTTCACTATTGCTTTTTCTTTTTACTGAAGAATTTAAATATTTTTTGAAAAAAGTTTTTCACCGGCTTCAAATAAGTTCCAATATCCATAATGACAGAATCGGTAGCAGCCTTATAAGTAAGGAATAGCCCTATGGGGAAAATAACGGCAATACCCATCCACATAGCCTGCCAAGCCGGGGTAGCTCCGAGGCGAGCCGATTTTTCGCTACTAATGCCTATAACATAATATATAACAAAAAAGAGTACCGATATTACAATGGGCATACCCAAACCACCCTTGCGTACTATTGCACCAAATGGAGCTCCTATAAAAAACAACACAAAACACGATACAGCCAGAGTAAATTTCCTGTGCCATTCAATCATGTGCTTGTTTATCCATTCGTCACGCATTCTTAAGTCACTATGTGTTTGAGAAACAAAACTTTGTGCATTTCGGGCTAATTGTGTTGCCGAAATTATAACCTTCCCTTTTTCACTTTGGCTCAATGAATTATAGAGTGAGTCGAAATGCTGAAACTGAGAATATTTTTTTAACGAATCGGCATAAAAAGTATTTAATTTAAAATCGGGTTTAACAGTTTTATAATAATTGTCGAACTTAAGTCTAGCAACAAAATGAAGCCTTTTAATCTCATATATTTTATTAAGAGAGTCAATAGAATATTGCAACTGACTAAGGTTCAGCATTTGATAATGATTTTTGAACAGATTTTCGTCGGTTCGTTCAAATCCCAGCCCCGACATATCGATAAGTACACGCTGCTCCTGAAATTTATCTTTTTGGTGGGGAAATTCTTTTTCGTCGCGGTTACGCTTATTTTCTTCTACTTCGGAATAACTATGCCCGTTGTACATAGTTAGAATCATATACCTGTTGTTGGCCGACATTTTCATAGTTGCCGAATCGGCCACAGTAACTTTAACATTGCCTCGTTTTTCGGTATGGTCGTATATTAACAGGTTATAAAGCATCCCTGTTTTTTTATTTTTACCTGAAACCTTAATACTATATCCCTCAAGAGAATTGGAAAAAATTCCTTCTTTAATTGACACCTCGGGCTTTTGCTTTCTGACATCGTGGAGTAAGGCTCCCATTTTAAGGTTAGTATATGGCATAGCATTATTGGCAAAAAAGAAAGCTCCTACCGATATTATAAATATAAATATAACAAGCGGGAACATTATTCTCACCAGCGAAGTACCTGAAGCTTTAAGAGCCATAAGCTCGTTATTTTGGCCAAGGTTTCCGAAAGTCATAATAGAGCTTAACAAAACAGTAAGAGGTAAAGCCAACGGCACCAAACTAGCTGAGGCATAAAGCATAAGCTCGGCAATAACACCGACAGAAAGTCCTTTTCCTACAAGGTCGTCGATGTATTTCCATAAAAATTGCATAAGCAACAGGAAAATACATATAAAGAAGGTCATAAAAAACGGACCTATATATGAACTAACCATAAAACGGTGAAGTCGTTTCACTGTAATGATTTTAAGTTTAACTTACAATAGAACTCTCTTTCTATCAGAAACATTGTAAAATCCTTAGAAAAATGCTCATTTTTATAACGGGGTACAAATATGTAGAAATAAAAAATCCCCTGAAAGGGGAATTATAAAAATGTTGTATTGATAATGCATTTATAAACCTAAAATATGTTTTAGGTCGGAAATTTGACTTTCCCAAAGTTCCTTTGAGCTTTCCACCTCATCGGGTTCGGCAAAATCGGTAACTACAAGAGCTATATCGTTTGTAAGTTCATCAACATTAATTCGAAATTCGAAATATGAGCGTTCTTCGTCTTCTTCGTCGAGCCATTTAAACCGAACGTATTTTAAATCTTTTTTATTAACCATTTCGGCTTCCTGATCTACTCCGTCCCAGGTGAATGTGTATTTATTTCCCTGCACTCGAACATCGTCGGCAAACCATTCATTTAAACCACCGGCAGTACTAAGCCTGTTGAAAAGCACTTTCACCGATGAGTGTACTTCGAATTCTAATGAAAATTTTTCTTTGCTCATTGGAGAACGTTTAATTTTGAATTTTCGCAATTTGTTGAAAAAAAAGTAAAAATGCAATTTATTCAGGATGTTTTTTTTTCACTGATGTCTAACTATTTTTTTTAGACTTAAATCCTATTGTTTTTCAATTAGCTTTTAAGCTACCTCAATACACATTAAATACACTGTATAATCAGTATTAATGCCCAAATAAAAAATGGGTTATTTATATTATCATACTTTTTTAATAATGGAATAGATTTGAGTTTTTAAATACTAAAATTATTAATATATGTTGATACCTTTTTTAATTCCATTTATTATTGCAATGTTTCTTTCTATAAATATGGGAGGAAGCGGCACTGCACCCGCATTTTCGGCAGCTTTTGGTGCTAATGTTATCAAAAAGAGTTTGATACCCGGTTTGTTTGGGTTGGCTGTTTTTGCCGGGGCAATAATTGGGGGCGAACAAACAGCTAAAACAATAGGCAAAGGGCTTCTTGCTCCGGAAATGATGACATTTACCATAGTATCTGTTATACTATTCTCTATTGCTGTTTCTCTTTTTATTTCAAACATTTTGGGTATTCCTCAGTCTACCAGCCAATCAACGGTTATGGCAGTTGTTGCTCCGGCAGTATATTTCAATTCATTAAATAGCAATAAATTATTTTATGAAATAATTCCTACATGGTTTATAATGCCTGTTGCTGCATTTATTATTTCGTTTGTAATAGGTAAGTATATTTATAAACCGATTCGTAAGCGGGGTTATACTATGTCGAAAAAAATAAATGAAAGTTTTGTTCTCAAAGGCTTAATTATTGTAATGTCGATGTATGTTGCATTCTCTATTGGTACTAACAACGTTGCTAATGCAGTAGGACCACTTTCGAGTTTGGCTTTTAATATTTTAGATATTTCTCCCTCAAATTATTTACACGTATTAATATTGGCAACTCTTATTGTTGCTCCTTGCTTTGCAATAGGTAGTTCTATTTTTGGTTATAAAGTTGTAAAGAATACAGGTAAAGAAATTGTATTATTCGGTAAAATTGAAGCTGTAATTATTGCGTTTATATCGGCTACATTGCTTATGTCGGCTTCACTTTTTAAAGGAATACCTACTTCATTGGTTCAGCTTAATGTTGGTGCAATTATTGGTATTGGAACGGCTAAGCTTGGATTTAAAAATATTTTCAGGCAAACTCAGGTTAATAAGTTTTTTATAATGTGGGTTATTGCTCCTGTTTTGGCTTTCGGTTTATCATTACTTTTTACATACCTAGCCGATAAGTTCGATTTACTCTATTTATAGTTTTTATGGTTCTGCTATTTGAATTAATTAAAAAATAAGCAAACCTTTGTCGGCAACAACATATAGAACTTTCACTAAAGTTTTGTGTTAAATATAAAAACGACAAATAAGTATATGAGAATAATATCACTGGCTCCGAGTATTACCGAAACCATTTTTGCTTTAGGTTCGGGTGATAGTTTGATTGGAGTTACTAATCATTGCAACTATCCTGCTCAGGTTAATGGAATTGCTAAGGTTGGTGCATTTGCATCGCCTTCAATTGATGAAATACTCCGGCTCAACCCCGATATAATTATTACTACCACGTTTCATAAGGCCGAAAAGCTTGAGCCTATTACCTCTAAAGGGATAAAGCTATACCAAATTGAAGGTGACCAATTGCTAGATGCTCCTAAAATGATTAGAGATTTGGGTAAAGCAATTGGAAAATACGATGTTGCCCATATTATGGCTACTGATATTGAAACTATATTTGAAAGCTTATTCCGAAAAGCATCAACAATGAATAAGGTAACGGTTTGCTATTTATGTACTTCAACAAAATTTTGCGGTCATAAGCCTTTATGCCATACAAATAATTTGGTTGAAAAACTGGGTGGCGTTCTAACCGATTACAATAAAGATAATTTGGCAGAATCAATTGTATGCTCAATGCCCGAATCAATAATTATCCCTTATTCAAAAGAGTGTGACGATTACAAAATACAGATGGATTTTTTTGAAAACAACGCAATATTTAAGAAAACGCCTGCTTACAAAAACGGCCGGGTTCGTAATATGAACGGCGAACTTCTATCGCGCCCCGGTTCACGAGCTGCTGAGGGATTGAAACAGCTTTTTGAATTGATACATAATTAGTTGTTGTATAACTAAATGTGGAATTTATGAAATATGAGAATTTAAAAATGAAAACAACAGTGCTAATATTATCAATATGCATTTCTGTTATATTAAACGGACAAACATATAAACGGATAGTTTCACTATCTCCGGCAGCATCATTTAACCTCACAGAGCTAGGTTGTGAAGATAAAATAGCAGGTGTTACCAGTTATTGCGACCTTGCTGCAAATGAGAATTTGGTGGTAGCTTCGGCTATTTCAATGAATATGGAAAAAGTGTTGATGCTTCAACCCGATTTGGTTATTTATACTACCATGTTCAAACCTGCTCAAATAGAACGCTTAAAACAAATGGGCATACACACTGAGATGTTTGCATCGCCTAAAAACTTTGAAGAAACCTGCACCCAATTTATTAGGCTTGGCGAACTGGTTGGCAAGAAAGCTCAAGCACTGCAATATGTTGATTCTGTTAAGAAAGAAATGGTTTCAATTCAAAATACAATTCCAAAAGGGAAAAAACCGAAAATGTTTATTGAAATAGGTTCAAAACCTTTATTTACTGCTATACCGGGTACTTTTATGCAAGACTATATTGATGTTATGGGGGGTGTAAATATTGCAGCAGACCAAACATCGGGTACTATATCGCGTGAAAAGGTTATTCAACAAAACCCCGATTATATTATTATTGTTACTATGGGTATTGTTAGCCAAAAAGAGAAAGAGATGTGGGAAGGTTATCCTCAGTTAAGTGCCGTTAAAAACAATAAAGTGTTTATTGTTGATGCTACTATGAGCTGCCGCCCTACTCCTTATAATTTTATTAGTACCATTAAAGAGCTTAACAGGCTTATGTATGGAAAGAGATAAATTTGAAAATAAGGGAATTTGGAAATAAAGGAATTTGAGAATATGAAAATTAGGTGATATGTAATGAAATATGAAAAAACGTGTAACCTGCAACTTGATACTTGTAGCAATCTTCAGTCGGCAGTCTCCCTGCAACCCTGCAACCTTTCAACCTTTCAACCTTTCCCAATATTGTTAAAACCCTTCCACATCAATTCCTTTGCAAATCATTTTATTGATTTTATTGGTCTCAGAATATTTAATCAATATTACTAAAGCACTGTCAAATTATTATTTATATATTTGCCAACGAATTTGGTTCTTTTCTTAGTTGTATCAATTAAGTAAGATAAAAAGGGAATCCGGTGCTTAGTTAAACTAAAAATCCGGAGCTGTACCCGCAGCTGTGAATCCTACCCGAAAGGGAAATGACTTTTGAACCGCAATGCCACTGCTCTGATAACTATAGAGTCGGGAAGGCATCGAAAGTTGGGATAAGCCAGAAGACCTGCCATAATTCATAACAATTAATTTAATAAAAAGCCTCGGGGTAAAGGTTTTATTAAAGGTATGAAATCAATATTTTCAATAAGGGTAATAAGTGTGAAGTTGTATAGTATTATACTGTTAATACTTGCAGGGAAAGGTGTATTTGCTACCGATAATAAATACTATATACTGCCCGATACAGTTCACGTTGAAGAGGTTGTAGTGTCGGGTAATAGTATTAACAGGTATCAAGTGGGGGCTAAGGTTGAAAAAATAGAAGCTCGTATATTCGATGCCAATAGCGATGCAAGCCTCGATGAGGTACTGTTCAAATTCACTCCGGTATCGATTAAAACAATGGCAGGCAGCTTTTCGATGATTCGATTCAGAGGCACTTCGCCTAACCATACAAGCGTTAATTTTGGCGGACTTAATATTAATTCGCTTACTCTTGGAGAAACAAACTTCGGCAATGTACCGGTTTATTTATTCGATGAACTTGGAGTACAATACGGCAGCTCATCGGCGGTTAATGGTTCGGGAAGTATTGGCGGAGCTATTCATTTGGGGTTGAAAAGCCACTGGGTAAATGGAATTAAGGGCGAAGTACGTTTAACTCATGGCTCGTTTGGCGAACAGCTTACCGGATTTAAATATTATAGCGGAAACGGAAAATTTGAATCTGTTACACGGGGATATTGGTATTCCAAAGAGAACAATTTCACTTTTTTTAACCCTAATTATCGCGATGTTGAAGCAGGTATTAGAGGAAAAACTGATGTTCAAAAAAATGCAAACATCGACAATAAAGGGATTATACAAGAGCTAAATTTTAAAATTGCCCCTAACCATTTCGTTAAGTCAAAAGTATGGATTGAGAATGACTGGCATTTGATTCAACAAAATATGGCTACAAACCTGAAAGATACCTTACCCCGCGAAACACTTGAAGACCAAAACTTAAGGGTTTGGATTGATTATGAAAACAATCGCAATATTATCAAATATAAACTGGGAGCAGGTGGTGCCAGAGATTTGAGCCGTTACAATAATACCTTGCAACCTATTATTACCAACCGTATTGAATCGGAAGGAAACATTGAGTTTAATATATCTGATAATTCATCGGTAAAAGCTGGTTTCGACTTTTCACGCATTACACCCGAGGTAAAATCGTACGATGAATTGCTTGAATACGAAGACCGTATTGATTTATTTTTACAATATCGCCATGAATTGTTTAATAACAAACTAAGAACAACTCTTAACCTGCGCAAAGGTTATGTTACAGGGTTTATTGTACCCTTTACTCCGGCTTGGGGATTATCGTATTTATTGTATTCGGGCGAAAAAACTTTATTAAAACTTAACGGCAATATATCGTATAGCTACAGAGTTCCTACATTTAACGACAGGT
This sequence comes from Bacteroidota bacterium, assembly GCA_003250355.1. Taxonomy (GTDB): domain Bacteria; phylum Bacteroidota; class Bacteroidia; order Bacteroidales; family SZUA-534; genus SZUA-534. The sequence goes on from QKGS01000078.1 coordinate 45,800, forward strand.
TTTGGAAACCGGGCGGTAATCCAAATTTGAAACCCGAAAAAGGATTCAATTATGAGCTTGGAGCAAAATACAGTTATTGCGATGGAGCAAAATCGGGGAATATAAAGCTCAATTGGTTCTATATGGATATCGATAATTGGGTACTTTGGAAACCGGGCGGTAGTTTTTGGTATGCAACCAATGCAGAAAGGGTTATTAGCCAAGGTGTTGAACTACAAACCGATGTAACTGTTAATGTATTTAATTCAGAAATAAACGGAGGCTTAGTTTTTTCATACAACCCTGTGTCGCGTAAAGAGGTACTAAATATGCAAAACATTGCCGAAGCTAAACTCATAGGCAGGCAAATGGAGTATGTACCCCTTTATACCGGTTCAGCATTTGTATCGTACAACATTCGAAACTGGAGTATAGGATACGATGTCCGTTTTAATCCTTGGCAATACACCGATGGAACCGAAGAAAACTTTATTGACGGGTATCTGTTATTTAACGCTAATGCCGGATATACATTAAATATTTCACCTATTCATATAATAAAATTCCGCGGACACATTAATAATATTTTAAATACCAATTACCAATCGTCGTATGGTTATGCCATGCCCGGGCGGAGTTACAGAATTAGTATAACATATAACTTTAATTAATAAAAATTATGAGAAACAGATTATCAATTTCTGCTTTACTGCTTATGGCAGTTGTTTTCTTTAGTTCATGTACAAAAGATAACGCAAAAGGTGCATTAACCGAAATTACCCCTTCGTCGGGTATAATTGTAAATTTTGGTCAGTATAATGGTGCAAAAAGTACCCTGTCGTTCTACGACGGTATTACACAAAGTGTAATTAACAATTATTTTAAATCGGTTAATGATTTCAATTTATTATCAAATATTCAATATGCATATAAGGCCGACAGTACAATTTATTTTATGAATAATAATGTTGACGAAGTATTATATGTAAGTGCCAAAGATTTGAAACAAGTTAAGAATGCAATATCAGGAGCCGATATTGTAAAACCTCGTAACTGTGTTGCATATAATAATATATTGTATGTTTCGTGCTGGGATGGTGAACCATGGACAGATGCAACTTTAGGTAAAATTGTTAAAATTGATATGAAAACCAATACAATTATTGGTTCTATAACAATGCCTGGGGGTCCGGAAGGGTTAGAGGTTTCTAATGGAAAGCTTTATGCAGCATTGAATTACGACACAAAAATTGCAGTAATTGATTTAATAACCGAATCGGTTAGTTATATATACACTCCTGCTAAATCATCGTATTTAAAAAAGGATAATATGGGTAATATATATGTGTCGTTAATATCGTATACTGCAACAGAGACCGGTATTGGTTATATTAATACTGTTACAGATGAGATAACTGTGTATGAAATTGATGGGGTGAGTACATCATATGTAAGTGTGTTAGAATTTAGTAAAGATTATTCAAAGCTTTATGTATTACAATCAGCATGGAATACAGAAATAGGTGGTTATTCGGGAAGTGTTGCTGTATTTAATACCGCAACAAAAGCATTAGAACCCCAAAATTTAGTTTCTGATTTAAACGGTATAAATGGTGTAGATGTAGATGAAGTAGGTGGCAAGATTATGGTTTTTATATCAAATGGTGGCTCAACAAATGGTATTGTAAAAATATACAATGATAATGGTACTTATATAAAAGATGTGGAAACAGGAATTAATCCATTCATGTATCTTTCTTTGAAATAGATTCATAAGAATATAAAATTTAAATTAGAACTTAGGGCTGTCCAAAAACTTCAGATTAGTCACGGGGTGAATTGCTAATTATTTGCAATACAGTAATTTGTTATTTGAGAATTCTAACAAATCTATTCACCCCGTGACTTTTTGTACACCCCTTTCCTTATTCGCAAGTATGGCAAAAATTACGTTAATTACAGGAGGACAACGGTCAGGGAAAAGCAGTTTTGCTCAAGATAAGGCATTGGAGTTATCTGAAAATCCGGTATACCTTGCTACATCGCGTATTTGGGACGAAGACTTCCACGACCGTATAAAACGTCATCAGGCCGACCGTGGCGAGCAATGGGAGAATATTGAAGAGGAAAAGAACATTGATACTATAGAACCAAAAGGTAATGTAATACTGGTTGATTGTATTACCTTATGGTTGACCAATATCTTCTTCGATAACGATAACGACCTTGATAAATCGCTTGAAGAAGCTAAAATTATCTGGAATAAATTTACGCAGAAAGATGTTACCTTACTTGTAGTTACCAATGAGCTCGGAATGGGAATGCATGCCGAAACAGAACTTGGAAGAAAATTTCAGGACTTACAAGGCTGGATGAACCAATATATTGCCAAACAAGCCGACGAAGTAGTGCTTATGGTATCGGGTATTTCTGTTAAAATTAAGTAATATGAAAATTTGTAAATTGGGGAATTAGAAAATTAATTAATCCAATTTATTATGAAGACAGATAATCTTATTCTTGATTTAACTTTTGAATTTTCATTAAATGTAATTGAATATGTTGAACTTCTTGAAGAAAATAGAAAGTATAATTATTAAAATCATGAACTCCAATAGTGGCAAATACCAGAGAAGCACAAAGTGCAGAAAGTAGAGCCGATTTTGTACATAAGTTTAAAATAGCAGATAAAGAGGTGAAGGAAACATAGTATTGGTTAATGCTTTGTGAAAAAGCAAGTAAATACCCAGATCCTCCCGAAGAAGTAATGAAACAGATAAAAGATATAGGAAATATAATCTCTAAAATAATAATATCATCAAAGAAAAAATAAATGTAGAATTTGAGAATTTGAAAGTTGATAGGAATAAGGATTCTTGTGAGTATTTTTAATTTTCACATTTCCCAATTCCCACTTTTTCACATTTTCACATTTCCAAATTTCCAAATTTCAAGAAACATGAAGAAAGAATTACAACACAAAATAGACTTTAAAACCAAGCCGCAAGGTGCTTTAGGACAGTTAGAAGAACTGGCGTTACAAATAGGACAAATACAAAACACCCTTACGCCCGAGTTGAAGAATCCTACATTTTTGGTATTCGCAGCCGACCATGGTTTAACAGAAGAAAAGATAAGTACCTTCCCTAAAGAGGTTACTTTCCAAATGGTTATGAACTTTCTTTACGGCGGGGCTGCAATCAATGTATTTTGTAATCAGCACGATATTACCCTAAAAATAGTTGATGCAGGGGTCGATTACGATTTTCCCGACACATACAAACTTATAAATGCCAAAATTGCTCATGGTACAAAAAACAGCCTTAAAGAGCCGGCAATGTCAACCAATGAATGCGAGCAGGCACTTGCAAAAGGAGCAGAACTGGTAAAGGCTGAGGCCGCCGCAGGGTGTAACGTTATTGGCTTTGGCGAAATGGGAATTGGCAATACATCGGCTGCAGCGCTTATAATGCAAAAAATAACCAAGCTCCCTATTGAACAGTGTGTAGGTGCCGGAACAGGCCTCGATAACGATGGTATTGACCATAAGACCGAGGTTCTCAGAAAAGTTACACAAAAACACAATGTTACAGCTCCAAAAGATATTCTTGCCGCAGTGGGTGGATTAGAAATTGCAATGATGTGTGGTGCTATGCTTGAAGCAAAAAAGCAGAATATGCTTATACTTGTTGACGGTTTTATTGCCACGTCGGCATTTATGGTTGCTAATGAAATAGACAAATCAATAAAAGATAACGCCGTATTCGGACACGTATCGAACGAGCAGGGACATAAGCGAATGATTGAGTATTTGGGCGTAAAGCCTATATTAAATATGGGCTTACGCCTTGGCGAAGGTACCGGTGCTGCATTAGCTTACCCTTTAATTAAGTCATCGATTGAGTTTCTTAACAAAATGGCAAGCTTTGAGGATGCAGGGGTATCAGAGTCTAATTAGGAAATTAGGAAATATGAAAATTAGGGAATGAGAAAAAATAAGAATTTTAGTGTTACCTAGATTTCGCAAGTCATCGGATGAATTATTGATTTGGAACCAATTAGCTTTTTAAAGTTGGTGCTTTCTATTTGGTATTCATCCTATGACTATTAGACGATTGTGAAAAATACCTGCGGATTTTAGGTGTTACTAATTTCCAAATTTTACATTTTCACATTCTCAAATTGAAATTTGAATAAACACACAAACAGAATAATGTATCAATTAAAGTTACTACGCACAGCAATAATGTTTTACACCCGTATTCCGGTAGGAATCATTAAAGGGTATTCCAATGAAATGGCATCGCAGTCAGTTTCGTATTTTCCATTAGTCGGAGGAATTATCGGGCTGTTATGTGCAGGAGTATTTTATGCCTTTTCGCTAGTGCTTCCGCAAAATGTAGCAATACTATTAAGTATGGCATTTTCGGTTTATCTGACCGGAGCATTTCACGAAGATGGCTTTGCCGATTTCTGCGACGGCTTTGGAGGTGGTTACACCAAAGAGCGTGTAATGGAAATAATGAAAGACAGCCGCATAGGTGCTTACGGAACCATTGGAATTGTTTTTATGCTTGCCATAAAGTTTTTTGCATTGGTTGAGCTTTCGCAAATGCAGGTGGTATATGCTTTAGTTGCCGGCCATATTCTTAGCAGAATGGTTACCGCTGTTTTAAGCTTTACTGCCAAATATGTACAGAGCGTTGAAAAAAGCAAACTTAAAGCAGAGCTATCTACAAGTAAATTTCAAGGTATGATATTTCCGGTTTTGATAGGACTTGTTCCGGTTGCATGGCTTGGATGGCAGACTGTTGCATTTTATTTAGCAGTAGTATTGCCCGTGTTTCTTATTTACAGGCGATACATTATAAAGAAAATAGGCGGCTACACCGGCGATGTACTTGGCGCTTTTCAGCAAATAACAGAGGTGATTTTTTATTTGAGCTATATTGCTTATTTGGGGTTCTAAGTTGCAGGTTATAGGTTATAGGTTATAGGTTGCAAGTTGCAGGTTCATAGGCTGTTCAAAAGTTCAAATGAAAGGGGAATTAGTGAATTTGTTTGAGAATGCTTAATTGATATATGAAATTAATCCCCAAAGGGGCGACATATATTAGCCCGGTGCGTAGCGCCGGGTATGAGGTAGGAAAGCTGAAATTGTCGCAAGCAGTAGCGTTTATTTGAAATAGATTGAAACCATGCGACGAAAAGCTAAAAGTAATCTGATTCGTAAATTTTGCAAGACTTTTGTTTCTTTTGAGACCAAAAGAAATATAAAGAAAAATGAAAGCCTTGTAATATTATTGAGTCATACAGAAAATAAGAGAAATTGATAACATTCATACGTCATACAAGTGTTAATTTTCCGCAGGGAATATGCTACGGAGCTACCGATGTTCCTGTTGCCGAATCATTTTTCGATGAAGCTCAGGCAATAAAAAACAGCATTCGTGAATCAACATTTCATGAAGTATGGGTTAGTCCTTTATCACGTTGTACTAAGTTAGCTGATTCATTATTTGGGCTTGAGGGATATAAGGTTGATAATAGGTTAAAGGAGCTGAATTTCGGAGAGTGGGAGAAAGTTCCATGGAAGAATATTTACAATATGGAATATGGCAAACACTGGATGGATAACTACGCCGCTGCCCGCTGCCCCAATGGTGAATCATTTATGGATCAAATATCGAGAGTAAAATCATTCTATGCCGATAAAGTAAACGGGAACAATAAAAATATAGCCATAATAACACATGCCGGGGTAATTCGTGCATTTTTATGTTATTTAAAGCAAATATCACCCTACGAAGCATTTGAACACAAAATAGGGTATGGAGAAGTGATGGAGGTAGCGTAGAGACAAGGCATGCCTTGTCTTGTCTGTACATTCTGGTATCCAGTTCCGGTATTTGTATAGGAAAACCTGACAGTTTTTTTATAACCAGTCAGGTCTGGTAAAACAGAAGAGAATAAGAAAAAAAGAGGATATTAGAGGTTATGAAGAATATACAAAATAAAGTAGCTCCCGTAATGTTCGTAGGAACAGGGTCTGACGTTGGAAAGAGTGTTGTAAATGCAGCATACTGCCGCATATTGTTACAAGACGGTTTTGCACCGGCACCGTTTAAGGCGCAGAATATGTCGCTCAATAGCTTTGCTACCCCCGAGGGGCTTGAAATAGGCAGGGCTCAGGCAGTACAAGCCGAAGCGTGCGGTATTCCTTGCTCTGTCGATATGAACCCCGTACTGCTAAAACCGGTAAGCAACCAAACTGCTCAGGTTGTGTTAAACGGCAAACCTATTGGTAACCAATCGGCAAAAGAGTACTTTCTTGGAACCGACCGCGATTATATTTTCGCCCAGGCAAAAAATGCTTTCGACCGCCTTGCGGCAAAATATCATCCCATAGTATTGGAAGGTGCAGGAAGTATATCGGAGCTGAATCTTAGAAGCAAAGATATTGTTAATATGCGTATGGCAATAGCCACACAAGCTGCCACATTCCTTATTGCCGATATTGACCGTGGCGGTGTATTTGGCAGTGTTTACGGAACTATTAAGTTACTTGAACCCGAAGAGCGCGCCAGAATTAAGGGTATTATCATAAACAAATTTCGCGGCGATATCGACCTGTTTAAAGATGGGCGAAAAATGCTCGAAGAACTTACCGGAGTACCTGTGGTTGCAATACTTCCATATTTCACCGATATTAAAATTGAGCAGGAAGATTCTGTTGTAGTTGACAACTATATGGGGCGTACCGAACAAGGCAAACTCAATATTGCAGTAGTGTTGCTTCGTCATATGAGTAATTTCACTGATTTCAATGCAATGGAAAAAGTTCCCGGAGTACACCTATTTTATACTGCCGACCCTGTTGAGATTGAAAAAGCCGATGTTGTAATTATTCCCGGCTCTAAAAATACAATATTCGATATGCTCGATATTCGCAAAAAAGGGATAGCCAAAGCTATACTCAATGCTCACCATAGCGGAAAGGCAGTATACGGCATTTGCGGAGGCTACCAAATAATGGGTACCCAAATAAACGACCCTTATGGAATGGAAGGCGATACTCAATCTATCCCCGGATTGGGAATACTCCCTGTTAATACTATCCTGAGTAAAGAAAAAGTTACAGAGCAGTGTACATTTACCTTTCAAGGTTATGAACAAAAATGCGAAGGATACGAAATACATATGGGACAAACCCAACGCCTTGGCGGTACTGCCGTATGCAATATTAACGGCAAAGAGGGCGACGGTTGTTTCTTAAACCCCCAAACATGGGGAACATACATACACGGTATACTCGATAACAAAGCCGTTATTGATTATATTCTTGAACACAACGGAGTAACAGAGCGAACAGAGGCATTTGATTATGCAGCATTCAAGGAAGAGCAATACAACAAACTTGCCGATCATGTGCGCGCAAATACCGATATGGAGTTGTTTTATGACTTGATAAAGGTTGAAGGGTAGGTTGAAGGGTTACAGGTTACAAGAATACTGGAGACTGGAGACTGTTACAAGTATCAAGTTGCAGATTACACGTTTTTGCATAATTCATAATTCAAATTATATATTTATAATAAATGTTACACGGTCACGGAAACGATAAATACAAGTACAGCAAAGCAATAGTTGCCGATTTTAGTTCAAATGTATGGTTCGAGGGGACACCAAAAGCTCTTACCAATTATTTGGTTCAAAATATCAATACAATATCGGAATACCCCGAACCCGATGCCGGCTCCCTTGCCACCAATATTGAACAACATTACAACCTGTCGAAAGGGGCTTGTATGGTTACTAACGGTACCGCCGAAGCCTTCTATGTTATAGCCCGCTATTTCGAAAAAAAATCGTCGACAGTAGTAATACCATCATTTGCCGAATACGAAGATGCGGTTAGGTTCAACAATCATAAAATAAGCTTCGTAATGAACGGAACTTTGAGTGCCGATTCCACTTTCAACACCGATATGGTATGGCTGGGTAACCCCAACAACCCCGACGGTAAAGTGCTTAGCTACCAAACCATTCAAACATGGCTGCGCAACAATGGTAACACTATATTTATAATTGACGAAGCTTATGCCGACCTTTGTATAGGCTACAATTCTGTAATTCCGCTTATTAACGAACACCAAAACCTGATAGTTATAAAATCGTACACCAAGTCGTTTGCCATTCCGGGACTCCGATTGGGGGTTATATTGGCTCATGCCGGATTTATCGATAAATTCAAGTTTTACATGATTCCGTGGTCGGTAAATTCACTTGCTCAACAAGCCGGTAAATACATAATACGAAACTACAATTCACTGTTGTTCAGTGCTGAACTTATGAATAAGCTTTCGCAAAATATGCAGCAAGCCCTTTCGGAAAATACAAGTCTGGAGCTTACTCCTTCGCAATGCAACTATTTTCTTCTGAAACTCAAAGTTGGCGACAGTTTGGGGTTAAAACAGTGGCTTATTAATAACCACGGCTATCTTATTCGCGATGCATCGAATTTCAGAGGACTATCGACACAGCACTTTAGAGTTGCAATACAAGACGAAGAATTGAACAATAAACTTGTTGAGGCAATCAGGGAGTTTTGTGGGAGTATATAGATGCTGGACACAGTATTCTGGATTCGTGACATTGGACACTTGATGGCAGGTTTAAAGCCCCAAGGGGGCGATATATAATAGCCCGGTGCGAAGCGCCGGGTGATAATACGAATTAAAAAAGCGATGCAAGCAGAGCGGTATCTTTGAAAGAACAAAGTTATTATGCATCGCAACTATACAAACTATAATTATTTTGAAAAACACTAATAATTGGAAACAATATTAAATATTACACTACAAGTACCGGCACTAGCCCTCATAATTGGCTTCATCCTCGATACTATAATCGGCGACCCTTACAAAATGCCTCACCCTATAAAATTATTCGGTAACCTTATTGCAGCATTTGAGCGCAAGCTGAATGAAGGCAAAGAAAAATTTTTAAAAGGGGTGATATCAACCCTGATCCTCGTTTCATCAGTATGGATATTCTTTTATTTTTTGCTGAAAATAATATCCCCATACCCTATTGCAACACTAGTTGTAACCTCTGTTTTCGTATTTTACGGAATCGCTAACCATATGCTCATTAAAGAAGGGCTGAAAGTAGAAAAAGCCTTGCGTAACCAAGGATTAGATGCAGGTAGGAAAGCTGTATCAATGATAGTAGGGCGAGAAACAGGTAAGCTTACCACAAATCAAATACGTAAAGCGGTATTGGAAACCATTTCCGAAAATTTGAGCGACGGTGTTATTGCACCGCTCTTTTACTATGCCTTAGGCGGTATCCCGGCCATGATGGCATACAAAATGATAAACACCCTCGATTCAATGATAGGATATAAAAATGACCGATACAAGGAGTTTGGGTATTTTGCCGCTAAGCTCGATGATGTGGCTAACTTTATTCCGGCCCGCATTACCGCACTGTTAATGGTAGCAATTACATTTAGCCTGCGCGGGTTAAAGTTTATATTCAAATACGGCAACAAACATTCAAGCCCCAATGCCGGATACCCCGAAGCAGCTTTGGCAGGAATAATAAATGTACAATTTGGCGGACCAAATTATTACCATGGCAAACTGGTTGAAAAACCGTATATAGGCTCTAACGAACAAGATATTACTCCAGCCCATATATTTAAGGCTTCGACAATAAACTTTGCTGTTTCTGTTGTAGCCGTAGTTATAATTATATTATTATTAAATTAAAGTAAAATAAAAACCACCCTATACACTCTTTAAGTCATTATTTTAAAAGTAACATAACATTTACGCAACATTATAAACAGAGTTTAAAAATACTTTTGGAGCATATTTTAAATAATGCTTTAAATAAGATGGTTCATAAACTACGGTTTCGTTTATTATTAGTTTTTATTGGGTTTGGAGTTGTAAACATTTTAGTAGTGCTGATATACATATTTATGGATCAGCGAAAAAACAGTATTGAAAAAGTAGATAATCACATACACGAAATAGAGCTGAAAGTGTATGAGTGCAACAGCCATATCAACGATTTTTTCACTTACGACACCCGCCAATCAGCATATTTTGAAACAGGCAAAAGTATATACCTAAACAAGCATAACATAACTGTTCAACAGATAGATAGCTTAAAAAACACTCTGCTAAAAATGCCTGAGAGCAAAAAAATAGAAAGATGGGCTACCCTTAATGATATTTCTGCAAATTTTGATTCCCTAACACATATAGTTGAGCAAATATCACATAACATATACCTACGAGGATTTAAAGATTATGGTATTGAGGGAACTATGCGAAACCATGCCCATAAACTTGAAAATATTAGTGAAGTTCCATTAAGCGATTTACTTATGCTTAGGCGAAATGAAAAGGATTATATTATAAGGAATGAGCCAAAATATATTTCGAGTTTTAATAAAAATATAACTAACCTGAAATCAGCAATACAAACAGATACCGGGATACAAATAAAAAAACGTTCAGCAATAGTAGCCGAGTTGCAAGAGTATCAAAATGCATTTAATAAAATGGTTTACTATGATAAGATAATTGGAATAAAGGATAACTCAGGTTTGAAAGCCGAATTAGAGCGAATAAATTCAAAAATATTGAATGATATGCAAATACTTAGTTCCGGTTGCAATGAGTACAAGTCAGGTATATATCTATATTTCAGCTTGCTAACTACTTTTGTTCTTTGTGCCTGTATTATTATTTCATTAATATTAAGTGTAAAAATTTCAAAAATAGTAACCACTCGTATATCGTTATTATCCAACAATATATCAGCTTTCATCAATAGTAATTTTACAATAATTGAAAAAGTTGCAGTAAAAACTAAAAACGACGAAGTAGGTGTACTTATTGAAAATTTTGAGTTTCTGAAACAAAATATTTGTGAACAGATAAGGAACTTAGAAGTTAAAGTTGCCTCACGAACCGAAGAGATAAATGTGCAGAAAGAGCAATTGTTTCAACAGAATTTAAAAATTACCGATAGTGTACGTTGCGCATTGAACATACAGGAGTCAATATTACCCGACAAATATTATATAAGTGAAACTTACCCCGAGCACTTTATTTTTTATAAGCCTAAAGATATAGTAAGTGGCGATTTTTATTGGTACAAAAGGGTTAAAACCGATAAAAATAATTATTCAATTATAGTAGTTGCCGATTGTACCGGTCATGGTGTTCCCGGAGCGTTTATGAGTATGCTGGGTATCTCTATTTTAAATGAGATAACCGCCAAAAACAGAAAACCCGATAGTGCCGAACTGCTTAATACATTAAGGATAAAAGTACTTGATAGTTTTGGCGGGTGTCGCGAAGTAGGAAAAACATATACCGGAATGGATTTGGGGTTAGTAATAGTTGATCACAATTCAAAATCGTTTCAGTTTTCAGGAGCCTTTCGCGATTTATTATTAATTAAAAACGGAGAGCCTATACGAATAAGAGGTAACAGAATGCCAATAGGAAGATATATAAAAGGAAATAATGCCTTTTCAGCAGAACAACTTAACTACGAAACAGGTGATTCATTTTATATGTTTACCGATGGCTTCTCTGACCAGTTTGGAGGTAAAAAAAATCAAAAATACTTGCGTAAACGCTTTTATGATTTTTTACTCAATATTCGTAATGAATCGTTTAGTAATCAAAAAGTATTAATTGAGAAAGAGTTAAACACATGGATGGGTAATACAGACCAAACCGACGATATTTTAGTAGCCGGGTTTAAGCTTTCATAGCAATTGTAAATTCTACTCACTAAAAGCATAGCTAATAATATTGGCTCCCATTTGCAGAGCCTTTGTTCGTGTTGCCTCTGAGTTGTTGTGAACTTCGTAGTCTTCCCAGCCATCGCCAAGGTCGCATTCGTATGAGTAAAAACATACTAATCGGCCATTTATGATAATACCAAAACCCTGCGGCGGCTTATTGTCATGTTCGTGAATTTTTGGTAATCCGTTATTAAAAATATATGGTTTTGAATATATTTTGTGGTCAAACGGAAGTTCAACAAATTCATTATCCGGAAACACTTTTTTCATTTCACGGCGAATAAATTCATTCATACCGTAATTGTCGTCTATGTGAATAAAGCCGCCGGCTTCGAGATAAGTTCTCAGGTTGATAACATCGGTTTGTGAAAAAAGTACATTTCCATGCCCGGTCATGTGAATAAAAGGGTAATTGAATATTTCGGCACTACCGGCTTCAATAGTAACCGGTTCGGGATTTATATTGGTTTTAATTTTGCTATTGCAAAATTTTATCAGATTTGGTAACGAGGTAGGGTTAGCATACCAGTCGCCGCCACCGCTATATTTTAATAACCCAATTTTTACCGGTTGTGAAAATACTGATAAAGAAAGAAAAAGAGCTGTAAAAAAGGGAGTTATCCTCATTATTCATCTTTCAAAAGGTTAACAGTATGACAGGCTACTATACCTGCGGTTTCGGTTCTTAAACGGCTTTTGCCTAAGTGTATCTCATTATATCCCATATCAATTGCAAGAGCAACCTCTTCGGGCGAAAAATCGCCTTCAGGACCTATAAGAATAGTAATATCGTTTTGTTCTTTAATTGCATTTTTGAGAGATGGTTTAGGAGTGTCGCCACAGTGTGCAATTAGCTTGCACATAGAATCGTTTTGATTTACAAAATCGGTAAAATTGGTTAATTCATTTAGCACCGGTATATATGCTTTAACCGATTGTTTGCAGGCCGAAAGAATTATTTTTTCAAGACGTTCAGGCTTTATTTGCTTTCGTTCCGAGCGTTGACAAAGTATTGGTGTTATTTCATCAACACCTATTTCGGTAGCTTTCTCCAGAAACCACTCAAGGCGTTCTATATTTTTAGTAGGAGCTATTGCAATATGCACCTTAAAGCTTCTGCGGCCGTATTGTTCTATTTTTTCAATTATTCTTATAATAGTTTTTTTAGTATCAACCTCATCGGCTATTCCGTAATATAAGCCACCTTTACCGTCAATAAGAACAACTTCGTCGCCGGGTTGCATACGTAATACTTTGGCAGCGTGTTTCGATTCTTCGTCTGATAGCTGATACGTTATTTTTTTTAGGTTGGGTGCAAAAAATACCTGCATGATTATATTTTATATTTTGAGCGGTAAATATAATAAAAGTTATATATGAACCTTATTGTATTACTCTGTTTCAGTTTCATTTTCCTCTTTTATGGCATCACCTTCCGATTCTTCATTATCTGTATCACCATCATCGGTTTCGCTAAGGTCTTTACCTTTTCTAAGCTTTTTATCATCGTCTTCGTTGTCTTCAAATTCATCGCCCGATTCTATGTGTTGCAAGAATTTATCTTTGTTTCGGGCATTCGATAAGAAGAATATATACGGTGCTTCGCCGGGAATAGGTTTAAGTTTTCGGTCTGAGCTTTTTATTTCTGATATTATTTTGTTGTATGGTTTTTCGCTGGAGTATGTTTGCATTAATCCGCGGCGATAGTTAAAATAATACCAGTGACCGGGATTAACTTCAATATAAAGGTTAAATATATCGCCACTCCGTTTTTTTATAATTTCTATATGCCCTTTCAGCACTTTATTTACTTGCTGTCCTTTAATGATAGAGATGCTTAGTGGCCCTGACGATTGCCATGCTCGCATATCGTGATTCCATTTCAAACGTAAATCGGTAAATACAAATGAGGTAGTAAGTTCTTTTGGTAATTCCTTGGCTTCGCCAAATATTTCCAATTGAGCCTGAAGCCGTTCAACACTATAATTTTTAACCATTTGCTTTAGCGAACGGTCAAGTGATATACTACGCAAGTTTAGGTTTGGTAGCGAAGAACCTTTTGAATTAATAGTATCGGCAATATATTTGAATGATGCATCGGGCAGGTAAAAGTCGAGTGTCATAAGTACCTGAACCGACTCTTCATTTTCTTCAAGTTTATAATTTGATGTACCTGTGGTTTTTATTTTTATACGTCCCAGTTCGGCTGTAAGGTCTATATCGCCTTCGCCAAATATATTGCAGTATTCGCTGTTAAGCGAGATAATATTTCCGGTGGTATCGTTATTTTGCAAACGGTACTTTTGAGCTATTTTATAGGTTTTTACTTTTTTGTCGTACATCATATAGCCTTCGGCAGTACTCACAGAGCGGTTGCTGTATCGTTTACGTTGAGTTAAGAATGCAGGGAACATATGTACTGAGTCGGTAGCAATCATAGGTCCCGATACTAAAAATGACTCATTTATATCCATAGGCTGAGCTGAAATAGGGATATATATATCTTCAGGATTAATGGTTTCTGAGAATTTAACCCAGCTTTCGTCAATAGCATAATCGCACTCGTGGCTTATTTTGGCAGCACCGGTAAATTTCAGGAATTTCTCGGGAGCATACATATCAACATTGCCTTGGTAGGCAAATGCCGGTGATAATGTAAAGTCTTGAATACCCGGAATTTTACCTTTGGCAAATGAGTTTCCTGAACCAAGAGTGTCAACAGCTATCATGTGAAAATCAATGGGTTGTATTTTTCCATTTTCATCGTGATAATCGTAAGTACCTTCTCCGAAGTATTTGGTTCGTGTAAATATATTAACGGTAGCACTGTGGAAATTGTGGTATCGTAATTCTCTGTTGGCAAATAGTTTTGCATTTTTCAAACTTTGAAGTTTTGCGGCTACATTAACAGTTACATCTCCATTGTTTGGGAATATTCTGGCATCGGCAATATCTATATGGGTTACTTTATGAGCATTTATAATATTGGTATTAAGGTCGAAATCGGCAAGCGGCGATATCCAGTTTAGTGAGTCTTGTGCACTATGAGTTGATATAAACAGTGAACCAATAGGTGCCTCCTGAGCATCAATTTCACTAACTACACCGGTTCTTAACAATGGCTCGTACATTGAAGTAGTATTGGTAGCAAACTGCATTTTCTTTTCGAGCATCATCCAACTGAACTCTTCAATATATGCCGCATAAAGGTTTTTGGGCAGTTCTACTCTGGTAATACCGCTGTTGGACTGGAAGGTCGATTTCATTTCATCAAAGTCTACTAAAGCCGACACGTTATTTGCCGCAAAGGCAATAGTGTCTGACTCTTCGGCATACACTTTAAAGTTTGAAGTACTGGCAGCAGCTGAGCTGTAATTATAGGTTATGTATTTCGATGTAAGGTCGCTGTTGTAGTAGTTCATAAGTCCGCTACCAATAAGGCTTGCCGGTGTATAATCGAGTGTGCCGTAGTGTTTGCTTTTTCCATTGTACATAACAAAAGGCTCGCCGGTCGATTTTGTTTGCATATTGTCTTGGTAAGGCATCCAGTGAATGTAAATATTACCTGCTTTTACATCGGGGTATTGTACTCCCTGATTTCGGCCGGCTATTTCATATGAATTGG
The DNA here is from genome assembly GCA_003250355.1 of Bacteroidota bacterium. Lineage (GTDB taxonomy): Bacteria > Bacteroidota > Bacteroidia > Bacteroidales > SZUA-534 > SZUA-534. The sequence continues at coordinate 61,243 of QKGS01000078.1, forward strand.
TAAATCCGTTCATAGAATCGGGGTAGAATATAAAGTCGTTTGAACTTGAAATTGACGATAGGTATTCCAGTTTTCCATCGCCGCGAAGCCCTTGGTTACTAAGATTAATTTTTTCATAATACTGTCCTTTGCCACCGTATGCCGGAAAACCTTCTTCGGGGGTTGGGTGAGAGAAACCAAGCGAGTAGTCTTTTTGTAAAACCAAGCGCTGCTCAAAAACGGGGAATATTGCTGCTGATTTGAACTTGCCGTCGTATCCCATACCAAGGGTTGTAAATGTGTTCAAACTGTCAATTGTATATGGATATACTTCAAAGTAAAATGAATCGCGCGGGTATTTTCCATACTGTATTGAGTAGTCGTCGTAATATACATACGATGATTTTTTACTTTCAAATATTGGATATTGTGGAAAGTGCTGAACACCCGATTTATTGTCTGGATTATCAATTTGCAGGTTGCCTGTAACATTTTCAATTACGTTTTGTACATTCGACAGTTGACGGCGTCCCCAACCATCGACACCACTTTGTACTTTTATTGAAAGTGAGTCAATTTTATTTAAATCGACAAGGAAACTGTCGTATTTGAATTGGAAGTTATCGCCATAGAAAGTAAATAGTCCGGCTTCAATACGACCGCTAAAGTCGAAGTTGCGGTTTTTCTTAAATAATAGCTCTTGATTTTTAGGATAAAAAATAACATTTTGGCTATCGCTCAGGTTTATTTCCGGTACACCCTGAATTTCGAGGTCCATATTTTTAAGGTTTAGAACAGCATTGCTCTTAGGGGCATTGGTTCTAGACTCAAACTTAATAAGATCATAATCAATTAATCCTACCCGCGATTTTAGGTATTTGTACATTTTAGGCTTAATGAAAGCTATTTGGTTTTCGGTGTTGTACTCAAGAAATCCCTGGTATGATAGTTCTATAAACAGGTTATGAATAGGAGGCAGAGGCAAACGCCAGAATTTTGCAAAATCGTGTGCATGAACAAAGTCGGTATCGTATTTTTCGGCATATCGGTGAAGCATTGAGAAAGGGTGCGATGTTTCGAGCCCTTGAAGTTCATAGAACCGACGGGCACTAAAGTAGTTTGTCGATTCAAATTTGGCAACATTAATAGCTGTTCCTTTGAGCATGGTTAGGTTTACTTCTTCCTGATCCATGTTCCATGTAAGATACTCAAAGTCCATTTCTATTTGGTGATAAGTATTGTAATAAGGGCTGCGCGATTTGTTTTCGGCACTCTCTTCGCGAATAAGGTTTATTTCACGGTTTTTATTATAGTATTTGAACAAAAGGCCGGGGTGATAAATTGAGTCGGTATCAATGTACATAGAAACTTCGGCATTGTTCGAAGTAATGTTGGTTTCGGTAAGGGCGTATGTAAGTGAACGTGTTTGCATGAACAGCTCTTTGCGGATAAGGGTATCGCCATAATCGGTAACATATTCTACATTGCGCCACATATTTAGCATTGCTTTTTGTTCCATACTACCTTTTCCAAGGAATTTGGCTCCTTTCATTGAAAACCCGCCAATGTAGTCGATATCGGGGGCAAAGTTTTTTAGCTCAAATCGTTTTTCGTCCGATTCAAAGCGCGGATAACTTGCAAGTGTTTTATTGCGAACTTCAACAACTTTATCGGTTAAAGTACCCACTATCGGATAATCGAAATAAACAAGGTGATAAAGACGCGCATTTGGTATTTCGTAGAATGATTTGCTCATGTCGATAGTATAGCTGTCTACTTCGGCATATGTTGCATTGCGGTCTATGTCGAGGTGCTCCCATGTAATGGTTGCTTTATTGCCCCGCCATATTCCTTCATAAGGGTAGTATGTTCCTGAGGTATTAAATATTTGAATACTGTCGTTGCGTAATTTACATTTTAATGTTAACGATTGAAAGGTGATTTTTGCAGTATCGTTTTCAAAAACTATATCGTAGTTAGGGTTGTCGGTATACCAGTTAACTGTATTCGATTGGTGAATAATATTTTCAGAAACAAGAAAGTAAGCCGATGTTATGTATGTGTCAATTAGATCCAGTCTAGTTTTTTTTTGGTTTAACAGGTTTATTAAACCTTCTTCCCAAGCTTTATAATCGCGTGTTTCGACACTTTTTTCACGTATAGTTTTAAGTGTTCTTATATAATTGAAAAAATGGGGAAAATTGCGAGCCTTTTTTTTTAGCATCATGTTCGATATCTCAATTATTTTGGTTCTTTCATCGAACGAGAATCGATTATCGAGCCATAAATCTTCAAATCCGTCGAGTAATTCAGTACCTTGTTTTGCATACATTTCACTTCGGTCAAACAACGACTGCATTTCGCGGAGATATTCGTCGTGTGCGCCTGAAAATTGAGTAAACTGTTGAGAAAAAATGTTGTTTGATAATAAAGTTAAAAAGGTAAGCAATGAAATAACAAGGTGCTTTATTTTCATAATGTTGGCTTTTTGTTTTTATTCGGAGATTATCTTAATAAATAGTATTAAGCTGGATTATATAAAAATAAACCAACTTAATAATATAAAAATAATGTTTAATTATAATAGTTCAAAAAGAGCTGCAACCCAGTTATTTTTCTCTTTTCGTTGAACGAAACTAAGACCTAATGATAATGCTTTTTCCTGGATTATGGGTAAGTCTTCGGTGTAAAAACCGCTAAAAAGAATTTGTCCTTCTTCTTTCAGGCAGTCAACATAAGCTTCCATATCTTCAAGAAGTATGTTTCGGTTTATGTTGGCAAGTATTATATCGTATAGTTTACCCTCAATATCGGCTGCATCACCTTCAAGAGCATCAACATTAGCTATATGGTTACGTTCTATGTTTTCAATACTGTTTTCGTAAGCCCATGAGTCAATGTCGATAGCGGTTACGTGTTTAGCATTGAGCATAGATGCATATATAGCAAGTACACCTGTGCCGCAACCCATATCAAGAACCGATTTGTACGCAAAATTCATTTCCGACATTATGTCAATCATCAGGAATGTGGTTGAGTGATGCCCTGTACCAAACGACATTTTGGGTTCTATTATTATCTCATGTTCACAATCGCTATTTTCGGGGTGAAATGGTGCGCGGATATGGCAGGCACTGCCAATGGTAATGGGCGAAAAGTTTTTTTCCCATGCTTCGTTCCAGTTTTGGTCTTTTATAAGCTCTGTCGATATTTCCAGTTTCGGAAATGATAATAAAACAGGCTCTAATGCTTCCATTATAGAGTCGTAGCAGTATGCTTCGTTAGGGATATATCCGGTAACACCATTGTCGGTATCTTCGGTAAAGCTTTCGAAAGGTAACTGGCTAAGCATAGCTATAATAATCTCATTTCTTTCCTGCTCCATATCGTCGTATATGAGATTAACTTTTTGGTAATTCATAGCTTTATTGTTTTTATGTGTTTTTTGCAAAAATAGTAAAAAATGAAACTTGATATAAAATATAATGCCATCAGGTTTTTAGCTGCTAATAGGGTTAATTTCGGCTAATTGTAAATAGTAATAAAAAAACGAGTTGAGATACAAAATCCCAACTCGTTCAATAGTATTTGTAAAGGCTTAATTAAAAAGCGTTTATTATACCCATAAAGTCAGCAGCTTTAAGTGAAGCACCTCCAATTAGGCCACCGTCAATGTCGGGGTTTGCAAAAAGTTCTTTAGCGTTATCGGGCTTACAGCTACCGCCGTAAAGTATTGATGTATTGTCGGCAGCTGCACCGAATTTTTCTTTTAGTAAGTCGCGAATAAATTTGTGTACTTCCTGAGCCTGAGCAGGAGTAGCTGTTTTGCCTGTTCCAATAGCCCATACAGGTTCGTAAGCAAGTACTACTTTTGAGAAATCTTCAACACTTAAATCGAAAAGAACTGTTTGTAGTTGTTCTTTTATAACATCGAAATATTTACCCGATTCTCTCTCTGCTAATACTTCGCCAATGCAGTAAATAGGTGTAAGGTTAAATTCAAGAGCCTTTTTAACTTTGGTATTAAGCATTTCGTTGGTTTCACCAAAGTACTCTCTACGCTCTGAGTGGCCAAGAATTACAGCATCGGCACCGGCCGACCATAGCATTTCAGCTGAAATTTCGCCGGTGTAAGCACCTGAAGTTTCAGTAGAACAGTTTTGTCCGGCAACTGAAATTAAGTCGTTGTTTACAACTTTATTAACCTCGGCAATATGAGTAAACGGTGGTGTAACAATTACTTTTACATTTTTATCACCCGACTCAGCATATAGTTTGTCTATTTCAATTGCTAAATCAACACCTTCCTGAAAGGTCTTGTTCATTTTCCAGTTACCTGCAACAATTTTTTTTCTCATAATATTATTTATTAAGTGTGCATAAATTTTTAGTTGGTTTTGCGGGTAAGTGTTTGTTTTACCGCAATATAAGTGCTTACAATGAAAGCACCTGCTAAAATGAGAGTCCAAATATAATATCTATCTTCTTTACTTGTATGCTTTTCAAGCGATTGCTTAATAAATTTTGTATTCAATTCTTCATTTACCGGTATATTGTTATGATGCCATTTGTCAATAATAGTGCCGTTTTTGAGAACTACAAACCCGGGATTTGAACGCACAATTGTTTTTAAAGTTATTTCATCGGTATTGAAAAATTCATATATCCCGTTTGTTTCGCTTAAAAAATTATTCACTGTTGCGTCGGGCGACGATGTGAGTGCATAAAATTTAATATCGTTACTGTACGCAAATTCGGCCAGTTGGTTTACTTTCTCAATATTATCTCTGCTTGTTTGGTCCAGGTCGTAAGCTATCATTAGAATAGAGTAATCGGTATTGCTAAGTACTTGGTCGGTAATGTTATCGCCATAGGTCGACATAATGGTAAAATCGTGAATAGGTGGTTCGTATCCTTTGCTTACAATAGTGTGTTTTGCTTCCACAAATGTCCATGTACTATCGGGTAGTGCTGCTATTTGAAATTCTTGTTTTACTCCCTCTTTTTCATATACAAATGTGCTTTCCCAAACATCTTGCGGTGCCCCTTCGGGAATAATCATTTTGTCGGGTATGTGTGTACCAACACTGTATGGGCGAAAGTCGAGTAGCGGAAGGTTGTAGTATGAGTATTGTGCCGAAGCGAGAATAAATATAACGGTAACAGACACAGCTATCCATTGTTCTATGCCGCTTAATTTGTTAGTAAGAACTGTTCTGTTTTTATATAAAAATATTGCAAGAAGCAATAGTACTACGTTTTTACTGAAAGTTTCCCAATTACTTATAACCAAAGCATCGCCAAAGCAGCCACAATCGGTTACCGGATTTGCAATAGCAATGTAAAGTGTTACAGGGGTAAATATTACCATAAAAATTAGTGCTCCCAGCGAAGCAAGTTTTTGCTTTAAATTGATCAGTACCGATATTCCTACTACAAATTCAAGAGCCGATACAATAACTGCTAACGTAAATGATATTTTTGTAGCCCATTCGGTATCAAATGCTGTAAAGTAATCGTTGAATTTGTAAGTGTATCCTAGTGGATCAATAGCTTTTACAAATCCTGCAAAAATGAATGCAACTCCAATTATCAGTCTGCTAATGAACAGACTTGGTTTTAAAAATTTGCCCATTATATTATGTTTTTAGTTAATAAATGTTGTTTAATAATTTCAAAAATTTCGTCGGGTTTCAGCATTTCCATATTGCTGTTAAAGCATTCAAGTTTTTCAAACTCTTCAAACTCTTCAATTATTCTAAGGTATTCTTGTCGTACATTTTCCTGAAATGTAAGGTCGGCTTCGTGAATGTCTTTTTTACCTTGCAGGTAGTTACGGTCATCGCCTTCACGGGTGTTGGTAAGGCTTTTTTGTGTAAAACTGAATGGAACATCCAAAAACAGACTCATATCGGGTTTTGGTATACCGTAATAGTTATATTCTAAATTGTATAGCCATTGATAAAGCGATTTTTTCTCTTCGGTGGTTTTTAACTTAGCCCCCTGATAAGCCATATTCGAGAAAATATAACGGTCTACTATCACTAGAGTATTATTGTTTATCCAGTTGGTTATCATCTGCTTAGCATCGTTGCGGTCGCCTGCGTAAATTAGTCCTACCAAATAAGGGTCTACTTCATTTATTTTTCCTAAATCGCCTCTTAAAAAACGTGCTACAAGTTCGCCAAATATTCCATATTCCATTCGGGGAAAATGGAGGTATTCGTATTTTATATTCTTGTTGTCAAGGTATTGTTTTATTAGCTTAAGCTGGGTCGATTTGCCGGAACCGTCAAGTCCTTCTATTACTATAAAGCTCATTCTTTAAGGTTTTTATGTTTTAGTCCCAAAATTATCGGGAGCAGGTTACAGGTTATTGATTAGGTAGAAGATGTAATCGGCAACTTGTAACTTCAAGCGACGAATTTAATAATTAAAGATGAATAGCCATATAAAATGCTAATTTTGTAGTGTTAATGTATAGTTAAATGCAATTATTTGATAAGCAAAAAACACTAAATAGTCACGGGAGAATAATAGAAATATCAACACCTATGGTTATGGGGGTTTTGAATATTACTCCCGATAGTTTTTATGAAAACAGCAGGGTAAATAATACCGGTATTATAAGCAAGGTAAACCAAATGATAACCGATGGTGCCGATATAATTGATATTGGAGCATATTCATCGCGTCCGGGAGCAACACATATAAGCGAGCAAGAAGAGTGGGAAAGGCTGGAGCCTGCATTGAAAGCTGTAAGAACTAAGCATTCTGATATTTTAGTATCAGTTGATACTTTCAGAAGTGAAGTAGCTCGATTGGCTATAGAGTATTACGGAGTAAATATTATTAATGATATTTCGGCCGGTGAAATAGATGCCAATATGATGCAAAAAGTTGGTAAATACCGGGTTCCATACATAATGATGCATATGCAAGGGACACCTCAGAATATGCAAAATAATCCGAATTATAAATATATAGTTCAGGAGATATTAACTTACTTCTCAAACAAAGTATATGAAGCCCGCCAAGCCAATATTCACGATATTATTTTAGACCCCGGGTTTGGTTTTGGTAAAACATTAAACCATAACTATGAACTGTTGCGCCGACTCGATGAATTTGAAGTATTTGAATTACCTGTTCTTGCCGGGGTTTCACGTAAGTCGATGATTTATAAATTACTTAATAATACACCCGAACAAGCACTTAATGGTACAACTGTTCTTAATACTATTGCTTTAGCTAAAGGGGCTGATATATTGCGTGTTCACGATGTGAAGGAAGCTGTGGAGGCTGTTCGATTATTTACGAGGGTTGAAGGGGTGAATACTGAAGACCGAAGACCGGAGACCGAAGACCGGAGACTTAATAATTTTAGCTGATGAATTATAGAATCGCATATATAAAAAATTACTTTTGTTAGAATAATACCTAAAACAATAATATGTATCCGTTATTTATTACAATTGGTTTTTTCGATATTCTCGATGTGCTTCTTGTAGCGTTTTTGTTTTACCAGTTATACCGGCTAATAAAGGGAACGGTAGCAATAAATATTTTTGCCGGTATTTTTACAATATACCTACTTTGGCTTATAGTAAAGGCATTAAAAATGAGCCTACTAAGCACCATATTGGGGTCGTTTATCGGTGTAGGAGTGCTAGCAGTAATAATTGTATTTCAACAAGAGATACGCAAATTTTTATTGTTCTTGGGAACTCAAGATTTTTTAAGTAAAAGCAATCCTATTTCAAAATATTTCAGAAAATACTTTGCCGGCGAGGTTCAGGAGTTGAATAACAATACCATAAGAGAAATATCGCGTGCCTGCCGTAATATGTCGAAAACCAAAACCGGAGCACTAATTGTGGTAAGTACACGTTCCGAGCTGGCAACATACCAGCAAACCGGCGATGTTATTGATGCAAAAATATCGCATCGCCTTATAGAATCGGTATTTTTCAAAAACAGCCCTATGCACGACGGTGCTATGATAATAGTAGGCGATAAGCTTAAAGCAGCGCGCTGCGTATTACCTATTGACGATGATTTGAATATTCCGGCTGAACTAGGGTTGCGTCACAGGGCTGCACTGAGTATGTCTATTGAAACCGATGCTATGGTTGTTACAGTATCGGAAGAAACAGGGAAAATATCATTCGCCAAATCGGGTGAGCTAACTCATAATATTTCGCACGAGAAACTTTTCGATTCTATGCAGAAAGAGTTTGTGAAGTAGGTTGAAGGGTGGAAGGTGGAAAGGAATATAGAAAACTGAAATCTAAAACTTTTATTTAAGGATTATAATAAATATAGAGATATGCGAACGTCTATTTATTTACTGTTTTTTTTATTAGTTGGGGGTATAAGCACTTTTGGACAAAATAGTTCTCAGCATTATGTCCACTCTGATAATATCTTTTACGATAGCATTTTTATAAATATATGCTCAAAGCATGGAAAAAATGTAGAGCCTACTATTGAAGATAAGATAGATTATTTCGACAACTATCTGAATAATACAATAACAGATTTGACAAATAAAGAATTGAAACTGAAGTTTAGAAAGTATAAAAAAGAGCTTAAAAAATCGATAAAACATACCAATGAAAAAGTGAGAATTGATACAGTTTTAATAGCCAATAAATTAAAATCAGATAATATTTTAAACAATTTAAATATAAACAGTAATGCTATAACAGAACTGAAAAAATTATTTGAAGAAAATAACATAAATTCACTAAACCGTATAAGCGAACAGCGAAGAGTATATAAAGTATTGTCGGCAAATAAACTGTACTTTTCCGATACTATTTATCAAGGATTTAATTATATCGGAATATTCAACGATGATGTTTTAATTGACACATTTAAACAAAAAATAGGGTATATTAAAAACTTCAATACAATTCAATATTTACACATTTGCCTCAAACATTGGATTGATCTTAATTCAATGAATTATACAACAAAGAACTACAGTTTGTTACTCGAAAAGAGAGAGGTTGTAAATAAGCGTTTATTAGAAATAACTTCGGAAGAGTATTATAAATTTGGATTTACCGATTTGTCGCAGGAAAAACTAAAAGATATTGAAGTAAACTCTTCAAATGATATGTTTACCGATTTCAATATATTTAAATTCAATAAAGATATGGGATTAACCGGAGCATTACATTTTAGTTTTGCAACCGATTTGCTGAAAATGAGACTAATACCCGGAATCAATGGCGATAATATTTTGAGTTATCAAGCTTTCGATATGGGGTTCAAAGTATTTACCCCTTATATACGCGACACTATTAAAAATATAAAACTGGCTACATATGAACACGACCGTCCATTTGCATCAACTCTTTACTTTGGAAGGTCAAAATACCGATTGCATAAAAGCGGAAATTTCAGGCATACCGGAAAGTTTCATCTAGTAATAATAGGTAGCCAAACCGGCCGCTACTTTCAAGAATTATTACATAAAGATATAACTGTACATTCAATAAAACCTGTAGGTTGGGAAAACCAAATAGCCAATGGTGGCAGGTTAGGTTATAGTATTTGTCATAAGTTCGATATGTCAGTTATTCCCCAAAAATATATGCAACGCGGGCAAAGCGACCACCCACGAATTATTAATCCTTATGTTTCGGCAGAAATACAAATGTCGCATGAAAAAACTTATGGCGGGCTTGCATTTAATATTTCAAGTAGTGACTTTAAACACACATCGGGTTCAGGCAGTGATTATAAACTGGAACATATGCAAAAAATACGTGTCGATTATTTAATTGGGGCACAAATAAATCATGTAATACATAACTCTACTATTCAGGACTTTGGAGTATTTAAAAGAGCATTTGTCGATAATTACGATGATGCAAACTTATCGAGATACTATTTTGAAAAAAAACAGTTGGTTAAAAATATATGGCAACTATATGGTAAAGTAAGTTTTCGATATAGAAATACTACTCTTTATTATTCGCAAACATATCATAAAAAAGAGTTTGTTGAACATTCATTAGACGATATTCAAGATTCAAACTTACGGAAAAGTCTTGAAGATAGATTTAACTATGGCTTTTATGGATATGGAACATTTGGGGTAGTATTCAATATTAAATAGTTATCTATTTTATCAAACTATTTAATCTCTGGTTTGATGACAATAATGTTACAAATTTAAAATTTAATTATAGACCAAATTTGTATGAAACTATAATTTATCTATTTTTGCCGCAAGTTATAAAATTGATATTTAAATACATAAGAGCAAGGGAATCATTTTATTAATATGAAGACAGGAAAAGAGTTAGGGACAATAAAAATGATGAATGGTAACGAAGCAGTTGCCAGAGGTGCCTTTGAAGCAGGTGTTAAAGTTGCCGCCGGATACCCGGGCACACCATCAACAGAGGTAATGGATTATACCAATCTTAGATACAAAGATATCTATTGCGAATGGTCAAATAATGAAAAAGTAGCTGTTGAAGTAGCCACAGGAGCTTCATTTGCCGGATACAGAAGTTTGGCATTAATGAAAACAGTAGGTTTGCATGTTGCTGCTGATGCATTGGGAGGTGCAGCAGGTAGTCAAATTAACGGTGGTTTGGTGCTAGTTGTATCTGATGACGTTGGCCGTATTGCCGGCGACGATTATAACGATTGCCGCCATTATGGAAATATGTTCAATATTCCGGTATTGGAACCAAGCGATAGTCAGGAGGCTAAAGACCTTATGGTTGAAGCATTTGAAATAAGCGAAAAATACAGCACCCCGGTTATTCTTAAAACTTCGTCGGTAATATGTAAAACCACCAGCAAAGTTATAATTGATGAAAACTATAAGTACGAAGCAAAATTCAGAGATAAATATCCGATAAGCTTCAGCAAGGTTATAATGACAACCATTATGACCAAAGCAAAAGGCTCTGAGCATCCGAAACTTACAAAATGTTTCAACGACTTTGTTGCAAATATGGCACAGTTGGCTGAGGATAGCAATAGTGCCCATTACAACAGACTGGAACTGAATAGCAAAAAAATAGGTATTATTACTGCCGGTACTCCTTACTATTATGCTAAGGAAGTATTACCCGAAGCATCATTTCTAAAGCTGGGTGTTATTAACCCGCTCCCTAAAAAAATGATTCAGCAATTAGCTGCTCATGTTGAAAAACTTTATGTAATTGAAGAGGGGCACGATGTGCTTGAAAAGAATATCAAAGATTTGGGAATTTCCGTTATTGGAAAAGAGTTATTTCCAAAATTCCCCGACATGATGCGTTTTACTCCCGATGTTATTGCAGAACGATTAGTTCCCGATGCTGAAGTGAGAAAACCTCGCACAGATGTTCCATTCCGACTTCCTATTGCGTGTGCAGGCTGTTCGCATAACTTTATATCAAGCATATTAAAGAAACATAAAATAAAAGCTGCTGCCGATGTTACTTGCGGCCTTATAGGTTGTTTCCCACATATGGAGTCGTATCAGCTTCAAAAATGTATGGGGTCAAGTATAGCATTAACTCACGGATACAATATTGCCAAAAATTATAGCGAAAACTTTGTTGCTATGATAGGCGATGGCGGATTTTGGGCAACAGGTGTTAACGGACTTATGAATCTTGTATTCAACAACAGTCAATCAACTGTTATTATTGTTGACAACAGCTGTTTGGCAATGACCGGTGGACAAAATGTGGCATCGAGTGAGTTCGGATTTAACTATAAACCTGAAAACCGACTTGATATTGCTAAAGTATGCGAAGGTATTGGTATAAAAGATATAGTAACCGTAGATGCTTACGAATACGAAACTCTTGAAAAATCGATACTAAATGCAGTAAATGCAAAAACTAACTCTGTAGTAATTGTTAAAAAACCTTGTGTTACACAATTCAAACTGCCAAAAAGCGAACCATTCCATATTGAGCAAGATGCTTGTGTTAAATGTCGCAAGTGTATTAATGTTGGCTGCTTAGCTATTGAAAGTAAGAAAAATAACGACGGAGAGTTTGAAATTGTTATCAATCAGGATCTTTGTACCGGTTGTGGACTTTGTTCTACAGTTTGTCACAAAGACGCAATAAAAAATTAAAATCCACAATAAAGGAAACGTTAATTTATTAGCAATCCCCTCACAAAAGGATTTAATTTCAAACATTTAACAATGATAAAAGAATGGAAACAAACGATACAGGAAAAAATATAATAATAGCCGGCGTAGGAGGACAAGGAATACTTTTGTTTAGTAATCTGTTAAGCAAGTATTATTTAAAACTGGGTTACGAGTTAAAAATATCTGATGTAATTGGTTTAGGTCAGCGCGGCGGAGGTGTTGAAAGTCATTTTCGTTATTCAACCAAGCCGGTATTATCACCATTTATTAAAGCAGGCGATGTCGATTACGTTATATCATTTGAGCAAACAGAAACATTACGTTTTTTGCATACTTTGAAAAAAGATGGTGTAATATTTTCAAGCACTTATGAATTAACATCGACAAGTGTAAATACAGGTTTACAAAAACCTATGCCTGAATCAAAAACAGAGCTTATAAAAGCAGCCGATAATAAGAAATACATTATTAATCCGGATGAACATAAAAGTGCTGATTTCAATATCAGTAAAATGATGAATGTAGTTATGCTTGGATACTATGCCGAGTTCAGAGGCTATTCGCACAACGATATGATTCAGATTGTAAAGGAAAATGTACCTGAAAAATTTGTTGAAGGAAATATTAAAGCATACGAAAAAGGAGCTGATATAGCACGCAACAATCTTGCAGCGAAATAACTCTTTTAGATAAAAAACATAAAGCCTGTCTCATATATTTAATTGCGACAGGCTTTTTTTATACTTTATTATATTTAATAAACCAATAAAAGATTACCACTGATTCATTTTTATATAACTTGGTTTAAAAGTAAAATTCATGGAAAAATATTTAAAAATGGAATTGACACAAGGTGTAATACTATTAGATAGCTTAGGCGATTTGCAAACAGGTAATACAAGCCCTATTCTTGTATGTGGCTCGCATTGCGGTGGTAACAGAGAGCTTGCCGGGCACGTAAAAAACTGTAATGTACAGGCTGTATTTTTAAATAATGCCGGTATTGGAAAAAACCATGCAGGAATCAGAGGTCTTTTACATTATGAAGCCGAGGGTATTTTGGCTTGTGCTGTATCACACAATAGTGCCGAAATAGGTATAGCCATTGATACGTGGGAGAGTGGAATAATAAGCCATACTAACCGCCCGGCCGAAGCTGCAGGAATACGTGTTGGCAATTCTGTTAAAGAAGCTGTAGCCATAATAACAGCAATTATTAAAAAACCATTGCTTAATGCAAAAAGTGATAATACAAATTTAGAACAAAAGAATAGTGCCAATAATGGTGAGTTAAAAAAACAAGTACAAACTCAAATTGACGGTGTCAATATTACTGTAACCGACAGTATTACATTTTTAAACAACTCTAATGCTGGCAATATAGTTGTGTGTGGCTCACATGGAGGAATGAGTGCAGGGCATTATGCTCAGAAATACGGTGTACAAGCTGTATTTTTTAACGATGCCGGAATAGGTAAGAACAATGCCGGGGTAAAGAGTCTCGAATCGCTTAGCAGCGCAGGTATACTTGCTTGTACAGTCAACTGCATGAGTGCCGAAATATTTAATGGCCGCGATGTGCTTGAAAATGGTATCATATCGGTGTGCAATCAACAAGCAATGGATATAAATATTTCAGAGAACATGACAGTTCAAGAGGCTGTTAAAATATTGATTAATAAAACAATATAACCTGCTGGGGAGTGTAAATTAAACTCTGTCTGATTGTTTTTTTCATTACAAAATTATTTTTTTTGTTTTCAACTCACAAATGCTTTCTTGAAATTATCACAAAAATAAGCAAGGGCGGCGAAGGAACGAAGCCGTTTATATACCCTTGA
>QKGS01000031.1 GCA_003250355.1 Bacteroidota bacterium
TTCCACCTCTTCCCATACCGAACAGAGAAGTTAAGCCCTATAGCGCCGATGGTACTGCATTACGTGGGAGAGTAGGTCGCTGCCTGATTTTCAAGCCTTGTTACTAACGTAGCAAGGCTTTTTTTGTTTGTATAGGTTTGTTATGGAATTAAGTAATTACACTTAGTAAGTGTATAACTGTATTCTATGGATTATTTCAAAAGGCATTAATTATTACACAAGTTTTGCAACTTCTTTAGAGAGATTACTTCAATTATCTTATGTAGTAAACTTTAATTTTGCCATTATGAAAAATGATGTGAAAGGAATCAAGAATTTGGTTTTTTAAAAATCTATGTAAGCCTTGATGTAAGATTTGATATAATTCTTTTTGGCGATTTTTTCTCGTAAAGTATTGAATATATACTATTGGCAATAGGCATATCAACACCAAACTTTTGGTTTATTTCAAATATACATTTCGAAGCATAATAACCTTCGGCAACCATATTCATTTCACTCTTAATATATTTTACCGAATATCCCTTTCCTATCATATTGCCAAAATAACGATTACGGCTAAATTGAGAATATGCGGTAACTAACAAATCGCCAAGGTAAGCACTGTCTTTAATATCTCGAATAATAGGATGAACAGCATCGGTAAAGCGTTTCATTTCGCGTATGGCATTTGAAATAAGCACAGCCTGAAAATTATCGCCAAAGCCCAAACCGTGGCAAATACCTGCCCCTAAAGCATAAATATTTTTTAACACGGCGGCGTATTCTGTCCCCAATATATCGTCAGACAATGTAGTGTTAACATATCTGTTGTTGTATAGTTCGGCCAATGCTTTGGCTTTTTCCTGTTCTTCAAAGGCAATGGTGAGATACGATAAACGTTCCAAGGCGATTTCTTCGGCATGACAAGGTCCGGTAATTATTCCTATTGAATTATAAGGCACATCGTACACTTTATTCATAAATTCACCCACAAGCAGGTTATCGTCGGGAATTATCCCTTTAATTGCCGAAACGATGGTTTTATTTTTTAACGGAACAGTAAGCTTTTCAAGTGCAAATTTTAAATATGCAGAAGGGATAATTAAAAATATTGTGTCAGAATTTTCAACTACTTCATTGATATTGCCTGATATATTTAATAGCCCGGTGTTAAATACAATATCGCTTAAATAATTTGGATTATGACCATGAGTTTTCAAATGCTCTGCAACATCGGGTTCATGAATAAACCAATTAATCGAAACTTGCTTTTCCTGAATAATTTTTGCATTTGCTGTAGCCCAGCTTCCACTACCTATTATACCTATTCTTCCTAAATTAAACATCTGCTCTATTATTTTTAATAACCTGAGCAAACGTACAAAAATAGCTCTGAAATAGCTATAAAAAACTGTATTTAGGTAACTATATGGTTCGCTTTATTTTTTTACTACTGTAAATGGGTAACTTTTTATTAGTTTTTCATCGGGTGGTATTGTCATTATCCAATCGGTTATATCTTTATAGTTAACCTTACCGTGGTATTTGTATTTCTCTTTTGTTAAAACTAACACAAGTCGATTTACCTCTTTTTCGTGTCCGCCGGCATCGAGCTCATAATCGCCGGGGAAAGAAGGGAATCTTATTTCTTCATCGACATTGAGCATTTTCATGGGTTCATAATCATTGGGTAAAAGTACAAACGACTCCGATGTAAACATAAATGCATTAATATATGAATTGTGGGTTGGAGTAATTAAAAATGAAAGCCCGTCGCCCTCTTTATAAAAGTGTTCAACACCTTCAACTTTAGCCTCGAAAGTTAAGTCGGGACGTGTATTGTATCGCATAACTGTACATTTAATAGAAACCACAACCTTTGTAACCCCATCTGACGGATGTGTAATATTACTTTCCAAAACTTCAACGTTTTTAACACTCCCTCGGATATTGGTAAGCACGTCTGAAGAGAACAGCTCTTCATAACTGTCTGATGATTCAGAGCGAAATAAATCGGTATAAGAGTTAATATTCTCTTCAATTCCGGATTTGCGCAGTGCCTCTTCTTTTGCTTTGTTTATGGCCTTTTGCTTTATTTGTTCAACCGACTCGGAGTGACTCCCCACTGCTTCACCCGTTACTGAGTTTATATCTATTTCAGTAACTTTATCTTGTGCAATAATGCTTACGGTTATAAATAAAAACAGAACTAAAAGGATAATATTTTTCATGTTATTAATTATGTTTGAAAACTATAATGATACAAAAATAACATATCCTGTCTAATAATGGTCAGATGTTTTTTATAAATTCGCATAACAATTATATGCATCATAAACATTTATGAAAATGAGTAAAAATATTGCGGTAGTACTTTCAGGATGTGGCGTTTTTGACGGAGCAGAAATACACGAATCAACCCTTACATTGCTGGCAATTGAAAAAGCAGGAGCTAAATATCAGTGTTTTGCTCCAAATATAGAACAGCACCATGTAATAAATCATATTACAGGCAGTGAAATGTCTGAAAAGCGAAATGTCCTTATAGAGTCGGCTCGCATAGCTCGTGGCAATATTAAAGATTTAAAAGATTTCAATGCTTCAGGGTATGATGCAATAATATTTCCGGGAGGTTTTGGTGTTGCAAAAAACTTATCGTCGTTGGCATTCCACGGTTCACAGCTTACGGTAAACAGCGATATGGAAGCTGCGGTTAAGAGTATGGCAAAAGCAGGCAAGCCTATTGGAGCATTGTGTATAGCACCTGCCGTAATGGCTAAAATACTCGACGGTGCATTAGTAACTATTGGAACAGATAAGGGTACTATTGAAGCCATTGAAGCTTTAAACGGCGAACACGAAGAGGCAAATCATGGTGAAATAATTGTAGATGAACACTATAAATTGGTAACTACACCTTGCTATATGCTTGATGCAACAATATCGCAAGTAGAAGAAGGAGTAACGAATGTTGTAAATGAAATATTGCAATTAATAAAGTAAATATAACAATAAACATAGTACATGAATGGAAAATTCTACGCAGATTTACATTTATGTTTCAATGTAGTAGTAAGCGATAAAACAAGTGTGATTTAAAGATATATTATCTCATTCGGGTTTTATCAGACACGTGAGTTTGCCGGCTCAGCGGGTCAATAAAATAATATACAAATGAAACAATTGTTAATTGTCAGGCACGCAAAATCGAGTTGGAAATTTCCCGAACTAGCCGATTTTGACCGTCCATTGTTGAAAAAGGGAATAAAAAGGACTAAGGCCATAGGGGCATACATGAGCAGCAAGCAATATGTTCCCGACCTTATTAAAACCAGCTCGGCAAAAAGAGCGGTTGAAACAACAAAAATACTTGAATCGGTAATGAAGCTTAGCAATACCGATATTGAAAAAGAAGATTGTTTGTATTTATGCAGTGTTTCAGATATGATTGACGGAATAAGCAAAACTGATAATAAGTACAATAAGCTAATGATAGTAGGGCATAATCCTACCATAACCGACCTTGCAAATCAGATGGTTGGTTTTGATCATATTGAATGGATAGTTACAGCAGGGTTGGTAATTATTAATTTTGAAACAGATAACTGGCAGGAGATTAAAAATACAACCGGAATGTTAGTGGAGTACACCACTCCAAAAGAATTAATGGATAAAGATTGATGAAAAATAATAATCAACGCTTTTTTGATAGAGAGATAAGCTGGTTAAGGTTTAATGCAAGGGTTTTACAGGAAGCTGCCGATAGGAATAATCCACTGAATGAACGGATGAAATTCCTTGGTATTTTTTCCAATAATCAAGATGAATTTTTTAGAGTTCGTGTTGCTTCATTGTATCGACTTATTGATTTTCACGAAAAAGAGAATAATATTGATGATGCAGAAATGCTTAAAGAATCGCTGGAAAAAGCCCTTAAAGAGGTTCGAGAGCAGCAGGTTACATTTGGGCGCATTTATGTAAATATAATTAGTGAACTTTCAAAACATAACATATTTCTTATCAATGAGGAGCAGCTCGACGAAGAACAGGGCAGATATGTAAGAAAGTATTTCAACGATGAAGTACGACACCATTTGTTTCCTATAATGCTCGACAGCCTTAAAACATCATTTTCGCTTGCCGACCAGTCGATATACTTGGCCATAAACTTAGAGCGTAACGAGCGCCCCGATAAGAAACAGTTTGCTATAATGGAAATACCAACCAACTCGGTTAACCGCTTTTTGGTATTGCCCGAAAAAGATGGGCGTAAATTTATAATAGTACTCGACGATGTAATTCGCTTTTGCTTAAATGAAGTTTTTGCTCGTTTTAAATTCGATAAATTTGAAGCATTTACATTCAAATTTACCCGCGATGCCGAAATGGATATTGATAACGATGTATCGAAAAGTTTCCTTGAAGTAATGACCAGCAGCCTTGAACAACGTAAGCGAGGCACTGCTCTAAGGTTTGTATATGACAGGAAAATGCCCGAAGACCTTTTTACAGCTATATCGGAGAAATTTAAAATAAAAGACCGTCATCATGTAGCCGAAGGTGGAAGATATCATAATTTTAAAGACTTTATGAGTTTTCCAAACCTTGGAGGGCCAAAATTGGAATATCAAAAAATTAAACCGGTTCCACACAAGGATATACCGTATGGCGCCAGTGTTTTAAAGGCTATACGCAGCAAAGATATTTTGTTGCATTTCCCATATCAGCCATTTAACTATATAGTAGAGCTACTGCGTGAAGCAAGTATCGACCCCAAAGTAAAGTCAATAAAAATGACCCTTTACAGGGTGGCTAAGCCTTCAAATATTATAAATTCGCTTATAAATGCTGTTAGAAACGGCAAAAAAGTAACAGTGTTCTTAGAACTACAGGCACGTTTCGATGAGGAAGCGAATATATATTGGTCGGAGGTTCTTCAACGCGAAGGAGTTAGAGTACTTACCGGAATTCCGGGATTAAAAGTTCATTGTAAAATTATACTTATAAAGCGGAAAGAGGAAAACGGTGACCTTATGTATGCAAACATTGGTACAGGTAACTTTCACGAAAAAACAGGTTCGTTATACACCGACAAAACCCTGCTTACGTGTAATCCTCTTATTACAAACGAGGTAGAAAAGGTATTTGGGTTGTTTTCAATGTCGTTCCGTTCATCGCGATTTTCTACTTTAATAGTAAGCCCGTTCAGCACCCGAAATTTTTTCATAAAAATGCTGAACAATGAAATTAAAAATGCGAAATCCGGCAAAAAAGCCTATGCTATAATAAAACTCAACAGCTTAGCTGATATACGATTAATGAATAAATTATATCAGGCAAGTAATGCCGGTGTTCAAATAGACCTTATAATACGCGGTATTTGTAAACTAATACCACAGGTTAAAGGTATGAGTGAAAATATACGGGTAATAAGTATTCTAGATCGATATCTTGAACACTCTCGGGTATTAATATTTGCCAACGGAGGCGATGAGAAGTATTATATTTCGTCGGCCGACTGGATGGTACGAAACCTCGATAATCGAATAGAAGTAACTACTCCTATTTTCGATAAAGAGATACAAAAAGAACTAAAAACAATGCTTATGGTTCAGCTCAATGATAATACTAAAGCACGTATTATTGATGAAGATATGACGAACCATTACATAAAGAATAAAAAGAAAAAAGTAAGAACCCAGGTCGATACTTACGAGCATTTGAAAAGTATCCATGCCCCAAATGAATTATAGATGTTATTTGCTTCAATTGATATAGGGTCGAACGCCGGCCGTTTAATGATCGGAAATGTTGTTTCGTACAACAATACCCCAATGGTAAACAAAGTGTCGTTAACCAGAGTGCCCATTCGGTTGGGTTTCGATGTATTTGAAAAAGGGATTATTACTCGTGAGAAGCAAGATATTCTCATAAGAACCCTTGATGCATATAAACGACTTGTGAAAATATACGAACCTAAAGAACTGCTTGCCTGTGGTACTGCTGCCATGCGCGAAGCTCAGAATGCTAATGATGTTATTGACCGTGTGTATAATGAAACAGGGTTCAATATATTAACTATAACAGGAGAGCAGGAAGCAAGGCTTATAAGTTCATCGAGTAATACACTTGTAAACAAGGTTCACGATTACTCGCTTTACATTGACGTAGGTGGTGGCAGTACTGAACTAACTTACTATAAGGGCAATGAAGTTTTAAGTGCAACTTCGTTCAATGTTGGTGCCATACGGATGTTGCTCGATGTTGTTGAGCGTTCAGAGTGGGATGCATTAAAAAACTGGATAGGTGAAACTATAATTGACGGAGTTCCGCTAAATTGTATTTGCTCCGGTGGCAACATCAATAAGCTAACTAAAATGTTTGGCAATCAGGATAACTATACTCTTACCTATACTCAACTTTCTGACTGTTTAATGCATTTGGAAGGTTACTCGGTTCAGGACAGAATGGCTAAATTTAACCTGCGCGAAGACCGTGCCGATGTTATTGTTCCTGCTGCAACCATATTTAAGAAAACTCTAAAATGGGCTAACATACAGGAGCTTCAGGCTCCAAAAATCGGATTGGTTGATGGTATTATTGTTGACCTGTACAAAAAACAGAACGGACTCGATACTATTTTATAAAATTCAAATATTCGGTGATAAAACCACACTATTTATTAATATTATTTATTGCTTTATTTTCAACAAGTTATGGGCAGTCGTTTACAAATGAACGGTTGTCGTTTATAATGAGCGAAACAAAAAACATAAAAGCATTCCGACACACCAGTGCTAATGATTTGGCATTCAAAATAACATCAAAATATAATTCGCAATCTGAAAAAGCAAGTGCTATTGCCTGTTGGATAATACAGAATATTAAATACAACGATTTGGGTTATGATGAAGGTGAGAATGTAGTATTAACGGTTGAAGATATTTTAAAGAAGAGAAAAGCTCACTTTGCAGGGTTGTCGTTGCTCTACAACAATATGTGCAGAACCGTTGGGTTAAGTGCCGAATCGGTTCCCGGATATACCCGCCATAGCGATTTTTTTGTAGGTGATACTCTTTACCGAACAAACCATATGTGGTCGGCTGTTCAGTTCGACGATAGTTGGCAACTGGTTGACCTTATGTATGCAGGTACCGAAAAAGTACAAAAAAAACAGCTCGTAAGTCGCTTACTAAACAGAACTTTAAATACTTCATTAACGGTTAAATACAAATATCAAAAGAAAATAAACCCTGAATGGATTTTTAAGCACCCCGTATTTATGATACGCTCCCACTTCCCGGCCGATTATCATATGCAAATGCTAAGTTATCCGGTTTCAATAGAAACTTTTTGCAAGGGAGCTGATGAAGTGAAAAGTTACATTGAAAAAAATTCAATTAATGCTGTTCAGAATAACTATATAACAAACTATAGCATAAAGTCGCAAACTGAAAAGTACGATTATTTAAGTAAGGAGACTAAAAAAGGAAACCCTAGGAATAACCGCGACTATGGATACATTGCATACCAAACGGCTGCCTATATGGTTGAAATTGCACCGCTGCACAACGAAGAGCAACATCTTATGGATTCTGTAACGTTTGCTAAGTTTATGAATTATTTGGACATAAATAAGAGCTTTATTGATAAAAGCATAGCCGATAATAAGGCAGAGTATATTAATTATGCCGACAGAAACGATAATTGGAAATTTTTCATAAAAGGAGAGAATAAGCATCTGAAATTCCAAATGAAAAAAATAAAGAGTTCGTATGAAAAGCGTATTAAAATGGTTGACAAAAATAAATCGAAGGCAAATAAGGCTCGTACTTATGTAATTATCAGAAAAAAATCTGAGCCGAGAAATTTGATTAAACATATTGAACGACCTGAGAAGAACACCGCAGCCAATAATCGCGCTTCATATTTACTTATAAAGAAACACGAGGAACAAGACAGTATATATAAAGCAACTAAACTTTGGCTCGATTCGCTCATTTATGCAAATAGTATAGAACAACAGCATAAGCTTATCGGCAATGAAGTTACTGCCAATTACATTATTAAAAAAAATAATGATTACATGAAAAATCTGTATAAATCGGGCTTACTATACCGCCCGCTAACATATACAGAATTAAAGCCTGAGAAAAAGGAGTTTGCTCAAAACCTAAATACTATTGACAGCCTTAATAATGATATAGCCGATTCGCTGTTATTTGACCAGCTTAGAAAGCTTACCGATATATATGCCGGTTTGGCAAAGCTCACAGCTGAATATAAGTCAGAACAGAAACTGGTTGAGCAGATAAAAAAAATGTCGTACGATGATAATAATGAGGATTCGCTTTACATAGAAAATAAAATTGCCTATAAGAATGCGTTAACCGATTATAAAAGAAGAATAAATGAATATTTGTTACCTGCCGAGGAATATAAAAAAGTATTCCGAAATAATGTTAGAGCAATAAACCAATCGTTGCTGTTACTGACTCAAGACGACATAGGCGAAAAAAACCGACATATTCGATACCGCACATTTCGCAAGGGTTTAAAGCTTACTGAAGATAAAAGAGCAAAGGCTATAAAAAATGACTGCAAAGCACTGAAAGATTTTGTTATAATGGAAACTGGGAAGTAAATTTTAATTCATAAGTAATTATTACATAGTTGGGGTCAAATTTTTATTTTAAGCATATCAATTGTAGCAGAGTGTAATACCTACAATATTAATATAAAGTGAGAGTAATATCCTAAACATTCATACTTGTTCTTTGTTTATTCCACACAATGGGGTTTTTGTATGTACCAACCACTATTGCAGAAGTATTAGTAAACAAAAAAGTATTTGTGAATGAATAATAACTACAACTTGCCTCGTAACGGTAAAGAACGAATTGTAATAATAGGAGGAGGATTTGCCGGCTTAAAACTATCCAGATTACTGGCAGACTCAAAATATCAGGTTTTATTACTCGATAAACGTAATTTTCATCAGTTTCAGCCACTTTTTTATCAGGTAGCCACTTCGGGTATTGAACCCAGCTCAATATCGTTCCCTATACGTAAAGTATTTCAAAAGTATAAAAACCTTCACTTTAGGAACACCGAAGTGCTGGAGATAGTTCCTTCTGAAAATAAAGTAATAACATCGACAGGCGATATAAACTACAATTATTTGGTAATAGCTACCGGGGTTGATACCAATTACTTTGGTAATAAAAATATTGAAGAGAATAGTCTTTCGATGAAATCTACGGCTGAGGCTATTAATTTGAGGAACAATATTTTAGAAAGCTATGAAAAAGCGATTCTTACCGAAAATGCGAATGAGCAGGAAACTCTTTTGTCATTTTCGGTAGTTGGTGGCGGGCCAACAGGAGTAGAGCTTTCGGGGGCAATAGCAGAATTAAAGAATCATGTGTTACCGAAAGATTATCCGGAACTCGATTTTACAAAAATGAAAATACGCCTATACGAAGCAGGAAACCGCTTGCTGAATGGTATGAGCGACAAATCGGGTAAAAATGCGCAACAATTTCTTGAAAAACTTGGGGTTGAAGTTCATTTGAATACTATGATTCATGATTTTAAAGACAATATAATATACCTTGCCAATGGAGAGCGAATACCCTGTAAGAACCTTATTTGGTCAGCCGGTGTTAGCGGGCGTCAGCTTAATGGTATTAGTGCCGAAGCTTATACATATGGCAAGCGATTACAAGTAGACCGGTATAACAAGGTTTGTACTTACAACAATATATTTGCAATAGGAGATACTTGTTATATGGAAACCACTTCGTACCCCAAGGGGCATCCTCAGGTTGCTCAGGTTGCAATTCAACAGGGAAAGCTTCTTGCCCGAAACTTAACAAATACAGATTGGAAGCCGTTTGAATACAAAGACAAGGGTTCTATGGCCACAATAGGCCGTAATATGGCCGTTTGCGATTTGCCAGGGGTAAAATTTTCGGGGCGTTTTGCATGGCTTATGTGGCTTTTTGTACACCTTATGGCTATTGTAGGAGTTAAAAACCGAATTTTTATTTTTATAAATTGGGCTCAGAGTTATTTTACTCGCGACCAAAATTTAAGAATACTTATTCGTCCGTTTAGAAAAGTAGTAGCATAATACTATACCGATATTAGTCAATTATTATTAATCGTTGTTTTACTATAAAATATTGATGTGTAAATATTTAACTTAAGTTTTTGCAGTATTTTATATATTTGCAATATAAAATTGTTCCTATAGTTTAATGGCAAATATAAATAAGCTGATAAATAATAAAATATGGTATGTGTTAATGCCTTTATTTCTAATAGCAGTTTCGTTATTGGTTGAATTAAAAATCAGGAATGAACGGTATATAAGCCATATATCAAATTATACAGTAAATGTTGGTAAAAATATAAATGAATCGAACTATTCTGTTTCATTAACTAACCTTAACGGACTAAGCGAATTACCTGTTGTAATAAAAACCATACAAGGGAAATTGCCGATTGATAACATAGAAATACTATCTGCACTTGAACTATTACGTAAAGCTTCAAAAGGCGATATGGCTTATGTTATGAATAGTTTAGGCAGTGTTGTAGCTTCAACAACCGATACAATTGACGGAAGTAGTTTTACGGGTAAGAATTTTTCATTTCGCCCATATTTTACAAGAGTAATGGATAATTCGCAACCGTTCTACTATGGGGCGGTTGGTGTAGTTAGCAATAAGCGAGGGTTTTATTTAAGTGTTCCGGTTTTCGCTGATAGCATAAATGTTGCAGGAGTTATTGTTCTGAAAACAGGCATTCAACATTACGAAAACCTTTTAAGTAATCTACCTGAATCATATGCAATAGTATCAGACGATGGAATAATATTTGCTTCGAACCATAAAGATTGGTTGTTCAAATCAACAACCAACCTATCAGACGAAGCAATTGATTATATTATAAAGAGCCGTAGATTTAACAATATAAAGCCCGAACCTTTGGGTTTCACTTTAGGTGAGCCAAAAATCAAAATTGGCGGTCAAAAATATAGAATTGAATCGGTTTCTGTTTTTAATGGAATGTGGAAATTAATAGTTCTACACAAACCACCGAAATTCAATTACTATGTTTTTTTTATAGTAATAGTATCATTTATTGTATTGTTTTCGGGATTCTATTTTGCATTTTATTTGGCTAATAAGCTCGGAAAAATGAGGGAATGGACAATTAATCGGGAAAGAGAAACCGCAAGGGTAATAAAACAGCAAGATTCAATTATTCAGCTTAATAAAACCAAAGCATTTTTAAAAGAGTGGAAAGAATTTAAGACTTTAATAACAGAAACTGCTACAGAGGTATTAAATATTGAGTATTCAGCAATATGGCTCTTCGATTGTACCGGTAATATACTGGAATGCAACGACGTATATTTAAGTAATGAAAAAAAGCATATTGAAGGAGACCAATTGCATATTTCAGAATGGGGAGCATACTTTGAACTACTAAAGCGGGAAGAGCCAA
The DNA here is from genome assembly GCA_003250355.1 of Bacteroidota bacterium. GTDB lineage: Bacteria > Bacteroidota > Bacteroidia > Bacteroidales > SZUA-534 > SZUA-534. The sequence continues at coordinate 11,500 of QKGS01000031.1, forward strand.
TTATAATTTATGCACAAGGGAGTAATCAAAAAGTGTATTCGATACTACAAGAGGCATTGGACGCAGCTAATATAAAATCGGCTATATATATACCCATATTGCAGCGAACCAATGTGATAGGGGTGCTCAGTTTTGAACATACAGGAACTAAGCGGGTATGGAATACCGATGAAATATGGTTTTGTGAGCGTATTACAAATAGTGTTTCGTTGTATTTGGTTATGCAGAAACGAAAAGAGGCACTCGATGCTTTGCAAAGTAGTAATGAGTCGCTGAAAATAGCATTGAACGATGCCCGTAGAAGCAGAGAACTGGAAGAAGCCAATGCCCGATTGAAGCGTAGTGAGCAAACTTTAAAACAGGCTTATACTGATATTAAAATGCAACAGAATAAACTGGCGCATCTGAATAACCAGTTAAGTGAGAGTAATATACAGGCCAATAAACTAAATAGTGAATTACAGGCTGCAAATATTTTATTATCGGGGCAAAAAGCGGAATTGATTGAAACTTTAAATAAATTAAAAGAAACCCAATCGCAGCTTGTTCAATATGAAAAAATGGCCTCGGTTGGTATATTAACGGCAGGCATTGCTCATGAAATAAACAACCCGCTAAACTTTATTCATGGTGGTAAAACAACCATGGAACTGTTTCTGTACGATAACTATCCTGAATTAACAGATGATTTTAAGCCCATGTTTGAAATGATTGAAACAGGCGTTGACAGAGCTATGAATATTATAAAAAGTTTAAACCATTTTAACAGAAACAGCGAAAATAATAACGAAGAGTGTAACCTTCATTCTATAATCGATAATTGTTTGGTTATTACCCACAATCAGATGAAGCATAAAGTGCAAATTGAAAAGGATTATTGCGAGCAAAGCTTTAAGCTTGTAGGTAACGAAGGAAAGTTGCATCAGGTATTTATTAATATTTTAACTAATGCCGAGCAGGCTATTGATAAAAGCGGAACTATAAATATATCAACCGGTTTAATAAACGGTTATGTCAATATAAAAATTGCCGATACCGGAAACGGTATCAGCAAGGATAATATTTATAAAATAGCTGAGCCATTTTTCACAACAAAAGCTCCGGGCAAAGGTACCGGACTTGGTGTTTCCATTGCATTAAGCATTGTTCAAGAACATAATGGAACCATAGAATACAGCTCAGAAGAAGGAAAAGGTACGCTAGTTGATATTTTGTTGCCTGTGGCTAAATAGTTTCTATTTAACAGCTATTCCAAATCTTTAACTCCCTCAAGTTCATTTTCAGCTTCAATTATAGCTTCAGTAATTGAAACAACCTCTTCTACCGAAAATACATTATCTATATCAAGCAACATTATGAACTTATTATCTTTTTCATACATCCCTTTTATAAAGTCGGAATTTACCTCTATTCCTAACTCCGGAGGTCGTTTAAAGTTTTCTTTTTCTATTTCCACTACACTTTGAACAGCATCAACTATTATTCCTGTTTCAATAGTTTTATTGCCCTTATCAACCTCAAGAACTATAATACAAGTATTATTGTCTGCCTCTTTTTTGGGCATTCCCATTTTTAAACGTGCATCAATAACAGGTAGCACATTGCCCATAAGGTTAATAACCCCTTTCATGTATACTTGCGCCTTAGGAACCACAGTTATTGGTTGCATTTCTAATATTCGCTGCACTTTGCCTGCATTGGCAGCAAATAATTCATCACCTATCTTAAAAATAAGATAAGAATTGATCTCTGTTTCATGTGTTTTTGTCATAGCTGTCATGGTTTATTTGAAATCTAAATTTAATTAAAAATACCCCTTTTCCAAAATATAACACTTTAGTTGCCCAAAGTATCCAATTTCATTACTTTTGTCAAAATTTTTAAAATGAATATAATGGACAACTTAAAACAAATTGTAGAAAATGCCTGGGATAACAGAGAACTTTTAACCGATGCTTCTGTTCAGGCTGCTATAAAAGAGGTAATTGAGTTATTAGATAAAGGTAAGTTACGCACTGCAGAACCTGTTGGCGATACATGGCAGGTTAACGAGTGGGTTAAAAAAGCTGTAATTTTATATTTTCCTATCAATAAAATGGAAACTATTGAAGTTGGTCCATTTGAATTCCACGATAAAATTGCACTAAAAAAGAATTTTGCATCTCAAGAAGTTCGTGTTGTACCACATGGAATTGCTCGTTATGGTTCATTTCTGGCTAAAGGTGTAATTATGATGCCAAGCTATGTAAATATTGGTGCTCATGTTGATAGTGGTACAATGGTCGACACATGGGCTACAGTAGGTTCATGTGCTCAAATAGGTAAAAACGTTCACCTTAGCGGAGGTGTTGGAATTGGAGGTGTTCTTGAACCACTTCAGGCAGCTCCTGTTATTATTGAAGACAACTGTTTTATCGGCTCTCGTTGCATTGTTGTTGAAGGTGCTCATATTGGCAAAGAAGCCGTGCTTGGCGCAAATGTAGTTATAACCAATTCAACCAGAATTATTGATGTATCAGGAAGCGAACCCAAAGAATACAAAGGATATGTTCCTCCGCGGTCTGTTGTAATACCAGGTTCTTTAACTAAAAAATTTAATGCCGGCGAATATAATATCCCTTGCGCATTAATTATTGGAACACGCAAAGAATCGACCGATAAAAAAACCTCGCTAAATAACGCACTACGCGATTTTGATGTAGCTGTTTAGGTTATAAATTGCAGGTTACAGGTTATAGATTTGTTATTACCGGTAACTTGCTTCTTTTTATTTTTTGTATTTGTCCCTTAGTAATTACAATAAATATATTTCTGAATATCTTACATAATGCAAAACGATATTAATAATGCCCTTGAAGTATTACGCAAAGGTGGTGTAATACTATATCCTACCGATACTGTTTGGGGTTTAGGCTGCGACGCAACAAATGCCAATGCTGTAAAACGTATTTACGAAATAAAGAAACGTGCCGATAATAAGTCAATGATTCTTTTATCCGATTCAGTTAACCGCTTATTCAGCTATGTTGAAAATATTCCTGAACTTGCCGAGCAGTTAATAGAATTATCAGACAAACCACTAACAATTATCCTTGAAGGTGCAAAAAACCTTGCGGAAAATGTCATAAATAAAGAAGATAAAAGTGTTGGTTTCAGAGTTGTAAACGATGAGTTTTGTCAAAAACTGATTTTTCAATTCAGAAAACCTATTGTATCAACTTCAGCAAATATTAGTGGTGAACCAACCCCTACTATTTTTGATGAAATATCAGATGAAATAAAAAACAGTGTAGATTATGTTGTTGAATACAGGCAAGATGATACTTTAAAAGCAAAACCATCGGGTATTATTAAACTTAGCAACGATAATTCTATTGTAGTTATTCGAGAATAAGATAACTTAGTATTTTTATACCTGTTATGCGAATATTCTCTTTTATACTCATCTTATTTATATATAGTACAACTCTAGCGCAAAATATTGCCTGTTTCTCCGATTATAAAAAATATTTTTATGCTTTCGATTCCGGCAAAACAATACAACTTGAACATCTGCCTGTTATCGATTACAAAGTTGGCGACAATTGTGTAGCCTACATTTCAAACGGAAATAAACTAAAAATATATTTTCAAGAAGAAACATATGAAATGGCTACACTTATAAATAGTTTCTATGTTACAAATAATCTAGTAACTTATTATACAGGAGGTTCACAGTTATATGTATTCGACAATGGCAAAAAAAGAGTATTGTCAAAATTTGTTAAAGCATATCAAACCGGTGATAGTTTAGTTGCATTCTTCGATTCTGAAGATATGCTTTTCAAAGTATATTACAACGGATACATTAAAGCTGTTGATGATGGACTAATATACCCCGATGTGTATAAATTCATTGTTGGAAATAATATTCTCGCATATATTGATATATATAGAAACTTTAGAGTATTTTATGGTGGTAATATTTATGAAATCACTAATTCAGATCAAATTTCCAGAATAGAAGCAGGAAGAAATATTATGGGATACATTGAACCCTCATCTAAATATTTAAATCTCTTTTATAAAGGAACAATTTATGAAACCGATGTGTTTAATCCAAAATCGTTTCAGGCAGGATATGAAAAAATTGCCTTTGTTGACGAATTAGGAAACTTAAAGCTTTTCGATAATGGACACATTTATGAAGTAAGCAATAATGAACCTGAAAAATATCATCTTAATAATGATTTGCTTGTATACCATTTGTCAGGACAATTATTTATATTCTTCAATGGAGAAAACTATATGGTTGAAAATTATATTCCATCAAACTATAAAATGAGTAATAATGCTATTGCATACATAGATATAAATGGCAACTTAAAAATTGTTAAAGATGGAATTCAAAAAGTTCTTACATACGAAAGAGTTACTGATTTTGAAATATACAATAATGTTGTTATCTACAAACAAGGGTTAAATACCATAAAAATTCATTTTAATAATAAAGAGTATACTCAATAGCCTATTGTTAATTTTTTAATACGCTTTGGTAAATGGCGATATATAAATAAACCACAAAGGATTCCCATTAAATCAGCCATAAAATCAAAAACAGAGCCGCTTCGTAATTCAATAAAATAAAATTGAATTATCTCAGATACTCCTGCAAATATAACAGCAAATAGGCACCATATAACAAATTCTATTTGGGCTATATGTTTCAAACCTCGTATAAAAATTGACAACCCAAAGAACAATAAAAAATGAATTACCTTATCAAAATAAGGGATAGTAATATTTATATCTGAAATTTTACTCCCCGGAGTAAAGCACATTATTCCAATTATAATAATCCACAATGTTATTCTATAATATTTCATTTAAATAAATTCTTTAATCCATAACATAAAACCATATACGGAAACCGATTCTAAATTTACAATTCATTCAGGAACTTCACTAAATTAACATCCCTTGTTAATCCGAACTTTTGCCTTAGTCTGTATCTGGCTACATTTATCCCTGTAAGGGAAATGCCCAATAGTTGAGCCATCTCTTTCGATGAGAAATTGAGTTTAATAAGAGCGCAATGCTTCTGTTCAGTTGGGCTGAGTCCGGGGAACTTTTTTTCAAGCCTTTTGTAAAAATCGGTATTTACGCTGACAAAACGGGTATTAAAGTCTTCCCAAAGCACTTTTGAATCTCCCAGTGCAGATTTTGCCATATTTTGAGATTCCTTATCCTTGGGAGCAACTTTTTTAAGCTGACCGGCAAGCTCTTTCAGAATGGTTTCCTTCTCAATCAGTTTCAGCGTATGTTCGGTTAATTCCTTATTTCTTACTCTAAGTTGTTGGTCAGATTCTTTTTTCTCTGATTCAACCTGTTCGTTACGCTTTTGAAGTTTTAACTTTTGACGTTTAATTCTGTAAAACAAAAGTGCTACTACAGCTAAAAGAATAATTGCAATGATTATTATTCTGAAAACTAACAGATATTTTTGTTTTTCAAGTAGCTCGATTCTCTGTTTATCTACAAGCTCTTTATACTTGTTGTTTATTTTTATCAAATCGGCATTATATGAGCTACGTGTACTAAAATACTTGTCGTTCAGGTCGCTCATAATTTTAAGGCTTTGGTAAGCTTTTTCATAGTTGCCTACATTGAAATATGCCAGAGAAAGATTTTTATGAGCATTTATTCTATATCCCTTATTGAAGTTGTAAAACTCAATGGCATCAATACATTTGCTATAATATGTGATTGCTTTGGAGTTATTGACGGCTGCAAAATAAGCATCTCCCAAATAGAGGTAAATAATAATCAGGAAGCGTTTCATATCAGTATCAGTATCATCAATCTCTTCAAAAAGCTTTCGTTTGCTTTCCAGAATATAAATAGCAGAATCAACCTTACCGGCACGAGTCAATATTTTTGCGTTTTCAGCATCGAAAAATGCCAACCCTTTTTCATTACTGCCGTATTTTTCCGATAGCATATAACAAGTGTCTATGTAAGCTGCAGCCATATCAACAGAATCGAACCATTGGTATAGCTGTATCAGACTGTAATAGCTTGCAATTAACTGTTCATGATTCACTTGCCCCGATTTAAAAAGACTTTTGTAATATTCGTTTGAGCCTTTAAGTAATTTTATGGCTTCATCAGTTTTTGTAAAGTAATTATGTAGTATACCTAAATACGACGAAGATTTGGCCATAAGGAGAGTATCATTCAATAGTTTGGAGACTTCCATAGCTTCAGTTCCGTATTCAAATGCTTCGGAGAAGTATTGGTTATCTCCATACCATTTGCCTAGATGGAAAGCTATTGTAAAATGATTCAATAAATCATTACTTCTCATAGTTTGATGGAATAAATCTTCAATAATTGCAATTCCGGAATCGGAATGAGCCATAATACTATCAATGTATTTTTCTGAAATATTCAGCTTTTTTGGATTGGAGTTACTATTCTTTGAGAGTAATTTATTTGGAGTATATGTAATGCATAATACCAAAACTAAGCTAATTGATAATTTATGGAAGTATGTCATAAATAGCAGATTTACAGAATAAAGACTTTTCAGTAAAGGTAGTGATGTATAATTAAATCTTCAAGATAAAAAGCTAAATGTATAATTATTTCATATATGATTTTTGCGACATTTTCATGCTCTTGTTCGTAAATTTGTGTATGTGATTTGGTGATTGATTGTAATCACCCCTATAATTATTCCCTTTGGTCATGAGGTCGCTACGCTAAGTTCCCTCAAGGGCATCGCCGTCAGGTTAAGGGTGAAAATGATAATTTTCAGTTTTATCCTTTATTGCCTGAAAGGCAATACTGTAGCAGCACAGGGTGTAACCCTGTGTATTGTGAGCAATATAGAATAAAGGCTGAAAGCCTGACCTGTAATCATAAACAATACAGGTCGGTCCTTCAGACCTATATTTCTGCTACTGCGACTAAGATAGGGATAAATCCCTATCCTGATACAGTTTGGGCTTTCAGCCCATTTAGAAATCTTAGCTTGGTAGCTAAAGTTATATACTTGATTTGAGAAGGTTAGAAGCTTGAAAATTTTAGAATTTAAAAGTAATAGAAAATAAAATATATAGACATGAACAGATTAATCAATTTTTTATCAGCAAGCATTTTATTAGCAGTAACTGCTTGTACAACGGCTCCTGAAAAGCAGGAAGATGCTAACGTAATTAGTTTAGAAAAAGCACTAACATTTGATGTTAGCGATTACGATTTTCAGAAACCTCGGGATATTCCGGGAATGGCAAGTTCAAATCCCGATGGAGTTGAGATTAAGGTAAACAGCCAGTACGTAACAAGAGGTGGAGAGCCTTGGATTTCGTCGTATGCCGATTTTCACTATACGCGCTATCCGGCTGAACATTGGGAAGACGCCATATTGAAAATGAAATCGCAAGGGTTTTATGGTATTGCCACTTATGTTTTCTGGATACACCACGAAGAGATAGAGGGACAATGGAATTTTGAAGGTAACAGAAACCTGCGTCAATTTATAGAACTATGTAAGAAACATGACATGGGAGTTTTTATGCGTATTGGTCCTTGGGCGAATGGTGAATGTAGAAACGGCGGACACCCCGATTGGTTAATGGAAAGATTAGGAGACCCGAACGATATTCATGGACACTCCGGTGGCGGGGGTAGATTACGTACAACCGACCCAGAGTATGTTGCTGCTTTTGACAAATTATATTATCAGTTAAGCCGGCAAATGAAAGGCTTGTATTATAAAGATGGTGGGCCAATATTCGCTATCCAGCTCGACAATGAATTAACACCTTACCACGGCGGAAATTCAGCTGCAGATTTGATTGAGTTAGAAAAAGAGATGGCTTTAGAATATGGTATGGAAGTGCCTATTTATACAACAACAGCATGGAATGGTGCAGCGTATACGCAAGATGTGACCATTCCTGTTCATGGTTCGTATGCCGACTATTTTTGGGGTACTGCCGACCAGTATTACCGAACTCCGGCATTTAGCTTTAGCAATATGCGTGCAGTTGATGATGTAGATACAGAATCGAACCCAATGGATGAAAATGAAATTTACGACATTGAAGAATACAATAACAATCCGTATATGACATGCGAAACAGGCATTGGAATTAACATAGCATTTCATCGTCGACCAAATGTTACACCTAAAGATAACGGTGCCGTGTCCTTGGTTGAGCTTGGTAGCGGTTGCAACGGAATGGGTTATTACATGAATATTGGCGGTACGAATCCAAAGGGAGAACTATCGTATATGAACCGAGCAATTGATCGTTTTGCAGCATCAAACCCTGTTTTTAGTAACGATTTTCAAGGGGCAATCGGCGAGTTCGGACAAGTGCGTGAAAGCTTTTATGAGTATCCTACCCAGTTTAACTTTATGGCCGACTTTGGTAAGTATTTAGCACCTTGCCGCACTTTTGTTCCGGCAGTTATTGATGAACTTCAAGGCAACGATCTGCTAAACTCGTTAGAACTGCAAAGAGCATTGCGTACCGATGGAAATACAGCCTTTCTGTTTGTAAATAATCACATAAAACACGACACAGCTTACCAGTTTAATAATGTGCAATTTGATTTACAATTGAAAAACGAAAAAGTGACAATTCCTGAAAATCCTGTAACTATTCCTGTTGGAAGTTATTTTTACTGGCCTGTTAACCTGAGCCTTTCAGGAGTAACACTTAAGCAAGCAACAGCACAACCGGTACTTTATTTGGAAGAGAGCAACACTTATATGTTTTTTGAAAATAAAGGAATACCTGCTGAATTTATCTTTGCAAATGCCGGTGTTAAAAGTATAAATGGCACAGATGCAAAAGTTGAAAAGCGTGCTTCTGACTCAAAAGTAATAATTGAAAATGCAGGTCTTAATTGTAGTATCGATGTTGAACTTGACAATGGGAATGTAATTAAGTTCATTGTATTAACTGAGAAATTGGCAAAGCAACATTATAAAAGCGGCAATACCCTTTATTTAACTGATGTTGAGGTTATATTATTTGACCACGAGAATATTAAGTTGATAAGTGAAAAAACAGAAAACACAGTTTGGATGTATCCGGCAAATACTATTGCCGGAGTAACTGCTACCAGAGACGGATTGTTTGAAAAAGTAGAGGTTAACTTTGAGAAGGTTGATGTAAACCTAACGCATAAACAAACGCAGGATGGTAAGCATATATCATACAAAAATCCAACATACAAGTATAATGATAATGTTGGTGTTCCCGATGATTCTGTTTTTAACAGAGGAACCATCATTGAGCTTGCATTCCCCAATGGCATTCCTCAAAAGCTATATGATGTAAGAGTAAATGTTGACTATAAAGCAAGTGCCTTACGTTTTTATAAAAATGGAGAATTTATTTACGATAATTACTATAACGAAACAGTATGGACATTAGGAGCTCGTCATATGCTAGCCGATTATAATACTGATATGAAGTTAGAATTAAAATTTATTCCGTTCCAACCCGAAGATAAGATTTACTACAATGGTAAATACTGGCCAAACTTTAAGCACACGGAGAATGTACTTGATGTAAATAGTATTACGGTTGTGCCGGTTTATGAAAAGAGTTTTTCGATCAAATAGACGTATTTTCTTTAAAATAACTTCTTTCAAAAAGTTTTTTTATCATACGTCAGGAAAAACAGGCTGAATATCATCAAAATAAAGTTGTTTGTCAGTGCGATAAAGAAACGCTCTAAAATGATAAAAAAATGTACCTGCTAATTTTTAATGGCAGATACATTTGATTTTAATTCAGAGTAATAGCTCGATTAATAATCATTTTAATTTAAAAAAGTTATGAAAAAACTTCTATTTAGTTTGTTAGCATTGTTAATGTTAACGTTTTCATTTAATGCAAATGCAACAGAAGCACAAGTTGTTTCTAATCTTATGATTGATTTTGATGCTGCAAGCACACAGGCTATGAACTATCAATCGTTTAACAATTGTGTTGATTCAGACCCTTCAAAATTTACCCCGGCTGTTTATAACGGTATTTCATTAGGAGGTTCGGCAAATGATATTACAGTTACACTATCGGTTACAAGTGGTGTAACCGGAGGTAATTTTGCTTTCAGATCAAACACTGTTACCAATTCGTTTTCAACTCCGGCAGCATTGGCCAATGATGTTGTAGGTATAAATGCAAGCAGTAGCGATACTCTATTTATAACAATAGCAGGGTTACCTGCCGGTTCGTATCGTTGGAAATCGTACCATCATGGTCCATGGTGGGGCGACCATACGGTTAACCTTAATATGAACTTTTTCAATGGAGATTCCGAAATAAAATCAGTGAGCAATATTGACCAATCGGGATATAGCAGTACTGCAATAGGTTCGGCTTTAACTTCGGTAACTGTTGATGGTGTAACACCTTTGGTTGTAGCCCTTTCAAACACTTCGTCTAGTGCAGGTTGGGTTTTAATAAGTGGTTTTGATATAACCGAATTAAGCTCTGCTAACGATATTTTAATTTTTAATTTACAAGAAAAAACTGCTCCGGCAGTAATAAACACAACTAAGCATACCGTTGATATAGAAGTGGCTAACGGAACCGATGTAACAGCTTTATCGCCGGTAATTACTGTTTCGGAAGGAGCTGTTATTACTCCGGCATCGGCTACACTACAAAATTTTACCGACACTGTTCATTATACAGTTAAGGCTGAAAATGGTGCAGAGCAGGTTTGGGATATAGTAGTTACAGCTGCTGCTTCGCTTAGTAACGAAAACGATATTACAGAGTTTAGCTTTGTGGAACAAACAGGAGCGGCTCAAATTGACGATACTATCGGATATACTGTTAAAATACAGGTTAAAAACGATGCTGATGTCAGCAACTTAATACCGACAATAAAAATATCGGGAGGAGCAACAATAACACCGGCCTCTGGTGTTGGAGCCGATTTTTCTGATACTGTAAGCTATGTAGTTAAAGCACAAAATGGCGATGAAAGAACATGGAAAGTTATTGTTTCAGTTCAGTCGATGCTGTCGGCGTCTATAAATGGTTCAGCGTGGGTTAGCAACGGATTTAACTGGAATGCAGGAGAATTTAGTGCCGGCGATACTATTACAATGTCACTTACAGGAAATGGTTCGGGCAATGTATTTGTAAACCTTGGAACATTTGCTCCATGGGCGTTTATTGAATATAATATTGACAGTGTAGTTACTTCTCTATTTGTAAAAGATACTATTGATGTTAAGATAGTTGTTCCAAGTACAGCAAAATCGTATCAGTATTTGGTAAATGAAAATGGGTTTGCGGCTAATGGATACTGGTTAATTCAGGCAATAGAAACAGGAGGCAGATATTGTAACTTCAAATTTTTTGTTAAAAACAATAATGATATTACAAAATTCACTATTACCGACGATGCAACAATAAAAGAGAGTGACTCAACTATTTCGCTGATAGTTCCAAATGGAACAAATATTTCAGCTCTTAGTCCGGTTATTGAGCTGTCGGAAGGGGCTACTGTTTCTCCGGCATCAGGAGTTCAAACCGATTTTACTAATCCGGTAACATATACAGTAACAGGTAAAAATGGTGCTGTTAAAGAATACACAGTAACAGTAACTGTATCAGTTTCGTCAGATGATGAGGAGGTTAGTTCAGCAGTTATTTATCCAAACCCATCGAATGGTATGGTGAATATTGAACTATCTGAGGTAGGTGCCAATATTGTTGTTGTTAATATTGCAGGAAATGTGATATATAAGCAAAACAATGTTACTTCCAATATAGTTACACTTAACTCTTTGAAGGCAGGAATGTATATTGTTTACATTAACAATATTGCAACAAAACTTGTAGTAGAATAGTTATTCCAATAAGGGGGTATCCAAAAAGTCACGGGGTGAATAGATTTGTTAGAATTCTCAAATGACAAATTACTGAATTGCAAAATTCACCCCGTGACTAATCTGAAGTTTTTGGACAGCCCCTTTCTAATGTCACGGGGTGAATGACAGATAATTGATAGTTCACTCCGTGATTTATTATATTTCCATTTTTTACTATTTTTGTGCAAAACAATGGTTATGCAAAAAATAAAAAAGCTTCCAATAGGCAAACAAACATTCCGTGACATACGTGACCCAAAAGAGAACTACGTGTATATTGACAAAACAAGTGATGCGCTGAATATGATTGAAGACGGTAGCAATTACTACTTCCTTTCACGCCCCCGCCGCTT
>QKGS01000055.1 GCA_003250355.1 Bacteroidota bacterium
CCAAGGGCGGATGTATCCGTTGCAAATATTATCGGCGTTGAATGCTTCAATTGCAGGAGTTATTTCCATGGCAATGTTCTGCCCTGCCGGACGACGTTTGGGTATCCAGAATTCAAACGTATCAACACCTAAGTTATCAGGTGGAGTTTGTTTCCCTTTATTCGATACCGCTTTATTTTCTCCGTTGAATACCGACATTACACCTGAAATTAGCTGTTTCGATTCGCGAATCAAAATATTTTCATTTGCCATAAAACAGATAAAACTGTATTGGTCAATTTTCAACGTCTCCGATAATTCAATTTCAATAGTTTGAACACCTTTACTTACGTTAAATGATTTAGATTCAAGCGTAACATCAGGCGTGTAGTTTTTATCTTTTTCAGATGTCCTTAGCTGTACTTCAAATGAAGTATCTTCCTTGGCATCAATCTCTACTTTTACTTTATATGCAGTATTCATTTTTAAAGGTAAAAGCATTGCAGCGGAAATATCGAGAGGTAACCAATTACCGTTAAATGGAATCTCATTTAGCTGTAAAGCTGATGATGCTGTAATATCAGCTTTAGAAACCAAGTTTGATTCCTTTTCAATAGGTTTGTCAGGAATGCTTTGTCCGTTAATATTCAGCTTATTCTGAAGTGTTTTAATCCTTCCGTTTTCAAGAATCTGAGCAGGATTAATGCTTTCTGCTTTACACATACTAGCAGCCATACCAACAGCCTGTGCCGTAAATGCGGTGGTAGCCATAACGCGAGTACTGCCAAAAGCCACGTGCGATGCGCTGATAATTCTTCCGGCAAGGAAAAGGTTGTCAATATCTTTGCTTACATAGCTACGGTAAGGTATGTCATAAACACCCTTACTATGCCACTGCGTACATCCCGATTTTTCGCTGTAAACCCCATCGGCAGGGTGAAGGTCGATAGCCCATCCGCCAAAGCCTATTGCATCATCGAAGCGACGTTGTTCAATTACATCTTGCTGTTTCATCATGTAAAGACCTTCAAAACGGCGGCTTTCACGTTTACCGGGAATGGTTCCTGCCCATTCTAAGGTGAGGTTATCTACATCTTCAAACTCGCCTGAGTTTTTAATGTAATCCCAAACACCGTAAACTACTTTCCAGAGCTCGTATTTAATCTCTTCCGTTTCGTGGATAGTATCTTTACGACCACCGTATTCAAGCCACCAAAAACGGCAACCGGTGTCATCTTTTTCAATAACCTTATATCGGGGTATTTCAGTAATATCTTTCAGAGCATAGCTTGGCGGCACATATTTTACCGGAGCAGATGCCCGTTTTGTGTAAAAGAAAATTGAATGCCCCAGAAGCTCACCGTATTCCTTATCGGGAGCAAACAGTTCGCCAAACTCTTCTTTGCTTTCAGCACCTATACGGAACGAAGCTCCTGCCTGAAATGCAACAATACCGTCGCCCGATGCATCGCAAAACAAAGGAGCTGATATTGTATATTCTGTAGAGTTCTGACTATTAAATGCGCGGACATATTCAATATTACGTTCTCCTTTCTTAATAGTGTCGAATACTGCAGTATTTAGCAACAGCGTTATATTTTCTTCCGACAATACTTTGTCGAGCATAATGGTGTCAAAAATTACCGGATTACCTTCTTTGTTTCGGTAAAGGTTCTCAACAAATATTTCATTTATTACACCACCTTCGCGGCTCCAACGGTTGTTGTTACCCATGTGCGATGTTGCTCCCAAAGCCCAAAGGCGAACTTCCGACGAGGCATTTCCGCCAAGTACAGGACGGTCTTGCACCAGAATAACCTTCATACCCTGACGTGCTGCCGTAATAGCGGCACAAACTCCGGCAAGTCCTCCGCCGATAATTACAAAATCGGAGTTTAAATAAACCTGCTTGTTCGTTCTTTTAGTTTCGCTGTAGTTTTGTGTTATCATTTCTTTAGTATGTTAGTAGTGAGATTTGAGTAGTGAGATATTAAATTGAAGATTGCTATTGCACCTTCAGGACAAGTTTGTTTTTATTTAGGTTTCATAGGGCTTTGCCCTATACTAATGCTATTGCACCGTTGGTGTAATTTTTCGGACATTAATTCTAAATAATACGTTTATCAACTTATGTTTATAAGCCTGAAAGGCTTGTCTGTAAAAGCGTAGGGTGGAAACCCTACGGTAGTAACAACCTATCATGGCAAGCTCTGAAAGAGCGTCCTGTAATAATAACAGGTCAGCCTTTCAGGCTTTATATATGCCGGTTTACTTATCACAGGGTTTCCACCCTGTGCTTTTACATGACAGGCTTACAGCCTTTAGCTTTCATTCCCATTACCCAAATTCTCATATCTATTGTCCATTTTTATAAATTATATATCCGCCAAGTACAAGTACTATACTTCCCATGGTTCCTACTATACCTGCACCATTTTCAGCAATAAGTGATAGCAGTACAATTAAAAATCCGGTTGATGCAACGCCGATACCGATAACGCGGCCACCTTTCTTATTTGTTTCGCCTTGTTCCTCTTCTTTGGGAGGTTTTGCATCCTGAATTTCCATGTATTTGCGGTACTCTTTTGTGTCGGCATTTGTGGCATACATATAGAGCTCAAAAATCACCAATAACAGAATAGGAAGTCCAACTCCAAAACTCATTTCAGTTCCACGGCTTAGGCTGATGTCTAATAGTGTAGGCGAGATGAATTTCATAAATGCATTTATGGCAAGTGATATAATTGTTGCTGTTAAGGCAAGTTTTCCTGTAATACGTTTGGAGAATAATGCCCATAGCGGTGGAAGAAACATTGCCCCACCGGTTATTGCGGCAAGACTCATAACAACTTCTACAATACCACCCATTAACGGAACAAGTAGTGCAACTATAATTGTTAGAATTCCAAGACCAACAGTAGCCAAACGACCTACCTTAACCAGTTTATAGGGTTCTGTGTTTGGGAAGAAATGTTTGTAAACATCGTTACTAAGTACTCCTGCCGAAATATTCAGCGTGGTATTTACCGAACTTGATGTGGCAAATACCATTCCACCTAGCATTAACCCAAGCATACCAACAGGAAGAACCTCTTTGCACATCAGTAAATAAGCACCTTCGTCGGCTAATCCGTTAAGTTCAGGGTTTAAAATGCGATACATCATAGGAGGAAGCATCCATACCAATGGGCTTATAGTGTAAAGTAAACCAAATGTCCAACCCACTTTTTTAGCATCTTTTGGGGTTGCAACGCTGGTATATCGCTGAACATAAGCCCAGTTTCCTGCTATAAAGAAAAGGTTGTATAATCCGAAAGCAATCATGAATCCGGGAGTATACTCTGTATTTACAAAATTGAAAAAGTTATCGGGAGCTTGTGCTACAAAGTTATCAATGCCGCCAATTTTGTCGAAAGACAACGGAAGTACAATAAGTACTGCCGCAGTAAGTACTACAAACTGAAGTACGTCAGTAACAATAACAGCCCATAATCCGCCAACTGCTGTATATATTAATATAAGTATCCCTAAGAATACTATACTTGCTTCAATTGGAATGCCTGTTGATACCTCCACTATTTTGGCAACCGGATAAAGAAACGCTCCTGTTGTAAAAAGTGATATAAAAAGGAAAAGATATGTGTAAACCTTCTGGGTATTGTATCCCAAACGGTCTGTAATAAACTCGGCCGCAGTAAGTGCACCGGTTTTTTGCCATTTGGGAGCAATAAGCAATGCAATTATTACACCGGCAATAGCCATAGTCCACTGTATGGTTACAGCTACCCATCCGCTGCTGTAGGCTATTGATCCCCACACAACGAATGTTCCGGCTGAGAAAAAGCTCATGAATAGTGACAAACCGCTCATCCACCAAGGCAATGCTCCGCCTGCGGCGAAGAACGATTTCATGTTTTTGCCTGTTTTGGAAAAGCTTAATCCACTAATAAAAATTAATGCTGTAAAAACTAGTATTACTGTGATGTCAATGCTGCCCATATATTCATTGTTTTATGCTAATTTACGTTTATACAATAAATATGGAAGATGATATTCGGAATATATTCTCGGAAACGTTCCCGAAAACGTTATTTTTTATCGGGAACGTTTCCGAAATTTTGCGAGTTGCACTATTAGTTCTATTTTTAAAATTCTGATTTTACACATTGATGTGAATCATTGTATTAATGAAAAAACAAACCACGAAGTGGTTAAACATGAATAACCCTGTACGAAGTGCAGGGAGAATAATAAAGCGACAAGGAAACCACAACGTGGTTTAATTATATAACTCTTTTACAGCATGAGTACTTATACGCAAATAATGTATCATATAGTGTTTTCTACAAAACATAGAGAGAGGTCTTTAACTATTGATAATCGTAAAAAACTATATCAATATATATGGGGTGTATTGAAAAATAAAAAATGCCACTTGTACCAAATAGGAGGTGTTGAAGATCATATTCATATTTTAACTCATATTCATCCAATGGTTGCACCTGCTCTTTTAATTAAGGATATTAAACTTTCATCTACTGATTTTATTAAGAAGGAAAATATTTTTAAAATGTTTTCAGGTTGGCAAGATGGCTATGGTGCTTTTACCTATAATTTTAATTCAAAAGATAATTTAATTGAATACATAAAAGAACAAGAAGAACATCATAAAACTGAGAGTTTCCTCGATGAGTATAAAAGGATATTGATTGAGCATAATATTGAGTTTAATGAAAAATATTTACTGTAACATATTCAACCCTTTCAGGGTTGGAGGATCACTATTCATGTAACCCCGCACTCTGTACGGGGTTATTCATATTTAATCCTTTCAGGATTAATATTCATCTCAATACTCACAATCTCAATACTCAATACTCAATACTAGAATATGAAACACATAACAATCAAAGACATAGCAAAGCATCTGAATATTTCAGTTTCAACTGTATCGCGGGCATTTAACGACAAGTATGATATACGTGCCGGGACTCGTGATTTGATATTAGCAACTGCAAAGGAAATGGGTTACCGCCCCAACCCTATTGCCCGTAAACTAATAAAGCAACAGAGCCTTACTGTGGGAATAGTAGTTCCTGAATTTGAAAATGCATTTTTTCCTCAGGTAATTATAGGTGCGCAGGAGGTGTTGCATAAAAATAAGTTTCAGGCATTGGTAATGCAGTCAAGTGAATCGGCAGAAATGGAGCGTGAGAATGTTCAGACACTGGTTGACAATATGGTTGACGGGCTGATAGTTTCGCTTGCTTCAGAAACTGAGAATCTGGAGTTTTATCAGGAACTGATAGATAAAAAAATGCCCATAGTATTCTTTAACCGGGTTTCGGAACAGCTTAATACATCAAAAGTTCTATTCGACGATTACAAATGGGCTTTCTTTGCTACTGAGCATCTTCTGCATCAGGGTATTAAAAACATAGTACACCTTGCCTGCCCTCAGAAATTGGGATTTGCCATAAACCGGATAAATGGTTTTAAAGATGCTCACCGGAAACATAATATTGAACCGGGCGAAATAATTAAATGCGGGTTTAGTGTTCAGGATGGCGAACGGGTAGCCGGTGAGTTAATAGCAAAAAATACAATTCCCGAGGCAATATTTTCGGCAAGCGATTTTAGTGCCATTGGTGCAATGAAAATTTTTAAAAGAAATGGATTTAAAATACCTAAAGATATTGCGGTAGTAGGTTTCTCTGAATCGAGGCTGGCAAATTATATGGAACCGCCATTAACAACAGTTAGTCAACCAACAGTTACAATAGGGCAAACAGCAGCCGAGCTTCTACTTACGCAACTCAACAGCAAAGGGATATTTGTACCGCAAACAATTATTTTGAATGGGAATTTAGTTGTAAGGGAATCGTCGATGAAGAATTTGTATTCGTAAAAAAATACTCATAATCAAAATATTAGATAATACAAGTTTTAAAAAACGATATATTAAATAGTTTATGTAATATTTTTTACTTTTTATTTGAAACCTTTTAACGAAATTTGAGTAAATTTATAGAGTAACAATAGAATCAAATTATTTGAGATGAAAATATTAGAAATTGAATCAACCAGAAGAACACCTTACGTAAAGTTCGATATAGATAAGGGTACTCTTGAAATAAAGGGTTCAATTTTACTTGTTAATCCAACCGATTTTTTTGACAAAATATTAGAATATGTCGATGAGTATTTACTTAATCCTCAGTCCGAAACGCAAATATTGCTTCACATAGAATACTACAACACCTACGCCTCGAAACTTTTAATGTTTGTGTTGAAAAAACTTCAAAAATTAACAAAGCTCGACCTAAAAGTAACTCTAATATGGCTATACGATGAAGACGATGAAGATATGCGCGATGTTGGAGAGACATATAAGTCGACATTGAAAATGCAAACTATCTTACAATCTGTTCAGCAATAATCTGTTTTTAGAATAATTCTGCTACAGCACTATAAAAAGGTCTCTATTTCAGGGCAACCGCATTTGTCTAGTCCTAAAATACGGCTACAGGTTAAACATTAAATTAAGCTGCATTTTTAAATACCATATTTGGAGTTTTGTAACCCAAAGATACATGTAATCTTTTATTATTATAAATATCAATTGCACATTTAGCGGCCTGACTCGC
>QKGS01000027.1 GCA_003250355.1 Bacteroidota bacterium
AACAGGAACTTCCCAGTTGTTTCTGAAAATATTGAAATTGAAAGCATATCGTGCGACAACGGCATGCTTTTTAATTTAGACGAAACTGGCGACAAAGGAACGTATCAGATACAGATACACCTAATTTATACTAGGAGGATTTAATTAATGAAAATCACAAGAAACCTAATTGCAGATTACTTAAACACAGGAACATCAGCAAGTCCAGTTTATTCATTGATGGGGGCTGGCTTTAATTCGCTTGACGAAAACCCTAATGCACAGACAGATAAAAAGACTTACATCAATGAAAGTACTTCATCAACAACGATTAAGTCTTATGACACACAATTCCCTTTTGATACGGACTTCATTAAAGATGAACTTGCTGTTGAAAAATTAGTATCAATCGGAAGAAACCACGCTACTGGCTCGTCTGCTGAAACTGAATATGTAAGAGTTGATTTGTACGACGAAGTCGCAGCAACTTCTAACACTTACAAGGCAAGAAAATTCAAAGTTGCTATTGAAGTGTCTAATATCAATGGTGCAGGCGGAGAGGTTGTTACTGTTACTGGAAACCTTAATGCAATTGGCGACCCAGTTCAAGGCACATTTGATACCTCAACAAAAACATTTACGGCAGAGTAATTATAAGGGGCTTAATTGCCCCTTTTTTCACCACAAAGGCAGATACAATTTCTAAAAAACCCTCTAAATTAATAGAGGGTTGAATATTTAATATTGTACAAATTGAATTAAGTCGCTTGGTATTTCTATACTTGTGTTATCCATATATTCAATTTCTATACCTATTAATTTTATAGATTCGATTGTGCTATTATACCATGCGTTTTTCCAAGCCGATTTAACAGCAACGTTTGTTATATCATTATCTGTAATTGTTTTTGACCCAATAATATGTAGGGAAGTATAATTATATCCCGACAGCCAACCCCATTCGTTGTATTCTTTGTCAAAAAAATAATATGAGGTTTCGTCGTTTTCTCCCACTTGTTTTCGTTCAGCTATTGTTCTTAAAGGTGTCTTTATTTTATTTATAGGCCCAGTTACTTGGCATTTTAAAATATTTTTGCCTCTGATATCGCAACTTACAACATCGCCAACAGCATTATACGGTTGAACAATAAGCGTCAAATATTTAATTGGCACATCAGAACAATTCGCATAATAGGCGCTAAATGAAACACCGCCCGCTGAATTTACTTCATCTAATACTATATCAAAAATGCGTATTTTGCTCTTTATTTCGCCTTCAGTCAATTGCGGTTCAATTGCTGTCGTTGTTTCAGCTGTAGTAGTTTCTTGTTTGGATATTTGTGCTCTTAATTCAGAGTTTTCTTTTTTTAATCCTTCCAATTCAGAATTAGCGGAACAAGAAGTAGCAAATAACATAATAGTAGCACACGCTATTAAGCCTATTATTTTCTTCATAATATACGTCCTCTTTTCATTAATTTTGCATATTATAGCACATTTTTCTAGAAAAGTAAAATATCAATTATAAAATATAAGGAGATAACTATGAGTATTCTAAACGAAAAACTTCCTCACAGCACCACGATTGACGGCAAGGAATACATTATAAACACTGATTTTAGAATTTGGATAAAAATTGAAATGCTTTTACAAAGCAGAACCCAAGACGACATTACAAAAATAATTGAAGTTTTAAGCTTAGCG
>QKGS01000090.1 GCA_003250355.1 Bacteroidota bacterium
AGAGTATGATCTTGGACGAACCGGTGAATTGGCAAATTGGGGAATTGATGTTGTCCGATTTACGAACGAACAAATAAAAAACGATCTTGAAAAGGTAAAAAGGAACATTATTGCTGAATGTCAAAAGCGAATTAGCACCCTTCACCCCCCGCCCTCCGTCAAATGCCGGACAAGCTCTAAAGGGGGAGAACGCTTCGGGTAACGAAACCCGAATCCCGAAGCGGGAAAGTCCCCTTCAGGGGAAAACAGTTTACCCCCCAACCCCCTAAAGGGGGAGAACGCTTCGAATAGCGAAAACCTATGCCCGGAGCGACAAAGTCCCCTTTAGGGGATTTAGGGGTGAAAAAAAGAAGTAGAACAGGATGGCATACCCGGAACAGCGGGGGGATGAAAAATACATAACGAACACAAACAATGACCTCCGAAAACAATAAGCGAATAGCGAAAAATACCATGATGCTGTATTTCAGGATGCTGCTAACCATGCTTGTCTCTTTATTTACAGTTAGAGTTGTGTTGGATACACTTGGCGTCGTTGATTATGGAATCTACAATGTCGTAGGAGGAATGGCAGCCATGTTTAGCTTTCTAAGCGGCACCATGGCCTCGGCTTCGCAACGTTTTTTTGCCTTTGAACTGGGCCGGAAAAACTACGGGCAGCTAAAGAAAACCTTTAGCATGACCATGACCATATACGCCATGATTGCAATAATCATACTCCTTTTGTCCGAAACAGTCGGGCTATGGTTACTGAACAACAAAATGACCATACCTCCCGAGCGCATGGAAGCCGCCCGCTGGGTGTACCAGTTCTCCATCCTCTCGTTTATGATGGCCATGTTTTCCGTTCCCTACAACGCTGCCATTATTGCCCACGAACGCATGAAGATATATGCCTACGTTAGCATAGTCGAGGTAAGCCTGAAACTGATGATTGTTTACCTGCTGCTGGTATTCCCCTACGATAAGCTAAAACTCTATGCGGTTTTAATGTTTACAGTAACCACATTAATAACCTTTGTTTATCGCACCTACACCCAGCGAGAATTTAGCGAATGCCGTTACTCGTTTTACTGGGACAGAACTCTGTTTAAAGAAATTGTTGTTTTTTCGGGGTGGAATATCATAGGCAATATGTCAGCAATTTTTAAAAATCAAGGCAATAATATCCTATTAAATATCTTTTTCGGCCCAGCGGTAAATGCTGCACAAGGAATTGCAATGCAAATTAATTCTGCGGTTGCTGCATTTGTTACTAATTTTCAGATGGCGCTTAACCCTCCAATAACCAAATCTTATGCCGCCAACGATTATGAAAATACAATTAATCTGTCCTTTCAGGGAGCACGATTTTCTTTTTTTCTTCTATATTTCTTAACTCTACCCATTTTATTAAACACAAAGCTTATACTTGGGCTTTGGCTCAAAGAAATACCGGATTATACGATAATTTTTGTCAGACTGATTCTTGTTATTTCATTATGCGACACCTTGTACAGAACATTGATAACCTTGCATCTTTCAACCGGAAGGATTAAAGACTTACAAATAATAATAGGAGGACTTAACTTATTAATTTTACCAGTTTCATATTTCTTCTTGAAGTTAGGATCCGAACCACAAATAACTTTAATTATCACCCTAATATTCTCATTGGCGTCAATTTATATAAGATTATATCTATTAAACAAGGTTTTTCCAATATCCTTAATGCAATATACCAGGCAAGTTATTTTCAATATATCAGCAGTACTCTTATCAAGTTTTCCTATTTCCTATTTAATTGTACATCTTTTTACTGAAAACATTCCGGGACTGATCATTAGCATTATTCTCAGCTCAATTTCCTGTGCTGCATTTATATATATGATCGGACTTACCTATAAAGAGAGAATTTGGATCAAATCTAAAGCAGTGAAATACCTTAACAAGTTTTATCTTGCTTAAAAAAACAGATTAACCGTTTTATTAATTAACACTTTAGATACCTACTGGAAGGTGTTTGCGTATTAAAGAAAGGAAATGCTGGTTTTAAAGTAGAAAAAAATGTAAAATTTAAGAACTCAAATTACTTTAAAAACTAGCACAATATTTACAGTTTAAGAAGGATCAGTTCTCAATCATGTAAAAACACAAATAATATAACACTATGAAATTAAAGAGAATTATCAATTTATTTCATCAAATAAAATATAAATATCTTTGGTCTAAAACAATCTTTAGAATTGAAAAAGGTGCATCATCGAAAATTGGGAAAAATATTCATCTTAATAACTCGAAGATTTATATTACAAAAGACAGTTCAATAGAAATTGGAGATAATGTTACTATATCGGACACTATTATTTTTGTAAAAGGAAATTTAATAATAGGTAAGAATTCAATTTTAGAAAATGGGTATCAACATAATAAAACAAATATATATATTGACGGGACTGTGTCAATTGAGAACAATAGTCGCTTGAGATGTAATATTCGTGTTCGCTTTAAAGGTGTTCTTCATATAGGTAGATACACAAATATTAATGAAGAAACTGAAATCCGAGTTGATGACTCTGTTAAAATTGGTAATTATAATCAGATATCTTATAAATGTGTGATCTGGGACACGAACACTCATAATATATATAAAGATGACAAAAGAAGAAAATTATCCGAAAAACATTTCCCAAATCTTGGCTATGAATATGAAAAACCAAAAACAAAGCCAATCTCAATTGGAGATGATTGTTGGATTGGACAAGAGGTAGCAATATTAAAAGGAGTAAAGGTTAACAACAGCAGTATTATCGGATTTAGGACAACACTAACAAATTGCGAAGTTGGACCTCATAAAATAGTTGTAACTAAAAATGATAATTTAATTATAAATAGGCAAAAAAATGAATAGTAAGGTATCAATCATAATACCAAGTTATAACAATGGAAGTTTACTTTCGAAAATGATTTCCTGCGTATTGAAACAAACATATGCAAACTGGGAATTGCTTATTATTGACGATTGCTCAACGGATAACACTCAAGATATAATTCGATCTTTTGAAAAAGTGGATAATAGAATTAAATTTTTCATACGAAATAGAATGCCTAAAGGTGCTCAAACATGTAGAAACATAGGATTACATAAAGCTTCCGGTGAATTTAGTGTATTATTCGATGCAGATGATTTAATTTCAGTTACATGTATTGAAGAAAGAGTAAAATTAATAGAGAAAAATCCACAATTAGATTACATTTCATTCCCTGCGAAGTCATTTACGGATGAATCGAAACTTCCTAACTTCAATGATAAAGGTAAAAAATATGGTGTCGGAAGTGTTAAAAACGACCTACTAACTGATTTATTAAATGCAAATTACTCTTCAATAGTCTGGACAAATATTTACAGGACAAACTCTATTAAAAATTTGAGATGGGATGAAAAGGTTACCGTTTACCAAGATTTTGATTTTGCACTATCAGTTGTTTTAGCAGGATTAAAACATAGTTTTAGTAATTTACATGAACTTGATTATTTTTACAGAGTTGGGCAAGATAATACCATCAGTTCTAATTTTATTAGTGACGAAAAATGCAACTCAACCATTTATTTGTTCTCAAAAACACTGGATGAGTTGTCGAAAAAACCTGACTACGAAAAGCGCAAGAAGCAATTTCTGCATTTTATTGTCCTTCATTTCGAACGTTTAGTAATGGATGGTGACAGGCAGAAAATAACTGATTACTTGTTGTTTTGCAGAAAGTACTATCGGAGTAGTGTTGTTAATAGTTTAAGTTTGATAAGTAACATTGTTAATGGTATTAAGAGTTTGAAATTTCGGAAAGGGGCTTTGTATTTGTTGATTGTATTTAGATTTGGGTATCGAAAGTATTTGAAAGTGCTAATTAAACAATTAAAACAAAAATGAAAAGGATTGTACAAACATTAGGCTTGTTACTTCAAATGCTATTTCCCTACAAAGTAATAAAATATGCAAGGGGTATAAAAAGGCACTTGCATACAGGTTATTATATTAAATTATTCAAATCAGTGGGAAGCAATACAATAATTGATTATCCATTAACTTTAGTTGGAGCGCAATATATTACCATGGGGAGCAATGTTTGGATTGGTAAAAGATCGTGCATAACAGCGTGGAAAAATAATTGTTTAAAAAATAGTCCGGAAATAGTTATTGGGAACCATGTAAGCATTGGGGATGATTGCCATATCACTGCATCAAATAGAATTCTTATCGGAAACGATGTGCTCCTGGGTAAAAAAATAACAATTACAGACAACTCACATGGAAGATGTGATAATCTGGATGAACTTTTCTTGCATCCTTCCGAGCGTGCGGTATTTTCCAAAGGGCCGGTTATAATAAAA
Source organism: Bacteroidota bacterium (assembly GCA_003250355.1). Lineage (GTDB taxonomy): Bacteria > Bacteroidota > Bacteroidia > Bacteroidales > SZUA-534 > SZUA-534. Next base: position 4,370 of record QKGS01000090.1, read on the forward strand.
GATAGAGTGTGGATTGGAGATAAAGCTACCATTTTACCAGGGGTTACTGTTGGTTCGGGCGCTATTGTGGGTGCAAATGCCGTGGTTACTAAAGATGTTCCTGCGAATAGTGTTGTTGCTGGCTCTCCAGCTATAATCATAAAGAAACTGGAGTTGTGATCGCTTAGTTAGCGAATGGGTAAATGAAAAGGTATTTTAGTTGAAATTATGGAGATAGCAATATTCAATGCAATATTATACATAGGTGCAGTCCTTATTTATTGGCGAAACAGGCGAAAGATAGATGCCGGTTTTGTCCTTTTAAGCACCTTCGCAGCTATTGCCGTGGCTTGTGTTTTTAACTATGCCATGTCGCCATCCGAATGGAACTTGCAGTGGTGGCCATTTATATATTTATTCGTGGTTTGCCTTCTGTTTTTCAGGCCTTACTTTTTTGACAGTGATCTGGTAAGCCAAAAACTACTGGTTACCAATAAAAAAACACTCCGTTATTTTGCCAATTTTTATATCATTTGCGCTTTGGTTGCCACATACTATCTGCTGCCGCAAGCCATCGAGAATGTTAGGTCGGGAGAATGGAGCGTTTTGCGTAACGAACTGTATCAGGAGGGTATTCAGTTATATAAAGGGCAGGTTGAACGGATAGCCATGATCTTAGCAGGTTATCTTAGGCCACTTGCCATTGTTTTATTGTTCTATTTTTTGACCTTACCTAAAAAGAAAGCAGCTTGGTTAATTACCTTAGCCGCTTCAATAACACTTCCTATATTCTTAACAGCTATAAACACCGCATCCAGAGGGTTGTTGGTTAATTTTGCTATCACTTCATTTTTGGGATATATTATTTTTAGAAGAAAAATATCTAAACCGATACGCCGAATTGCTGGTGTTTTTGCAGGGATTCTATTGGTAGTTTTTCTGGTTTATTCATTGGCTGTTACTGTATCCCGGTTTGGTGCCGATGATCAAGGATCTTCTCTGATTTCTTATTTTGGGCATTCCATGCTGACTTTTAATTATGGCATTGCCGATAGTATTCATACCTATTTGAATGGAGAACATTTTTTTGGTTGGTTTTACGATAAAGTAGGTATGGCACAATATGGTGGCATCGATCACTTAAAATTGGGCACACATTTCGGAACCGCGTTTTTCACTTTTGTAGGTGCCTGGTATCTGGATTTTGGGCCCATCGGGACTTTTCTAATTGCATTGTTTCTCCCCATGATATTCGCTGGAATTTTCAGATACAAACGCATACTGGATATTGCAGATGTGTACATCTATCTTTTTTATCTGGATTATTTGGTGATGGGCGTTTTTGTTTACGGACGAGGATATGGATTAGGCTGGCTCATAGTATTTATGGTTTATGGATTCTTAAAATTTTTAAAATAAAATATGGCTCGATTTATAACATTTTATTTACCACAATACCACCCAAGTGCGGAGAATGATGAATGGTGGGGCAAAGGATTTACCGAATGGACGAATGTGGCCAAGGCAAAAAAGTTGTTTCTAGGGCACTATCAGCCCAGGATACCAGCTGATTTGGGATTTTACGACCTCCGCCTGCCCGAAGTAAGAGAAGCTCAAGCAAAGCTGGCACGCGAAGCAGGCATTGAAGGGTTTTGTTATTGGCATTACTGGTTTGGGAATGGGAAACGTTTGCTCGATATGCCATTCAGCGAAGTTGTGGAAACTGGAAAACCTGATTTCCCTTTTTGCCTCGCTTGGGCCAACCATTCGTGGTATAAAAAATTGTGGGACCCCAATAGCCCGGGCAAGGATGTATTACTAATTGAGCAAAAGTATCCGGGCGTACAGGATTATATAGATCATTTCAATACATTACTTCCTGCCTTTAAAGATGATCGCTACATTCGGGTAAATAACAAGTTGTTGTTTGTTATTTATGCTCCGTTGGATTCGCCCGAAATAGCCACCTTTGTGGCTACCTGGAGAAAACTGGTTAAGCAAAATGGCTTAAACGATTTTTATTTTGTTGCTCGTGATGCCGATAGCCGGTTTAAGGAAAAGATATTGGAGCTGGGCATTGATGCCATTTATAACGATGATGTGTTTAATATTCACCATCATGCCAATATCCTGAAAAAAGTGCTACTCATGTTTGGTAGGAAGTGGTTTAAAATA
>QKGS01000007.1 GCA_003250355.1 Bacteroidota bacterium
TTCCACCTCTTCCCATACCGAACAGAGAAGTTAAGCCCTATAGCGCCGATGGTACTGCATTACGTGGGAGAGTAGGTCGCTGCCTGATTTTCAAGCCTTGTTACTAACGTAGCAAGGCTTTTTTTGTTTGTATAGGTTTGTTATACAGAATATACGACAAAACATAATTATCTTTTGCATTTCATGACAAAAGTAAGTTTTATCCTATTGTTATTAATTTTACCCTTTCTTACATTTGTATTGTGCGGTTTAAAATACTATTATACAGTTATAAAGTTTTTTTGCACGTTTTAATTCATTTTCGTGAGCCAACCACTAACGACTCGCCGGAATTTATCGAAAAGAGTAATTTGCATTTTGAAATGATAATATAATATGTTGTATTTCAATTTATTTTTGTAATACTATGAACACTTTATATTGTTGTTTATATTTATACCTAAAACCTATTAAGTTAAACATTATAAAAAAATAAAATGAAACCGACACACATTGAACACATTGGAATAGCAGTTAAAAGTCTCGAAGAATCAATTCCTTTTTACGAAAAGGTTTTAGGTCTTGAGTGTTATTCAATAGAAGAGGTGAAAGATCAAAAAGTTAAAACAGCATTTTTTAAAATTGGTGATGTTAAAATAGAGTTGTTGGAATCAACCGATCCTGAAGGACCTATTGGTAAGTTTATTGAGAAAAAAGGTCAGGGTATTCATCATATTGCATATGCTGTTGATGATGTAAATGAAGCACTTAAGCAAGTTGAAGAAGCAGGTGTTCAGTTAATTGATAAGCAGGGGCGGAAAGGGGCCGAAGGACTTAATATTGGTTTCTTACACCCAAAATCGACCATAGGAGTGCTTACTGAATTATGCGACAATAAATAATTAACAATATGGCAAATCAGGATAAAATCAATGAATTAATTGAAAAACGTGCAAAAGCACGTATGGGTGGAGGTGAAAAACGGATAGAAGCCCAGCATGCCAAAGGTAAATTTACCGCTCGTGAACGTATTGAAATGTTGCTTGACGAAGGTAGTTTCGAAGAGTTTGATATGTTTGTTACTCACCGTTGTAATAATTTTGGATTAGAAAATACAAAATTCCTTGGCGATGGTGTTGTTACCGGACATGGAACTATTGATGGTCGTGTAGTTTATGTTTTTTCGCAAGACTTTACTGTATTCGGTGGGTCGTTATCAGAGACATTTGCACAGAAAATATGCAAGGTTATGGATATGGCAATGAAGGTGGGAGCACCTGTTATTGGTATTAATGATAGTGGAGGGGCTCGTATTCAGGAGGGAGTTACCAGTTTGGCAGGTTATGCAGAGATTTTTCAACGCAATATTGAAGCCTCGGGGGTAATACCACAAATATCTGCAATATTTGGTCCTTGTGCCGGAGGTGCTGTTTACTCTCCCGCATTGACTGATTTTATCCTAATGTCAGAGAATTCAAGTTATATGTTTGTTACCGGACCTAAGGTTGTAAAAACAGTAACCGGCGAAGATATTACGACAGAAGATCTTGGTGGAGCAAAAGTTCATGCCTCAAAATCGGGAGTTTCACATTTCCTTTCGGAAAATGAGGAGGAAGGAATTATGATTATTCGTAAGCTCCTTTCTTATTTGCCTCAGAATAACCTTGAAGAACCTCCTGTCACTGTAAGTAGTGACCCAATTGATCGTTTAGACGAAGGTTTGAACGTGATAATACCGGAAAGTTCAAATCAACCATACGATGTGAAAGATGTTATATACTCATTGGTCGATTCTCAGGAATTTTTAGAAGTACACCGAAATTATGCCAAAAATATTGTTGTAGGTTTTGCAAAATTCAATGGCGTACCAACAGGTATTATTGCAAATCAGCCTAATTATCTTGCCGGGGTTCTTGATATTGAAGCTTCGCGTAAAGCGGCTCGGTTTGTCCGTTTTTGTGATGCGTTTAATATTCAGATACTAACTCTTGTTGATGTTCCGGGTTTTCTGCCGGGAAGTGCTCAGGAGTATGGAGGTATTATAACACATGGAGCAAAGCTTATGTTTGCTTATGGCGAAGCTACTGTACCGAAAATTACAGTTACTCTTCGTAAATCATATGGCGGAGCTCACGATGTAATGAGTTGTAAACAATTGCGAGGTGACCTTAATTATGCTTGGCCAACAGCCGAAATAGCAGTTATGGGAGCAGCCGGTGCAATTGAGGTTCTTGAAGGCAGGCGACTTAGTGAAATTACCGACCCTGAAGAGCGAGCTAAATTTGTTCAGGAAAAAGAAGAAGAGTATAAAAATAAGTTTGCAAACCCATACCAGGCAGCTGCTTATGGTTATATCGACGATGTTATAGAGCCTATGAATACTCGGTTTAGAATTGTTAGGGGATTTGAAAGTTTATCAACTAAGAAAATTAAGAATCCACCAAAGAAACATTCTAATATTCCATTATAAATTAAATAGTTATGAGTAGTATAATATTAGGAGCAATAAGTGCAAGCGGAGGCTGGACAGTAGCTTTTGTAGGCTACGGTATAGTATTCGTTGCATTGGTATTACTGGTTTTTATTTTTAATTACTTGTCGAAGTTAATTAATTTACAAACCCGATTGGAACTAAAGAAAAAAGGAAAGAAAATTCCTGTACACCCCGATGATTTTTCTATTGAAGGAGATGTAAATGCAGCTATTAGTATGGCATTATACCTTTATATGAACGAAATGCACGACGATGAATCAAATGTGATTACTATTAATAGAATTACCAAGCGTTATTCGCCGTGGAGTTCTAAAATTTATAATGTATATAACACCCCGGTTAAATAAGTAACTATGAAGAAATTTGAATTTACCATTAAGGGTCAGAAATATGGCGTTGTTATTAAAGATTTTGAAAACAATACAGCAAATATTGAGGTAAATGGTACAAGCTACGAAGTAGAAGTGCATCGTGATGTGAAGGTGTCGAAAACGCCAACCCTAATTAGAAAACCTGTGGTTAAGCAGCCGGGAGAGGGGCAGATAGCAAAGACATCAGGTGGATATAAAGTTAAAGCACCACTTCCGGGAAGTATTTTTAAGCTAAAAGTACAAGTTGGCGATACGGTTAAAAAAGGCGATGTGCTTTTAATTATGGAAGCTATGAAAATGGAGAATAATATAATATCGGAAAAAGATGGTGTTGTTAAAAATATTTTAGTTGGTGTTGGCAATGCAGTTCTTCAAGATGATGTATTAATAGAAATGGAATAAATTTTCACTCATGAAGTTATTGTTAAAATATAAAGCATTATTGATGTTGGCTCTTGCAGTATTGTTATTTAATAATAGTAATGCAAAGGAATTTAACACAATAGAAGAACAGGTTACTTACGGTAAATGGGTTAATTATTCCGATGGGTATATACCTCAGGCAACTATTAATCCGGACTCAGTAAAAGACTGGTCGGAAATAAAAACTGTAAAGCGCTATAAAACTATTCAGTTTAAAACTACAGTTACACATGGTGTAGAGCACAATACATTTGTGATGGATACTGTTAAGCAACGGTATAGTGGTACTTGGAAAGTTGTTGACGGAAAAGTTGAAATGTCATTTTTTACAAAACCGGTAGTGCATTACAGTAAAAATCTCGACCCCGATGCTTCAAATTACGAATATGCAACTACACCCGATACTGTGTATTTGCCAATAAGGTATATGGAGTTTAAAAATGGTCAGATGTATGAGGTTGGTTCAGAGGTATCGTACAAGCATATGTCAAATGCAACACAGGGATTGATAAATTTCTATGAGTTTACAGGTTTTGCAAATGCAACACGCGGCAACCTTATTATGATACTTGTAGCATTGTTGTTTATTTATTTGGCTATTCGATACGATTATGAACCACTGTTGCTTATACCTATTGGAATGGGAATAATTATTGGTAATATACCAATGTTTCAGGGGGTCGATTTTAATTTGAAGTTAGGTGTATATGAGCCTGGTAGTGTTATGAATATACTTTATCAAGGAGTATTGCAAGGGTGGTATCCTCCATTGATATTTCTTGGTATTGGAGCTATGACCGACTTCTCTTCGTTAATATCGAGTCCGCGATTAATGCTCTTGGGTGCGGCTGCACAAGTGGGTATATTTGCTACTTTTTTAGGTTCTTTATTGTTGGGCTTTGCCCCACCAGAGGCAGGAGCAATTGGTATTATTGGTGGTGCCGATGGACCAACAGCAATATTTCTTTCCTCGAAGCTTGCCAATGGGGTAAATGTAATGGCTAATGGCGAGGTTGTTAAAAATTTAATTGGCCCAATTGCGATAGCTGCATATTCGTATATGGCATTGGTTCCGGTTATTCAGCCTCCAATTATTAAGCTTTTAACTACCAAAAAGGAACGTATGATAAAAATGCGCCCTCCGCGTTCGGTTAGTAAACTTGAGAAAATACTTTTCCCAATTATTGCACTTCTAATAACAGCTTATATTGCACCAACATCGTTGCCTCTTTTAGGTATGTTGTTCTTTGGAAACCTATTGAAAGAGTGTGGTGTTACAGCTCGTTTGGCCGATACTGCCAGCAATGCTTTAATAAACACTATTAATATACTTTTAGGTATTACAGTAGGCGCATCAACACAGGCTGATGTTTTTTTAACGCCGGATTCAATTATGATATTTGGTTTAGGTGCAGCTTCGTTTATGATAGCAACAGCCGGTGGAGTGCTTTTTGGAAAAGTTATGAATTGGCTAAGTCCTAAGAATAATCCTGTTAACCCCATGATTGGAGCTGCGGGGGTTTCGGCTGTACCCGATAGTGCCAGGGTAGTTCAGAATATGGGATTGGCCGAAGATCCAACGAACCACCTGCTGATGCATGCAATGGCTCCCAATGTATCGGGTGTTATTGGTTCTGCAGTGGGTGCAGGTATATTGTTAAGTTTTCTGATGTAGTACAGTGTTTTGTATGATTTATATTAAGGGTGTTTATTGCACCCTTATTTTTTTTGTCCAAGAAGAATTGATTTCTTAGATTTGTTTGATATGTGTTAAAATAATATTACAATTTTTTTACTGTTAAAATATAAATAGTCAGTAGGTTATCCTTCTTTTTTAATAAAATAGCGGATATGAGTGAGTATTCTTAACATGGAGTTAACATTCGGGAAATTTATTCAGGTATTTTTGTGTCGAACTTTAAAACATAATCATGGATATTTATTTAATCTTTGTATTTCTATTATTTGCTTTGGCAATTACAGACTTAATTGTTGGAGTTAGTAACGATGCTGTAAACTTTTTAAATTCAGCAATCGGGTCGAGAGTTGCTCCTAAAAACGTGATAATGATTGTTGCCAGTTTGGGTATTTTGGCAGGAGCATTATTTTCGAATGGTATGATGGAGGTAGCGCGTAAGGGTATCTTTCACCCTCAGCATTTCTACTTTTCTGAAATCATGGTCATATTTATGGCTGTAATGATAACAGACATTTTGTTGTTGGATTTCTTTAATACAATTGGAATGCCAACATCAACAACAGTATCAATTGTATTTGAAATACTAGGTGCTGCGGTTGCTGTTTCTGTAATTAAGCTTCATGCCGGAGAACAAACAATTTTAGTCGATGGTGTTGAGCGAATCGCTACTATGAATGACTACATTAATTCCGGTACTGCTCTAAAGATTATTTCAGGTATACTATTATCGGTTGTTATATCATTTACCGTAGGAGCACTGGTTCAGTGGGTAAGCCGTTTGGTTTTTTCATTCAACTATGGTAAACCATATAAATATTTTGGTGCAATTTGGGGTGGTATTGCAATTACAGCCATCACTTACTTTATTCTAATAAAAGGTGCTAAAAATGCATCTTTTATGTCGAAAGAGACAAAGACACTGATTGTAGAAAACTCTAAAAATATTATTTGGATGAGTTTTGTTTTTTGGACAATTTTCAGTCAATTATTGAAATGGATTTTTAAAACAAATATTCTTAAGGTAGTTGTATTAACAGGAACATTTGCATTAGCAATGGCATTTGCCGGTAACGACTTGGTAAATTTTATTGGAGTACCTTTGGCCGGCTATGAAGCATTTAATCAAGCAGGAGGCGAAGATATACTTATGTCAGGTTTGGCTAAGAAAGTTCATACACCAACAGAGTTTCTGGTTATTGCAGGTGTAGTCATGGTTCTTACGCTATGGTTAAGTAGGAAAGCTCGTTCCGTTACTGAAACAGAACTTAATCTTAGTCGTCAGGATGAAGGTAGTGAGCGTTTTGGTTCTTCATTAATAGCTCGTGTTATTGTTCGTAAGGCGGTAGAAACAGATACTTTTTTTAGTAAAATAATACCGGATAGAGGTATTGAATGGATGAAAAGCCGATTCGATAAAACTCAGGTTCATAAGAAAATACAGAAGCAGGAAAATCCTCCTATGTTTGACTTGATAAGAGCTTCTGTGAATTTAACTGTAGCATCTATTCTTATAGCATTTGCAACTTCATTGAAATTGCCACTTTCTACAACTTATGTAACTTTTATGGTAGCAATGGGTACTTCATTGGCAGATGGTGCATGGGGGCGCGATAGTGCAGTGTATCGTGTAACCGGTGTATTTGCAGTAATTGGAGGTTGGTTCTTAACAGCTATGATAGCTTTTACAGTAGCATTTGTTATAGCATTGTTTATAAATTGGGGCAGTGTTTATGCAGTTGCGGTATTGGTAGTATTTGCAGTATTTGCAATTGTTAAAACTACACGTTCGCACAAGAAAAAGCAGATTGAAAAAGAACTCGATTCTGACGAATATCACGCTGTTGATGATTCAATAGAGAAAGTGCTTCAAAAATGTAATAAGTCGGTTAAATCGGTTTACGATGTTTCATCTGTAATTATTGTAAAGGCAATAGAATATTTTGTAAGTGAAGATCATAAGCAAATGCGTCAGTTGTTTAGTGAGTTAAAGGAATTTAACCTGAAAGTTAAAAAGAATAAAGACCGTTTGCCAACAACAATTAATCTTCTTAAAGAAGGTTCAATTGAAACCGGACATCATTTTGTTCAGGTAATAGACCATCAGAGAGCAATGATGCATGCTTTGCGACATATTGTGGAACCTTCGTATGAGTATATTGCGAATAAGCATAAGCCTATTTCTGAAATGCAGCAGCTCGAACTAACAGGTAAAGCAGAACAAATAGCATCGTTTATTAAATATGTAAGTAAGCTTGTTGCTGATAAGAACTATAGCGAGTTGCCTAATGTGTTAGATAAGCAAAATGAATTGATTGTGGGTCTTGAGTTTGTTCGTAAGAGTCAGATTAAGCGAATTAAAAACAATGAGACAGGAACTAAAAATAGTATGTTATTCTTAAATATAATTAATGAAATGAAGAATATTGTACTTAATACAGTTAATATATTTAAAGCTCAAAGAGATTTTTCGAGCTATACTGAAAAAACGAAATAGAAATTGAAGGTATAATTTTAAAAAAGGGTATCCAAAGCAAATCGGATACCCTTTTTTATTTTAAGTCTTAGCTATATGTTAGTGTTTTATGTGAGTAGTATTGTTAGTTCTGAGAGCGTAGTATTTCAAATTTAGCTTATTGCTTCCCAAGTACAGATAGCGATTTATTTATCCCTTTAGCAGCTTCTTGTATTTTTTCAATTAAAAATTCACCCGATTTATTTTTTTCCGATATACTGGTAAGGCTCGATATTGCTAAAACACTAAATACCCCGGTATCAATATCACCAATAGGAACGGCAATGTCGGTTACTCCCCGTGTTATTTCGCTGTTGTCGAGTTCATAACCTCTAATTTTCACTGCCGATATTCTTTTTTCTAAGTCTTCTTTTTTCTTCTCTGTCAATTCTATATAATCTTCGTCTTCTGATAGTATTTGTTCTCGGCGTTTGTCGGTTACATGAGCTAATATAACCCTGCCCGATGTTGTTTTACTTATTGGAAACAAACTACCCTCTTCTATAGATAAAGAAACAGGGCCCGGACTTTTAATTTGAGCTACTATCATTATTTTACCATGATACAAAATACTCATATGGCACGACTGTTTTGTTTCCTGCGATAATTTCTCCATATATGGCTTAGCTACACGTAATAAACCATCAATAGGGCTGTGTCGGTGCGATAAGTGATACAGTTTTAACGATAAAGAGTATTTGCCCGAAAGTGATTTTATTAAATATCCGCGCTCTTCCAAGCAAACAAGCATTCGATATATTTCGTTAGGTGATTTCCCTAAACCTTGCGATATTTCAATTTGCGACTGAGGAATGGCAACCTCTGAAAGATATTCCATTATATCTAACCCTTTATCTAAAGCAGGTGCTAAATATTTACTCATAGCTTTTCATTTATATATAAATATTGTAACTTCTATGTAAATTATTTGAAACAAATAAAAGGAAATAATTTGGTATATTCAAATATGAATTTTATTTTTGTATATAAATTTTAAAACAATTCAAAATGCGAAGTTATTTAAGATTATTTAGAAAAGCAGCCTTGGGGATAGCCCTCGGATTTTCTACGTTTTCGCTATTCGCACAGCCTAACACGACATTTTCTCACGATAGTGTTGTTCAGGCAGTGAGAGATTTTAGCGGAATGAACTGGAAAATGAAAATGATGCGACCCGGTGAAGGTGTTAATTACGGTTTTCCGCAGATTCCGCCAGAAGACATTGAAACTCTTGTTTGGAACAATGCAAAAGTTCCAGGTGATGTGTATACCGACCTTTGGAGAGCAGGAGCAATTGAAGATCCTTACTTTGGACGCAATAGTATAAAAGCTCAATGGGTTCAACATTATGAGTGGTGGTATTCGCTTCAGTTTCACTATCGTCAGCCAATTAAAGACGAAGTTATTGAAATAGTTTTTGAGGGTGTTGATTATAGTTGTGAAGTGTGGTTAAATGGTAAGTATTTAGGAAAGCATGAAGGTGCTTTTACTAAGTTTTCGTTCGATGTTACCAATATTATCCGTACTCATGATTGGGATTGGAGAAAGCAATCGAATATGCTTATGGTAAAACTTGATCCTCCTCCGCAAGTAAATGCTTTAGTAGCAGGAGCAAAAACGCCATGGTTTGGTGATTATTGGAGAGATCTTATTCCTTTTGGAATATTCCGTCCTGTGAAGATGGTTACTACCGGTAAAGTTCGTTTCGACGATGTTTACGCTAATAATAAGATAAACAAAGATGGTTCAGCTGATGTAAATCTTGAGCTTACAGTTGAAAACCGTTCCGATAAAGCTCGTGAAATGACATTTACAGCTTCTCTTGAAGGGTATAACTTCGATATGGAGAAAAAGGAGGTTGAATTTAAGAAAACTGTTAAACCCGGAATTAGTAAAGTAGTAGAGACTATACATATTGATAATCCTCAATTGTGGTGGCCGTGGGATTTAGGTAAGCCTAATTTGTATAAAACTAAGGTTTCAATGAAAGAGGGTGAAAATAATCATGATGTATACGAAACTACGTTTGGTATTCGTGAAGTTACTTCACAATGGAATCCGGGTTTTGTAAAAGATGTTGATGTTTCGTTCCCTCGCTCTACATATATTAACGGTAAATTCCACTTTATCCGTTCTGCTTGTTGGGGAGGTCCACCGGATATTTTTGTAGGTCGTACATCAGTTGAAGAATACAAAGAGTTAATTCGTTTGGCAAAAGAAGCTAATATGAATAACATTCGTATTTTCGGATGGCATCCGCCTGAAATACCTGAATTTTATCAGTATTGCGATGAAATGGGTATTACTATTTGGGCCGATATGATTCCGCTTGGAACAGGTAATATACCTACCGATCGTGCAGCGTTAGGAAAAATATTCAATACCGCTGTACACGTAACAAAAGAGCGTCGTAATCACCCGTCGTTTATTCAAACCGAAGGTGGAGAAGAAATGTTACTTCGTACAAGAGATGCTCACTTTGGTCGCTCGTTCCTTGAAGAGTTAGGCGATTCTATTAAGGCTTATAATAATATTCCTTATGTTGATGATTCGCCAATGAATGACCGTTGTCATGTATCGCAAGAAGCCGGTTATAAGCCAAGAGAAGCTATTCATGCATTACGTTATTTTTACGAAATGGGTCGTTGGTTACACGAAGACTGGATTCGTGATTTTACCGATGGATATCCTATTGTACCTGAGTATGCTATTACATCAGTTCCTTCGGTTGAAAGTTTGAAAAAATTTATACCTGAAGATGAGTTATGGCCTCCTGGATTAAGCTGGGGACACCACTGGGCAGACCTTACTCGTTTGCGTATGCAAAATTGGGATGTGTTTGGCGATGAAATGAAAGGTTCGTTAGAGGAATTTGTTAATGCTTCGCAAGATGCTCAGGGTATTATTTTCCAAAATGGGATTGAGTTCTATCGTCGTCATAAGCCTAGTATGAGTGGTATTGCACTTTGTCACTTTATTACTTACTGGCCCGACATGAAATGGGGTATTGTTGATGCGTACCAACAACCTAAACGTTCGCATGGATTTGTAAATAAGGCGTATCAGCCATTATTGGTAAACTTCGATTTTACAAAACGTCGTTGGCATAAGGATGAGCCTTTTGTTGGAGATATATGGATAGTAAACGATTTTTATGAAACATATAATAACTGTAAGGTTTCATTTATTATAAAAGATGATAACGGAAAAGTGTTATCAAAGAAGTCGTTCGATGTAGCAACAGTTGAAGAAAATAGTGCGAAGAAGTTCTTTTCAGTAGAAGAAAAAGTACTTAAATCGGTTACTAAGAAATTCTATATTGAACTGGAATTAACAGACAAGGGAGGTAAGGTAATTTCGAAAAATGATTACTTCTTCTTAATAGGCGATCAGGCAGAGGCTACAAAATATTTCAATGAGTGGCAGGCTAAACGTATTGAAAGAGAGAATAGTAATAACCGTTCTGGATATGGTTCGTACTACCACTTCTTCGATGAGTTAATTGAGGTAGATGGTAAGAAATACGAGAGTGATACTCAAAAGCCCAAAGCTTTTGGTTATTAATCGAGTATGTAGTTTTAGGTTTACGGTAGGCTGTATTTTTATTATATAGTCTACCGTTTACTGTACTAAACATATTATAGTTTTGAATTGTAATAGGAGCTTTTCAATATTTGGTTTTGCTTTAATCAAGTAAAAAATATATCTAATTATTTAATAACAACCCGGTATCATGATGTTTAATAATTAATCATGATGCCAATTTATGTACACAAATGAGTCAGGAAAGAATACATTTAAAAGGAATTACTTGGGATCACAGTCGTGGTTTTACTTCTATTGTAGCTGCTTCGCAGCGTTTCCACGAACTTAACCCAAATGTAGAAATTACTTGGGAAAAACGTTCACTTCAGGCATTTGCCGACGAGCCTATCAATGAGTTGGCAAAGCGTTATGACTTGTTAATTATAGACCACCCATGGGCAGGTTTTGCTGCGCGTACAGGTGTTATAGTAAAGCTTAGCGATTATATTTCGGAAGAGTTTTTACAAGATCAGGCAAACAACAGTGTGGGTAAATCGCACATAAGCTACTGTTTCGATGGTTATCAAAGTGCTTTGGCTATTGATGCAGCTACTCCGGTTGCAGCAAGTCGTCCTGACCTTATTTCTGATTTGCCGAAAACATGGGACGAACTTGTTGAATTTGCCAAAGGTGGTAAGGTTGCAATACCTGGTATACCTCAGGATACCCTAATGAGTTTCTATATGGTATGTTGTAATTTAGGTGAAGATGTTGCTTCAACTAAAGAGTATTTTATATCAAAAGAAATAGGTTTAAAAGGTTTAGAATTGCTTCGTAATTTAGGACAGTATATCGATAAGGAGTGTTACGACTTTAATCCAATTAAAGTATATGAAGCTATGACACGTGGCGATAAATATGCATATTCACCATTTGCTTACGGCTATACAAACTATTCACGTAAAGGATATGCACGCAAGTTTCTTAAATTCCACGATATGGTTGAACTTAACGGAGAGAAGTTAATTACAACATTAGGAGGTACAGGTCTTGCTATTTCAGCAGATTGTAAGCATAAAGAGATAGCAGCAAAATTTGCTGAATATACTGCTTCACCAGCAACTCAAAAGTCAGTGTTTTTTGATAATGGAGGTCAGCCGGGACACCGTCAGGCATGGTTAGATACTCATACAAACTACATGACAACCGACTATTTTAAAGATACACTACCTGCTTTAGATAGAGCGTTTTTACGTCCTCGTTATCATGGTCATATGTTCTTTCAAGATAACTCAGGAGCCCCTATTCGTGAGTATATGATGAATGGCGGTAATCCTCAAAAGGTTCTTGATAAGTTGAATGAACTATACAAAAAATCATTAGAATTATAAATAACTAGTCCTTGGTCTTCAGTCCTCAGTCTTCAGTTTGCAGCCCGTTATTTGTAGGGGATAACTGTATAATTGAGACTGCCGACTGCTGACTGCCGACTGCTGACTATTTAATTATGTTACCATTAGAAGGAATAACAGTACTGGAATTTGCACAATTTATGGCAGGTCCATCGGCCGGTTTAAAAATGGCCGACCTTGGTGCAAGAGTAATAAAGATTGAACGTCCGGGCTCGGGAGAAGCTGGTCGGAAAATTGCGCTCAAAAATATTTATATTGATGAGAGTAGTATGGTATTCCATACTGCAAATAGGAACAAACAATCATATGCTGCTGACTTAAAAGACCCCAATGACCTTGAAAAGGTTAAAAAGCTTATTGCAAAGGCTGATGTTATGACACATAACTTTCGTCCCGGAGTAATGGAAAAAATAGGTCTTGATTATGAAGATGTAAAAAAAATTAATCCTCGTATAATTTATGGCGTTGTATCCGGTTATAGCGCTGTTGGTCCTTGGGCTACAAAACCGGGGCAAGATCTTCTAATTCAGTCGTTATCGGGTTTTGTTAATTTAACAGGAAACGAATCTGATGGACCAACAGCCAGCGGTTTGGCAACATCTGATATTTTTACAGGTGTTCACTTGGTTCAAGGAATATTAGCTTCATTAATTAAGCGTAGCAAAACAGGAGTTGGTTCAAAAATTGAGGTTAGCCTGCTTGAGTCAACACTTGATATTCAATTCGAAGTTCTTACTACTTATCTTAACGATGGTAATAAACTGCCTCAAAGAGCAAAAAAGGGTAGTGCTCATGCGTATCTCGATGCACCTTATGGCATATACAAGACAAAAGACAGTCACATTGCAATTGCTCTTACCCCGTTAAATGAATTAGCAAAGGCTATAGGTTTAAATTTACCCGATGAGTATAAAAACAAGGATACATGGTTCGGCAAGCGTAATGAAATTATGCAGCTTATATCACCGGTACTTGAAAAGGAAACAACAGCACATTGGCTTGGAATATTTGAACCTCTTGATTTTAGATGTAGTGATGTGTTTACATATGAACAGCTATTTAAAACAGAAGGATTTAAAGCCATTGACATGATGCAGGAAGTTGAAACTACTGATGGGATTACAATGAAAACAACACGTTGTCCAATAAGAATTGATGGTAAAAAAATATTTAATCGAAAATCAGCTCCTAAGGCCGGTGAAAACAATGCGTTAATAGAGAAAGAATTTAATTTGTAATTCAGTCAGCAGTCAGTAGTTAATATTAGTATATGTTATAAAAGCTTATTGTTTTATAATATTAAGAAATCTGCCGACTGAAGACTTTTTAAATTTATGAAAATGGAAAACAAACCATTAGAAGGAATATTGGTTATTGATTTTAGTCAATATTTATCAGCACCTTCAGCAAGTTTACGATTAGCTGACCTTGGTGCAAGGGTAATAAAAATTGAAAAGCCTCAAACAGGTGATAATTGCCGGAGTTTATATTTTTCGAATTTGGTGATGAATGGCGAGTCGTCAATGTTTCATGCTATTAACAGAAATAAACAGAGTTACTGTGCTGATTTAAAAGTTGAAGACGACCGGAAGAAAGTATATAAGTTGATTGAAAAGGCTGATGTTGTAATGCACAATTTTCGTCCGGGGGTTGTTGAAAAATTAGGTATTGATTTTGATACCGTAAAGTCGATAAACCCGGGAATAGTATATGCCGAATTGTCGGGATACGGAAAAGAAGGGGTGTGGAAAAATAAGCCCGGACTCGATTTATTGCTTCAGTCAATATCGGGGTTAACACAGCTTAACGGTAACGATGGAGCCGGGCCTGTACCTATAGGTTTGGCTGTTGTCGATATTTTATCGGGAGCACATTTAGCTCAGGGTATTTTATCGTGTTTGTATCGTAAAGTTACAACAGGTAAAGGTGGTAGAGTTGAAGTGAGTATGCTTGAATCGGCTTTAGAATATCAGTTTGAATCGGTAACTTGTTTTCATCGCGATGGAGGCAAACCAACAGTTCGTCCTAAGTCGAATTCAGCTCATGCTTATTTAGGAGCTCCTTATGGAGTGTATCCTACAAAAAATGGTCATTTGGCTTTAGCAATGGGTTCAATACCTGTATTGGGCGATTTATTGGGATGTCCTGCGTTGAAAAATTATGAAACTCCACAAAGCTGGTTCGATAAGCGCGATGAAATTAAGGATATTCTTGCTAATCATTTGCAAACCAAGAATACTGCCGACTGGCTTGCTGTTCTTGAACCTGCCGATTTTTGGTGTGCTGAGGTTATGAATTGGAAAACATTGTTTGATAAAGAAGCTTTCAAAATATTGAATATGATTCAGGAAGTGAGTATGAGCGATGGTTACAAATTTAAAACAACTCGTTGCCCAATTCAGGTAAATAGTGGTTGGCTAACTTCAGAAATTGGAACTCCTAAGCTTGGAGAACATACAGCTGTAATTCAAAAAGAATTTTCACTATAGTATAAAAAACGAGAGAAATGAATGTCTCTCGTTTTTTTGTACCTAAACAGATATTTACATAAGTTAATATAACAGTAATAAAAATGGAAGAATTATCATCATTAATATTAACCAAGATAGATGGCAGCAAGGCTACAATTAGTCTGAATAGACCAAAAGCAAACAGTTATTACAAAGATTTTTTACAGTATTTGGCCGATCAAATTAATCAAGTGAGTGCTAACAGTAAGGTGAAAGTAATACTACTGAATAGTACTTCAGAGAAATTCTTTTGCGCAGGTGCCGACATAAAAATATTTGCATCGAATACAACCGAGCAAAATGCTGAAATGGTTGTGGCTGCACGAAATGTTACTTCGGCTATGGTTAATAGTGAAAAAATAATTATAGCTGCTATTAGTGGTCATATATTAGGTGGCGGACTTGAAATGGCTATGGCTTGCGACATACGTTTAGCTGCCGAAGGCGATTATTTGGTAGGATTACCCGAAGTAAAGCTTGGTTTAATGCCCGGCAATGGTGGAACTCCTCGTATGATTGACTTATTGGGTGCAAGTCGTGCTATGGAATTGCTTGTAACAGGTAATAATATCACTCCACAAAAAGCCTATGAATTTGGACTTTTTAACCAATTGTTCAAAGCTAATGAATTTGAAGCTAAGGTTGAAGAGTACGTAACCAATTTAGCAAATGGGGCAGGAGAAGCTATGGCTGCAATTAAAAAATATGTGCAAAACCATAAAGGTATGGATAAAGACCGAGCTTTAGATTATGAAACAGAATGTGTTCAAGCTTTATACGATACCCACGATGCTAAGGAAGGTTTTTTAGCATTTGTTGAAAAACGTGAACCAAAATATTTGTAGTTTTTGATTTCGATATTCTAGAATTTATTATGATTTTATAAGTTGAATATTTAGGGTAGAACTTAACATTAAACATCAAGTATGATAAAAATCACATTTGATGTTTTTTTATTTTGGCCGATATGTATATATTTGCAACTCGATATATATGAATTGTTATTTAAAATCATTTTAAACAACAGGAGGTTTAAAAGTGTTAAGTATTTATTCATATACAAAAATGTCTTTTGTATTAAATATTTAACTAAATAATTATAATATGAGCAGAAATATTCAACACTACAATTGTTACATAAATGGAGAGTGGATAGGTAGTCGGAATCACGAAGTTATAGAGGTTCAAAACCCGGCCAATAATGAAGTATTTGCAACAGTTACAGCTTGTAATGCGACTGATGTTCAATATGCTCTTGCAAGTTCAGAGAAAGCACAGCTTGGCTGGCAGCTTACTCCGGCACATAAAAGAGCCGGTTATATATATGCTATTTGCGAAAAGCTAAAAGAGAAAAAAGAGCATTTTGCAAAGCTGCTTGTTATGGAGCAGGGGAAAACATACAAAGAGGCACTTGCAGAGGTTGACGATACAATCAGATATATGACTTATGGAGCAGAGGCGGCACGAAGAATACAGGGAGCAATATTTCCGGCCGATAATGAAGATGAACAGTTGCAGATACATAAGGTTCCTTATGGGGTAACTGTTGCTTTATGTGCATTTAATTATCCATTGGCACTAATAGGTCGTAAAGTTGGCCCTGCGTTAGCTACCGGCAATACTATTATACTTAAACCTCATGAACTTACACCGGTTACAGCATCGGAATTCTGTAAACTGGTTCAGGAAGTTGGAGTACCCAATGGGGTTATTAATTTGGTGGCTACAAAGAATGCTCAGGCTGCTTCGTTGCTTGTAGAAAGCCCTATTACCCGATTAATAAGTTTAACCGGAAGCACCAATGCCGGCAGAGCTATGTACAAAGCTACGGCAAATAATATTACCGGTCTAATTTTAGAACTAGGTGGTAAAGCACCGCTCATAATTTGCGACGATGCCGATATTGATAAGGCAGTAGAATCGGCTGCGGTATCGCGTTTTGCAAACTGCGGACAGGTATGTATCTGTAACGAAATGGTAATGGTAGATGAGAAAATTGCCGATGAGTTTACTGAAAAGTTAATCAAGCGTGTTAAGCAAGTTAAGGTTGGCGATCCGTTTGACCCGTTAACTAATATGGGGCCAAATGTTAGTACTTTGGGGTTAGAGCGTGTACATAAACTTGTTCAGGAAGATATTGCCAATGGTGCTGAATTATTAGCCGGAGGTAAACGTCCCGACGGTAGAATGTTTAAAAAAGGTAATTGGTATGAGCCTACTATTTTATACAATGCTAAAAACGACCATGCAACCATGCGCGATGAACTATTTGCGCCCGTACTGCCAATTATGAAAGTATCGGGGTTTGATGAGGCTATAAGCCTAACCAATAAGCGTGAAGAAGGGTTGTCGGCATATTTGTATACCAATAATTATAAACGACAAATGCAGGCAATTAACCTTATGCAGGTAGGAACAATTTTTATAAACAGACCAATAGTAGGTTACGTGCAGGGATACCATACCGGGCATAAAACATCGGGTTCGGGAGGTGAAGATGGTATTTTCGGTATAGAGGGATATTTGCAAAAGCGAACTATATATCTCGATTATTCAGCTTAGTAGTTTTCATTATCATAATTAACACATTTCAGAGCTTTGTATATATCCTCACCCGGATACTCCCCCCCCCTAAAGCTCTGAAACCTTAGAGGGGTTGTCTTACAGTTGAAAGTGTTACACCCTAATGTTTTTATTAACAGCCCCTCTTATTTTATAACTAAAAATGCGGATCGTTATGACCCGCATTTTTGGTATTGTATGAACAGTTATTTATTCAAAAGCATTGTAAAATTCCTGATGTATTTTAGTTCTAATATCATCTTTTATAAGCTTACGGTTCGACGCATCGGGGAATGTTCTGTTTGAAAGGAAAATAAAAATACTGTTATTGGCAGGGTCAACCCAAAAGTAAGTACCGGTAAAGCCCGAATGCCCGAAACTTGAAGGCGATGCCGACTTGCACGATGGACCTGATTCGCCTATATTCAATGGAGGTTTGTCGAAACCTAAAGCTCTGCGATTCCCTTTTTTATCGAAATATGTTTTGTTAAATGTTTTAATGGTTTTTGCCGACATATATTCATCGCCTCCGTAAGTCCCGTTATTTAAAAGCATTTGACATAGTTTTGCCAAATCATTGGCATTGGAAAATAAACCGGCATGACCACTTATACCACCTAACATTGCTGCCCCCTGATCATTGACAAAACCGTGAACTGCCGATTGACGAAAAGAGTTATCGACCTCGGAAGGTACTATTTGCGGATAGCTGAATTTATTAGCAGGGCAAAAAGTAGTGTAATTCATACCCATAGGTTTGTATATTTCAGAGTTTGCAAATTCATCAATACTTTTACCCGATACTGTTTTAATAACTTCGGGCATCCAGTAGTATCCAAGGTCACTGTATAAATATTTTTTCTTTCTATTGAGTGGTTCTTCAAGTATTGCTTTGAAAATAGTGTCGGCATAGTCGGTTCGTAAATATAGGTTTTCCATAACTTTTATTGCAAAAGTATCAGACTTCGATTGTGAATATAGTTCTTTGCGGAGCATTCCGGCGGTATCGAGTGTGTTTTTATAGAAAGGTATCCATGGGTGAAGTCGGGCATTATGGCTTAGCACTTCCGATATTTTTATGTTTTTCATATCTGTACCCAAAAGGGTTGTATTGTATTCTGATACTTTATTGAATGGGTCAAGTTTTTTGTTGTCGTATAGCTTCATTAACGATACTGTCGATGCTGCAACTTTTGTTACTGAAGCTAAATCGTAAAGGTCAAACTCGGTTACTTTTCTGTTGTTGTTATATGTATGATACCCAAACGATTTATTGTAAATAACTACACCATCTTTAACATACATAACCTGGCAGCCGGGCATAGCTTTATCGGCAATAGCTTTTTCAACTATAGAATCTACTTTGTAAAATGCATTTTCAGGTAGGTTGAAATATTCAGCATTGGAATACATTAATCGAACAGGCTTGTTGCTTTCACTTCCTGAACCTTCGGGTAGATAATCGTTAGCAGTAACAGGTAGTTTGCCGTTATAACCAATACCACCAAATATTAGTTGAGCAATACTGCATTTTACATTAAGGTCGGAGCTGTATCCTATTACTATTGTTTTTCCTTTTGTTGCATCTTTAATATATTCCAACGCATAGGGGTTTCCATATAGTGCCAATATCGACGATTCGTATAGTAATAAGTCGGCTACTATTTGATATTCCCATGCGTTGATGCCATATTTTTTATAAGCTGAATTACTTTTTTGGTTTAATCCAACAAGTACTATATCGTAACTGCCAAGGGTGTCAAATATGGTTTTATTCTCATGTGAAAGAACTTCAAAGCAATCTACTTTAGTGTATAAATTAAGTGTTCTGGCTATTTCGGGAAAATTATCTTCCCAGCCAACAGATACATAGGCTATGCGAGTGTTTGCAATATTTTTAATTGGTAATACTCCTTTGCCGTTAACAACAGTAAGTGATTTGTGAATAAGAGATTCGTTAATTTTATTTGCAGCAGGAGTGTGCAAATCGGCATATAGGTTTGTAGTATCAACAAAATTGTTGTTGTAAACTTTCATCCACGATTTTGCGGCAAGTACTTTTCTGCATTTATTGTTAATGTCAGATTCTGATATTTGGCCATTTGCAACAGCTTGCGATATTTTAGAGATAGCCAAAGGGATATCGAGAGGGAATAGAAGTATGTCGTTGCCGGCTTTTAGTGCTTCAACTTCAATGTCGCCCGGTTTAAAGTGAGTATTTACTCCTTTCATATTTAAAGCATCGGTAAATACAAGACCTTCAAAACCAATGTCGTTTCTGAGAATGTCGGTAATAATATCTTTCGATAACGATGCCGGGCGGTTGGCGTCGTCTATTAGTTCCGGTACTGCAATGTGCGCAATCATCATAGCACCAACACCTGCTTTGGTTAGTTCACGGAACGGATAAAATTCGAGTGTATCCATACGTTCGCGACTATTTTTTACTACCGGTAAGGTATAATGACTATCGGAGTCGGTGTCGCCATGACCCGGAAAATGCTTTCCTACAGCAAGTACTCTTTCGCTTTGCATTCCATTTGAGTATTGCGAAGCCAAATCAGACACATTAACTTTATTTTCGCCAAATGAGCGATAGTTAATAACCGGATTTTCGGAATTTGAGTTAATGTCTAAAACAGGAGCAAAGTTTACATGAATACCCATTCGGTTACACTGGCGACCAATTTCTTTGCCCATATCGTAAATAAGTTTTTTGTCAGAAATAGCACCTAATGCCATTGCTTTGGGAAAGTCTATGGTGCTGTCGAGTCGCATTGCAAGTCCCCATTCTCCGTCTATTCCTATCATTAGCGGAATGTTACTTACTTGTTGCAGCTTGTTGTTTAGCATGGCTTCTCTTTTGGGGCCGCCTTGCATAAATATTATGCCTCCCGGTTGATAGTCTTTTACCAGCTGAATCATTTGCCTGTTGTAGGCTTCATTCTTGTTGGAGTATACAGCAACCATTACCAGTTGCGATATTTTATTTTCAAGTGTTAAGTTATTCATAACAGAATCGGCCCAGCGATAGTCTGATTCTGAGAATAATATAGGGATGTTTGTGTTTGCAGGTTTGGTGCCTGAAAGCATTATAATGGGAGTAAATAGAATTGCTATTATTAAAATGAACGATAATTTATATTGCATTTTTAAAGTATGTAAAGTTATATGAATGTTGAATTTTTAACGACCCCAAATATAACTTAATAATGCGGAAGCAAGAAGTGGAATAAAGAATAAAGGATAAAGAATTAAAGGCTATTCAGCATTTTTACAAATTCCTGGTTAGGAATATAAATACTACCATCGGAGTATTTGGGTTTAAGGCCGTTAACAAAATACATATCGGTTTTGTCGGCATTTTTAATCTGAATTTTACCGCGATATTCACAATCGAAGTAATCTTTTATATACTCATATGTAGTTCCCGAAATATTGAGACGACCTATTTCGCCTTCTTGTTGCATACGGGCTGCAACGTTAACTGTATCGCCCCAAATATCGTACATATATTTTTTCTTACCTACCACACCTGCAATTAGCGGACCGGTATGTATTCCAATACGGCAGTTCCATTCGAGGCCTTCTGGGGTTTTTGTTTCAGTAATAAGCGAATTAACACACTCTTGCATTTCAAATGCAGCAACAACCATATCGAAAGGGTTGCTTTTATTGCTCAAAGGTAATCCGCCGGCACACATATATGCATCGCCAATAGTTTTAATTTTTTCAAGGTGATGTTTGCTTACTATGTCATCGAACCGTTTAAAGTATGAGTCGAGTATATTAACCAAATCTTTTGGCGATAGTTCTTTTGCCAGTTTTGAGAATGCCACAAAATCGAGAAACAGAACTGTTGCAAATTTATAGTTTCGAGGGCGGGCTTCACCTTTTGATTTTAGCTGACTACCAACCTCTTTGGGTAGAATATTTAAAAGCAACTCTTCCGATTTTTGCTGTTCCTCTTCTAATTTTTTACTTTGAGCCTGGATTTTTTCACGAGTCTCTTCCAGGTCTTTGTTCATTTTTATAAGATTGTCTGTAAGTACAGACATATACTCATTTTTATTATTCAGCGAACGTTCAGCTTCTTTTTGTTTTGTAATATCAGTTTCTATGGCAATAAAACGGTCTACTTTACCCGAAGCAGTAAATATAGGGGTAAGCGTAGTTTGTATCCATTTATATTCGCCTGTACGGGTTTGTGAATAGGTTACATATTCGGCCGAGCGTTTATTTTTAATACAAGCCTCTACTTCTTGTTTTACATCAATGCCTCTTTCTGCATCGAATAATGTGCGTCCAAACATACGTTTGTGTTCATCGACAGTACAGTTGTGCATACGTGTAAAACCGGCATTGGCCCATTCTATTTCAAATTCTTCATCGTATATTATAAATGAGTTATCGGCCTTGTCCATGAACAATATTAGGCGATCCATTAAACTCAGTGTCTCTTTCGATGAAATATTTTCCACTATCATTTCCCTTAATCGGCGATAACGGTTTAGCTGGTTTTCTATTCTGCTTAATATTTCAATTTCATCGGAATCGCCGTGTATATACTCAGCAGCTCCCGACTGAAATGCCAAACGCATATTGTTGGGGATTAAAAATGGGCTTTTGTCAACAATAAGTATGGGGGCGTTTAAGAAGTTTTCGTTTCGGCGATACCCTTCTATCAGGTTTACATCGTGTAAGAAATTGTCGTTTACCACTATAATAATAGCATCGTATGCTCTGTTGGTGGTTACTTGTTCAAGGTAGCTTATGGTTCCCAAGTCAACGAATTGGCAAACAAAATCGTGCTTTTCAAGCAATTCAACAAAGTTATTATTCTTATCAAGAATTAACAGATTTCTTCTCACCCCTTTATCTTACAATTGTTATAAAAAGCAATAATAGACATTTTTATTTTAATTAGCTATATCAATTGTAATAAAACAATAGAGTTTCAGGGGTTTGCAGAATAATGTTACATAGAACTACTTTATTAACTAATATGACTTATTGAATATGTATTATTTTGAAAATGTACAATATTTTTCTCAGCTTTTTCGGCAAATGCTTTGCCGATAGGTGAAGCCGCTGATAATGCAAAATATTCGGTGTTTTCTATCTTAATTTTCCCAAAAGGGATACTTATAAAATAAATGCCGTTGTTGGTTTCAATAATGCTCCCAAATTCAGCTTTTGTATATTTTTTTGTAGTGTCAATACTTAGTATAGTCTCTTTTAGTTTAATGGTTTTTGCGAGTTGTTCTCTGTTTTTATCAAGTTCTATTTGCATCATTTCGCGACCCGTTTCGTATTTATCGCCTGCACTACTTTTGGTTTCATTCCCTTGCGATTCGGCAATTGCCTCTATTGAGCTTTTTAGAGCCTCAATTTTACTGTCGAGTTCCTGAGATATTATTTCTATGAGTTTATTCTTGAGCATATATACTTGTTTGGGATAAATTTTAGACAGTAGGCTTGAAAACGGAAACCAGAGACTAGAAACTAATTACTATTACTATAGAAATCTATAACCTATAACTTAAATTACCACGTTGGCTCAACCCATTTGCGAATGTCGGTAGCAATCATTCCACCTGCCAGTGCGGCTTGTATGCCCGGGTCGCCATCTTCAAATACTTCGCAGTGTTCGGGAGCTATGCCAAGTAGTTCGGCACATTTTAAAAAAGTATCGGGTGCAGGCTTGTGGTTATCAACATCTTCGGCTGCTATTACTATGTCGAAATATTTTCCTATGCCGGTGTGTTTCAGTGTTTCGGTAATTGTACGGCGGCTGCCACCTGTACCTATTGCCATGGGTATAGTGCCATGATATTTTTTTACTATATCAAATACTTCATCAATAGGGGTTACTTGTGGTAGTAGATTCATGTAGTTTTGAGCTTTGGTTTCAAGGAGTGAATCTATTGGCATATTTTCGGTTATGCCATGGTTTTCGCATAGTTTGCGTGCAATAACTTTTGCAGCGCTGCCCATCATAGAGCGTAAAAAATCTTTGGTCATTGTCATTCCGTGAGCTTCGGCTGTTAATCGCCATGCTTCGTAGTGATAAGGCATGGTATCGGCAAGTGTGCCGTCGAGGTCAAAAATTAGTGCTTTTACATTTTGTGTTATGTCGTACTTCATTTGTGTATATTTTGGGTGCAAAGAAATATATTATCTCCGAATTACACTAATTTTTACGAAAGTGATATGCTAATGTTAATTCGATTACTATTATTTAATATTATATTTTATTTTTGGTCAGATAATTATACAGAATGAACCAAAATATTGTCATTAGGTGGATTCAGCGGTTTCAGAATTTTGAAAAAGCATTCTTGTTGTTGAAGGAAGTGGTTGATGTTGAATTTGATATTTTAAAAAATGAATCAATTGTTAAAGAGGGAATAAATCATAGGTTTCAATATACATTTGAGTTGGCTTGGAAAACACTCAGAGATAAGTTGTAATATGATGGTATTCAGCTTGAGCGAATTTCGCCAAAATATGTAATAAAGAAAGCCTTCCAGTTAAAGTATATTTCAGAGATAGAAATATGGATATCAATGGCAAATGATAGGAACTTAATGAGTCACACTTATGATTTGCAGACTTTTGATGAAGTTTTGGAGAATCTGCAAAGGAAATACTTTTATCAGATAGAAAATTTGTATAATTTATTTATTGATGAGCAGTAGTGAGAGAGTTTATGTTTTTGGGATAATTAATTGTTAAAAAATATTTGAGTTATGACAATGGAGACATTTTACGAAATAATGAAATATACACTACCGGCATTGGTAGTACTTGGAGCAACTTATTTGGTGCTTTGGAGAACACTCAAGAGTGAAGAGGATCGAAAAAAAGTTGAAATAGTATTGAATAACCAAAAAGTAATAACTCCCGTTAGGTTACAGGCATATGAACGCATGATATTGCTTTTGGAACGTATATCGCCACAGTCGATGGTTATGCGCACTCAGCAGCCCGAAATGTTGAGTCGTGAGCTTCAAAGCCGTTTGTTGAAGAATATCAGACATGAGTTTGAGCATAATGTGGCTCAGCAAATATATGTTAGTGATAAGGCTTGGGAGTTAGTGAAAAATGCAAAAGAAGACCTTGTTAAAACTATTAACCAAATATCGATTGGAGTTAAACCCGAGGCACCGGCTATTCATTTGAGTAAGCGTTTGTTGGAGCATTATATGAACAAGCAAAAAGACCCGTTGAATAAAGCTTTGGAGTATTTGCGTAATGAGGTGAGAACGTTGTTTTAACCCGCTTTATTCATTAGGTAATCAATTATTAGTCAGTATCTTTCTAATACAACGCATTGGATCGGGTTGAACCCGGATGGTTATTGTGTTTGCTATTAACTTGCTGTACTGCTTCCATTTACCCTCATTATTTTAATTCTATTGCATAGTTAGGGTTTAAAAGGCTACCTAATAAATATTAGGCAGCCTAATTTATGAGGTTTATTTGTAAACGGTAATATTCATTTTGGAACTGTGAGAATTAATAAACCGTATTACAGATTCCGGCTGGTGTATTTATGTATGTAGCGTGGTGGGAAATTGTACTCTGATTATTGACTTATTACTGTACAATTATTTGCCGAAAATGTCTGTTCACTTCACCTCATAATATCTTTTTTCAAAATCTCAATCCATATTCTAAACCCTATTACAGCTGAGTTTAGTAATGGTTAACAGTTATGTGCTAATTTTTTGAAAAATATTATTAGTATTTTATGTGAATAGTATTTTCAAATTCTAAACCCAACAATCAGAATATCGTCCATTTGTCCGGTTTTGCCATCGGGGTGGTTTTTCCATTCTTCAATTGTAGTGTCAAGAATTGTATGTTGTTCTACAAATGGTTTTGAGTGTATTTGCAACAGTAGTTGGCGCATATTCTTTTTCATAAACTTACGACCGTCAGGACCCCCTATCTGGTCGTGAAATCCATCGGAATACATATATACACAGTCGCCTTTATGCAATTGTATATTTGTTGATGTAAAACTATCCATAACTATATGATAACCAACAGGCATACGGTCGGCTTTTATTTCGCTCGCTTCGTTATTGCTTATTAATACAGCCGAATTATATGCTCCGGCAAATTCCATTACAAGTGTATTGAGGTCAATTGTGGCAATAGCCATATCCATACCGTCTTTTGTGCTACCTGAGTAGTCGCCCTGCTTTAGCGACTCTATTATATTACTTCGCATATTATTCAGTATTATATTGGGCGAATAAATATGCTGCTCCATCACAATTTTGTTCATAAAACTAATGCCAAGCATACTCATAAAAGCACCCGGTACACCATGTCCTGTACAGTCGGCAGCGGCAACAATGAGTTTATTATCAATACGTTCTATCCAATAATAATCGCCGCTTACTATATCGCGTGGTTTGTACAGTATAAAACAGTCGTTGGTATAGTTTTGTAAATTAGTAAAAGCCGGTAATATAGCGTGTTGTATGCGTTGAGCATAGGTTATACTGCCTGTAATCTCGTTTTTCTGATGCTCTATTTCTTCCTTTTGTGCAACCACCTCGGCGGTACGCTCTTTTACAACTTTTTCAAGGTGTTGCTTTTCCTTTATCAGTTTGTTTTCACGATACCGGATATATATTATTATAATAATGGCTATTAACAAAACAACTAATGTTAAAAACCATATTGTTTTCCAAAATGGGGGGCGAATTACTATGAGGTATGTAATTGGTGCAGACCAGTTTTCATTATCGGAACTAGCTATAACCGAAAAAGTGTATTTTCCGTTACCAAGCCCCGAATATGTAACCGATGTGTTGTTTGAAACCGGCGACCAATCTTTTTCGTCGGGTTCAAGTTTGTAGCGGTAAACTACATTATCGGGATTTTTCAAAAATATTCCTTCGTAATCGAATGTTATGTGATTCTCATAATACGGCAGCTCCAACTTTTCAGGATAACTTGTCCAATCACCGTTATTAAAACCTTTGGCAGCCCAGTTAACATTTTCAAACGACAGTCTTATATTTTTAATATGAACATCCGGTATCGCAATAATTTGATTCTCATATGCAGGTTTATAGCAGGTTAACCCGTTTACAGTTCCGAACCAGATATTGTTATTTTTATCGGTACAAACTGAGTTGTAATTGGTTTCGCTCCAAATGAATCCGTTTGTATTATTGTAAGTATATACTTTTAATACAAGGGTGTTATTATTGATAAGTTGTATTTTATTAAAACCCTTATTTGTAGATGCTATAAGTATGCTATCGTTATAAAACAGAAGTGAATTAATGGTTTTTGAGTTCAGTTTATCACATTGTAATTGAATTATGGTATCGGTTTCATGATTATAGTAATATATTCCGTTGTTTGTACCAATCCACACTTTGTTGTATTTATCAACCGCAAGTGTATGCACCGACAAGTCGAAAAGCCCTTCCTGTTCGTTAAAATCGCGATATAGGCTTTTTCTATGATTGAATGTAGCCAAACCACCTAAAGTACCTATCCATACGTTTTGTTCATTGTCGGTTATAATTGTCTGAACTTCAGGATTGATAAGGCCATGTTCTTCGGATATGGTTTTAATTTTATTGGCTGATATTTCATTGAAACCCAGATTGGAACCAACATAAATATTTCCCGTAAGGGTACTATATACACAGTTAATGGTATTGTTGAGTAACCCAACCGATTTGTCAATGTATCTGAACCTGTTGTTTTCAAATATTGCCAAGCCATGCTCGCTGGTACCTGCAATCAATTGACCTTTGCTGTTAAAGTTAATTGCATTTACGTCCGATTTTCGGAAGCCATGCGTTGAATTAAATTGCTGTATGTTTAGTTTGTAGTCTGAAATTGAGGCTTTTACCAAACCGTTGTTTTCGGTGGCTATGTAAATATTATTAGCTGAATCGGCCTTAACGGCAAATACCGATGAACCGGGCAAGCCATCATTTACAGAATAGTGAATAAACCGGAACCCATTAAATAGTACCAAACCTTTGCCCACTGAACCCAGCCATATATTCTGGTTTTTATCGTTATAAATTGAAAATATCTGGTTGCCGGGTAATCCATTTTGTGATGTGATATTTTGAACACAATTGTTTTTTAAAACAAATATTCCCTCTTTTTCGGTGGCAAACCAAACGGAGCCGTTACTATGACAATATATATCCCATATTCGCAAATCGGTTATTCCCAATGAATTATACGATATAAAATTGGTTGTATTCTTTTTCCACAGAAACGCACCCTTATCGAGAGTTCCGAGCCATAAATTCCCGTCTTTATCTTTTTCAATACACGATATGTAAAGGCTTGGCAAATTGAGTGAATCACCAATATTTTTAATTTCAAATTTATTGTTTACATAAGTAACCGAGCTTAGTCCGCCTATTGAAGCTAGCCATATATTACTATCGGTATCAGATATAATATCGAGAATAAAGTCGGAGCATAAACCATGCTGCGATGATATATTTTCAATAACTATCGAATCGTTTATAAACGATATTATATTTACTCCCGCATCGTTGGTTGCAGCCCATATATTGCCGTTGTTATCGGGTAATAGTTTTGTTACTGATGAACCTTCTAATCCTTGTTTGCTGTTAATTGTTTGCCAACTGTTACCATTATATATTGCTATGCCGTTGTCGGTTCCGAACCATAGGTTTCCTTTGGTATCTTCAATTATACTGCGAACGGTATTTCCCGGAAGGTGATTGCTGCGGTCATATACTTCAAACGATTTTCCGTTGAATCGGGCTGCTCCTGCCTCAGTACCCACCCACAAATACCCTCGTGAATCAAGTATTGAGCAGAATACTGTCGACTGCGGCAAGCCATGCTCAAGCGAGTAGTTTGTAAAGTTATATAGCTGTGCAAATGTTGATAGTGTGCAAGATATATATATTATAAGGGCAATAAAGGTTGGTTTTAACATATATGAACAATTATAAATAATAGAATTACCTTTTTCTTAGTCATTTTCTTCATAGTAATATGAATAATCAATTCCTTTCATAAACATTTCACGATCATCTATTTTATTCGTCAGAGATTTTTCTAAGAGTTTTTTCAAAACAATACTATTAGTTGGGCTTTGTATCATTGCATTCATATAATCAGCCTTACTAATCTTACTCCAGTCAACGCATTTTTTTAAACGTTTTTTAAGAATCAGATCGAGCCATATTCTAGCACTTCTGCCATTACCCTCCATAAAAGGGTGAGCTATATTCATTTCTATATATTTATCTGCAATTTCATCGAAAGTTGATTCAGGCATTATTTCTATTTGGTTTAAGGTATTTTCTAAAAAATGAGATACCGCAAACTGAAAGCCACCTTTTGAAATATTTTTTTGCCTTATTTGTCCTGCAAAATTATATAAGCCACCAAATAAATAAGCGTGTATTTGTTGTAATCCTTTTGTTGTTCCAATTTCAATGCTATTAATGAATGAACTCTCAAATAGCGCATAAGCCTTTGTTTTACTTTTTTCATCAATGCTTTCGCTACTATAAGTAAACCATTCAATAAATCTGTTTGCCTTTTTTCCGGGAAATTCTTTTCCTAAATCAATAATTCCATTAAAATCGAGCATATCAGAAATACGTTTCTTACCATCAGGAGCCATAATCTTCAACTGGGTAGTAGAACTAACCACTTTACTGTTTTCTTTTTTTAGCTTGGCTTTAAGATATTTCCAATAGTTACGTGTTTTGGTATAATTATCCTGATTGGTAAGAACTGCAACAATATCTAATACGGAAAACCACCACTTGTCATTTTCTTCGTCCCATATCGCTCGAACTTCACGGTCGTTAAAAAAGCGTATTGATATTTTTGTATTGCCCATAATAGAATTTATATATTCAAAGTTAAGAATATTTCAATCCTATTTTTTTATAAAAATAAATTGCCCTCCTTCATCGCCTGTGTTTACTATCGGACTGAATCCGGGGGTTTGGTTCGAGTTGTTTATTACTGCTACTTTCAAATCGTTATATAGCTGGCTTGCGTCGAAGAACTTATTTTCGTTATTAGTAAGCGATTTAAGCAAATAGTATGCAAAAACCGAATGACCATCTTTGCCGCCATCCATTACCGGTTCTACTCCACCCGATGTTAAAGCCGTGCGCGATGGCTTTGAGTATATCTGGTTGTAATACTTGAACGAGTTTTCGTAAGGAATGGTAAGTGTTTTACCGCGGAATATATCGCCGCTAAAGCAGGCATCGGCTATCAGAAATGTGTGTTTCGATTTTATACCGCTCAAAAATGCCTGAATATCGGTATTGGCTATAAGGGCAGAAATAGAACTGCTCTGAGCATCGACAGGAACCCAGAATCCGCGTTGCAGCTTATCGTTATAATCGCCATGACCCGAGTAGTAAATCAACAGGTTGTCGTTAGCCTTTATGTTTGCCATAAGCCATTCGTACTCCTTAATAATATTGGCGCGGGTAGCCTGTTCGTTGTAAAGTGTACGTATCGATTGAAATTCATATTTAGTACGCAATTGTTGCTCAACAGCTTTGGCATCGTTTACCGCGTTTTTCAATGGTTTCCATTCGCCCGAATATTTATCAATGCCAATAATTAAGGCATAATAGTTACCAATGGCAACCTCCTGCATGGCTTTAGCTGCGCCAAGTCCTTTCAGTGGGTCGTTGCTGCTGCGATACAGTGCAAGCTTTTTGTTTGTGCTTGTTGAACCTTCAACAGTTTGGTTCAGAGCAAGTGAAAAATTCTTTGAATTGCCCTCTTTCAATTCCGCACCTTCAATAGTTATGTTAGCTGTAATATTTTCAGTGTCAACATCTTTGTTTATGTAAAATATCAATTCTATCTCCTTGCTTGTTGCGGAAGGCAGTTGAATATCTGTTTTGCTTTCGAGCAGCATAACCGATTGTGGCAGGTTGTAGCGTAGCTTTAAGTTATCGGCGTTTGATTGCGAACTGTTTTCAACTGTGAATTTCATTGATACTGTTTCACCACCTTTAATAGTCCCCGATGAGCAAGTGTATATGGCATCGGAAATATTAATTACAGGTAGAGTGTTATCTGCATTGCTTGCCAATTTCCATACATACAAATAATCAATCTGTACCGATGAATTTTCGGCTACCTGAAAGCCAACGCCGTTTCCGAACATAGGCTCGAAAGGCATTTTGTGAACCAACTGCTTATTAATAAAAAAATAGTAGTTCAAACCCGATTTTCGTACAGTCAGGGTATTGTATGTATAATTATTTATGAGGTTTGAAGATGTAACAGGTACAAAATCGTGAAATGAACCGGTGTATTTGTCAATGGTAAACTGCCCCTGACCGTTTATGAAAAAATCGAACTGTTTGCTGTCTGAGGCCGATTTGCCCCACTGTAATCCGTAAAATTTGTTTTGTATCCCTTTATCGAGGCGTAGTTTCAGTTCAATTTCAAAATCATAGGCAGGGTTTATTATTACATCCTTATAATCTTCTTTTGCCACACTTTCATACGATTGAAAATAAAGAACACTATCCTGAATGTTTTCATACCATACATTCTCTTTTATCCCCAGATACCAGTTGTTGTTATTGTTATTGAAATTTTCAATAAACAAAGGTGTTTTCATTTCTGGAGTATAGCTTGTGTAGTTTTCTGCAATTATTATTGGTTGAGCATTTGTTGCAAATGTTATACACACCAATAATAAGCACAATGATTTGAGAGGGGTTAAAAAATCAATTAATGACTTTTGTTTTAAATTCTGAGTTTCCATGGGTGGATAAATATTATTATTGAACCGACAAATAAAGCTATGATTGGCGATTGTTTATTTATCAAATCGTACAAATAAGGTATGAAAATGACAAAAATGTGATGCATTTAATTAATTTTGGGCATATTATATTTTTGTAATAAATGGGATTCAGCTTATATTTTTTATCAAATTCAATACTCTTTGTTGTTTGTATAGCAATGGGTATTATGTTTGTAACTATACCCATTCCCAAAAATAAAGGGCTGATAACCTATAGGTTTTCACTCAGAGTATTATCGGCAGCTTATTTTTTACTATCAGCATTAGCAATTCTGGTTATATTGTTTAATATTACCGACTCGGGTCGTGAACATTTTGCATTTACATCTATTAGCATTTCATCGTTTCAGGCACTTTTATATACCGGAGCTTTAATAACCTTATTTAATCCGGGGTTTGTAACAAGTAGATTTCTTGTTAAACATATTTTGCCATTTATAATATTTACAATTCTGTTTGTAATATCGTCGGTATTGTATGGTAATCCGGTAATTGCACATTTGAACGAAGTAACAACATTTGTAAAAAAACCTTCGGTTATTATACGGTTGTTGTTTTTTTGTTATTACATATTTCAACTTGTTTTATACACATACTTATTTTTCAGGCAGGAAAAAAGGTTCAGAAACAGGGCAATGAACTATTTCTCCGATGAACGTTGGGTGAAGCTGAGTTGGGTAAGGGTTGCTTTTTTGGCTGCTCTTACTATTGGAATTATTGTAATGCTAACTAACTTCTTCCCCCGCAAATACGATGGTTTTTTTACACTACTATATTCGGCTTTTTATTTGCTTTTTGCCATAAACTATATCCGGTACAATAAAATATTCAGGTTAATTGAACCGGTTGTTATTCAAGAGCAGGCTGCCGAAATAATTGAGGTTAAGACACGCCAAAAGATAGAATGGCCCTATTTGAAAAATACAATACTTAGCGAAAAATACTATCTGGAGTCAGGGATAAATATTGAAGAAATTGCCCGCAGATTGAAAGTAGGTCGCACCACTTTATCGAACCTGATAAACAAGGAAGAGGGGATAAACTACAACGGATGGATTAATAATTTACGCATTGAATATGCAAAACAAATATTGATTAAAAATCCGGCAGAACCCCTTTCATCTGTATCGGAAAAAGTTGGTTTTACAGAGCAGGCAAATTTTAGCCGTCAGTTTCGCAAAGCTACAGGTTTTGCTCCCACACTTTGGAGACAGAGGGAGTTGGGTGGAGTATTGAATGATAACTAAACTGAATTTACTAACTCGTTTAGTAGATAATACTTAAAATATCCCTTTCGGGAGAATAAATAACAGCCCGGTGCATTTGTGCCGGGTTTGTATTTTTTAATAAAGAGTAATTACATTTGTATAAACATTTACATAGCAATGGATTTATTTTTACTATTCGACTATATAGGAACTTTGGTTTTTGCAATCAGCGGTACATTATCGGCAGCCCAAAAACGATTCGACCTGTTTGGGGCAGTTTTTATAGGTTTTGTAACGGCAATAGGCGGAGGAACAGTGCGAGATATTATGCTTGGCGACACTCCGGTAGCCTGGATAAGATCAATGGATTACTTCTATATTATTATTGCCGGAATATTAATTACCGTTTTATTTCAGCGAAGTGTAATAAAACTCCGTAGAACCATGTTCCTGTTTGATACAATAGGTATTGGGGTATTTATGATGATAGGACTTGAAAAAGCACTGAATATGGGAATTTCAGAGCCAATAGCAGTTATTATGGGATTATCGTCGGCAGTTGTGGGTGGAGTAATTCGCGATACACTCAACAATGAAGTGCCTTTAATATTCCATAAGGAGATTTATGCAACAGCCTGCATATTGGGAGCTTTAGTTTATTTAGTATTAAAGCATTTTGAAGTTCCGCTGTATATTAATCAAACAGTAACATCTGTTATAATTATAATTATCAGACTGTTTGCAATAAAATACAATATATCATTACCAAAAATAACTTTGAACGAAAGTAAATGATTCAGGGATATTGATTTAAATAAGAGCAATTATGAATGTATACTCCGAAAAACTAGCACCCGAAATTATAGCCAAGCGATTTCCAACTTTAGAAATGGAACTTTGTAGTGAAATATCTGAGGTAGGGCAGTGGATTGCAATAGCTCCCGGCGAAAGTATGATAACCGACGATAAATATATAAAAAGCTTTCCGTTGGTTCTCGATGGTGTGTTGCGAGTATATCGAAGAGATACCGATGGTAGAGAGTCGCTCCTATACTACCTAACATCGGGGCAGGTATGTTCTATGGCTCTAACTTGCTGTTCTGAAGGTATAAAGGCCAATATTAATGTTGAGGCCGAAACCGAAGCCGATATTATTCGCATACCCGTACAAAACCTCGATGAATGGATGGTTAAATATCCAACCTGGAAAATTTTTGTAATGCATTCATATCGCCAACGCTTCGATGAACTTCTGCGTACTATCGACAGTTTGGCATTTTCCAAACTCGATGAACACTTAATAAAGTTTTTTAAAGATTTTCACCGTACCCGTAATACAACCACCTTTATAGGCTCACGTGCCGATATTGCCAAAGCACTTACTACGCACCGCGAAGTTATTTCCCGTTTGCTTAAAGCATTAGAAAAGAAAGGGTGCATTAAGCAAAGCAAATTTGCAATTGATTTTTCAAGGTTAATAGAGGGGTGTTAAACCAATATATTAGCTACTTGTAACTAATCGTCATATCATCGTCGGGCATTACAATCCATAATAGTACATATACAAGTATCCCCGGGAATGCAGCACTTATTAAGCTTGCAAGTATATAAATAATTCGTACAGTGTTAATATCCCAACCGAGCCATTCAGCTATTCCGGCACAAACCCCGGCTATAACTTTATTATTTGAACGAGTTAGCTTTGCTTTTTCCATAATTGTTCTATTTTTTGTAAAAATAGAAAACAGTTTCCACAAAATAAAAAACCACCCCATTGCGAGGTGGTTTTTTATATTTATAATTAGCACAAGTTTATGTCTTTAGTGTAAATCTCATACCAATTTATCTTGATACCTGATACTATTTAATCAACTCAATGCTACGGGTTACAAATTTATTAAGTTCTTCTCCCTTAAGCATATTATTAGCAAGTAGAGCAAGGTCAACAAGCTGTTTTACAAGTTTATTATCTTTTCCAAATGTTTTCAAAATATCACTCTTTTTGTTATTCAAATCAGTGATTTTTTTAGTTACTTCCTCAATTTTGTCTTTTAGTTCTTGAGAAATTTCATCGTTCTTTTTACCCTCTTTTTGCTTGTTAAGGTCTGCTTTTTCACCATCTAAAGGGAGTAGCTCTGCGTTAATGTCTTCAAGTTCTTTTCCTAAAGCATCACTTTGTTCACTTAGTACACGTTTTACAAGCGGGTGCGATGAATTTACAACTAAGTTATAACTATCGGGCATTTCGCCGTAGAAATTCATTCCGCTCATTCCACCCATATCTTTCATGCGGCGCATAAATTCGCTTTGAGTTATAATAATAGGCTTGGCATTCTCGCCCAAATCGCTGAACTCAACAAGGTATGAAGCACCTTTAGGAACTACTGCCTGAAATACATTTGAAAGGTTGCTGCGCTCTTCATCTTTAAACGACGATTTTGCCTCGTCATCTTTCTGAATCAGCTTATTAATTACATCTGAATCAACACGAACAAAACGCGAATCTTTAAACTTTTGTTCAAGTTGGTTAACCGCATGAACATCAAGTTGTCCGTCCATTAGTATTACGTCGTATCCCTTCTCTTTAGCTGATTCTATATAAGTATACTGGTTATCCTTATTGGTAGCATACAAATATATTAACTGATTATTTTTATCTGTTTGGTTCTCTTTAATCAGTTTTTCATACTCTTCGAAAGTGAAATATTTTCCGTCTACATTTTTAAATAAAGCTATTTTCTCAGCTCTTTCGTAGAATTTTTCATCCGATAACATTCCGTATTGGATAAATAGTTTCAGATTATCCCATTTTTCTTCGTATTCAGTACGGTTATTCTTGAATATTTCAGCAAGCCTGTCTGCTACTTTTTTGGTAATATGGCTCGAAATCTTTTTTACATTACCATCGCTTTGTAAGTAACTGCGCGATACGTTAAGCGGAATGTCCGGTGAGTCTATTACACCATGAAGAAGAGTTAAAAATTCAGGAACAATACCCTCTACGCTATCGGTAACAAAAACCTGATTGCAGTAAAGTTGAATTTTATTTTTCTGAATTTCTATG
The DNA here is from genome assembly GCA_003250355.1 of Bacteroidota bacterium. Taxonomy (GTDB): domain Bacteria; phylum Bacteroidota; class Bacteroidia; order Bacteroidales; family SZUA-534; genus SZUA-534. The sequence continues at coordinate 35,600 of QKGS01000007.1, forward strand.
TTGTTTTTAATTTTTGGGAAATACAAAATACCTGTTAGGTTAAACGGGTAATCAACATTCAGGTGAATGTGAAATAAAGGCTCATCGTGAACCGGATATAATTCGCGATAAAAATCGGCATAATCTTCATCTTTTAGGTCAACCGGCTTTTTAGTCCATGCAGGAGTTGTATTGTTTATAATATTAGGCTTTCCTGTATCAACCATTTTGCCATCTTTCCATTCTTGCTCTTCTCCAAATGCAATTGATATAGGTAAAAATTTACAATATTTATTTAACAGCTCATTAATTTTTGAATCCTCTAAAAACTCTTTGTTATCATCGTCAATGTGAAGGATAATATCGGTACCAAAATCGGCTCTTTCGCTATCTTCAATTGAGTATTCCGGACTGCCGTCGCAACTCCAGTGTACAGCAGTAGAGCCTTCTTTGTACGATTTTGTTATTATTTCTACTTTCTCTGAAACCATAAACGACGAGTAGAAACCTAAACCAAAGTGTCCGATTATTGAATCTAAATCGTCTTTGTATTTGTCTAAAAAGTCGCCGGCACTCGAAAAAGCTATTTGGTTTATGTATTTTTCAACCTCTTCTTTGGTCATACCAATACCGTGATCTGATATTGTAATAGTTTTTGCATCTTTATCAACAGCAACTTTTACTATTTGCTCGCCAAGTTCACCTTTATATTCACCACTCGAAGCTACGGCTCCCATTTTTTGAGTAGCGTCTACCGCATTTGATACTATTTCACGTAAGAAAATTTCGTGGTCAGAATAAAGAAATTTTTTAATAATAGGGAAAATGTTTTCACTGGTAACCCCAATTTTTCCTGTTTGCATATCTTATATAGTTTTTAATGTATTTAATAATATTTACGATACATTTTTTACAAACTATATGCCATTTGGGCAAAGTGTCATTTTTGCATAGTGTTTAAATACAATAATTGACATTTCGGCAGTTATTTCATGAAAATGAAAGTAGATAATAATAACGTGCGTTCGATGTAAGGAATTGCTCAGGGTATTGATATTCGAACCTTTAGTATCAAGTACATAGTACAAAGTATCAAGATTAGTGTAGTTGTTTTTGTGTTAATTGGTGTAATTCGAGAAAAACATTTGAGTATTAAGGGAGAGTTTCTATTCTTAAATATTCATTAGTAGGCAAATAAGAAACTTATAATGAGGCTAATGTAAAATATATAGTGGCTGCAATTGCAATAGTTGCAAATATAAGTGAAGCTTTCTTTAGTTGGCGGGTTCTTCTTTTTAATTGCCATCCTATGTAATTGAATCGCAGTAGGTTTTGTATGCCAAGATATCCGTGTTCCGATTTTTTTACAAACGATATTACATTGTCATTATCTTCAGTAAATGCATTAAAATCGAGTTTGTTGTCGCTTTCGTATGCCGAATATATAATTATACTGGTACTTGGGTATTTCTCTTTCAATATTTGAACAATAGTATCTGCATTTGATGTGTTGGTGTTCTTTTCATTTTGCAAAAAATAATCAAGTATTACTATATTGAAATTTTTACTTGATAAATTTTTGTCAAAATCGGTATATAGTTCATCTTCATTTGTAAATACCTTAATTGGAGTTCCTTTATTAAGTTCAGAAAGTTTGTCTCTGAGTATCTCAGCCTGTATTTCATCGTCTTCAATAATGTATATTCTTATATCTTTAGCTATCAGCATATTTTTACAATTATATGTCGTGCAATGTATAAATTATCATACTAAAAACAAAATTGGCAATGTGTTACTATTTGGCAGGTTGAATAATATTTGTAACGGATTGTATTGTCTATTTTTTCTTCTTTTTCTCCTTTGGTCTTTTATAATCGATTGTCTCTTTATAATCCCAAAACTCTCCATTGTATTCAAAAGCATCGTACGAAAGGTCGGGTCCGTAGAATTGAAAATTTCCGGCTTGCATTGGCTCTATTGGTGAAAGGTGGTCTAGTACTATCATTTTTAGTTTTTCATCATATCTAAGCATCATATCGGCCATTCTACTATATTCAAATATTATCCGCTTGTATTTTTTTTTGCCTGCTTTAAGCAACGATTTTCCAAACTTTACCTTGCCACTTTCGGTAAAATACATTGTTTCTATTACCTTTTTATTCGACATTAGGTTGTTGCCGTGCCAGCCTAATAGTATATAATGCTCACCCGATTCGTTTTTTTCTTCTATTATATCATAATATATAGCTCCATACCATTTATCATCGCTCAGAACTGCCGATTCTAAGTCTTCTATTTCATTTGTTTTATCATGTAGTTCTATAATGCTATTTACATCTTTGTTATTGTAGTGAATAATCCCATAATGTGTATGTGTGCCATTATAGTGTACAATATTCCATGTAAATATTCTTACATTTCCTTTGGGTGACGATATTTTTGTAATCGGAAACACCGAATCGAAAGGGTATTTTTGTGCATCGGGATGAGATAATGCTTGCTTTAGCAAAAGTGTTATCTGAATACTTAACTCTTCCGATTTTTTATCGTTTCTTCTTGAATTGTATAATTGAGTGCCAAGTAACTGAATACTATGCTCTAAAGTTTTTAAACTTTCAGTATCCTGCGATCCTGCTATTGCTTCACCTGCATTAATGCATTTAACAGAGGTGATAAATAATATTGCTATAATGAATACTAACTTCATATTCCTATAACGAATTCCTGTTAGTGTTATTGTTAATAATGGTTTAACTGTTTTTTGCTTCATTTAAAGCTTCCAATAGTATTTCAACAATCATATGTATTTCATCGTTGCTTATAGTTAATGGGGGAGCTATTCTAAATGAAGTCCTGTTAAAAAGAAACATGTCAAATATAATTCCTTTTTTAACGCAAATATTAAGAAAATTATCAATGTTTATTTCAGGCTTTAGCTCTACTGCTAAAAATAAACCTTTGCCTCTTATGTGATCTATGCTGTCATGTTTTAAAAGTGTACGAAATAAATCACCTTTTGCGTTGGCTTTTTCTACCAAATTTTCGTCATTTAGTACAGAAAGGGCAGCATTGCCAGCAGCACAAGAAACAGGGTGGCCGCCAAAAGTTGTAATATGACACAATGCCGGATTATATGTGAGAGTGTTCATTATCTCTTTTGAAGAAACAAAAGCACCAACCGGCATTCCTCCACCCAATCCTTTTGCAAAGCATATAATGTCAGGTTCTATGTTGTAATGCTCAAATGCAAACAGCTTTCCTGTTCTTCCAAATCCTGTTTGTATTTCATCGAATATTAGTAATGTGCCGGTTTCGTTACACTTAGTTCGTACAGCTTCAATAAAATCTTGTTCTGCACTAATTATTCCACCTTCGGCTTGTATAACTTCCATTACTACACAAGCTGTTTTGTTAGTAATTCTATTAAGCGATTCGGTATTGTTAAAATCCATAAAGCCAACCTCGGGCAATAATGGTTGTATTGCTTTTTTTAGTTCGTCGCCTCCATAAATACTTATGGCTCCATGGGTACTTCCGTGGTAAGCTTTGTTGAATGCTAGTATCTCTCTTCTTCCGGTTACCCGCTTGGCCAGTTTTAAAGCCCCCTCTATAGCTTCCGAGCCTGAATTTACAAAGTATACACTTTCAAAGTGTGCAGGTAAACTATCAACTATTGCTTTTGCAAAATTAACTTGAGGATCTTGTACATATTCACCATATACCATTAGGTGCATATATTTTTCGACTTGTTCTTTAACTGCATTTACAACTTTTGGGTGACAATGGCCTACATTACTTACCGATACCCCGGATACTAAATCAATATATTTTTTTCCGCTTTTATCATATAAGAAAATACCCTTTGCTTTTTCAATTTCTAAAGCTAAAGGGCATGGAGAAGTTTGTCCTACGTGTTGTAGAAATAAAGTTTTTTGTGAAATCATGAAATGTTTTTATTTCGAAATAAGATTCAGGTCGTTCATCAAGTTATCGCGGTACGATTTGCCTATTGGTATAATTTTAGAGCCACCCTCCACTTTTATAATAAGGCTGTTGTCTTCTATAACTTCTATTTGGTGTATGTTAACAATATATGACCTGTGAATTCTCTTAAATTTTAATGGCGGAAGTTTGTTCTCTATTGCCTTCATTGTAAAGTGAATAGTGAACTTTTCATTGTAAGTACTTATTATTACATAGTTTTCAAGTGCTTCTACCCAAAGTATTTCATCATATCTGAGTCTTACCAGTGTTGAGTTTTTCTTTTTTATAAATATCTCCTCAGGGTATTTTGCAATGCTCTCTTTATCAATATAGCGCTTTTGTGCTTTATTTACTGATTTAATAAAACGCGGTAAAGCTATTGGTTTTAATAGATAGTCTACAACGTCGTATTCGTAAGCTTCTAACGCATATTTCTCTTGACCCGATACTATTATTATACTTGGAGGAGATTCCAGGGTGTTAAGAAATTCAAGACCCGACATTTCAGGCATCTCAACATCTAAAAATATAAGATCAATTGGTTCCGGTGATTCAAAAGCCTTTAGCGCTTCTATTGCATTGTCATAAGAGCCAACAAGTTCAAGAGAGTCGGTTTTATTAACAAATCCTTCTATAACTTTGCGGCTTAAAATGTCGTCGTCAATTATTATACAATTCATAATATAGTCTTGATTTTTACAAATATAATCAAATAGAAATAACTATTTATCAACTTTCTTGTAAAAGATAATTAAAAACATTCAAAAGTCTTGTGTTTTGTTAATAATTATTGATACTTTATTTCAAAAATACCGACTATGAAACGAATGCATTTATTGTTAATTATAATTACACTTTTTCTTTCATTTTATTCAATTGCTCAAAGTAACGTTATTGAAAATGCCCTTATTTTCAGGGTAAATAACAGTATGGAAAATAGCTCAAAATCATTGCAGCCTAAAGATGTAATTAATGATTTTTTAAAAAGTGAATTTAATTTGAGTGCCAATGAAATGTTTAAAAATAAAGGTAAATCGAAAAGTAATGATGTGAGTGTACTTAGTGATATTTTCATAGTGCAACTCAACTCTACAGATGATTATCATAAATGTTTCACTGAATTAAACAATAAGGCGGAAGTTTTATATGTTCAACCTTACTATGTTCCCCATTTACTTAATTCACCCAACGACCCTAAAATTAATAGCCAGTATGCATTGTATATTACTAATGCATTGGAAGCCTTTAATATTTCAACAGGTGATACTAATATGGTTATAGGTATTGTAGATACCGGAGTTGATGCAGATCATGAAGATTTGATGGCAAATATAAAAATTAATTATGCCGATCCTGTAAATGGCATTGATGATGATTTAGATGGATATGTCGATAATTTCAGGGGATGGGATATTGCAATGAATGACCCAAATCCGGAATGTACAGAAACTCAACCGCATGGAGTGTTGGTTTCGGGTATTGCCGCAGCAGTTACTAATAATGGTGTAGGAATTGCCGGTGCCGGATATAATTGTAAATTTTTACCCATAAAAATATCAGATGAATACGATCGTTTAACGGCTGCTTACCAGGGGATAGTATATGCAGCCGATCATGGTTGTAAAATTATTAATTGTTCGTGGGGTGATACTGTACCAAATCAGGTACTTCAGGATGTAATAGACTATGCAGTAAAAACAAGAGGTTGTGTTGTGGTGGCTTCTGCCGGAAATACAGGTAAGGATGTTTCGTATTATCCGGCTTCATGCGAAGGGGTTTTTAGTGTGGGGGCAACTAATTGGTCTGATGTAAAATGGGAAAATAGTAATTTCGGCACGGTACTCGATATTTGTGCGCCCGGAGTTGGTATTCTTACAACTCAGAATAAAGGAGGCTATTCATCGAATTGGGTAAATGGCACAAGCTATTCGGCTCCTATGGTTTCCGGCGCTGCGGCATTGCTGTGGTCAAAAAAGCCTGAGTTAACTAACGAACAGGTTTTAGAGCAATTAAGAATATCGGCCGATGTGATAGATACTATTTATGAAAACTCATATTATAAATATAAAATGGGGTATGGCAGATTGAATGTAAATAGTGCATTGCAGAATGATACTACCCCTTCTGTAAGAATAGTAGATACCAATATAAAATCTTCTGCTATTAAACATTTTGCCGGCGGCGATACGCTTAGTATTGTTATTGCATTGAAAAATTATCTTGCTAATGCAAAATCTTGTTTGGTTGAGCTGAGTACAGATTCTAAATACGTAACAGTAATTGATGATTTTTATAATGCCGGAAATATAAAAACATTTGAAACTAAATTAAACGAAAGTTATCCTTTTAGAATAGTATTGCATAACGAAATTCCATTTAACCATAAGGTTCAATTATTATTTAAAATGTTAGTTAATGGCAAGGACGATTATCAAATATTTGATTTGGAGTTGAATCCTTCATATATTAATGTGAAGGGTGATAAAATCAGTACAACATTCACCAGTAATGGCTTTGTTGGTTACAGTAATCCCGGAAAAAGAACCGGCAGGGGAGTTGTTTATAATAATATATACAGCTTATTAAACCGGGGAGGAGTTATAATTGGTACCGATAAGTATCATATAGCAAGTGCCATTGAAAATTCCGAGTTTTCAGTAGTTGAAATTATTGATACTGTTGTATATGAGGATAGAATAACAGGGAGTACAGTTTTTAAGCCTAATGAAAATAAATGGAATTCGGGGCTAAGAATTGAACAGGTAAGTGAAGTTTTTACTAATAAAAGTAATGAAGGTATAGTATTGCACAAGTATTCTGTTTTTAATGAAGGGGTAAGTAATTTGGAAGAAGTTAGGTTTGGTTTATTTGCCGATTGGGATATTTGGGAGAAGTATGCCAATAAGGCTAAATATGATAATGATTTGAAAATGGTGTACACATACAGTACGAAACAAATTATAATGTATGCCGGCATAGTATTGCTTTCAGATTATGAAGCCTTGCCGTATTGTTTCGATATGGGAAATAGTGGTAATGGAGGTATTGATATATCTTCCGATTTTTCTGATGAAAAGAAAATGCTTGCAATATCCAATTCAAGAGAAAGTACAGTAGCTCCAAGTTTCGATGTTGCTACTTTACTATCTGTTGAGCCGTTTAATTTAAAGGTGTCAGAAGCTGTAGAATTGAATTTTGCTTTTATAGTGGCAAATAATCTGCTGGAATTAAAAGAAAAAGCATTGGAGCTAAAATTAAAGTTTAATGCTATTGGTATAAGAGAAAAAAAGTCAGGAGTATTTATTTATCCCAATCCTGCTTCTGAAACTATCCATATTGCAGTTGAAAATTATTCAGATCCGGTAACGGCGAAAGTGTTTAATGTTTCAGGGTATAGTGTTGATACATATACGAATATAGGGTCTTTTGAAATAAATGTCAGAGATTATTTGCCGGGCGTTTATTTTTTGAAAATAGTTCAAAATAATTGTGAATTGAATGAGATTTTTATTGTAAAACCATAATGAGTTTTTCAAAGTATTATGGTTCTTGCAGAATCAAGTCATTTGCTTGCTGACAGCATTTTATGAATTGACAAATGTAGGCATTTGGAGCAAACTAATTGGATTTTTTAATTTTTTAGAGTATAACAATCTGTTATTCAGGTTGTAATAAAACAAAACAAATAGTTTTGTGGTGACTATAGCTTTTCATCTGGTAGAGGTAAAAAAAAATATTTCTAATTTTTGTTACCTGTAATTAGAGTTGCGTCTAAATAGCGATATTAAATCATAAAAGCTGCTTTATGCAAATTATATGATTAAATAACAGATAAACAATTTTAAAATTTAAACAAATGAAAAAAGGATTATTAAAAAGTATCGCATTTTTAGGGTTAGCAGTTGTGTTATTATCGAGCTGTGCAAAAGTACCACAGGCTGAAATTGATGCAGCAAAAGCAGCAATAGCTCAAGCCGATTCTGCAGAGGCTAATGTTTATGTGCACGAAAGTTTTGTAGCATTGCAAGATTCTATGAATAGCATTATGGTAAGTGTTGAGGCGCAAAAATCGAAGCTTTTCAAAAAATTCAATGCTGAAAAAGAAAAATTAACTGCTCTAACAGTACTTGCAGGTGAAGTAAAACAAAACGCAATTATTAAAAAAGAAGAATTGAAAGTTGAAGTTCAAAACACAATTACTGAAGTAAAAGCTTTAATTGAAACTAATAAAGCGTTAATTATTGAAGCACCTAAGGGTAAAGAAGGTAAGGCTGCTATTGAGGCTATTAAACTTGAGCTTGATGCTGTTGAAATATCGGTAAATGAGGCAACTCAATTATTTGATGCAGGCAATTATATGGCTGCCAATGACAAAGTTAAAGCAGCTAAAGACAAAGCATCGTCAATTAATACTGAACTTACCGATGTAATTGCAAAATATAAAGCAAGCAAAGGTAAAAAATAGTAACCGGCAATAACATAATTATTTTAAGCCCGGTTTCGGTTATATCGGAATCGGGCTTTTAATTTATAAATGTCAGCTTAGAATATTAGTATCTTAAATATATTAATCTGATTAGTACTAAAGCGTTAAATATATTTTTAAGTGAAGTATAGAGTCATATTTATAGTAATACTATTGTTAGTTCTTATATCTGCCGGTATTATTACATATAAAGTTAAGGAAAATAGCCCTCCCGAATCGTTGTTGAAAGAAGCAACCCAATGGTTATCAACAGCCAAGTGTGCTAAAGCACAGAGTTATGCATTAAAAGAGTTCAATATGGCCTCCAATTATTACGATTCGGCCATGCTGTACTGGAATCAGCAAAACAAAAAAATAATAGTATCCAGAAACTATGACAATGTGGTATCTAATGGCAAGCAATCAATTGAGTACAGTAAAAAATCTATCAGCAAGACTAATAAGTATATATCTGATATTAAGGAGGAGATAAATAAAAAATTTAATAAGCTGGATGAGAGCATTTCAGTTTTTGATTCCAAATTTACCAACTACCCCATTAGCAAATCAGATAAAGCTAAATATGAGAAGTATAAATTAATATTGTCGGAAAGCAAATTGGCCTTTCGTAATAAGGAGTATAAAGGGTGTATTTCAAAAATTAATTCAATAGAAACCGATTTGAATGAAATAATTGAATTTTACAATACCGACATTGAAGAATATTTTCAAGATTATCCTAAGTGGAAAAAGGATATTGAACAATCAATATCAGTATCGAAAAAGAGTAAAACAATAGTTCTGATTATTGATAAGTATGCTAGGGAGCTTACTGTATATAAGCATGGTAATATATATAAGAAATACAATATTGAGTTGGGGGTAAATTGGGTAGGCGATAAAATGCATCAGGGCGATAATACAACGCCGGAAGGTATTTATAAAATAACAAGCAAAAAAAACAACGGACAGACCAAATATTATAAGGCTTTGCTGTTGAATTATCCTAATGAAGAAGATAAAAAACGTTTTGCGGAGAATAAGAAAAAAGGGATAATTGGGCGAAATGCAAAAATAGGAAACCTGATTGAAATACATGGAAACGGAGGCAAGGGGGTAGACTGGACTCAGGGCTGTGTTGCATTGGCAGATTCTGAAATGGACGATTTATACCAAATATGTCAAGTTGGTACAATGGTATCAATTGTTGGTTCAGCAAAGAAACTCAGCGATCTGTCTGAAGTGGCTGATTAATAACTATATAATTATTTAATTACATACATTGTTTTTGCATTTCTTCTATTGCAAAACAAAAGATAGCTATTATCTAAAAAAAATGAAAAAAGAATATTTAAGATACATTAAGGAATTGTCCGGAAAAATAGTTTCATTATTTACGGATTGTTCAAAAATGCACCTATTGACAATTGTTAAATTTATTTATCCTATTGTAATAGGCTTGTGTTTAGTGTTTCTGATTCCATATGCAATGAAAATAATAGTATGGAAAAGCATTGAGTTGAAAAGCGAAATTGCTTTTGATAATGAAGAGGCTGTAAATGCAACAAAGCAAAAAATTGAGAGTAGAATAGCTGCCATAGATAAAAAGCTAAACTCAAAAAAGCCCAAAGCATTTTATTTGGTAATAAATAGTGCCAGTAATGAATTTAATTTATATAAAGGCGATAAATTAATAAAGAGTGATAAATGTTCAACCGGTAGTTATGTTTTATTGAAAAACGGCGATAATCAGGAGTGGATGTTTAAAACACCCAAAGGGGTATTTCAAATAAGAGGTAAAACTACTTCGCCTGTATGGAAAAAACCTGATTGGGCATTTGTTGAAGAGGGTTTGCCTGTTCCTTCTGTAAACCACAATTCGAGGTTTGAGTATGGTGTTTTAGGCGATTATGCTCTTAGTTTGGGCGATGGTTATATGATTCACGGAACACTATATCAACGATTTTTAGGTTTACCTGTAACTCATGGTTGCATAAGGCTTAACGATGAAAATCTTAAGTTGGTATACAATTCTCTTCAAACGGGTTCGAAAGTATTTATATATTAAAATGGAGATGAAATATTCTAAAGAGATGAAAACGAAGTTGCCAAAAATTATTTTATCAATAATAGGTATAATAACTATTTCATACCTTATTACTGTATCATTGGCTCCGGCAAACAAGAATAAGCAATATGTTGAAAGTGTTTATTCCGATACTGTTTTAATCAAAAATTTTGATACAGCTTATTGTCATTCTGAAATTATAGAAATGGCCAGAGAGATGTGGTACAAAGAATCATTGCTTGAACTATCAAAACACGACTCTATTCATATGGTTATTGATTTGATTGATAGCACTGTAAGTTTGTCGATAAGTGGTGTTTTTATTCATAAAACAAAGATTGAAAAATTTGAAAAAGATAAGCTGCTCAATAATTTTTCATTAATACAAGAGTTTAAATTTTTGTTGCATCCATTACTTATAACTTCACAATATGCCACTATTGTAAAAGAGCCAATTGTTGAAAGAGATGCCCCAAAAGATACACTTGAAGCCTCACTTAATGCATGGAAACCTGATACATTGGTTCAAAATCCTGCTTTTGCTTCGTTTATGCTTGAAAATGATATAAGAATAATTTTTGAGCAAGATACAATCACAAATTCAGTTGATGAGTATGCGAAACAACAGTTTTCGAAATATATTTATGGGACTCAATTCAAAAAAACAATCTCTAATTTTGTGAAATTCAAAAAGCAGGAATATATACCAACAATTGTTATATATATGCCTGTTGATGATTTAAGAGCCGTTTACAGAGCCTTGCCATATAGATCTTATGTTGTATTACGATATAAATAATTACTTATGAGACAGTCAACTTCTATTGAAAATGAAAAACTTAAAGAAGCTATTAGGAGTATATTAATGGCAACCGGTATTGTTGCTGTTGTTTATTTGGTTTATAAGCTTTTGAGCAAGCAAAGTAAGTTTTAAACAGTAAGCAATTGTACATATTTGTGTTTACTGGAAATGCTAATCTTTTTGTCAGTAAGGATTGGCGAATGTATTATGGTAATTAAAAATAAAAGAGGGTGTCCAATAATGGATGCCTTTTCTTTTTTTTATAGCAATAACTATGGAGTATTTATGGCGAGTTTTGTTTATGTAGGGTGCAAAATTATTTAAATCATACCAAAATACTATGTAAATATAATTACAAATAGCCGATGTTAATATATTGATATTGTGTATTTTATATATTATCATACGATGTTGGCATGACTTTATAATTTGTATATCCTTGGAACTTTAAAGGACTTTGCTGTATCTTTGTATGGAACAAATACAAAAACACTAGGATATGTTTTCAAAGAAAGTACATTACGGATTACAGTTTTTACTGGCTCTGTCAAATTTAGACCCCAAAAGAGTATTGGGAATAGCAGTAGCTGCTCAAAAGCACAAACTGCCCGTAAAATTTCTTGAAGCCATTGCTGTACAATTAAAAAAGGATGGAATAATAGAGGTGAAAAAAGGTGCCGGAGGGGGTTATAGGTTAATAAAAAAAACCGATGAAGTTTCACTATACGATATTATAAACATACTTGAAGATAAGGAACGAAACAACAACGATGAACCAAAAACAACAATTGAAAAAGTTGTGTTAAAGGTTGAAGACAATTTAATAAACGACTACACAGAATTATTGAAAAGCTATAAACTAAGTAAACTAAAAAAGCTTTATGATTCAGAGAACGAAAATTATATGTTTTACATTTAAAAAATAGAATTTAACATTTTAATATTTATAGTTATGAGTAAGATAGCAAACAACATTACCGATTTAATTGGTAACACACCACTGGTGAAAATTAACAAGTTAACAAATGGCAAAGGAGCAGAATTAGTAGCAAAACTAGAGTATTTTAACCCTGCAAGCTCGGTAAAAGACCGCATTGCAAATGCAATGATAGCCGATGCCGAAGCAAAGGGATTACTCGATAAAGATACGGTAATAATAGAACCAACAAGTGGTAATACCGGTGTAGGACTTGCTTTTGTAGCCGCCGTAAAAGGATACAAAGTAATACTAACTATGCCTGAAAGTATGAGCATAGAACGCCGAAAATTACTTGTGAAATTCGGTGCAGAACTGGTACTTACACCTGCTGCCAAAGGGATGAAAGGTGCTATTGAAAGAGCTAACGAACTGGCTGCCGAGTTGCCTAAAGCATTTATACCTCAGCAGTTCCAAAACCCTTCGAACCCAAGTGTTCATCGCAGAACTACTGCACAGGAAATATGGAACGATACCGATGGTAAAGTGGATATTTTTGTAGCAGGTATAGGTACCGGAGGAACTATTACCGGAGTTGGCGAAGTGCTGAAAGAGAAAAACCCGAATGTGAAAATTATTGCAGTAGAACCCGAAGCATCGCCGGTATTATCGGGTGGTAGCCCGGGCCCGCACAAAATTCAGGGTATTGGAGCAGGTTTCGTTCCCGATGTTTTAAACACTTCGGTTTTCGATGAGGTAATTAAAGTAAGCAACGACGATGCTATAGAAACATCGAATATTGCAGCTACAAAAGAGGGTATTTTATGCGGATATTCTTCAGGGGCAGCTCTATGGGCAGCTACCCAGGTTGCTAACCGTGAAGAAAACAAAGGTAAACGTGTTGTAGTGATTTTACCCGACACAGGTGAACGATATTTAAGCGGATTTGAAATATAATAAAGGTAGAAAGGTAGAAGGGTAATGTATATTATCAAACACCTTGAGCCATGAAACTGTAAACCATGAATCTTGAATCTTGAAACTTCAAAAATAATTTTACTCAACTATAAATGACAACAAAAAGGCAACATATCGACATAAATTTTGTAAGCTATTACTCAAAACAGATATGTTGCTGTATTTGTTGTAATACTTATCGAATGTGCCCTAAGGGGCTTATATGATAATATTTTGACTTACTTGGTCAAATACCTGCACGCTACATTCACATTAGTACATACTTAAAATTTCATACTGTAAAATGTCAACAAAAAACACATTTGATATTTTGCCCGGAGAAGTACTGGGCAAAGCAAACCAAATAATACAAGGCTTAAGCAAAGAGCAAATACTATGGCTTGGCGGCTATTTGTCGGGAGTGGGATTTGCCGGAGGGCAAAATAATATTGAACATAATAGCGTAGGAGATAGCATAAATACAACCGTTAAAGCTAGCGATAAGGTTAAGCTGAAAATACTTGTAGGCTCACACTCCGGTAATTCAAAAAAAGTAGCCGATGTTATTGCCCGACTTATTTCCGATAATAAAGACGAGGCTGAAATAGTAAATATGACCGACTATAATCCTCGCAATTTAAGCAAGGAAGAAAATATTCTAATAATTGTATCTACTCATGGAGAGGGAGAGCCACCCGTTGCTGCCGAAGACTTACATAAGTTTCTCGACAGCAAACGTGCAGGTGATTTATCGAAGGTGAATTTTGCGGTGGTGGCACTTGGCGACAGTAGCTATAAATACTTTTGCAAAACCGGAATTGACTTTCATGAACGATTAATTAAGCATGGAGCAAATGCATTGGCCGAACCTGTATTGCTCGACACTAATTTCAGCGACAACCTTATAACTGTTGCAAAGGCGACATACAAATTATTTAAAAACTCAGAAACGAATGCAACGGAATTGGCGGTAGAAGAGGTAAAAACAACTACTTCCGAAAATGGAATTTACAAGGCCGAAATTATCGAAAAAATTCAACTCAACGGGAAAGGTTCCAACAAAGAAACCTACCACATAGAACTGTCGCTCAACGATTCGGGCTTTACATATAAACCCGGCGATGCTCTTGATGTGTATCCGGTCAATGAGTCGAAACTGGTGCAGTCTGTTATAAAAAAGCTTGGGTTTAACATTAACAAAATTATTAATATAAATGGCGAAAATACATCACTTCTGCAAGCATTGTCGCATCAGCGCGAAGTAACAGTTATAACTGCACAGGTATTAAAGAACTTGGCGGCTTATACCGATGAAACCGGTATAAATGAGTTGTTAGATAATCACGATAAGCTTGCAGAATTTTTGGAAGGAACCGATTTGTTGGATTTGGTTAATAAATTTAACTTCAAGCTATCGGCTCAACAGCTTGTAGATGCCCTGCGCCCTTTACCACCGCGAGCGTATTCTATATCGTCGTCGCAGAGCGAGGTTGGCAACGAGGTTCATATAACAGTAGCCCCTGTACGATACAACAAAAACGACCGTACTCACCTTGGTGCAGCGTCTGTTTATTTTGCCGACAGGCTTAGTGTTGGGGAAAAAATAGCTGTTCGTATTAAACAGAATGAAGGTTTCCGCTTGCCCAATGAAAATACTCCTGTTATTATGATTGGTCCCGGAACAGGGGTGGCTCCTTTCAGAGCGTTTGTGCAGGAACGTGCCGCAAATAATCATAAAGGTAAAAACTGGCTGTTTTTTGGCGACCAACATTTTGCTACCGATTTTTTATATCAGGCCGAGTGGTTGAAATACCGCGACAAAGGAATTATTAATAAACTTGATGTAGCATTTTCACGCGACCAGGACGAAAAAATATACGTACAACACCGCTTAAAAGAAAATGCCGACGAAGTGTACAAGTGGCTCGATGAAGGAGCTTGCATATATGTTTGCGGCGATAGAAAACACATGGCTGCCGATGTTAAAAACACATTTGTTGAAATAATTCAAAACAAGGAAAATATAAGCAAAGAACAAGCAACCGAGAAACTAAACATTTTGCGTAAGCAGAATAGGTACCAGGAGGATGTTTATTAAAAGGTAGAAAACTTATATTGTTGCAGAGTAACAAGGTAATAATCAGATTTTTGCTCTGGACAGAAAAAACCGAAATCAGTAAACAATAATCAACAAATGCATTCTCCATTTTGGAGGTTCTTAAATAGAAGATGGGAGGCTTATCTCCTTGAACTAAACAAGTATTTACCAACATTTAAATTATTAGAAGATGTCAAAAAATAAAAACATACCCGAACCAATATCGTGGAAATTATCTGATGTAGAGCGAATTAAGGAGGAGAGTAATTTTCTGAGAGGTACTCTTGAGAAAAGCCTTAACGATATAGTTACAGGTTCAATTGCAGCCGACGATACACAGCTAATAAAATTTCACGGAAGCTATCAGCAAACCGACCGCGACCTTGATGAAGAGCGTAAAAAGCAAAAGTTGGAACCGCTTTACAGTTTTATGATTAGGGCTCGTGTTCCTGCCGGAATTTCAACTGCCGAGCAATGGATAGCATTCGATAATTTGGCAAATAAGTATGGCAATCATACGCTGAAACTTACTACACGTCAGGCATTTCAGTTGCACGGTGTGGTTAAGCAAAATCTGAAAGCAACAATGAGGGGTATTAATGAATCGCTGCTCGATTCTATTGCAGCCTGTGGCGATGTAAACCGTAACGTAATGGCTACATCGAACGAAAGCTTATCGGCAGTAACCGCCGAAGTTGCGGCGTTTGCAAAAGAAATAAGTGACCATTTGCTACCTAAAACAACAGCTTACCACGAAATATGGCTCGATAAAAAATTACTTACAGGCGGTGAAATTGATGAAGAACCGATTTTAGGAAAAACATATTTGCCCCGAAAATTTAAAATAGCAATTGCAATTCCGCCGTATAACGATACCGATATTTATTCGAATGATATAGGTTTGATAGCAATTGAAAGTAAGGGTAAGCTACTGGGGTATAATATAGCAGTAGGCGGTGGTATGGGTAAAACTTACAGTATTCCGGAAACTTACGCCCGACTTACCGATGTGATTGGTTTTGCATCAAAAGAAAAAGCGTTGAACGTGGTTGAAGAAATTGTAAAAATACAACGCGACTACGGTAATCGTGAAAACCGTAAACTGGCTCGTTTGAAATATACGATAGACCGTTTAGGAACCGAAAACTTTGTTAATATTCTTGAACAGCGACTTGGATTTGAACTTGAAGAATCGAAGCCATATAAGTTTGAAAGCAATGGCGATGTTTTTGGCTGGAAAAAAGCATCAACAGGCAAATGGTTTTTGGGTTTATTTGTTGAACATGGTCGTGTTCGTGATACAGAACAGTATAAACAAAAAACAGCTTTGCGCGAAATTGCCGAATTGAAAATAAGTGATTTTCGCCTTACCGGAAACCAAGGGCTTGTACTAGGCAATGTTGATGAAGCAAATAAAGAAAAAATAGATGCCATTTTGAACAAGTATAATCTGCTCAACGAAAATAAAATATCAGGTATCCGCAAACACGCAATAGCCTGTGTAGCACTAAATACTTGTACTATGGCATTTGCCGAAGCCGAACGGTATTTGCCATCGCTAATAGATAAAATAGAGCCTTTGCTTGAAAAAAACGGTTTGCTTAACGACGAGATATTAATTCGTATGACAGGCTGTCCTAACGGCTGTGGCCGTCCATTCCTTGGCGAAATAGGTTTGGTTGGGCGAAATGCCGGCAAGTACAATTTATATCTTGGTGCAGGGTTTGCAGGCGAACAACTGAATTCACTATACAAGGAGATGGTTGACGAAAAAGAGATTCTTGAGCTGCTTGAACCTCTATTTGAACAATATGCCAATGAGAGAGAAAAGGGTGAAAAATTTGGGCATTTTGTTGTTAGAAAAGGTGTGGTAAAACAACCGCCTGCGGTTATATTATTTCGGTAATAAATAAATGCTGTAATATTTTGGCTAAAGCCTTATTAGCCAAATTATCTCAACAAACGTTCTAAACCTTTCGACCCGGGGCTGATACTTGCCTTGTGAAGTTCCGGGTTCGATTTTTATAATTAACTCAGTACTAAAAACTATTGAAATGAAAGAAAAAAGATACCGAAGCATAATTAAAACAATATCGTGGAGGGCAACAGGTACTATCGACACATTTATTGTTTCATATATTATTACAGGACACGTAAAGGTAGCAATATCAATTAGTTCTGTTGAAGTGTTTACTAAATTGATACTTTACTATTTTCACGAACGTATTTGGAATAAAATAAAGATAGGGAAAGAACACGTAGCACCGGAGTATCAGATTTAGGTAGAAAGGTAGAAAGGTAGAAGGGTGCGAATGACGACTATTGAACTTATAACCTCTAACCAGCACCTGTAACCTGTAACCAGCAACCCGTAACCCGTAACCAATAACTTATAAATCATGAATCATGAATTTTTTACCTGTTTCCATAAATATTGAGAATGAAACTATACTAATAATAGGTGGTGGGAGAGTGGCTGCACACAAACTTATTGCGATTGAAAAATTTACAAAAAAGATTAAAATAATTGCGCCCGAAATTGCCGACGAGATTAAAGAAAAACAGTATATAGAAGTAGTTCAAAAAGAATATGAGCCAAACGATTTGGAAGGGCATTTGCTGGTATATGCAGCTACCAATAACCATGAGTTGAACAGTTGCATACGAAACGATGCAAGAAAATACCGCTGTATTGTAAATGTTGTTGACAAACCTGCAAACTGCGACTTTGTTTCGCCGGCTATATATAAAAACAATAATATGTCGGTAGCGGTAAGCTCAAATGGCGAAAATGTATTTGCTGCCATTGAATGGAAAAATGCATTTGAAAGACTTGTTAATGAAGGTGTTATTCCACCTGTAAAACCGAAAGAACACTATAAAAGCACCATTTATGCAAACAAATAATATAAAACCACAATACGGCAAGGTGTTCATAGCCGGATTTGGCCCCGGCAATCCCGAACTGCTTACCATAAAAACAAGCAGATTATTAGATATAGCCGATATTATTTATCACGACGACCTGCTCGATGCAGGGTATCTTGACCGGTTTAGTGCCGAAAAAGTATATGTTGGCAAACGAAAAGGGAGGCACAGTGCTAAACAGGACGAAATAAATTCGCTTTTGCTAAAATCGGCACAAGAGGGTAAAACTGTAGTGCGACTCAAAGGTGGCGACCCACTTATATTCGGAAGAGGTGCTGAAGAGTATTACTTTCTTACGGAAAATGGAGTGGATGCCGAAATAGTACCCGGCATTACATCGGCTATTTCTGCCGCAGTCGATGCTATTGCACCGTTAACTTCACGCGGAACAAGTACATCGGTAGCATTTACCCTGGGGCACGATGCCCAAAACAACAAACTACCCAAGGCCGATACTCTAGTGTTTTATATGGGTGCAACAGAGCAAAAAAAATGGGCGAAACGCCTTATAAACGAAGGATGGGCTGCAAATACTCCTGTAGCTGCAGTACGCAACGCATCGCTACCAAATAAGGAAATTCGCAGGTATACACTTGAAAAACTGGTAAATGCCCAAGAGGTACTTCCTGCACCATGTATTGTTATAGTTGGGTACACTGCATCGGACAATGTAAAAGCTCATAACCGTAAATGGCTGTACACAGGCTCTGATATTAATAATTTTAAGGCAGAGGGAATTGTTATTCACAATCCGATGATTCAATTCTGCAAACTTAGCGACACAGCTATTCCCGACAATACAGTTAAAAGTCTGAACATATACGACAGAATTGTATTTGCATCGCCGGTGGCTGTGAAATTCTTTTTTTCAATACTGTTTAACAATGGTATAGATACAAGAAGCCTTGGTAATATTAAAATATCGTCGCTTGGTGTAGCTACTTCGGCAGAACTAAAGAAATACGGCTTGCTTGTAGAACCTGAAACTAAACATAATTCATCGCAGAAATTAATTGAAAAATTTGCTGCTAAAGGTATAGTTGATGAAAATATTATGATTCCCTGTTCAACAGAAGGATTTGACCAATTGCCGGCAGGGCTTACCAATATTGGCAATAGTGTTGATGCTATTGCATTTTATGAAAATATACTGCCTACAAACGCTGTACAGCATAACTTAGCCGATTTTTATGGAGTGGTATTTACTTCGCCAACTTCGGTGAAAAACTTTTTTAAGTTTTACGATAATATACCCGGAGAACTGGAAATAATAACACAGGGTAAATTTACGACTGAGCTGTTCAATAAACTTGTAGTAAAGAGAGAGAGTAAGTACATTTATTTGGGGTAAAAATGTAATCAAAATGGTGATACTTGAAAAGGTTGATGGCGGCGTTGCCGCCATCAACCTTACCCCTGATATTATAAAGCAGGCAGTCATTCCGACCATCGGGAGGAATCTCAACTGTCAATAAATGAGAGATTTGAAAAAATAAGTCATTGGTAGCGTAATGGAATGAAGCGAAGAATCTACTTGTGGTTAATAACCGGACACTAATGATTCAATATCTATTACATTTGCTAAATTTTTCGCCTTACGTATCTTGTGAGTAAGCTGGCGCTAATACATTGATAATCCCGATGATTCACTAACAATTAGCCATTTTTTATTTGTCAATCTCCATTCTGATAAATATTCACCGCCTATCGATTCTCCCGAAAGTAACGTTGCTCTCCATTTGCCTTTTTCAACCGCAATAGAATCACATACACTAATACTAGTTGCAGTAATCTCAGTAAATTTATACTTAGTTGCTTCTGCACCATAGTAATTTCTAATAAACTCTTTACCACAACCTCTAGCAACAAGACATGCATCGTCTCTGTATAGATTCACCAAAGAATTTATATCACCAGCATTAAATAATTGCAAGAAATCTGAATTTGTATTTTGAATTATTTTCTCGACTTTAGAATTCGATTGACCTAAAGTTATATTTGTTATTGACGAAATCCCAAATATAACAGCAAATAATGCCACGGATAAAATTGATACTTTTTTCATTGTGTTTGTTTTTAAATTAAATAAATCAATAATGTTTATGTAAAATTGCTCGAGCCATTTTTTAAACCACTTTTTATCAGTCTCTTTCGGAGAATTAAAAGTGTTTTCAAAATCCAATTCCAAAACTTTAAGAATCAACTTAATTGTGTAAATTCTGGGATTTACCTCTCCAGCCTCAATACGTTGAAGTGTTCGTACACTTAGATTACATTTATCAACAATATCTTCTTGAGTAAATCCTTTTGATTTTCTGAAATCTGCAATCTTTTTCCCTAGTTCTGGTTGTTGAATCATTTTGAAATTTTTTAGCAATTTTAAATTTTAAACTAAAAACAGTCCACGAATTACTGTTGTTTTATACCTGTCATTTACCCGACATTTAGTTTATTTCATTGTTATTCATATTATAATATTTGGATAATCCTTAATAATAGAGCTTACTATTTTATGTCTTTCTATTTTTCCATTCGGAGTTCGGGGAAATTTATTAACAACAAACACCTCTTTGGGTTGATAATATTTTTCTACACAAGCCGATATTTTTTGCAATATGCTGCAATCGTGTAGTTTTTCGCCTTCGACTACTAACACTACTTTTTCGCCAAGTTTAGCATCGGGTATCCCTGTTATACAAAACGGTTGTGTCAATAAGTGTGAAATAGCATTCTCAACATATTCGGGCGATACTTTCACCCCGCCTGAATTAATTATAAAATCTTTTCGCCCAATCCACTTAAAAGCACCATTATTACTTAGTTCAATAATATCGTTGGTAGCCATTTTAAAAATTTCCAATTCGGGATAATCAATTATGAGTTCACTATTAGTACCTTGAGATATAGAAATATCACGGAGTGGAGTGAAATATTCAATCGAGATGGGTGATACTTTGCGTAAAGCTATATGCGACAAAGTTTCGGTCATGCCAAAAGTTTCGTAAGCCTCAATATTTTTTTGCTTAAGCAGCTCAACCAGCGAATTGTCAACTTTACCACCACCTATTATAAGCTTTTTCACTGTGTTCAAATCATCAATTGAGCTTTTTGCTTGCATAGGTATCATTGCTGTAAAATCTACCTGTTGGTTTAGTTCCTTTAATGGGTTTGCCGACGGTTCAATACAAATAAGGTTCATGCCCGAAACTATTGCCCTTACTATCATCATTTGCCCGGCTATATACTTAGCCGACATACAAAGCAAGGCTGTAGTTTTTTCATTCAACTCAAAATAGTCTACAGTTTTTTGAGCAGAAATAAAAAGTTTATGTTTATCTACAACTACCTTTTTGGGCTCACCGGTAGAACCCGATGTTTGAAGCTCTATTTGTGGTTCGTTGCTTATTAATATTTCAATAAATTCAATAATACTCTGCCACCATTCCAAGTTGTTTTGGGATTTTAGATATGCAAAATTTGTCTGGGTAAGGTTTATTTTAATACCGTTTAGTGTAATTTGCAAAGCTTGTTGGTTTTGAGGTATTTGTATGTGTTTATGCTATAAAAATCACGAATAACCATATATAACACGCTAAACCTCGGCAAATATTATCATATAGTTTTTACCAAACTTTTTGGCACATTTCGGACAATATGAATAGTGTATATAATAGTCTTTTGCTACTTTGCCTGTTTCAGATAAGTAAGTATTCATTTGCTTAATAAATTTTGGCACAGCATTGTAAGGCCCTTCAAAAACACGTGCAATATAATTACCCGACAACGATACATTATTTGCTCCTTCTACTTCTTTGGTAACGGCATAAAATATCTCAGACTTAAAAGACGATGGGTCATGAAATAGTACTAAGGCATCGGTAACATCGGGAATATTTACATCTGCTGCTACTGCCATTTCATACATTTTTGCCATTTTTTGTCCAATCATTGGGGGAAACGGTATATGAAAAAAAGTAGGTATGGTTTCTTTCATAAATAGTTTGTTATCCCAATTGTACTCTTTATTATCCCATTTTTCCACATTAAATTCCGGACAGCAATCGGTGTATACTTTTTTCATCATAATTATGAGTTAAGTTAATAATTGAGTTATCAAAATTAAACTATTCCGGTAATATCCCACCCACTATTTTGAGAATACCACAGTTCCTTTTTCCTTATTTCGAGAGGCGACTGAATATTATTGGAAAAAACCTGTCCGGTACCCAACCCTTGTGGCATATTTGAGCCATTTACTGCTGTCCATTGGGCTATTGCATTTAACCCTATATTACCTTCAAGTGCCGATGTAACCCACCACCCAATATTGAGTTGTGTTGCAAGTTGTGCCCAATCGTCGGTTGCCACTAAGCCACCAATTAACGATGGCTTTATAACTATATACTGAGGCTTTATAACATTAAGCATCAGCATTTGGCGGTTAGTATCTTCTATACCAATTAGCTCTTCGTCTAAAGCTATCGGCAATGGTGTTTTACTACACAATTTTGCCATAGCATACCACTGCCCATGCTTTATTGGTTGCTCAATTGAATGAACATGAAATTTTGCCAATTCTGACATTCGTTCCAAAGCATTCTCTGTTGTAAATGCTCCATTGGCATCGACCCTAATTTCTAATGTTTGGGCAGAATACTCTTTTCGTATATATTTCAACAACGAAAGTTCTTGTTCAAAGTCAATAGCACCAACTTTAATTTTTATACAGGTAAATCCTTGTTCAATTTTCTCTTTAATCCGTTCAAGCATAGTTTCATGCTCACCCATCCACACTAGCCCGTTTATAGTAATTCTTTTTTTACCTGAAGTAAATTCTGATGGATACAGTATTCTGTTTCCACTGTTCTTTAAGTCGAGCAATGCTGTTTCTAATCCAAAACGAACAGCCGGAAAACCTTTCAAACTATCTTCGGTATTATTTGTAAACAAATGTGGATTTTTACAAATGTCGTTAAGCTTATGCTCAATTTTTTCGGGTGTTTCGGGCGACAAACCCGGCAATATCGAAACCTCTCCAATACCAAATATATCTTGATTGTTGCTGTCGCTCACTTTTATAAACCACGACTGCTTCTGTGTTAATACTCCGCGCGATGTACCACCGGGGAAGTTGAAATAAAATGTATATGGTGTATATGAAATATTCATTGACATTGTTCTATTGTTTAATGAGGTTCAAAATTGGTGTTTAGCAAAATTTAAACATAAAAACTAAACATATAGTTAATGACAATATAAATGTAAATATCGCTAATCGCTTTAGTTCGGGGTCGAGCTTAACGGGTTCTTTGGTTATTAATACTTTTGTTAAATGAATAAACAGTAGGATATATGGCAAAACAACCAACCAACTAAATATTTGTTTTGTTACAAAAAACAAAACAGATAAAGCTATTGACGATAGTATTAAAACAGTATGATACACTTTACCTCCGGTAAAACCTATTTTCACAATCAGGGTATTTTTGCCACATAGTTTGTCATTTTTGAAATCGCGCATATTGTTGATATTCAGCACCCCGGAACTTAACAGGCCTATTGCTGTGGCAGGTAGTAGCATTGTGTAATCAATATTGAATGTGTGTAGAAAATAAACCCCGCAAACAGCAACCGGACCAAAGAATATGAATACAACAATATCGCCGAACCCTTTGTATCCGAAATTACTTTTTCCAACAGTGTATTTAAGTGCAGCAACTATTCCCAGCAGACCTGTTAAAAAATAGAGCAGCATTTTAACCGATGCACCATCGAAAGCAACTAAAAGTAATGATATACCAAAAGCAAATGATAATAGCGCAAATAAAATAATAGCTTTTTTCATTGACTTAACCGATATTGACCCGCTTTGAACTGTTCTTTTGGGTCCTATGCGATTATCGTTATCGATACCGTTTTTAAAATCGCCATAGTCATTTGCCAAATTTGAGAGTATTTGTAATAGAAACGTAGTAACTAGAGCAAGTATAAACACAATTACACTAAACTTACCATAATTGTAAGCAACAGCACTACCAAGCATAATGCCCGAAGCAGCAAGCGGTAAAGTACGTAAGCGAAAGGCTTTTATCCAATTATTCATTAATAACAAAGTTCCTTATGTCAAACAATCGCAAGTCTTATATAGTGCTAGTTACGGCAAACGGCGGTATTTACTAAAGTCGGGTTTGCGTTTTTCGAGGAATGCTTGTTTTCCTTCCTGCGCTTCGTCGGTAAAGTAATAAAGCATGGTTGCGTTTCCTGAAAGTTCCTGAATGCCGGCTTGTCCATCGAGTTCGGCGTTTAATCCGGCCTTAATCATACGAAGGGCAATTGGCGAATGTTCAAGCATTTTTTTGCACCATTCTACGGTTTCGTCTTCAAGCTTTTCCAGTGGAACTACTGTATTTACAAGTCCCATTTCCAAAGCTTCGGCAGCCGAATACTGACGGCAAAGAAACCATATTTCGCGAGCCTTTTTTTGCCCCACAATACGTGCCAAATACGATGAACCGAATCCACCGTCGAAACTCCCAACACGCGGCCCTGTTTGCCCAAATATTGCATTGTCTGAAGCTATTGATAAGTCGCACATTACATGAAGTACGTGTCCGCCTCCTATTGCATAGCCGTTAACCATAGCTACCACAGGTTTGGGTATTGAACGTATTTGCTTTTGTACATCAAGAATGTTTAAACGTGGTACACCATCGCGGCCTACGTAACCGGCACGTCCTTTTACATTTTGGTCGCCACCGCTGCAAAATGCTTTATCGCCTTCACCGGTTAATACTACTACACCTATGTTTTCATCTTCGCGACATATTGCCATAGCATCGGAAAGTTCTTTAGTTGTTTCGGGGCGAAATGCGTTGCGTACCTCAGGGCGGTTTATGGTTATTTTTGCTATACCTTCGAAAAACTCAAATTTTATATCTTCGTATTCTTTTATTGTTGTCCAGTTTCTGCTCATTATTATAAATTTTTAGAAAGCGCAAAATAAATGATTGTAATTGAAATCAACCATAAAAAACATAAAAAAGCTAAATTTCGGGGCAAGGAATCATTTTATATTTCTTTTTAACCCGTCCGGGAGCTTGGAAAGTATAAATAATGCTTATTTCATGGCTACCACCTGTTTGTGAAATCAGTTTTCCTAAAGTCATGTCGTAAGAGTAACTGAATGTAAAGCTGTAATACTTTAATCCTCCAAGGAAAGTAAGAGCATCGGCCGAAAAATATTTATTAACAAGCGGAATGCCTCTATACCATACACCAACAATAAAAGGCAGTCGGTTATAGTATCCTCCAATATTGAGCTGGTGAGTATACGATTGATAGTAATACTGAAAAGCAGCCTGTAAATACTCATTATTCTTATCGCGTATGCGTTTGCTGAGCGAGTATTTGTATCCTCCAAAAAGCGATGCTCTTATATTCAAATACCTAAAATCGTTACGCAATACAGGTGATAAGTTCATTAAATGATCAATATTGTAACCTACCCAAAATTTTTTATGATAAAATAAACCCGACATAGTAAAATCGGCATGGCGTACCCTGTCTTCGGGCAACACATCGGATGTTGCACCTATATATTGTCCGTTGTAATACTGATCGGCAAATGTTATGCGTGAATAATCGGTAAACCTGTCGTGATAATATGCTGCTAACCCGGGTTGGAATACAAGGTTATTTGTAATGTTAATTTTATACGAATATGCCAAACCTATATTGGTGGTTACAAGTTTACCCTGTCCGGCATTTTCGCTATTAGCATATAATCCGAAACCACTCTTAAACGGTTCTAAATAATAATCGAATGAGAATGAATATGTAATAAAATTACCCGGAATCTTAGGCCATTGGTCTCTAAAATTAACTACTGCACGCGGTTCTCCGGCTCCTCCGGCAAATGAAGGTGCAAGATACAATGGGTTTGCATAAAATTGCGAAAAATGCAAATCCTGAGCACTAATGGTTTTCACTAGTCCTATTAAGAATAATAATATGATAAGTAACTTATGCAATTCTACCTCTCTTTTTCTATTAATAAAACATTGCCTGTAGTTTTAAAAAACTGACCATTATTATACCTTCCCGATACTATGTATACATACACATCTTTAGGCATAAGCTTATTTTTATAATACCCGTCCCAACCTATTTTTACATCATCGGTTTTAAAAATAAGTACCCCTGTTTTATTGTATATAAGCATCTCATATTCTGTTAGTTCTCCATCGGTAATAATAGGATAAAATACATCATTTGAACGGTCTTCGGTATCGTACTCACCTCCCGATGGCCCCGATGTACTTGGCGTAAATGCCTGTGGGAAAAAGAATCTGCTACGCGGAATTACCTGTACTATCGCTGTTTTTGTAATAGAATCGGTACAGCCGGTTGCTGAAATAGCCTTTAAACTTATGTCGAATATTCCCTCTATATTATAGTAATATATTGGTGCATATTCCTGTATTGCATTACCATCGCCAAAATACCATATACTCTGAACTGCATCTTGTGAATAATTGTAGCAGCTAATATGCTCATCGGGGATATATATCAGCTTAGGAGCTATATCAAAATTGGCTACCGGATTTTTATTAACTACAATAATTGTATCTTTTTCAACTACTTTACCTAACGGAGCCGATGCTTTAAGTACTACTTTATACTTTCCCGGTTCGTTAAAAACGTGAATAACACTCTGAGCCGATGATGTTTGTCCATCGCCAAAATCCCAAGTATAAGGAGCTCCACCTATTGATGTATTAACAAAATTGACACTCATAGGCGGGCAACCTACCAGAGCCGATGGCTCAAAATCGGCTATTGGCATTACCACATAGTCAACCACCATTCCATCAGACGATATGCAGCCGTTATTTGTGATAGTCCAGGTAAATTCATTGGTTCCTGCTCCAAGCCCGGTAACCATAGTTTCAAAGCTAGCCGGTGTTTGAATAGCAGCCGGCGTGGCGGTTGGTATCCAGCGACCTATGCCGTTGGCCGGTTTGTTGGCTATTAACTGAACGGTAGATGTACTAACCTGAATGTCTTGCCCTGCAAATACATATTCTTTGTTGTTAGTTATAACTACATCGTCGTACATAACACAATTACCGTTAGTTACAGTCCACCTAAATGTATTTTTACCAAAAGTTATATTTTCTATTCTGGTTTGGTTGGTATCACGGTCTACAATAACAGCATCGCCACTTACCAACGACCAATGTCCAATACCTACAACAGGAGGTTCGGCATATAAGCGAACAGAATCGCCGCATATTTCGGTATCGTAACCTGCAAATGGGTCGGAAGGCTGGTTATTTACAAGTACCATTTCATCGTACGAATAGCAGCCACCTTCATTAATTGTCCATCGCAATGTTGTTCGCCCCATAGCTATTGATGTTACAACACTGTTTGGTACATTGGGCGATTCTACAATTGCCGCCCCCGATGTTAACACCCATTCGCCTGTTCCTATTACAGGTGTGTTACCCGCAAGTTTGGTGCTGTCGATACATATTATTTGGTCAGCTCCGGCAAATGCTGTTGACGGTATCTTACTTGAAATAATTACAGTATCTACCAAATGACAGTCGGAGCTTGATACCTTCCACAACAAAATATTATTACCTTTACCCAGTTGGCGTATCATAGTATTTGGGTTTGTGGCATCGTCGAATATACCCTGCCCGCTAATTATTGACCAAAAACCTGTTCCTATCTGAAGAGGAACTGCATCAAGCTCGGCCGAATCGGAGCAGGTTTGTTGATCGTTACCTCCGTTTATTTCGGTTGCAAGGTTATTTATAATGGTAGCCTCATCGAACGAAGAGCAGTTTTGCTCTGTAATAGTCCACCTTATGGTATTAATACCTACACCCAAATTACGCACAGTAGTGTTGTATAGTGTAGCATTGTCAAATGTACCCGAACCGCTCATTACTGTCCACATACCGGATCCATAAATTGGTTGGTTGGCATTAAGCTGTGTATTATTAGCACAAACTGATTTATTTTCACCCGCCCATGCTTTGGTTGGCTTATTACTGGTAATAGTAATATCGGAATACGATTCGCACGTACCGTTAACTATTGTCCAGCGTAAGCTGTTTGCACCATTTGAAAGATTACTTACATAGGTATTCGGATTATTCTGGTTCTTAAATATAGCACCACTGGTTCCAACAATACTCCACGTACCAATACCGGGCAAAGGATTTGATGCCTGCAATGTGAAATCATCGGTACATACTGTAATATCATTGCCTGCAAAGGCTTGAACATAATCGTTTGATACTGTTACCTCGTCAAGTTCAGCACACCCATTTTTTGTGATTGTCCAACGGTAAATATTTTTGCCGGTAGCCATATTTGTAACCGTAGCTTTGGAGTCTGATGTACTTGAAAAAGTTCCTGCACCGCTGGTTACTGTCCACATACCTGTTCCGTATTGAACCAAATTTGCATTAAGCGAAATGGAATTGGTACATATTTGCTGGTCGTAGCCTGCACTTGGTGTTGTAGGCTTGTTGTTTATAATATTTATATCGTCAAACGATGTACAGGTTCCCTGAGTAATGGTATATCGCAGTACATTATTGTCGGGGGCAAGGTTGGTAACATAATTGCCATTAAATGTTCCGGAACCTGAAATTACACTCCATGAGCCTTTTCCTACCGTTGGTGTGTTTGGAAGTAATAGTGTAGAGTCGTCGCAAAGTGTTTGGTCTAGTCCTGCATTGGCTGTTGTAGGGATATTATTGGTTATGGTTACATAATCTTCCGAAATACAATTGTTGTTTGTAATAGTCCACTTCAAATCGTTCTTTCCTGCTCCCAAATTATTTATAACACTGTTTGGGTTGTTGAACGCCACTATTGTTCCTGCTCCACTATTGAGTGTCCACACTCCACTTCCGTAAATAGGTGTATTTGCCATAAGGGTAAAAGTAGTGTTACATATAGCAACATCGGGGCCGGCATTGGCAGTGGTAGTGCTGTAGTTTGTTATAAGCACTGAGTCGTATTCCATTCCCTGCCCCGAAGTACGTACAGTCCAGTACAGCCAGTTATCGCCCGGGCCAAGGTTTGTAACCTGTGTTTGTGGATTGTATTTATCGGCAAATGTGGCTGCCCCCGATTTTACACTCCATTCGCTTGTACCCACATCGGGCAATACGGCATCAAGCAGAGTCGAATTATTACATATTATCTGATTTGGTCCAGCTTCGGGCTGCGATATAAATATATTTTCAATTAGTACGGTATCACCTAAAATACAATTATTGCGCTGAACACTCCACAATAGTTTGTTTGTTCCGGGGGCAAGATTTGTTACACGCGTTTTCGGATTATTGGCATTATCGAACAATCCGCTTCCGCTCAGTACCGACCATGTACCTGTAGTACCAAGCTCAACAAATTCTGCATCGAGTGGTGTTTCGCTAAAGTCAACTATTTGATTAGTGCCTGCTTTAGGAGTATTTGGACGGTCGTTAGTAATATTTACTATTCCGGTACTTATACAACCTTTATTATTTATTGTCCAACCATAACTGTTGAGTCCCTGATTTAATGCCGACAGTTGTGGTGTTGGTGAATTAATATTACTTATAAAACCGGCACCGCTAATAACAGTCCAATTTGCTCCACTCAGCGGGTAATATGCTTCGAGTGTTGTGGTTTTATCGCATATTGTTTTATCGCGTTCTACTTGTACATCTATTTGTGTGTTTTCAATTAAAACAGTATCAGAATTTGAACAGCCATTCTGAGTTACTGTCCACACAAACTCGTTAACACCTTCCTGTATTGCTGTTAAAGCTGAATTGAATAGTGTGTTATTAGAAATAACAGCATCGCCCGATAATATACTCCAGATTCCAACTACCGAATTGGCTGCAAAATTTGTTGTTGCGCCGCATACTATCTGGTCGAAACCGGCATCGGCGTCAGGTAGTTGATTAACGGTAACTGCATATCCGGGTGATACTGTTCCATTTCCGCAACTATTAACCGCATAAACCGACACTACCCCCGATGCTGCATTTTTAGAATAATTAACCTTAACCGAACGAGTACCCAATCCGCTTACTATTGTAGCTCCATAAGGCAATGTCCAGTTGTATGTTACTGCATTTGCAATAGCGGGTACTATATATAATACATCTTTCTCGCCTTGGCACACCACATTTTTCCCTGTTATAATACCGGCATTTCCAGGCAATAAATTTACAGTAAGTGCTACCGAATTTGAGAGTACATTGTTGCATCCACCTGTTATTAAGCAACGATAAATACCGGCATTGGCCGTTGAGGCTCCCTGTATTAACAATACAGATGTAGATGAGCCAAAAACAGTTCCGACATCAGCAAGATTCACACCATCTTTTTGCCACTGATAACTGAGGTTATAACCGGTTGCACTTACAACGAAGTTAACATCGGCTCCCTGGCAAATAATTTTATCGGTAGGTTGTGAATTAATAACCACCTGCTCATTTACGGTAAGTAATGCTGATGTACTGTTTTGGTTACTACATCCGTTGCTCACATAACAGGAATAGTTTCCTGCATCGGACAATGATAAGTTATTTATAATCAAATTATTTGAGTTTGCTCCTGTTGTTCCGGAAGAATTTAAAACAGCTACTCCGTTATGATACCATTGATATGTTATGTTTTCGCCGGTAGCTGACACTGTAAAGTTTGCCGTATTTCCAACACAGCGGTTGCTGTTAGCGGGTTGCAATGTTATAGATACACTCTCGTCGATAGTTACTACCCCGGGGTTACTAAGTGCCGAGCCGCATATATTACTAACGGCACATCTATAAACGGCTTCATCGGTTATATCAATATTGCTTATTACCAGTAAAGCCGATGTAGCTCCTGACACTTTACCGCCGTTAGTTAAATTAGAATTGTTTTTTGTCCATTGATAATTGAGGCTGCTGCTAGATGATATTAACTCCATTATTAGATTATCGCCTTCACATTTGGTTTGGGTTAGTGGATGTTGTGTAATGTTTACCTGTTCATTTACGGTAAGTATGGCTCCTACACTATTGGCCTGATTGTAACTACCTGATATTACACATGAATATGTTCCGGCGTTGCTAAGCGACAGTGTGTTTATTACCAAATTAGGGGTATTTACTCCCGATATTAAGGCATTGTCTGAAAGGGGTGAACCGTTAAACTGCCAAATATAAGTAAGGTTTGTACCGATAGCTGAAACACTAAACGATACCGACTCGCCTACACACTTAGTACTATTGACAGGGTTTGTGATTATACTTACAGGAACATTAACTTTTAGCTCGGCCAGCGACGATATTTTTGTGCCGCATACACCGGTTACTACACACCTGTAACTACCTTCATTGGCTAGTGTAGCTGCTGTAATATTTAGCAATGCTGTAGTTGCTCCTGAAATATTACCTCCATCGACAATGTCTACACCGTTTTTCTGCCACCGGTAACTTACTATATCGCCTACAGCAGCAATATTAAAAAATGCATCGTTAGCCTCAACTACAGTAACATTATTCGGGTTAACTGTTATTTCAGTTGAATCGACCATACGGAGCAATACAGCACTACTGCTGCTATTACCACAGGTACCTGTGAGGTTGCAACGGTACACACCCTCATCGGCTTTTATTACCGTACTTATATCTAAAGTGCCGGTAGTGCTGCCCGAAACTTTAGCTCCATCGCTCAGGTTAATACCGTTTTTCTGCCATTGATATTGAACTCCTGCACCCGACACATTAGCTGAAAATGTTGCAGTATTATATTTACATACATTTGCATCAACAGGTTGAATATCAACAGTGGGTGGATTCAATACTATAAGGTCGGCAGGGTCGGACGAAATGTTATTGCACGTACCCCACACATCGCAAGTATATGCTCCTGCATCGGCAGCAGTAATAGGATTTACAGTAAGGTTTTGTGTTGTTGCTAAAGGAATAGGGGCATTGTTTAGTTTCCACTGATAGGTAAGATTAGTTCCCTGTGTTATTATCGAAAATAATGCGTTATCGCCCAAGCAACGTGACTTATCGGTAGGCTGGTTTGTTATTATTGTTGTAGGATTAACTGTTACTATTGCCGGGGTTGATGTTTGTGAATAACAACTACCGTTAATAACACAGGTATATGTACCGGCATTTGTAGTATATGAGTTCGATATTACAAGTTTATCGGAGTTTGCACCTGAATAGTTGCTGGTATTAAATATACTATCAGCACCCTTGAACCATTGATAACTTATATTTGAACCTGTTGCTGTTATTGAAAGTGTGGTAGATAATCCTTCGCATATTGTGCTGTTAACAGGGTTGGTAGTTATTGCAACCGGTTGGCTTATTACTAATGCTGCGGCATTGGATACTACACTGCCACAGGTTCCGGTTACTACACAATTATAATCGCCGGAGTTGGCTTGTGTCAATGAAATAATATTTAGCGATGGGGTGTTTACTCCCGTTATTTGAGCTGTATTTATCAGAGGTACATTATTTTTCTGCCATACGTATGTAAGGTTGGTTCCGGTTGCTATTACTGTAAATGTAACATTATCGGTTTCGCATCGGATTTTACTTTGTGGCTGCACAATAATACGGGTTTGCGGGTTAACTGTTACCTGTACCGAATTGCTCGATGTATTACCACACAATGCTGTAACTGCACATGAATAAATACCTGCATAATCGAGTTTTGCATTAGTAATATTTAAATCGGGTGTTGTACTTCCTGTAAATAACCCGGTATCGGTTATGGCTGTACCATCTTTAAACCATTGGTACGAAAGGTTACTGCCAGATACATTGAAATTCAAAGCCGTTGAGTTATTTTCACATATAGTTGTCCCTGTCGGATTACTATTTATTACGGTTAACTCATTTATGGTAAGTACGGCCGAGTTTGAATTAACAGTTCCGCATACCCCGTTTACACTGCATGAGTATGTTCCGGCATCGGTCAATGCTGCTCCGGCTATTGAATATGATGCAGCCGATGCTCCTACCGGCACTCCGTTCCTGTACCACTGATAGCTTGTTACACTGCCGGTTGCTATTATATTTAATGTAACATTATCGCCTATACAGGCTGTTTTATTAGCCGGTTGTACAGTTATTGCTGTTTTAGGTGTAATATTTACAATAGCAGCATTCGATGTTGCTGAGCTACAAGTTCCTGATACTATACAAGTATAGCTGCCGGCATCGGAGGTTAAGGCTCCGGTAATTGTTAAATCTTTTGTTGCCGAACCGCTTATAGTTCCTATGTTCGATAAGAGAATACCATTCTTATACCATTGATATGTTAAACTGCTGCCGGTAGCTGCCACACTCATTGTAATAGCTGTACCTTCACAAATAGTGCCACCTGTTGGCTGTGTTGTAATTACAGTATTGTTACTAACTGTAATAGTAGCGGGGTTACTGTTTTGCGTTCCGCAAATTCCTGTTACTACACAATAATAGCTGCCGGCATCGGTTAGTGCAAGCGGATTAATTATAAGGGTGCTGTTTGTTTGAGCCGGAACTATAGCAGCATTGTTTTTGAACCATTCATAACCAAGCAAACTGCCCGATGCTACTACCGACAATACCATATTATCGGCAGAGCAGTACGATGCACCTATGGGCTGTATTGTTATTTGTGTAGTATCATTAACCGTAACAACCGATGGTAAACTACTTTCTACCCCATTTACAAAACAGGTGTAAGCGCCCTGATGAACAGGTGTAACACTTTGAACGGTTAACGATTGGGTATTTACACCCGATATATTTACACCATTTACAAGGTTTACCCCATCTTTACGCCATTGGAAAGTTGTACCCGACGATACTATAGAAAGATTGAGCGACTCGCCACGGCACTTTGTTACAGGTGTTGCCGGGTGAATAGTAATAAGCGATGATGCTACTACTATAAGATTTGCAGGCTTACTTGTTGCTCCGACACAAGTTCCTGTTATTTCGCAGGTATAAGCTCCCTGGTCGGTAATATCTGTATTTGCTATTGAAAGAACATCGGTTGTTGCCCCTGAAATATCACCGCCATCAACTAGAGCAGCACCATTTTTATACCATTGGTACGAAACAATATTACCCGATGCTACCACTGTAAAGTTTGCTGTGTTTCCATTTAAAATGGTAAATGAAGTTGGATGCACATTAATTACTACATTCTCATTTACGGTAAGTGTTGCTGTATTTGTTGAGAAAGAACCACACCGACTCGTTAATTCACAATAATAATTTCCTGCATCGGCATTGGAAATATTATTAACAGAAAGTATATCAGATAATGCTCCGCTAATATTACCTCCGTTTACTAAAGGTATGCCATTTTTGTACCATTGCCTGGTAGCATCGGGTGAGGCCGAAATGTTAATTGAAAATGATATATTTTCGCCCTCGCACCCTATGGTATTTGCAGGCTGAGTATTTACCGTAAGGTTATTGTACACTACCAAGTCGGCCGATGTACTCACAACCTGTCCGCAAACAGGAGTTGATACAATACAGTTGTACACCCCTTGATTTACCGCAGTTGCAGGGCTTATTAGTATTGACGAGGTTGCCACACCAACAGCCACTCCATTGAGCTGCCATGAATAAGTTAGTTCATCGCCGGTGGCAATAATATTGAACGATGAATTGGTTCCATTACAAACGGTATCGCTCAGTGGCTGAGTGGTAATAACAGGCGGTCGCCTTACTGTTAATGTTGCTCCAAGCGAAGTTACCGTTCCGCACGAACCTATTACATCGCAGGTATATTCGCCAAAGTCGCTGAATTGAATATTATCTATTG
Organism: Bacteroidota bacterium; assembly: GCA_003250355.1. Taxonomy (GTDB): domain Bacteria; phylum Bacteroidota; class Bacteroidia; order Bacteroidales; family SZUA-534; genus SZUA-534. Next base: position 70,654 of record QKGS01000007.1, read on the forward strand.
AAAGTGAGTTGGTATTTACAGCAGTTATACGTCCGTCATCGGTAAGTATTGCAGCATCTTTACGCCACACATAGGTTAAATCAGAGCCTGTTGCACTCACATTAAATGTTACAGAATTACCAACACATCGGGTAGTATTAACAGGGTTTGTATTTATTACCGTATTAACACCCAACGATACTACTGCCGTATTTGAATTTACTGTTCCACAGCTATTGTTTACTGCACAATAATAATTTCCCTCATCGCCGGGGGCAAATGCTGCTATTGATATAACCGGGTTAGTTTGGGCAGGTGCTATTGCTACACTGTTTTTATACCATAAATATGTTGGTGATGTTCCGGTAGCTGTTGTAATTAAATTCAAGGTTTGCCCCTGGCAGGCTGTTTGACTTTGCGGGTGTACCGAAATATTTACAGCAGTATTAACTGTAAGAGTTGCAGCCAAACTGGTGGCACTATGGCACGAATTACTAACAACGCAAGTATAGTTTCCTGCATTGGCGGGTAGTATTCCTGATATTGTAAGTGTTTTGGTACTTGCTCCGGAAATTGTCCCTCCATCGAATATATCAACCCCATTGAGCTGCCACCTGTAATTAAGATTAGTACCCGTAGCCGTAGTTACAGAAAAAGCCACATTAGCTCCGGTACAAGCTGTTACTGAGTTAGGTTGTCCTGATGCATTTATTGTAATAAGCTCATTTACAACCAATGTGGCTGCATTGCTATTTTCACTGTTACAACCGTTTGAAACTGTGCAATAATAATCGCCGGCATCGGACAATAAGGCTCCGGCTAGCGAAAATGTTGAATTTAATGCACCTACAATTGCTCCGGTAGCAGAATGATACCACTGATAGTTCAATGCTGTTCCGGTTGCAATAACACTAAACCCTGTGTTTTCACCTTCGCAAATTTCATCGTTTGCGGGGTGCTGTGTAACTGCTACCGGCTCATTTATGGTAAGTGAAGCCGAATTTGATGTAACCGATGTACAACTGCCTGTAATTCGGCACGAATAGCTGCCTGCATCGGCAAGTGCAACACCATTTACCGATAAGTTAGCCGTATTTGCCCCAATTATTTTTACTCCATCGTCAATAATACTAATTCCGTTTAGCCTCCACTGGTAGGTTAAATTTGTACCCGATGCTATGGATACTGAAAAATTAGCGTTATCACCAACGCAAGCTATTACAGGTGAAGGGTGAGTATTTATAACAGTGGGTAAACCCAAAGTTCGTGTAATGGTATTGGTAGTTATAGTACCACAATTATTTGTTATAGTGCAATAATAATTGCCCTGATTAGCTCCTCCAAATGCAGGAATATTATAAATAGGGCTGTTAGCACCTATTGAAACAAAACCTGTACCATCATTGAAATACCACTGATAGCTCAATCCGGTACCCGACGATACAACGGTAATATTTACATTCTGACCCTGACAATTGACTGCATTTTGCGGCTGGGTGGTTATAACCGGAGCTATATCGGCTACAAGTGTTGCTGCTACTGAAGAAACAGAATTACATACTCCTGTTACTTCACAATGATAATTACCGCCATCGGCATTGGAAACATTTAATAAACTCAGAACCGAATTGGTTTGAGCAGGAACAATTACCAAGCCGTTCTTATACCATTCATAATTTACACCTGTTCCTGTTGCTGTTACCGAGAACGACACGTTTGACCCTTCGCAGGTATTTATATTATCGGGCTGGTCGGTTATTGTTGTAGTTGAATTAACAGTAAGCAGCACCTCATTGCTATATACATTTCCGCAAACATTATTTAATCGGCAACGATAATTTCCTGCATTTGCTGCACCGGTTGCAACTACAGTATAATTGGGTACACTTGCTGCCCCTAACGATACACCGTTGAATTGCCAGTCGTATGTAATATTTGTACCGGTTGCATTTAATAAAAATGTAGCATCACTACCCGGACACACTGCTATATCGATAGGTTGGGTTACAACCGTTACTGCTTGTTCTACAACCAGTGTTGCTGCATTACTTATAGCAACACCACAGGTGCCTGTTACCTCGCAACGGTAATTACCGGCATTGGCAATCGAAACAGGGTTTATTGCCAAATCGGGAGTTGTAACACCGCTTACCGTTGCATTATTTATAAGTGCCACACCATTTCTGTACCATTGGTATGTAATGCCCGAACCTGTTCCGCTTACGCTAAATGATACCAAACTCCCTTCGCATATTGTTTTACTAACCGGATTAGTTACCGATGGCGGAGTTAAAAGTGTAAATGTTACAATATTGCTTGTTAATGTCTCACCACACGGGCTCGACACTACACAATAATAACTTCCAACATTTGCTGCGCTTACATTATTTACAGTTTGTGTACTATTGGTTCCCAAAGCTACTGCACCTGTACCATCATTGAAATACCATTGGTACGATAAGTTAGTTCCGGTTGCCGATACACTATACAAAATATTTGACAATTCACATCCCGATATATTTACAGGTTGTGTAGTAATTACAATTGGGTCGTTAACTGTTAATTCGGCCTGACCGCTGTAAGCAACTGCTCCACAAGTTCCTGTAACTTGACATCGGTAAAAACCTGAATGTTGAGCATTGTCTAGATTATTAATCTGCAAATTGGCTGCTGCTACAAAAGGAATATTAGCATCGGCTACCAATGGTGTCCAAACTCCCGCTACAAATTTTTGCCACCGGTATGTTAAGCCTATCCCATTAGCTGCCACTGTAAAAGTATGGCTTGCACCATCGCAAACCTCTGCCGAAACCGGATTTGTGGTTATAGCTGTTCTTGGATTTACTGTAAGTGTTACTGTTGAGCTTGTTGCTGTTCCGCCACACGTAGTACTTGATACTACACAATATATTTGGTCGCCGTTATTGGCTAATAATCTGTTGTTTAAAACCAATACATTGCTAAAGCCCGATTGTACTGATACTCCGTTAACAAACCATTCGTATTGCAAATTATTAGTACCTGTTGCTGTAATTGTAAAATTGGCGTTTCCGTTTTCACATACTGTTACATTTGATAGGTTCGATGTAATTGAAACCTGTGGTGTAACAACAATAGTTGCAGAACCATTACCTGTATTTGTACAGCTATTGAATGCCGGAGCTGCATAACTAACCGATGATACTGTATATACTTTCGATGATAGTGGTGTTACAGCCTGTGTTTGTCCATTGAGTAACCCTGTTAATGGTACACTGGCAGCACCATCGGTATATGTTACATTATATAAAGTACCAATAGGCCCTCCTGTAAAATTGAACGTTAGGTTTGTATTTACCCCGCTACATATAGTAGCATTACCCGATATAGTAGCCGTAGGGGCTTCGTTGATAGTAACCGGTGCATTATAAGTGCCGGTACAGCCATATACATCGTTATATGTATATGTAATATTAATAGGGCCGCCAACAGCCGCAGCCGAGGGGGTAAATGTTGCCGTACCGTTGCCATTATCGGTTAGCCCGGTCATTGCGGTTGTAAATACTCCGGTTGAGGCTCCAATAGGTGCAGGTACTCCGGTAAGTGTTATTGCCGCAGCATTGTTACAATAATTAGTACTTATACCTGCAATATTTGCAGTAGGGTCGGCTGTAATGGATACGTTTTGTGAATAAATATTTTCACAGCCTAAATCGTCGAAATAGGTGTAGGTAATAGTGTAAATACCCGGAGCTTCTGACGATGGGTCAAATGTTGCGGTTGCGGTTGGGTTACCATTATCGACAAGGGTTGCCATAGCCGGATTGGAAGTAATGGTATGTCCACCCGGAAATGTTGATACCCCTGGCCAATATGTAAATGTTACATTATTCACATTTCCACAATAGTGTGAATTTAGGTTAATGAATCCTAACTGTGTTCCTACCCGTGCTATTTGTGTTGTGGTATTTGAGCAGCCATTGGCATCGGTATAGTCGTAGGTTACGGTATGGTTGCCAAGCCCTGTTTGTGTTGGGTCAAACAATGCTGAACCATCTCCATTGTCGGTTAAGCCGGCTGCTGCACCCGTGTAGGTTATTGTTGATGTTGCACCCGGCGGTTCAGGAAAATTATTGCCTGCAAATGTGTACGATGGAGGAACATCGCATTGGGTAGGATTAAGACCTACGATACCCACAACAGGCAAATCGTGTACTGTAATATTATCGGTTGCAGTATTGGTACATGAATTTGCATTGGTATACGAATATGTAACCACATGGGGCGAAGGGATACTACCCTGTGTCACAGGATTAAAATTTATACTTGCTACACCATCAATATAATAAGTGCCGCCTATCGGCAAACCGCCGGTTAGTGCAAACTGTGCTTCATCGATACATACATTGTCGTAAGCCGGAGGAACTGTTAATGTTACATTGGGTAATGCGTATACTGTTATATTATCGGTTGCAGTATTGGAACACGTACCATTGCTGTAAGTATATGTAATAGTATATGAACCGGCTCCGGCTGAAGGATTGAACGAACCCAAATTTACCCCCGCCCCTGAATAACTACCACCGGCAGGATTACCACCTGTAAGTATATATTGAGCATCGCCATTACAGGCGACATCATCGCCGGCAGGAAGAGTAAATGTAACTATAGGCAGCGGATTTTGAATAATAGTTTCTATCCCCGAATTATTGGAACACCCAATTCCTTGTGTTACTGTTCGTATATAATAATCGTCGGCAGGTAAGCCTGAAAAAGTAATATTAGAACCTGCAGCACCCGATTGTGTACCCACAAGAACTCCCGAAGTATTGTTATACAGCATATAGTTTGTGCCTGCATCAATAGTTTGTACCACAAGTGTTCCACCACCTGTTCCTGCACAATAATCGGTAGTAACATTGTTCTTTATTGTTGGCAATGGATATACGGTAATATTATCGGTAGCAGTGCCAACACATCCTGTGGCATTGGTATAAGTATATGTTATGGTATGAGTTCCTACCCCTGCAACAGCCGGATTGAAATCAGTTCCTCCAACCACACCAACCCCACTATATGTGCCACCTGCAGGGCTATCACCAACTAAAGCATATTGTGCAGCATTTATACATACATCGGCTTGTAATACCGGTAGTGTAAATGTAACAGCGGGTAAAGCTTCGACCGTTGCTATTTGATATGCTGTTGCATTACACCCTGTTGATGGATATGTATATGATAAATTATGACTGCCTGCTCCTGCTGCTGCAGGGTCGAAAAAATTTCCCACAACACCTGTCCCTGCAAATGTTCCCAATGCCGGAACTCCCAATGCCGTTAAATTAACCGGAGCATCAGTAACACAGGTATTTGCAACGGGATTAAAGGTTACTGCGCCGGGTTCTTGTATTACTACTGTATAGCGGTAATGATAAACTGCCGGGTCGTAAGGAGAAGCAGGCTCACCTGTGTAGTTAGGATTCTGATAATGAATAAATATGGTAACCGGATACGGCCCCGGAACTGCACTAGGTTCAAAAGTGCAATTACCTCCACCTGTATTTGTTATTACGCCATTTACAGAGCTGGTCCATGTTTTATTGGGTGGAGCCGATATGTAAAAACTTTGTGTTCCGTCGGTACTGCAATACGATGCTGACGGAACTACATTTTGTCCTGTTGTATTTACCGAAAATAAAAGTGTAACGATAAATAACCAATATGCTATATTGTATCTTACTATCATAGTTTTGGGCTAAAAAACTTCTATTAAGATACAAAAAAACAAGCTGTTTTAGATGTGCATTCCGACAAGATTACGCATTAATCCTTAAATCACTAGCTGCTTCGTAATTAAGATGTTACATAACATACGTAAGCTTTAACTATTCAGTGGTTTTATGCTATAAAACACTATAAATCCTTAAAAATATCTCTATATCCGGCAGCACTAGTATCAGAATCTGTAAAAACTTCAAGCACAGTACATTTTTGAGTTTCGTATAGTTCTAGTAACCTTACATTCAATTCGTCAACATTGATTGCCGAAAAATAGTTTACTCCGTAAGCATTACAAAGTTTTGCAATATTAACCGGAGTATTAGCCACAAACTTATCGATATGTTCAGTATCGGAAGGTCCTTTCAGAACTTTAAAAATATTGCCTCCACCATTATTTATTATAATAATTTTGAAGTTATTGGGAAGGTTACTGTTCCACAAAGCATTGGAATCGTAAATAAAACTCATATCGCCGGTAATAAGGTACACCGGCTTCCACGAAACCATTGCAGCTCCGGCAGCAGTTGAGAGCGAACCGTCAATTCCGCTTGTACCACGGTTGCCCATGTAAACAATATCGGGGTGCTTGGTAAAAAACTCGGCATAACGAACCGGGGTGCTGTTTGCCAAATGCAATTCAACAGGTTCCTGAACTGAATCGAAAAATGTTTTGAATACTAACAAATCGCTCCATTGGGCTTTTGAGTACACTGTATTCAAGTGCATGGCAATATCAATTTTTCGGAACACCCACTTATTATAAAATTCTTTATCGCCCGCCGATTTTTCACGAACCAGCTCTTCTAAAACTGGCAAAGTATCATGTTCTATTTTTTCGGTAAGGCAGCCGTAAGTATCAATTCTTGTGTGGTTTATGTCAATATCCCAATGGTGCACAGGCTTATGATACCTAAAAAATTGTTTCATGAATTTTGAAACCACAGAGCTTCCTATTGTTATAAGCAAATCGGGTTTGTATTCAGCTATTGAATCGGGTACGCGCGAGAAAAATAAGGGGTCGGGAGTGGTAGAAAGTGCCGGGTTTTTAATATTTGAAAGTGGCGAACTTATTACAACCGCTTTTTGCTCCAGATTAAGTCTGTGAAGTAGTTCTTCTATCTTTTTATCGGGTTGCATAGCCCCAATAACGATTATTTTTTTAGCACTTGAATGCCAAATATTTTTCAGCTCACTGCTAAATATGAAGGATTTCGATTCCTTTTCTTGTTTTTGTGATTTTTCTGCAATTATTATCTGTTCGGTATTGTAAAGAGGCTCGTAAAAAGGGATATTTATATGAACCGGGCTCTGTGGCGCATTTACAGAAAGGTTTATTATATTATCAATTCCCGGTAGTACCTCACCTGTACTTTTTACACTTGCACACACTGGCAGATTAAGGCTTTGCTTTATATAATTTGCATAAATATTGGGCTGTCGTATTGTTTGCCCGTCTTCCTGGTCAATAAGTTCAGGCGGTCGGTCGGCGGTAATTACCACCAGCGGTATTTGCTGATAATACGCCTCAACAATAGCCGGAGCATAATTTAACACCGCACTACCCGATGTGCAAACCAAAGCAACAGGTTCGTTGAGTTTGCGAGCCATACCAAGTGCATAAAAAGCCGCACTACGCTCATCGGCAATGGTAAAACATTCGAATTCGGGGTGATTGCCAAAAGAAATTATTAACGGAGCATTACGCGAACCTGGCGACAATACTACTTTTTTGATGTTGTTTTTATAACAGCTTGTTATTAAGGCTTGTACTGTTTTTTTATTACTGCAAGTGAACGTTTTATTCATGTAATGATTAAATGCGGATTGATTATTTAGTATGGTATTTTAAATATTTTACAATGCAAATAAATTATGCTGCAATCTCAATACCAGTTCTTTTTATTTCTAATGCAAAAGGATTTCCCAATTGAAAATCAACAAAAGATGTTGGGTGTGGTTCTATTCTTGTGTCTATTTCAGATGCTAACAACATAAGTTGAATTTGAATATCAAATCTCTCAGAATCATCAATGCTTTTAAAGACAAGAGCAATATCAATATCACTATCTGCATTTGATAAACCTTTTGCATATGAACCAAATAAATAAGCTTTTTCCATATTACAAATATACAAAATTCACCTCATCTAAATATCTTTCAAAATAGCTTCCAAATTCTGCATTTTCATACAAGTTTCTTCCCACTCTTTTTCAGTGTCCGAGTCGGGTGTAATACCTCCGCCGGCATACAATACCACACTGTCGTTAAATGCTTGTAAGCAACGAAGATTTACATATAAATCGGTTTGCTGCGATGAATCGAAAGAGCCCAAAAAACCACAATAGTATGTGCGGTCGTAGTTCTCGGTTTTCAGTATCAGCTCTAGCGATTTATTAACAGGCAAGCCGCAAATAGCCGGGGTAGGATGCAGATTCTCAATAAACTCGCCAAACCTACCTGCTATTTTCTCTTTCGGAAAATTCAGAGTTGTTTTTATGTGTGCCAACTCCCCTGTTTTAACAGTTTCTGGTCCTATTGTTTCAAAGTTGTAAATATCGAATTTGCCAAGTACCGAGCGTATATGTTCGGTTACAAGTTCCTGCTCCACTTGTTCTTTTTTACCCCATGTAATTCCTTCTTTAAACTTTTGTGTTCCGGCAAGCGATACTGTTGATGCTGTACCATTATTGGTTTTAAATAACAGCTCGGGCGTTGCTCCAACCCAAAAACCGGCATCGGGAATATAAACCATATACACAAATGAATTAATAAACTCACTGCACAACTTATTGAACAAAGCAGGCATTTGGTTAATACCATAGCCGCTAACTTTCTGATTTCGTGAAAGAACAGCTTTCTTTATTTTGCGTTCGGCAAATGCTCCCATAAATAGCTCCATCTGACCGGCGTGAAGCTCCTTAGCTGCCTGCAAATCGTCGGAATACTCAGTATGCGATGAACTTACTGTTGTTTTGTTATTAACCGCCAACAGGTGATTATCGGTACAATTAAACGGAATTACATATATTGGAAAGTTTCGGCTTATTTGAAATGGTGCAAATACAAAGCCTTTTACAGCATCGAGCGAAGCTGCTGTATATAGTTTTATAATCTTATCGGCTGTGCAACTTATCTGTTTTACCTTACTTGCTTGAGGTTCGCGCCATACGGCAAATGCTTTTTGGGTTTCCAATGCAGCATTTACAAATGAAACATTATCGGTATTATTCAAAGCTATTTTAGTTTTTCTACAACCATATTGGTCATTCTACTAGTATTAATCACATTACCACTATTGTCGGTAATTTTAATTTCACACACATGAGTACGTTTGCCTGCGTGTATTCTGGTGGCTCGTGCAGTAACTACACCATCGGCAGTAGCCTTGAGGTGGTTGCCGTTTATTTCCAACCCTAACACATCGAACTTTTCGCGGTCTACTTCCATATAGGCCAATGCACTGCCTACTGTTTCGGCAAGTGCCATCATTGCCCCACCATGTAACAATTGAGCGGGATTTTTGGTTGAGCTGTTTACCGGCATTGTAGCCTCAATAAACCCGTCGCCGGCATGAGTAAATTCTATTCCCAAATGCTCAATCAGTGTGTTTTTACAATACTTGTTTATAAATATAATTGCTTCTAGGTAATTCATATTACTATAAAAATGGATGTGTAGTTAAATGACAAAAGTATTTTTTAGAAGCGATAAAAAAAATAGAGTGTATTTGAAATTTACAACTTTCGCCTTTTTTTATTCCTGAATAGTCATAACAAAACCCGATTTTATAAATGCTTTCATTATTTCTTTCTCTGGCTCTATAATATTGGTATTCTGCCAGTATGTATCGGGTGAGTAATTAATATATTCGCTAAAGATATTTCCTGTCTCAAAAAGTTCTTTGCGTTTAGGTTTTATTATGTTTACAGTATCAACATCGGTTATTATCATTTCAAATATTGTATTGTAGCTTACATAAAGCAGTTGCTTTTTTTGTTTCATATCAACTCTCAAATCACCTCTTACATGATGTAAATGATATAAACCACCAATATTTTTATATTCAACTCTGTAGTTATACAAATATGGTTTTGCTCTTACGTTATTTTTCTTTTTATAAACCAATACATCTTTAAGCTTTTCAAGCATTTCGTCGTTATATCTGAATTCAGCTCCCTGCAAAGTATATGTGTCAAAAGTTACATAAAGCTCGCCTGTAAACATAGCTTCGTTGCCTTTTACATCGGGCTTAAAACCAATTACATATACTAATTCATTGTTCCATATTTGAATGTCTAGTATTTCGTAGTTGTACAGATAAAAATTATTGTCATCTAAAAAATCAGGAATGTCATTTACAATATCGAGATTCATAACAGCATCAATACCACCTTTAAGTTTTAGGTTCAAAGTATCTGACTCCATATTGGTTTTATTAAACACACGTGCATTTTGCAGTACCAAACGGTCTTTTACAATTACTCGGGCATTTGGAGAACACCCTTTGAATAATGCTTCTGAGTATGTTATACATTTGTCAAACTTGTTTATGTACTCTCTGTAAAAAGCATTGTAGCAGTATGGCAAAATTCTATAATTAGTTTTTAAGTTCTCTTTTACCATACCAATCAAAACATCTGCGCCCACTCCTTTAATCAGTACTTCCTCAATATTTACATTACTCTTACCCAAATAAACAACACTATCATTCATGAAGTTTTTTATAGGTATTGTTCCATTGCCATATCCTAAAGATGAAATAAGTAATTCGGAGTTAATACATATTGCAGGTATTTTTATGGAAAATTCCCCATCGGAATTGGCTGCAGTTCCTATATAGCTGCCTTTAACAGATACCGAAGAAAATGGTACCGGTTTGTGTGTCAGGCTATCTAGTATTACTCCTGAAAATTTAATAAGTTTTTGTCCTTCGTACTTAAATCTTTTTCCGTCAGTTATATTTATATCACCAAGTATAATCTGATTTTTAAAAGTGCTAATTTTTATGCTGTCGCTAAATAATGTATTTAAATATTTTAGCACACTCCCTTTGTAAGCCGGTAGTTCAATGTTTTTATCGTACGGAATTGTTTGTGTAGGGTATGAGAAGTAACAATCGCACTGTTTTGAAATATCACTTAAAACAGTGTATACTTTCTCTTTATAGGCGGGTGTTTTAATTATTTTATTCAGGCAATCATCTTGCGCTAATGATTTTACAGTTTGTAATACACATAAAACCAACAATAAGCTACATAAGCTTTTATTCATACACTGACAATACTTTTAATTAACAGTATCGTATCAGTTATTACTTCATTGAAAAAACATACCCATCATCGGTTTTTTCATGCTTTAAATTCAGTGTTAATCCTATACTTTCAATTATATCTTGCTCCGATAAATTAAAAAATGTAGTAGATATTCGCAAAGAACTGATTGAACTGTCATGTAAGTTAATATTACAATGATATACTTTTTCAATCGTTTTTACAACATAATCCAAATCATCGTTAATAAATACAAGCTTTCGGCTTTGCCAGGCCATATAGTTTTTGTCGTTTATATTCTCAGTATATACTACACTCCTGTTTGAAAAACCATACTCAGAAGCACTAAGTTTAATGGATTCATTATTTGAATTTTCAAGCAGTACAAGGCCTGACTTTACATATACTTCAACATCATCCGATTTCTTGTTGTGGCGAACATTGAACGATGTTCCCAAAACTTTTACTTTTGACGTACCTACATTAATTACAAATGGGTTCGATTCATTTTTTGCAACATTAAAATAAGCTTCTCCGGTAAGCTCTAATGTTCTGTTTTTATTAAAGTTGTTTCCATACTCTAATTTTGCTCCTTTATTTAATACAACAGTTGAACCATCGGGTAATTGAAATAAAAGAGGTTCCGATGAATTATTTGTTATAGTATTAAAAACACTAAACCAAAACACAAGCATGGCTGCCACACCTGTAAGAGCTGTAATTCCAATGTATATAATTTTTCGTACAACAGGTTGTTCAAACTGATACATTCTGCCTTCGATGCTCTTAAAAGCATTTTTTGAAGAGAATTTATCAATTTGAGACATTTCATCTAAAAAACCATCAAGTTCAATATCTTTTATCATTTGTAGTTGTTTTCTTTCTTTTCATTGTTATTTAATGTAATTGAAACATTCCCGAAAAACTTTCAATGCTTTACTCATATTTGCCTCTACAGTTTTTACGGAAATATTTAGTTTCTCTGCTATTTCTGAATATTTTAATCCTTGATTTCTGCTTAGAAGAAAAATATTTCTGGTTTTCTCGGGTAGTTTTTTTAATTGTTCCCTATATACAGCATACATTTCGCCTACTATTATCCCTTCTTCAGGGGTAGGCAGTGAATCATTGTTGCCAATATAAGAGTCTGCATATTTTTGAACTACTTTGTTATGTGCAATTATATGCAAACTCTTATTATAAACACTTCGGTACAAATAGCTGTCTATATTTTCAATTTCCAATCGGTTTTTCTGTTCCCATAATTTAAGAAATACTTCCTGAACAACCTCTTCTGCCTGTTCTGAGCTTTTCAATATCTTTAAAGCATAACCACATAAAGGAGAATATATTCTATGAAATATTGACTCAAAATCTTTTTTGCTGCTTTTTGTATTCCACTTTTTTATTTCTGACATATTCTCCTGTTTTTGAAACTTTATTTATTAAGCTTCTCCATGCTGTCTGTTATTTTTTTGATGGCCAAATTTATTGATTTTTCAGGTTCTATTACATTATACTTACCCCAAAAATTTTCATCGTAAAAACCTTTAATTTCTTCCGACATTATAGTTCCCGGGTTTATTTTACCAATATTAGCATTTGCTTCCGTGTCTGTTTTCAATCGGTCGGTAACTGCCATTTCCGATAAAACATTATAATTTGTATTAAATAGTTTTTTCTTCCAGTTTACTTTAAAATTAAGGTCGGCTTTTGAATAACTGAAATACCATTTGCCTTCCTGTTCTCTGTACTTTACTATGTAAGAGACATTCTCGGGGTATACATTTGCGCCAACCGGCTGTTTTTTTATAAATATCCGACTTGCCTCTTCTTTATTGTTTGTGTTTAAGCTAAAGTGTATTTCTGAAACAGCCAATGTTTCGGATTGAATGAATAATTTGCCTAAAAACAAGGGTTCATTTATCTCCGGTTTTTGCTCAAATGATAATTCATAAAACAGTTTGCCATCAATGGTTGTAATGTTCTCAACTTTATAGTTGTATTTGTTTTGTATATCCTTAGCCAATATCATGTAAGGGTCTTTAACTACATCGAGCATAAGGTTAGTTAATGCTCCACCTTGAAGTTTGAATAATAAAGTATCAATTTTTGAGGTATCAGTACCTTTGCGACCTTTAAGTATTCGAACCTGATCATTTTTATACGATGAGTAAGGCTGTTTGTACACTTCAACCACCGCCTCAGTAAGGCTTACGTACGATTTATTCTTTTTGATTGTTTCACGGTGAAAGGCAATCATTACATTGGGTTCTGTTGAATAGTTTGTAGCTTTATTTGCCAAAACTCCATTTATTAAGCTCACAGGATCGTTTGGCATAACTTTCACCTCACTTAGGTTTATTACTTCTGGTTCAAGTTTTATTGTTTGTACTTCATTTTCAGTTCCTGATATATCAAATTTGCTTTCCTTATACCCAATATATGATATTTGTAATTCAGAAACCGAACTGCTTTCCGGAACTTTTATTGAAAATAAGCCTTCGCTATTGGTTACTGTTGCAAAATTTGAATGTTCAATTCCAACTGCTGCACACACCAAAGGTTCTTGAGTGTTAATGTCTACAACCCGCCCTTTTATTTGAATTGTTTTCTCTTCTTGATTCTCAAATGAAAAAGTAAATGAGTAAATAAGAATAGCGGTGATAGTTAAAGTTATTTTTATGAAATTGTTATTAGTTCTCATGGCATTAAAGTTTAATTGTTAATAAATATGTTCTTTACTTTAATGACCATAATTGTATATATTACCCTAATTGTTTTTTTATACATTTATTGTATTCCAAAAAATACCATCTTATCTATTTGATTACCAAGTCGGTCTATTGCTCTTATTTTCATTTCAATGTTACTGCCCGGTTTGAATCCATCGATAATGCCCATATAAGGCTTTTCTGAACCTCCATTTATTGAATAATACAATTGGTTGTAAATAACATGTGCATTTATAACAGAAACGAAAATTGACATATGCGAGGGATATACATCTATAGTTTGCCCTTTATACTCTCTTGATGATATTGGTTGCAAGCTATACCTTATATTTACCTCCGGCCCGGTATTGTCGGTAGCAAATTTTATTGTTTGAGTATTAACATTTCCCAATTTATCGTAAGCTTTAACATCAATGCTGTAAATATTGCCTTTTTTAAAACCTTCTACTATTCCGGTATACAATTTATCTTCACCACCATTTACTGAATAGTATATTTTGTCTATTGCAATTTTCTCATCGGTTGCAGAAAGAAAAACAACAACATGCGAAGGGTACACATCGATACTGTCTTGTCCTGAAACTTGTTTGCCCATAGGTAATACACTGTAACGATAATAAATGTCGGGGCCAATGTTATCAACAATAAAATCAGTTCTTTCCCTATTTGAGTTATCTAAATTATCGTATGCGTAAATATTTACCTCCTTATGCCCGCCTTCCTCTATTGAAAATGGTTTTTCATATGATATTTCTGCGCCATTATTAATAGTATAGGCAATGTATTTTAAGCCTGCTTCAGAGTCGTATGCGCTTAACTTAATTTTTGTATCTTTATTTATATAGGTAGCTTCGTAAGTTTGAAAGTATTTCCCCTCAAAAGTATATTTTATTTCAGGTCCGCTTAGGTCAACATATGCAACTTTACTTTTTGTTGTTTTTTCAGAAGCAACACTTTTGTTGCCAACATTATCAATAGCATAAGAAACTACCGATAGTGAACCGGAAATGCTTGTTAGATAAAATGGTTTATCATAATCCATGTATGGTTCATTATTGATAGAGTATTTAATCTCTTTTACTCCTGCTTTATTATCAATAGCTGTAAGTTTTAGTTTTGACCTGCCCGAAGAATATTCACGACCATTTACAGTATAGCTATTGCCCATTATTTCATCGACAAGTACAGGAGGGGTTTTGTCTATGAAGAAACTATATTCTTTTACTTTTTCTTCATTTCCAACATTATCAACTGCGTAATACTGAATAGTATGCTCTCCTTCTGAAAGGTATTTTGAATATATTGGGGAAGTATAATTTTTATATTCTTTTCCGTCAATTGAATATTTTAACTGAGCTACACCTGCAATGTTATCGGTTGTTTGCAATGTAATTTTTGTATTTCCTGAGATTGTATTCTCAAATTTGTCGCCTTCAATGTTTATTTCTGTTGTAGGACTTTGAATATCAACTGTGTAATTAGCACTTTGTACTTTTTCAACATTACCTACGTTGTCAACCGAATAATAGTTGATACTGTAATGCTTTTCATCGGTTAGTTTTATTTCATTGTTATATTCATTATATCCATTAGAATCAATTGAAACTAATAATTTGTCAACTCCCGATGTTTTGTCAGTTGAGCTTATTTCTAAGCTGCAACCTTTGCCAAGAATAATTTCATTTCCCTTATAATATGGATTGGCATTATTTAGCTTATGTTTTGAGTGTGGCGCATCGCCGTCGGCATACACTTCAAATATAACATCGTGCATAGGGTATACTATTTCCTTTGTTACAGTATCGACAGCTGATGGCGACCTGAATGTATTTATTCCTTCGGTATCTAAGTACATAGGGTTTGCATATTTTTTAGTGCTATCGCTTTGTAGTTGAATCATTTCACCTTTGCCATCGGGTTCCGGCGATATATATACATACACAGGCAGATGCTTATTGTAATATAGTTTACCATCATTTGATTTATAGTATTTCTTTACGTGGTTTAGAGTAGGTTGTGCACTTGTACACAATGTCAAAAGCCATATAAAAATAAGCAATAGAGAATATTTACTTTTCATAGTTTTAGGGTTTTAACTTTGATATATACAAGATAAAGAATTTAAAGTTTTATTCAATAAAAAAGGGATGCCGTTTTTATAAACAACACCCCTGATATGTTATACATTATTAATTCAATTGTCGAGTTCAATAAATATAAAAGGGACACTCATTATATTTTTATAATCAATTCCAAGCTCTTCCATGTCTTCATCTGCATAATGCCATAAAACAGTTACATCGCCACCATTCTTTTTAATATTTCCTAATTTATCAATTATATTCATTAAAAATTTTGATGAGCTTGTGTTAAAATATTCCAGCATCATGTGAAATTCAGTGTTTTTGGCAGGCGATTCAATGTAGTTGTCAATCCATTTTAATACCGGTTCATAAAACAAAACAGTATTTTCAAGTATTGATCTGCCTTCAAGTTTTAAAACTCCTGTTTTTGCATTTAATTCTACCGTTGGCCTATGTTGATTGCCATCTACCTGATAATATCCATGAAATTCCCCCTCGGTCATTATTCCTCCTTTTTTATTTCAAACTATCAGCCATTGCTTTTGCTATTCCTCGGCAAATGCAAATGTCGTCGTATTTAGCTGTATGTCGCGCCTCGCTTGGTTCTGATACAATATCCCAATCTACATTTTCTGCAAATTTTTGTATAGCACGAACTCCGCCGCCTCCCCAGCTGGAAGAACCGAAAATAGCTAATTTGCGGTTGCGAATATTAATATGCTCAAGATCGCTCATAATGTGTGCCATGGGAGGGAATATTCCTCCATTATAAGCACAGCTTCCTAATACTACACCCTTGTATTTGAATATTTCATTGATAATATACGATTCGTGAGTTTTTGCAGCATCTATAACTTTAACATTAGTTATACCTTCTTCAACTAAAAAGCGTGCAATATAATCGGCTATTTTTTCTGTATTTCCATACATTGTTCCAAAAACAATAACTACACCTTTGTCGGCTTCAAACTTGCTCCACTTGTCATATTTTTCAAGAATATAAGGTATTTTTGTTTTCCAAATTATTCCATGCGAAGGAGCTATTTGCTCTATTGCTAATCCGCCTAATTTTTGTAAAGCTTTTTGTACTTGTGCGCCATATTTAGCAACGATATTTGAATAATATCTTGCAATTTCATCTTCATACCATGCAAAATCTATTTCGTTGTCGAATATTCCGCCACAGTGGGCTCCAAAGCTTCCGAACGCATCATTTGAGAATAATATTTTTTCTTCAGGGCAGTATGTAACCATTGACTCTGGCCAGTGAACCATTGGAATGGTGAAGAACTGTAAGCTTCTAGAACCTAATGAAAGAACCTCTGCCTCTTCGATTTCCTGAAAGTTTTCGGTTATACCATAAAAACCTTCAATCATAGGTTTTGTTTTTTTATTTCCAATTAATATAACATTGGGATATGCTTGTACTACCTCACGTATTGAACCTGAATGATCGGGTTCCATATGGTTTACAACCAAATAATCGAGGGTTTTGCCGTTGAGCAATTCTTTAATCCAATCTACTAAATCGCCACTAAATGGAGCTTCGGCAGTATCAATTAATGCTGTTTTTTCATCTACAACAAGGTATGCGTTATATGCAACTCCTTTATCTAGTGGCCAATGATTTTCAAATAAATGTTTTTTTCTATCATTAAATCCCAGCCAGTATATTTCCCGGCTTAATTCTACTCTTAAAGACATGGTAAGTTTATGTTGTTAGTTTACAAATATGATTTTGCAAAAGTACAAATTTTGGTTTTAACCTCATAATTCTTGTTTATCATTCTTTTGTAAGGTGGTTGTAATTGTGGGTATTTTAGTATAGATGGAGTTTTGAAAATATATAATGTGTATATAATTTTGTAAACAAATAAATAATTAATGCGAATAGATATATTAACGGTTTTGCCCGAATTGATTGAACAATCGTTTGAGCATAGCATAATTAAAAGAGCTAAAGAGAAAAAAGTTGCAGAAGTACATTTGCACAACATTAGAGATTACAGTACCGATAAGCATAAGAAAGTAGACGATTATGCCTTTAGTGGCGGCGCAGGAATGGTTATGACTATACAGCCTATAGAAACGGCAATAAGTAAATTGTGTAGTGAACGTAATTATGATGAGATAATATATACATCGCCCGATGGTGAAACGTTTAAGCAGTCAATGGCAAATGTAATGTCATCGTATACTAATATTATAATATTATGTGGGCATTACAAAGGAATAGATCAACGAATTAGGGATAATATAGTTACAAAAGAAATATCGATAGGCGATTATGTTCTAACCGGTGGCGAATTGGCCGCTGCGGTTATTTCTGATGCAATAATCAGATTAATCCCCGGAGCTATGTCTGATGAGACGAGTGCTCTAACAGATTCGTTTCAGGATAATTTACTCGCACCTCCGGTTTATACACGTCCGGCCGATTATAAAGGTTGGAAAGTACCTGATATATTACTTACAGGTAACACGCAAAAAATAGAAGAGTGGAGGTTTGAACAAGCTTATGAGCGAACAAGAAGATTGCGCCCCGATTTGTTAGAGGATTAATAATGTATTTTTTTGTTCTTAATAATTGAAGCATAGGTAGATGGTGTTTGGGCGGGATTTTTTTTGTAAAAAAATTGTTTAAAAGAACAAAAACTGCTGATTTTTCGTTATCTTTAAAGTAAGATTATTTAACATTTTAAATCATTGTATTATGACCGATTTAAAAGAAAAACGCAAAAAGCAAGAACAGCTTGAAATAGCTGAGAGAAAAGTAAAAAAGGCAACTGTTAGAGCAGCAAAGGCTGAGAAAAAGCTAAAAAAAGCCAAAAAGCTTGATACTGAAGAAAAGGTGGTTAATCCAATAAAAGATGAGGTTAGCGAAGCTCATAAACGATTACACCGAAATTTGAAGATATTCAAGAAAATTAAAGATAAGCTGAATTAAAAACATAAAGACCCGAGAAAAACGGGTCTTTTTTTATTTCACATATTTAATAAAGTTGAAAAATGTGACAAAAAACATTTCCTTAATTTACTAAAACCAATAACTTTGCCCCGCTTTAATTTTAAGTATATAATTCAATAATATAAAAATGGCACGTTTTAAAAGATTACACGTATTAAATACGATCAATGAAACAAAGATTGTTCCTTTGTATTACAATGCTAATGCTGAAATTGTAAAAAATGTAGTGAAAGCTTGTTATGCCGGAGGAGCAAGAGTTTTTGAATTTACTAACCGCGGCGATTTTGCTCATGAAGTATTTGCAGAAGTTAACAAATGGTGTGCAAAGGAATGTCCTGAGATGATTATGGGTGTAGGTTCGGTTGTGGAGTCGGGAACAGCATCGTTATACATTCAGTTGGGTGCTAACTTTATAGTAAGCCCAAGCTTGAACCCCGATATGGCTAAAGTATGTAATCGTCGTAAAGTAGCTTGGTTACCGGGGTGTGGAACTCTTTCTGAAATTAATATGGCAGAAGAGTTAGGTTGCGAAATAGTTAAAATATTCCCGGGTAAAGAAACCGGAGGTCCATCTTTCGTAAAAGCAATTACCGCTCCATGTCCTTGGACAAGCATTATGCCGAGTGGTGGAGTGTCGCCCGATAAAGAAAATCTTGAATCGTGGTTTAAAGCCGGCGTAACATGTGTAGGTTTAGGTTCTCAGTTAACTCCGGCCGATGTTATTGCAAAAGGCGATTATGGCTTTATTGAAAAAACAGTAAAAGAGGCAATTGCAATAGCAAAAGCTATATAAGATATTTATAGGCAAATAACGATTAACCCCTTATCTCATAGGCAGAAAAGGGGTTTTTTTATTGTCTGCAAGGCTATTTATTTATTGAAATATATTATATTCGTGGCTCTATTGAAAAAGTTTAAAATATGAAGAAAATAAGTTTAATTCTTGCAATTGTATCTATTATTGTATGCAGTTGTACTAAGAATAAGTATTCGGGAATAGTTAAAGATACGGAAGGTAATGCTTTATCAGATGTTGAGGTATTTGTTAAAGAAACCGGTTTGTTAACTCTAACCAATGACGACGGAGGGTTTACTGTAGAACAACCCAATGTGCCTGTAACCATAGTTTTTGGAAAAGAAGGGTATATGTATGAACAATTAATAAATGTTGATACTGTTTCAGGCTTGGTGGTTACTATGCGCAAGGCAATAAAAAGTGCAGCATCTATTCGTGAAGAAATATATGTTGAGGAAGGTTGCGATAAGGTGGAGATACCTGAGGATTCACAGTGGGAAGTTGATTTTGTTCATACCGACTTGAAGGGTGATCTTGCTCCTGATATGGAATATACACGTCGCGACCCTAGTGCTGTAATTAAAGTAGGCGACTTGTATTATATGTGGTATTCTTATAGCCGTACTATTATGGACGATAAACAGGCACCATGGGATTTGAACGATCTTTATTATGCAACATCTACCGATGGTATTACATGGGAAGAGAAGGGGGCTGCAATAGAAAGAGGGCCGGAAGGTTCTTTCGATTACCGCTCGGCTTTTACAACCGAAATATTTGTACACGATAGTACTTATTATTTAGTATATCAGGCTGCAGCCGATTTGCAGGGTATTTACGATAGAAACACTGTGGCTATGGCTTATGCCGGTTCACCCGACGGGCCATGGACAAAACTTGATAAGCCTGTTTTGTATCCAACATATACCAATAATATTTATTTCGACAATAATGCAGTTCACGACCCATGTATAATAAGTTACAACAATAAGTTTTATTTGTATTATAAAGGTGAGTGTAATTGTATGGGTAAAGAAGATTGTAAGAGATGGTGTAACCCTGTTTGTGGAAAATTTTACAATACTAATAACGGGGGTATTTATAAGCAAGTTAAATGGGGAGTTGCAATTGCCGATAATCCAACCGGGCCATATGTAAAGTCGGAATATAACCCTATAACCAATACAGGACATGAAGTAATGGTATGGCCTTATAAAAATGGAGTAGCAATACTTCAACATCAAGATGGGGCAGAGTATAATACTATTCAGTATGCTTCCGATGGTGTTAACTTTGAAATAATGGGTTCGGTAAATGGAATTCCTGAAGCTGCCGGGTTATTCCGAGCTCCAAAATCTGACACAGACCCTCATGCAGGTGTTCAGTGGGGTGTTGCTCATTACTTGCAATGGGATCATCCTGAAACACAACTTGGGTGGATGTACATTCACCGATTTGATAAAAAGGAGAAGAAATAATAAGTGATAATTGTTATATAAAAAGCCGGTTTCGAGAGATTCCGGCTTTTTTTTGATGATTAATGCAAAGTTTATTATTCAGATATAATCATTATATTTATCGTTTTATTACAAATAACAGGGGAAATAATATGAGAATTTTTGCATCAGTACTTGCTATATTGGCAGTACCTTTCATTGTTTTTAGTCAAAATTATTCGGGAGTAGTTTACGATAATGGTGGAAATATTTTAAGCGGTGTTAAGGTTGAGTTTTTAAATAATAACTCTGAAACCGTAACTAATGCTTCGGGGGAATGGAGTGCTACTCTTTCCGGTAGTACTGAAACAATTGTTTTTGGAAAGCAAGGTTATACTTATGAGCAAATTGTTGACCAGTCACCGTCAACTGCTATTAGTATATCGTTGCGCAATACAGTTGATAGTTATGCAACTACAAGAGAAAAACAGTATAAAGCCGATGGATGCTCTTCGGTATCGATACCAAACAGTAAGGAGTGGAATACTGAGTTTAAGCATACTGAGTTGTTAGGCGATTTGGCACCCGACAGAAACTACACGCGCCGCGACCCTAGTGCTGTTATAAAAGTTGCCGACAAATATTATGTTTGGTATTCGTACAGCCCTACGGTTATGACCGGCAAGCAGGCACCATGGGATTTGAACGATTTGTATTATGCAACATCTACCGATGGTTTAACCTGGACAGAGCAAGGAGCCGCAATAGAACGGGGAGTTGGAAGTATTTATGATGCTCGCTCTGCATTTACAACCGAAATATTTGTACATAATAATACCTACTATTTGGTATATCAGGCTGCGGCCGATCAAAACGGTATATATAATCGCAATACTGTTTGTATGGCTCATGCAAGCTCACCCGATGGACCATGGACTAAAGTTACAGAGCCTGTTCTAAGACCTACGTACACAAGCGATATTTATTTCGATAACAATGCAGTTCATGACCCATGTATAGTTCACTATAACAATAAGTTTTATTTGTACTACAAAGGCGAATGTAATTGTATGGGTAGTGCAGGTTGCAATACATGGTGCAACCCTGTATGTGGTTTAGGAAAGCAGGTAAAATGGGGGGTGGCAGTAGCTGATAGTCCAACAGGACCTTATGTAAAATCAGAGTATAACCCAATAACAAATACCGGACACGAGATAATGGTGTGGCCATATAAAACAGGTGTTGCAATATTACAGCATCAAGACGGCCCTGAAGCTATGTCAATTCAATATTCGGAAGATGGACTAAACTTTGAAATGAAAGGAAATGTGAGTGATATTCCGGAAGCAGCCGGTTTATTTCGTTCCGATAAATCAGACACAAACCCGCACACCGGTATTTCATGGGGGTTAGGTCATGTGCTGATGTGGAACTATGCAAGCGGGTGGATGTATATTACACGCTTTGATACAATTGCCCCGGAGGGGTTAACAGTAAGTGCCAATTCGTTTGCACAAACAGGAGGTACATATGATGATGGAATTGTCCCATTTGGGTTTAATAGAAATAGCTCGGGTGTAAGTTACGTAAATACAGATGATTGGGCTACTTATAGTATCAATATTGAAGAGACCGGTATTTATAAGGTTAAATACTATGCTTCAACTCCATCTCTAAACGCCGAGGTATCTTTGTACGTAGATGATAATTTATCGGCAACAGATATTGTACCCGATACCGATGGGTGGAACAACTATACTGAAATAACATCGTTATCGACATTTACACTTACAGAAGGAAGTCATATATTAAAACTTGTAGCTTCGGGTAGTGATAACTGGCAGTGGAATATGACAAAATTTACATTAATTAAAATTTCTGATATTAATGTAGGAGCTTGTAATGAAATTAGTGCAGACAATGTTGTGTTACACCCAAATCCGGCAAACAATGAGGTAAATATTTCGGGTATTACAGGTGAGTATAATATTCAGATTGTTTCGCTTGACGGAAAAATTGTGAAGGATAAAAAATTAGCAGGAACAGCATATGTTAATCTTAGTGGTATTGACCAAGGTATTTATAATGTTTTATTGCAAATATCGGACTATGTAGTTGTTAAGAGGTTAGTAGTAAGTAAGTAAAATCAAATATTAACCCTGATTATAAATTCAGAGGGTTAAACTATAATGAAAAATTAGAGATTAACTAAAATCAAACTATGAAGACTAAACTTATTTATTTATTTGTTATTGTAGTGCTTGCAGGGTGCGGGCAAAAATATTCTGGTGTAGTAACCAATTCAGAGGGAAAAGCTTTAAGCGGAGTGAAAGTTACTATTAACGGAACCAATTATGGAACCAATACCGATGAGAGTGGAAAATGGAGTATTGAGCCTCAAGATTCGGAATTGGGAGTAATAACACTAGTGTTTTTTAAGAGTGGATATATGCATGAGCAGATAGTAAAACAAAAGCCTTCGGGAGGTATAAAAACCGAGCTTCGTATGCATATAAACAGTGCAGCAACAGAACGTGAGTTGGGTTATGTTGAACATGGTTGTGGTTCGGTAAATATTCCGGACAATGCCGATTGGAATGTGAGTTTTTTACACTCGAATTTGAAAGGCGATTTAGCTCCCGATAAGAAATATACCCGCCGCGACCCTAGTGCAGTAATAAAAGTAGATTCGTTGTATTATATGTGGTATTCTTTTAGTTTGTCTGACGATACAATGAAAATAGCTCCATGGGATTTGAATGATATTTATTATGCAATATCGGTTGATGGTGTTACATGGACAGAGAAGGGGGCAGCTGTTATGCGCGGAGCAGAAGGTGAGTTCGATTTTCGTTCAGTATTTACAACCGAGATATTTGTACATGAAGGTAAATACTATTTAGTATATCAGGCAGCTGATAACAAAGTTGGAATTTTCGATAGAAATACAGTAGGTATGGCATATGCAACATCAC
Source organism: Bacteroidota bacterium (assembly GCA_003250355.1). Classification (GTDB taxonomy): domain Bacteria; phylum Bacteroidota; class Bacteroidia; order Bacteroidales; family SZUA-534; genus SZUA-534. The sequence goes on from QKGS01000007.1 coordinate 94,657, forward strand.
CTAATGGACCCTGGACTAAATTGAAAGAACCTGTATTAAGACCAACATATACTAACGAAATATATTTTGATAATAATGCAGTACACGACCCTTGTGTTGTGGTTTATAACAATAAATTTTATTTGTACTATAAGGGAGAGTGTAATTGTTTTGGAGCAGAAAATTGCCAATCGTGGTGTAATCCGATTTGCGGGTTAAGCAAGCAAGTACGTTGGGGAGTAGCCATAGCTGATAATCCAACAGGACCATACATAAAGTCAGAGTATAACCCAATAACCAATACCGGGCACGAAATTATGGTGTGGCCTTATAAAAATGGCATTGCTATATTACAACATCAAGATGGGCCTGAGGCTCGTTCAATACAGTTTGCTGCCGACGGGCTTAATTTTCAGATAATGGGAATGGTTAATAATATTCCGGAAGCTGCCGGTCTTTATCGTGCTCCGGTATCAGATAATAATCCTCATGCCGGAATAGAGTGGGGGGTAGGTCATGTACTCCGCTGGGATGGAGGTGTTAACCAAAATGGATGGATGTATATCAACCGATTCGATAAGGTTGATGCTTCTACTCTGATTATTGATGCAGGTGCATTTGTGAAAACGGGAGGTACTTTCAATGATGGTTTGGTTCCGTTTGGGTTTAATTCAACCGGTGCAGTTGCAAGTCATGTAAATACTCAAGATTGGGCAGAATACAATGTGAATATTGCTGAAAGTGGAGAATACTCGGTTGAATACTATATAAGTACGCCGCTCGATAATGCTGAAGTTTCAATGTATGTTAATAATAAGCTTGTAGATAAATGTACAGTTAAAAACAATGGTGATTGGGGCAATTTCTCTGAACCTGTTTTTTCAAATAATCCTGTTTATTTCGAAAAAGGTGAACAGATGTTAAAGATTGTAGCTTCGGGTACAAGCGAGTGGCAATGGAACTTTAAAGGAATGATTATTAAAAAAGCCGATTTGTAAATAATACTCAAATATTAAAATATTGGAAAGACTGCATTTTAGGTGCGGTCTTTTTTATGTATTATTGTAGAGTAACATAAAAAATAGATTTATGAAGAGGGTATTTTTTCTGATAATCGCAGTGTTAGTAGCATTTACTTCATGTAAAAAAGAACAAAAAGGTAGGCAACCGAATATTATATTTATAATGTCCGATGATCATGCAGCCCATGCAATAGGAGCTTATGGCGGCAGACTGGCAGAGCTTAATCCTACCCCAACTATCGATAGGCTGGCAGAGCAGGGGCTGTTATTTGAAAATACATTTTGTAATAACGCTATTTGTACTCCAAGCAGAGCTTCAATTATTACCGGGCAATACCCTCAAACCAATGGTGTGCTTGACCTTGATGGAGCATTAGATACAGCAAAGCAATATTTGCCAAAGGAGATGAAAAAGTTAGGTTATTCAACGGCTATTATAGGCAAATGGCATTTGAAAAATGAGCCTTCTAATTTTGATTATTATGAAGTATTGCCTAGTCAGGGGCAATACTATAATCCGCAAATGCATAATAAGAAAAAAGGGGAGTGGCCGGATAATTTGGTTTCATACATCGGGCATTCATCAACAGTTATAACAGACAGGGTAATTAATTATTTAGATAACAGAGATAAAAGCAAACCATTCTTTATAATGCACCATTATAAAGCTCCCCACGATATGTTTGAGTACGATACTGTATATGAAAAATATCTTGCTGATGTAGAAATACCGGAGCCGGTTAGTTTATTTTATCAGCCAAAGTTTGGTTCAGAAGCTATACGAGGCCGTAATGATAGTCTTATTCATTATATAGGAACATCGGTTTCGCCCCGTCATAATCAGCTTAGGTATACATTGGCAAGTAACTACACTAAGCATTTTTATGGCGATACAATAGACCCTGTGGTTGGAACAAAAATGGCGTATCAGCAGTATTTGAAAATGTATTTGCGCTGTGTTAAGGGCATTGACGACAATATGGCGAGGTTATTCAAGTATTTAAAAGAAAATGACCTTTGGGAAAATACAGTAATAATATACACTGCTGATCAGGGTATGATGCTTGGTGAACATGATTTTATTGATAAGCGGTGGATTTATGAAGAGTCAATGCGAATGCCATTTATAGTGTACTATCCAAAAGATATTGAGGCGGGCAAACGGACTGATTTGTTGGTTAATAATACCGATTTTGCTCCTACTATTATTGAATTGGCCGGAGGCAAAGCACCTGAGTATATGCAGGGAATGAGTTTTATCAATACTTTGCATGGAAAGGAGGAAGAGAACTGGAGAAAAACTACATATTATCGTTACTGGATGCATATAATTCATCATTATGTTCCGGCTCATATAGGCGTTCGATCAAAAGATTATAAGCTTATTTTTTATTATGGCAAACACTATTTACCACAAGAAGAATTCGGAAAGTATTATTGGGCAACTCAATATACCGGCGTAGAAAGAGAAACCCCTCCGGCATGGGAATTTTATGATTTGCGTAATGACCCACAGGAATTAGTTAATTGTTATAACAATCCTGAGTATAAAGATGTAATTGCAGAGCTAAAAGCCGATATGAAAATGCAACGCAAGGAATTTGGAGAAACAGATGATAACTATCCTGAAATTAAGAAGATTATTGAGGACAACTGGGATAAATGATTGAAATATATATGTCAAATAAAAACTTTTTTGTTTATTGCATTGTGTTTCTTTATTTCTAATTAAAATATAGAATCTATTGGCATAGATATGTTTTGAAAGACTTCTTTCTTTTTTATATTTGGAATCGCTATTTATATTTAAATAAAATCAAATTAATATGAAGATAAAAAAATCAAACTTTGGTTCTTATGAATCGCAAACGATTGAGCTGTTTGAATTGTCGAACAATAATGGAATGACAGTAAAGATAATGAACTACGGAGCTACTATTACTTCAATAACTATACCGGCCAAACAGGGTGGAGTGAAAGAAATAGCGTGTGGGTTCGATAAATTTGAGTCGTATTTCTCCGATGAATATAAAGCTAATGCCCCTTACTTTGGCTGTACGGTAGGTCGTTACTGTTCGCAAATTAAAGATGCTAAGTTTACAATGGACGGAAAAGAATATAAACTAGCTGAAATGGTAGGAACAAACAATCTTCACGGAGGTTTGGTCGGATTCGATAAAAAAGTATGGAAGGCAAAAGAAGTAGGAGCGGCAGCGGTAGAAATGTCTCTTTTAAGTAAAGATATGGAAGAAGGCTTTCCGGGTGATGTTGAAGTAACAGTAACTTTTACTCTCACTAACGATAACGAAATAAAAATTGACTACAAAGGAGTGCCAAATAAAAAAACACCTTTGGCAATGACTAATCATACATATTTTAACCTATCGGGATTTGCTGATGATATTTTAGGACATAAAGCAACTGTTCTTACAGGTAAAAAACAAGAGTGCGACGAAACAGGTGCAGGTACAGGTAAAGTTGTAAACCTTGACGGAGCTCCCGACGATTTACGCAAAGGGAAGTTAATTGGTGAAGCACACAAGGCTATGGGAAGCGGGTTTGAAAATTTTTATATAACTGAAGCTAATTTTAAGTTAACTAAAGTTGCTGAAGTAGAATACCCTGCCGACGGTACTAAACTTGAAGTATCAACTACCGAACCAACAATGTTGCTTTATACAGGAAAATATACAGCCGACAATCTTAAACGTGAAAACGGATTACAATATGGACAGTACAGAGGTTTCTGTTTAGAAACTCACCGTACACAGAATGGACCAAATATCTCGGGGTCGCCTAAAACATTTACAGGAGCAGGTGAAACTTTTGAGAGTACAACAATATTTAAACTTACATTTTAAACAAATAAATTAAATAATTATGGGAATTTTATTAGCAATTACAGCAGGTATAATGTTGGGCTTTTGGGCAATGCCTGAGAAATATATTAAGAACTATGCTTTTGAAAATGCATGGGGACTTTGTTACGTATTTATGTTATGGTTAATACCGGGAATTGTAGCATTTTCAATGATTACCAATTTTGGTGGAGTGTTATCAGATGTAGGTACGCCGGTTTTACTAAAAATGTTAATTCCGGGTTTCCTTTGGGGAGTAGGAATGATGCTATGGGGTAAGGCTATAAACTACATTGGTATGTCGCTAGGGTTCTCTATTTTTATTGGAACTATAATTGTAGTTGGGTCATTATTACCTTGGGTGTTATCAGGAGTTCCGGAAACAGGTAAAGCACCAATTTTAATTGGTATAGCAGTTATTTTAGCAGGTATTGTGTTCAATGGACGCGCAGGAATTCTTCGTTCGGCATCAGAAGGAGGCAGTAGTGCTGCCGGGTCATCAATGCTTACTGGTATTATTATAGCAGTTGTTGGCGGTATACTTTGTACAGGGTTTAATGTTGCATTAGAGATTACTGCAAATGGTCAGGCTGCAAAGAATATTATAGGCGAAATGGTTGTGAAAAATGGAAACGATGCTTGGTTGGCATCTGTTGCATCAATGTTTATTGTATATGTTTCCGGTGGTGTTTTTGTAGTGCCTTATTTCTTAGTTATGTTATCTAAAAAGAAATTATGGGGAGGTTTTAAAGTTGCAGAAGCAGGCAAAAATATATCAATGACAGGCTTAATGGCAGCATTAAACTTTGCAGCATCTATTGTATTTGCTTATTCATCATTCGTATTAGGTAAAGAAGGAGGTTCTGTTGGATACGCTATTTTCAACACTCTTTCAGTTGTAACCGCTGTTACTGCCGGAGTACTTACTAAAGAATGGGCAGGAGCTTCAAAAGCATCAAAAACATCGTTATACATAGGTATAGCCGCAATGGTTGGTGGCGTTATGGTTATTGCATTTGCATAATTATTATACAAGGCTTTTTGCCCTATGCATATTTAAGTGTTTTTCTATAAGAATGTTTCATATATATTAAAGTTAGATATATAAGAGGCTGCTTCAAAAGCAATTTGGAGACAGCCTCTTTTTTTTGTAGATATTTTGTAAGTCAGCATAGTAATATATTGGTAATTTTATATCTTTGACATCCAATTTAGATACGTTTTAATTGTTTGTATTTAGGCTTTTAAACTGTTGATTAAATGCATATTTTGAAGTAGAGTTCTTGTGATAAGAAGATAAACAATTAACGTTAAAACAGTTAAACAAAAACAGTAATTCATTAGTTTAATTTGCATCGAGGGTTTTTGAGGAAATTCCCGATATGAATTTTTTAAATTATATACATATTTATATAAAATGAAAGCAGCTTATTATAAAGAAAAAGGAAAATTTGAAGTAGGAGAAAGTGAAATAATCGCTCCTAAAGAAGGTCAAGTGCGTTTAAATGTTGCATACTGTGGAGTATGTGGTAGCGATGTTCACATTTATCACGGCGTTATGGATGCTCGTGTTAAAGCACCTCAGGTTATTGGTCACGAAGCTTCGGCTACAGTTGCTGAGGTGGGGCCCGGTGTTACTAACGTAAAGCCTGGCGACAGAGTAGTAATTCGTCCGTTACATTTCGGAGCACCTCACTCTTTCGATAATGGTTATACCCACGTAGGTAAAAACCTTAAATTTATTGGTATTGATAGTTCAGGAGCTTTTCAGGGAAGCTGGACAGTACCATCGTATACACTGCACAAAATTCCGGATTCACTTTCATTAAAGCACGGTGCTTTAATTGAGCCTTTAGCAGTAGCATGTCACGATGTGAGCGTAGGTCGTGTAAAAGCAGGTGAAAACGCTGTAGTTATTGGTGGTGGTCCTATTGGTGTTCTTATTGCTTTTGTATTACGTGAAAAAGGTGCAAACGTAATTATTTCAGAAGTTAATGAAACTCGTTTAGCTATGCTTAAAGAGTTCGGTTTCCAAACAATTAACCCGATTAAAGAAGATTTAGTAGCCAGAGTAAGCGAGCTTACAAACGAAACTATGGCTCACGTTGCTTTTGAAGTATCGGGTTCTCAACCAGGCGTTGATGCAATGACTAAAGTTCTTAATGTACGTGGTCGTATTGTAATGGTTGCTATCCACGGTGGCGAGCCTAAAAAAGTTGACTTATTCAAATTCTTCTGGCAAGAAATAGAGCTTTTAGGTGCTCGTTTGTACGAAGAGAAAGATTTCGAAGAAGCAATTAAACTAGCTTCATCAGGTAATATTCCTTTAGATGCTATTATTACTAAAGAAGATTCTTTGGAGAATATTCAGGGAGTATTTGAAGAAATAGACAGAAATCCAATAGGAATGAAATACTTAATTAACTGTCAGTAATAAGTATAAAATATTTGAAATCACTCATTAACATTATTAATGGGTGATTTCTTTATTATTATAAATGCATATTCTGCATTATGAAAAAACAGTTTTCAGGAAAATTTGTTACAGGTAATACAGGGTGTTAGTATAATTTAGTGATAAAATCCTTTAAACTTTAATACTTCATGTGTTGGGTTTGGGTATAATATATTGAAAAATCAAACCTTAAAGAAAATGAAATCAGAATTAAAATTTGATCAGTTTATAAATGGCGAATGGGTAAAATCAGAAGGTGGTAAACTTCTTGAAGTAATAAACCCATCAACCGAAGAAATAGTTGGATATTGCATTGATGGCAGTATCGAAGATGCAGAAAAAGCATTACAAGCAGCCGAAGCTGCTCAAAAGGAGTGGAAAAGAATTCCGGCTCATACCCGTGGCGATTATCTTCGCCGTTTTTCAAATGAAATAAAGGCAAATCGCGATTTTCTTGCAAAACTACTAGTGCAAGAACAAGGCAAATTGCTTAAAGTAGCATATGGCGAAGTAGATGCAACTTGTACTTTTTTAGAATATGCTACAGAGTGGGCTCACCACATAGAAGGCGACATAGTGCCTTCCGACAATAAAGATGAACATATTTATATACATAAAATACCTAAAGGTGTTGTTGTTGCTATTACAGCATGGAACTTTCCTTTAGCACTAGCAGGTCGGAAAATAGGTCCGGCTCTAATAGGAGGTAATACAATTGTAGTAAAACCACCATTTGAAACACCATTATCAACACTTGCATTGGGCGATTTAGCCAATAAGGCCGGTATACCTAAAGGGGTACTAAATATTGTAACCGGCGATGGGCCAAACTTTGGCAACTATTTAGTAAAAAACCCTATAACTAAAATGGTTACAATGACCGGGAGTACCCCAACCGGACAGGCAATAGCACGTTCTGCGGCCGATAATTTAGCCAATGTGCAGCTTGAACTGGGAGGAAAAGCACCTTTTATTGTTTTTGACGATGCTGATATTGATAAAGCCGTTGATGCTGCTTTACATTCACGTTTCGATAACTGCGGACAGGTTTGTACTTGTAACGAGCGATTGTATTTACAGGAAAGTATTTACGACGTATTTATGAGTAAATTCATGGAAAAAGTAAAAGCATTCAAAGTAGGCGACCCTATGAATGCCGATACCGATATGGGTCCCAAAGTAAATGCCCGTGAAGCAGAACATATGTACAAAATTGTAGAACAAGCAGTGGCAGAAGGTGCAACACTTGCTTATGGAGGCAAAAAACCGGAAGGAAAGCAATTCGAGAAAGGATATTGGTTTATGCCTACAGTACTTACAGATGTTACACAAAATATGAAAGTAGTACATGAAGAAACCTTTGGACCAATATTACCTGTGTTAAAGTTTAAAGACTTTGAGCAAGCTGTGGAGTTTGCCAATGATTCAGAATTTGGTCTTGCTGCAATGGTATTTACCAACGATATGAAAAAAATTCTACGCCTAAATCTTGAACTTGAGTTTGGTGAAATTTATATTAATCGCGGCCATGGAGAACAACACCAAGGATTTCACAATGGATATAAACTAAGCGGAAGTGGTGGCGAGGATGGTAAATATGGATTTGAGCAATATTTGGAAAAGAAAACATTTTATGTGAACTTTAGTTCATAAACATCAAATAATAATTAATAAACTTACTAGCAATGAGCAAAATAGCTAAAGTAGAATCGAAATTGTTTAAAGTGCCTCTGGCTGAGGTTTTAAGCGATGCAAAACATGGTGATCACTTTCATTTTGAATTAATTACCACAACCATAACTTTAGAAGATGGTTCTCAAGGAACCGGATATACATATACCGGAGGTAAAGGTGGTCATGCAATTAAAGCAATGGTTGATTACGATCTTGCACCTGCTTTAATTGGTATGGATGGTACCGATATTGATGGTATATACGATTTTATGGAGTGGCATATTCACTATGTAGGTCGCGGAGGTATTGCTTCTTTTGCTATTTCTACGGTTGATATTGCTTTGTGGGATATTAAAGGTAAGCGCGAAGGTTTGCCTCTTTGGAAAATGGCAGGTGGTGCAAGCAACAAGTGTAAAGCTTATTGTGGTGGTATCGACTTAATGTTCCCGCTCGAAAAGCTTTTGTCGAACATTAAAGGTTATCTTGACAATGGCTTCAATGCAGTAAAAATAAAAATAGGTCGTGAGAATATGGACGAAGATATTGAGCGAATCAAAGCTGTTCGTGAATTTATTGGTCCCGATGTTACTTTCATGGTCGATGCTAATTACAGTATGTCGGTAGAGCAAGCAATTGAATGTGCTAATCGTTTTAAACCTTACAATATTTATTGGTTTGAAGAGCCAACTATCCCTGATAATTACAAAGGATATGCAAAAATTGCCGATGCTACCGGTGTTCCTTTAGCAATGGGTGAAAACCTTCACACTATTCACGAGTTTGAGTATGCAATGGAAGATTCTAAATTGTCGTTTGCACAACCCGATGCTTCAAACTGTGGTGGTGTAACCGGTTGGTTAAAAGCCTCAAAACTAGTGGGTAAAAATAATATCCCAGTTTGTTCGCATGGTATGCAGGAACTACATGTTAGTTTGGTTTCATCGCAGGCTCATGCAGGTTGGATAGAAGTTCACAGCTTCCCTATTGATGAATATACAAAACGCCCATTGGTTGTTGAAAACCATATGGCTATTGCTCCCGATACCCCGGGTGTTGGTGTTGAGTTCGATTGGAATAAACTTGCTCCGTATTTAGATAAATAATATTTTCACATATGAAGAGGCTGCAAAAAAAGCAGTCTCTTTTTTTATATGTTTATTGGCAAATACAGGTAAAAGCCAGGCAATAAGATAAAAAACTAAAAATGATTTTTACACTATGAAATAAATTAGCTATCTCAATATTTTCCGAACAAAAGCTACTGTAAAGTACGACATAAGAAATACCCCAACAAACCCTTCAATGTTGGAAAGCCAGCGTACTGCTCCCAAAGGATAAAAGTCGCCATATCCAATTGTAAGAAATGTAATACCTGAATGATAAAAACTACGTCCTACAACACCTATAAGGTCGTGTTCATTACCTATTCCGGAAACAATGCCACCGGTGTTGGTAGCCAATGCAACAATATAAAATAAGCTAAACGCAACATAAGCCACTATCATAGATACTAACACTCGCATAGGATCGGTTGCGTAAAGCCCGGCGTAATCGAAAACCAGCTTTTGAAATATATAATTTGGCAAACCTTTTATTTTTTTACTCAGATTTCCATTTTTAACTCTTTCCAATTCTGCTTTTAATTCAAATCGCTTAAAAAGTACGTATGCTTTATCTTCATGGTCGTACTGACCTGCATTGTTGAAATTTTCTTTAAGTAATCTGAATTGTTCTGCTTTTTCCGATAATGTTGTTGAGGTTTGAGAGCAAACCATTTGTTCTATCTTATTGTTAAACCAATCGCAATAAATTATTCCTAGCAAACGCATACCTGCTAAGTTCAACCCATTAAGTTTAATATCAAAATTGTATGGTTTCAAATCGACAATGTCGCGAATAATAGTGTCGGACAAATCGAGATTATTGCACGAAGCCAACCTTAGGTCAAGATAAGAGTTGAACTGTGAACCATCGAGCGAAAGAGTTTTAATGTTTGATTCGTGAAATGAAATACTGCCTTCGCCCCAAACTGCATGTTGCATATTTAGATTAACATTTTCAAATTCAAGTATTTCAAAATTCTTAGTACCATTCCCAAACTCAGTTCTTTTGAATGTTACTTTGCCATCGGCTCCTGCTGCTTCAAAATTTATATTTCCATTTCCAAAAATAGCTCGGTTAAAATTCAACTTGCCATTGCCAAATTCAACTTTTCTAAAATCGGTTTCGCCATTATTGAAATTAGTTCGTTCAAACGATATGTCGCCGTGATTAAATTTTGAATAGTAAAAACTGGTTATCCCTTCTCCAAAATCGGCTACTTTAAATGAAACATTTCCGGAGTTAAAATTTGTATTTATAAATGAAATATCTCCTCCGCCAAAGTCAACATTAACAAATGAAATGTCACCCTCGCCAAAATCGGTGTATTGAAATGTTTTTTTTCCGTTATAAAAAATTGAATTTTTGAACGATACATCGCCGGTACCAAATACGGTATTTGAGAAATCGGTTTCATGAGAACGGACAAGCAAATAACTAAAATTAACCCCACCAATACCATATGAACCATTGGTAAAATTAAGATTGCCATGCGCAAAATGGGCATTTTCAAAATTCACATCGCCCTGTTCAATTTTTAAGTACGAAAAATCGTTGTAATAGTGAGCATCGAAAAAAGCATATTGAGCATCTATGCCTTCGAGCATTACATAATCGTGTTTATGCATTAACCGGAGTCGACGATATGCTGTTAGTGAAAAATTTTTTATATAACATTTAGGAATCTCCAGATAGTTGTTGGTTTCCAACTTGTCGTAAATAGCTTCTGTGGGCATATACCCATAATCTTCGGTATGAAGTCGCTTGTTTCGCTCATTGAAAAAAGTTATTACTGCGGTATATGGATATTCAATTGTGGCAGAATAAACATATTGCTTATTAACTATTTCTACTTCAAACCTAAAATAATGCGACGGTATCATAATTATTTATTGTAGCGTAATTATTAATATGCAAGATAAAAAGATTTGAGTAAATGATATAATATATAGTTGAAACCTATTTTCTGATAAATATTATTGATGAGCTTTATTCGTTTTAAATAAGAAACTGATATAAATTTGTATTAAACAACATAAGAAATAAGTAAACATAAAACATAAAATGTTGTTAAAATTGTAGTGAAGCAAGAATAATAATAATTTATAAAACAATAAAAAATGGCTTTTGAATTACCAAAACTGGCTTATGCATTAGATGCTTTAGAGCCTCATATTAGCAAAACAACATTAGAATATCATTACGGCAAGCATCATCAGGCATATGTTACAAACTTGAATAATTTAGTACCTGGCACGCCGTTTGAAAATGCCGATTTAGAAACAATAGTTAAAGAAGCAAAGGGTGGAATATTCAATAACGGAGCCCAAATATGGAATCATACCTTTTACTTCACTTCGTTTTCTCCCAATGGTGCCAGAGTACCTCAAGGAGAACTGGCAAAAGCTATTGATGCTGAATATGGTTCATTTGAACAGTTTAAAGAGCTTTTTACTAAGGCCGGTGCAACATTGTTTGGCTCAGGTTGGGTATGGCTTGTTAAAAACAAATCGGGGAAGCTTGAAATAATTCAGGAGGAAAATGCAGGTAACCCACTAACCAATGGATTGACACCAATAATGACTTGCGATGTTTGGGAACATGCATATTATTTAGATACCCAAAATAAAAGACCGGAGTATTTGAAAAATTTCTGGGAAGTTTTAGACTGGAATATTATTGGACAACGATTCTAATTCAATAAAGTATTATACCTTAAAACCGAAAATACCATTAAAGCAAAAAGGCTGTCAATTAATTTTGGCAGCCTTTATTTTGTTCATAAATTCATTGGTACTACTTCACTTATAGTGGAAAATATTTAATTTATGATTCGGTTTTTAGTCTAAAGTCTTCAGTAGGCAGTTTGCATAACTCTGTTTTACTGAAGATTGCTGACTGTGGACTGCCGACTTAATTTAAGTAAAGAATATAAATACATATAAGTTTACCCAACTACAATGGTAGTAGAACCGATTTTTTAGCTTTCAGTATGTAAATACCCCATCCATCTATTAAATGTCGCAACCTGTATCCAAAAACACTATCTTTGTACTTATGACAAACCGATTAATAATATTAGCATCAATAATCCTATTGTTCTCGTGTAAACAGAACAATATTGAACCGATAATCACAAACTATGATACCGGTTACTTCCCTTTAGAACCCGGTTTTTATAAAGTATTTAAAGGGAAAACTATTGTAATAGATGACCCTTCAAAAATATTCGATACCACAGAGTATTATATAAAAGAGTTATACAGCGGATTAGTTACCGATGCTTTGGGTGATTCTGTTATGCGAATAGAGCGTATGGTTCGTAAAAACAAAACCGATAAATGGCAAATGCAATCGGTTTGGACAGCTTTAGTATCGGAAAACATTGCATTTCAGACAGAGGATAATGTGAAGTATGTTAAAATACGCTTCCCCGTTCAGCAGGGTAAAATATGGGATGGAAATATTTATAACCGTATTGATACAAGTAATGTGGTTATTGATGAATCAAACTACAAACAATACCGGTATGAAATCATTTCATTTGATATGCCTAATGTAATAGGGGACTTAGCATTTGAACGTACTCTAAAAATACAGAACAGCTATTATTTAACACTGATTGATAAAATTGATAACTATGAACTATATGCTTATGGTATTGGTTTAGTATATCGCCAGAAAGTTGATTTATATTCCGGTGATATTGACCCAGGCACCCCAATTGAACAAAGACTCAAAACCGGTGTTAGCTTATTTGAAGAGCTTGTAGAATATGGATATGAAAACTAAATTCATAATATTATTGTCGGTTATAGCAACTCATGTGTACCCATACAATTATGAGTATGCTTTTGTAGTTGAATTTACCGATAAAAATAATTCGGAATACTCAGTTACAAAACCCAATCAGTTTTTGTCGGATAGAGCAATTTCACGCAGGCTGAAATATAATATTGCTGTTGTAGAACAAGACCTTCCGGTAAATAAGAATTATACCGACAGTATTTCAAAATACAATGCAGAAATCCATGTTTCATCAAAATGGCTTAATTCATCTGTGTTTTATACTCACAACCCCGATTTTGCTACCTTAGTTTCAAATATTTCATTTGTTAAAAAAGTTACCAAAGTTTTTGACAGTAATTATATTCTGAATTTAAAACTAGCACGGAGTAAGTATCATATATCAAATGCAGAAACAGCGCTCAATTATGGGTTGTCAATGGAGCAAATATTATTATCGAAAGGTGAGGCTTTACATACTGCAGGCTTTACGGGAGGCGGCTACCATATTGCCATTATCGATGCCGGATTTCCAGGTGCTGATACCATACAGTATTTCGAACATATTTTCAATTCATGTCGGTTATTAGGTACATATAACTTTGTACAAAATACAGCAAATGTGTATGCCGATATTCAACACGGTACAAATGTTTTTTCTATTATTGGAGCTGGTAACGATGGAATACTCTACGGCACTTCTCCCAATGCCTCGTTTTATCTTTTAACAACAGAAGACGATAAATCGGAATTTCCCATAGAGGAGGAAAACTGGATAGCAGCACTGGAATATGCCGATAGTGCCGGAGTTGATGTAATAAACACATCGCTGGGTTATGACCAAATGGACGACCCTTCTATGAGCCATTCGTACACTACTATGAACGGAATCACAAATCGAAGCTCAGTAGCTGCCGATATTGCATTTTCAAAAGGTATGATACTGGTTACAAGTGCAGGAAACAGCGATTGGGACAGAATAGGCACACCTGCCGATGCTGTAAATACACTTTCTGTTGGGGCAGTAAAAAATGATGGAACCGTAACCAATTTCAGTAGCCGCGGGCCCTCGTACGATGGGCGCATTAAACCCGATGTATGTGCCTTAGGCTACGATGTATATGTGGTAAATTCAATTGGTGAAATAACTAAAGGTGATGGAACATCATTTGCAGCACCTGTTATTACCGGTTTGGTAACCTGTTTGTGGCAATATATGCCCAATAAAACTAATCTTGAAATTACAGAAGCAGTTCGTAAAAGCGGTTCGCATTATCAAAACCCCGATGAGTCGTTTGGCTATGGAATAGCTAATTTTCAAAAAGCCATGGGAATACTCGATGGAAGTATTGATGTAGATGAAACAACTGCTTCTGTAAATAAAATAGAAGTATATCCCAACCCGTTTTATAACAGTTTGAATATTAAATGCAGTAGTACCGAACATGAATATATAAATGTAGAAATACTTACTTCCAATGGCGAGTTGTTATTTATGAATAAATACCAAAACAAAAATGGCAGAGTAAAAATATTGGGGTTAGATTATTTAAATACAGGAATATATTTTGTTAAGGTAATTACTAATAACAATATTGATACATATAAAATATTGAAGCTTTAAATAATAATTTCTTTTGAACGCAGAAACAAATACACAAAGCCTTTTGCAGCTTAATGCCCGAATTAAAGGGGTGTTAACCGATAATTTAAGCGGACTGCATTGGGTAGTTGCCGAAATAAGCGATATGAACATAAACCGTTCGGGACATTGTTACATTGAACTTATTGAAAAAGACAACAACTCGGGTAATATTGTTGCCAAAGCACGAGCTACAATATGGGCTTTTGCCTTTCGAATGATAAAACCATACTTTGAAACCACAACAGGTGAATCACTTCGTACCGGTATTAAGGTATTGCTCAATGTATCGGTTGAGTATCACGAAATATACGGTTTTAGCCTTAATATACACGATATTGACCCCCAATATACCATAGGCGATTTGGCGCGTAAGAAACAGGAAATAAGGCAGCGCCTTATTAATGAGGGGGTATTTGAAATGAATAAGCAAACTTACCTTACACGTGTGCCTCAGCGTATTGCTGTAATATCGTCGGAAACAGCTGCCGGATATGGCGACTTTGTAAATCAATTGCAAAATAATACTCACGGTTTTGACTTAGATATAACCCTTTTTTCGGCTATTATGCAGGGCGAAAAAACTGGAGTGTCAATAATTCAGGCAATGAACGCTATTTTTGACCAAATTGATAATTTCGATGTTATAGTAATAATACGCGGCGGTGGAGCCAAATCGGAGCTTAGTAGTTTCGATAATTACGACCTTGCTTTTTTTATTACTCAATCGCCCATACCGGTACTTACCGGTATGGGTCACGAACGCGACGATACTTTAGCCGACGAGGTTGCACATACCCGTTTGAAAACCCCAACCGCAGTTGCCGAGTTTCTTATTGATGCCTTACTTGAATTTAGCGAATACCTACACGTATTGCAAACCAATATATCGGTATCGGTTATTGATATGTTCGACGAAAGAGAGCATGAGCTTTCAAAATTTACCGAAAGGCTAAATAGAGGAGTTAGAGATATTATGGAGCAACAGTCGTTATTTATGCTCGAATCGAAACAAAAACTACATTTGTTTGTAAATGAATATCTTGCAAAAAACGACAAAAAACTTAGCCGCAGTACCGATAAACTTTCATATTCTGTCAATTCATTTCTCGCTCAACATAATAATATGCTGAACAAATTAAGGACTCGACTACAGCCCAAAGTTGAACATTTGTTTGTTATGAAAGATCAAAAGCTAACACTTTGGGCGAAAGAGATAAAGCTTATTGACCCTCAAAATGTTCTTGACCGAGGCTATGCTTATGTAACTCAGGTAGGTAAAGGTATTATCAGCAGTAACAATCAGGTAACAGCAGGCGATAGAATTAATATTCGTTTGGCTAAAGGAAGTATCAATGCTGATGTGGTGTAGTTAAGTAAGTCAATATCAGATGTAAGAAAAAATATTGGAATTATTTTTTTATTTACAAACATTTGTACATTTAATGCACTATTTGAATTTGAAACATGAAAAAGATGATATTTAAGTATTCCGATAAAGAAAAGGTATTTGAAAACGACAAAGCTGTTGGTTATAGAATAGCAGAAACTGAGTGTAAAGAGTTTGTAGAGCTTTCAATAATTCCCGGAGGTGTAGTACCTGAACATTCGTTGCCAATAAATGTAAGTTTTCATGTGAAAGAGGGCAGGGGCGAAGCCATTGTTAACGGCGAGTCGGTAATGGTGAAAACAGGCGATGTACTTGTTGTTAATAAAGATGTTAACCGAGAATGGCGTAATGAATCGTTTACTGTTTTAGTGTTATTGGTTATTAAAGATAAAAAATAGCTGGTAAATAAGTGGTTATTATACCAGGTTGTTGAATTTAAATGCATATGCACATACGTATTATTGGCCAAAACAGACTGGTTTTTCAATACGATGTGTAAAGGATTAGGGCTTTGTTAAAGACCTATTAGTAAATACAATAAACCTCAATAATTAATCTCAAAAATAGAGATTCGTTATTGAGGTTTGTAATATTAAGGAAAACCTATCCTCGATACTTATCATCAATAGCTTTTGCAGCTGTTTTTCCGGCTCCCATAGCTAAAATAACTGTAGCAGCACCTGTTACAACATCGCCGCCGGCATATACATTCTCTTTACTGGTAGCCATGGTTTTTTGGTCAACTGTTATTCCACCCCAGTCGCTAAAGTCAAGGTTTTTGGTGGTTTTGGTAATTAGCGGGTTGGGCGATTGACCTATTGCTACTACAATTTTATTCACATTTATAGTGAAGTTTCCGTTTTCAACACGTTTAGGTCTACGACGTCCCGAAGCATCGGGTTCTCCAAGTTCCATTTTCTCGTTTTCAACCGATGTAACCCACCCTTCGGTGTTACCGTTAATTTTTACGGGGTTTGAGAGCAATAGAAATTCAATACCTTCCTCTTTTGCGTGCTCTATCTCTTCGTGGCGTGCAGGTAGTTCTTCTTCGCCGCGGCGGTAAATAATGTAAACTTTTTCGGCACCTAGGCGCAAAGCGGTGCGACATGCATCCATAGCTACGTTTCCACCACCTACAACAGCTACTATATCGCCTTTGTCGACAGGGCTTGGAGTCTCTTTCTTGTACGACTCCATAAGGTTAACTCTGGTAAGAAATTCATTGGCAGAATATACGCCATTCAGGTTCTCACCTTCAATATTAAGGAATCGGGGTAGTCCGGCACCGGTCGATATAAATACAGCATCGTAACCATCGGTTTTTAGGTCGTCAACAGTAAGCGAACGTCCTATAATAACGTTCTTTTCTATTTTAACCCCCATATCTTTTAGTTGCTGTATCTCTTTTTTTACTATCTCTTTAGGTAAACGGAATTCGGGAATGCCGTACATAAGTACACCGCCCGGAGTATGCAGAGCTTCAAAAATTGTAACATCGTGCCCAAATTTTGCTAATTCGCCGGCACATGCTATACCGGCAGGACCGGCACCTATTACAGCTACTTTATGACCCGTTTTGCCAATAGGCACAGTATCTTTATATTTATGCTTCATGGCGTAGTCGGCAATAAACCGTTCCAAACGACCAATACCAACAGGTTCGCCTTTTATGCCGCGTACACATTTGCTTTCGCATTGTGTTTCCTGGGGGCATACTCTGCCGCAAACAGCCGGAAGGCTATTGTATTTTTTAATTGACTTATATGCCTCTTTGAAGTTTTCTTCGGCAATGAATCGAATAAATTCGGGTATGTTAATACTAACAGGGCAACCGTTAACGCAGTCGGGGTTTTTACATTGAATACATCGTTTTGCTTCGTTTACAGCATCTTCAACACTGTAGCCAAGTGCAACCTCTTCGAAATTTTTGTTGCGTTCCATTGGCGGAAGTTCCGGCATAGGTGTTTTTTGTGGTTGTTTATTGAACGAATAGCTCACCTTTTCGTTCATTCCTATTTTGCAATCGTGCTTTTTTTCCTGCTTTTTGTAAATACCTTGTCGCATCATTATTTCGTTGAAATCGACATCGTACCCGTTAAAGTCGGGACCGTCGACACAGGCAAATTTTGTTTCGCCGGCAATAGTAACCCTGCAACCGCCACACATACCTGTTCCATCAACCATTAGCGGGTTAAGCGATACTGATACCGGAATACCGAATGGTTTTATGGTTTCAACCACAGCTTTCATCATTGGTACAGGGCCTATGGCAATAACCTCGTCGTACATATTACCCTGCTCAAGCAAATGGCGTGCAACATCGGTAACAAACCCTTTGGTGCCAAGGCTGCCATCGTCGGTAGCAAAGTACAAGTTGTTCGATATTTCTTTGTATTTATGTTTTAAAATAACGTATTCGTCGCTGCGTCCACCTAAAATAACATCGACATGGGCTTTGTTCTCTTCAAAGTGCTGTTTTATTTGCGGAAACAGAGGTGCTGCACCTACGCCACCACCAATACCTAATACTCGCTTGGGCTTGTGGTTTATTGATGGTTGTCCAAGTGGGCCGGCAATATCGCTTATGTAATCGCCTTCTTGCTTTTGTTGCAATAATCGGGTTGAGTAACCAACAGCCTGATAAATTAGGGTAATGGTTTTTTGTTCGCGACTGTAATCGGCAATAGTTAGAGGAATACGTTCGCCACCTTCTTCTACAATAACAATAACAAATTGTCCGGGCTCGCATTTTCTCGATACAAACGGAGCCTCTACAATTATCTCTTCAACAGTTGAGTTGAATGCCCTTTTCTTTAAAATCTTATGCATTATGCAAACTTAAATTAATATTACCTGAGGCTATTAAGTATACAGCATTATTATATCACGAACCGGTAAGCCGATTCTACATAAGTATTTAAAAATAATAGTATTGTAGTAGTAAAGGTGCTAAAAGCCTGTAATGTATACTTACCCCTCAATGGCGGCAAAAATATAAAAATTATATTATATACCTTCTTTAATTTGAATATATTTAGTTTGCGGAATTTTTAACAGGCGAATTTTTTTATAGGGATTATTCTTCACTAATAGTGTTTTAAAATCATCAGATATATTCAGAAATAATATTGCTATGGTAAATGTTATTAGAATAAATGTACTTTTTAATACAATTGTTATATATAAATTGCCTAAAGCTGGTATTAATGTTGTTATGCTTAGTGAAAGTATGAGTACGAATAATATTTTAAGTGAGTTAAAACAGTAAGGGTGTATTTTGAATTTTTGATATACAAATATTGCTTTTGCTGATGTGTAAATAATTATTGAAATAGCTGTAGCCAGTGCTGCACCGTTGATTCCGAATAATGGTATAAATATTATATTTGATATAACTGTTAAAACTAACAAAAGAGATTCAAAAATAATATCGTATCGAAAGTGATTAGAATAAGATATAATGCTACTGCTCATTTGGTTAATTATTTCGTACAGGCGGGCTATTCCTAGTATTATGATTGTATATTTTATTTGACCAAATTTATCGCCAAGTACTACCATAAACTCATTGATATTAGCAATAATGCACATTAGTATAATGCTGCTAACTAGAAATAAGTTTTGTGATGATTTTGAGTAAATTGCTTTTACCGCCGATATATTGTTAATGCTCATATTTTGCGATATTATGGGTGAGGCTATTGCAATAAGTGCACGTACAGGTACTTGAACAACAGCAATAAAAAAAATAGCAATACTGTAATATGCTACACTATCAAGGTTAACGTATTTATTTATCATTATAAGGTCAATACGTGCAACCAATACAGTAGCTATTCCTGTAAGAAAGCTGAATGAACCGTATTTTAATATCTCTTTAAGTTGAGGTTTGTTTTTGAATACCGACAAGTCAATTTTTATAGGTATGTTAAATGATTTGCGTGAGTAAATATATATTGCAATAAGTTGAATTGCATATCCTAAAAAATAGAGGTTGAAAAAAATATTGAATGATAGTTGATTATAATAATATAATACAATAAGAATGAATGTCCATATTTTGAGAAATGTTTCACGTAAGAATGTTGTATAGGCTGTTTTTTGAAATACCCAAGAGAAATAAATGTAGAATTGGAAAAGTGTGTTTATTGCAAATACAATAAGCAGGTATGGAAGTAGTGCCGATATTTTGTTGTAACTCTCAGGGGTGGAATAAAAAATTTGCCTTTTAAATAAAAGTATTATTGCAGTTACTGTGATTAATCCGGTGATAATGAGAATAAAGAAGAAAAAAATAATTCCTTGCTTATTTTTATTGTCTGAGTATTGGGGCCAAAATTTAATAAGAATACTAGAGAAACCGAGTTGGGCAAATGACATAAACAGAATAACATACGAGGTAACAAGTTGGATAATTCCCCAATCGTCGGGGTTATTGTTAAATGCTTTAGGGATAATAAAAATGGTATATATTGTGCCTAAAACAATACCAATGTAACTCAATACTGAATTTTGTATGCTTTGTGTGGTTATTTTGCCCATAATGAATTTTTTTGAAATCAAAAAGGAGTAATTTGTTAGTTATCAGGATGCTCCCGGATATTTATTAAGCAATTGCTTGCATATCCGGGAGACTTATAACCCAACAAACATTAATTTGTTCTTCACAACTGTTGAGTATTTTGAGTGTGTGCCCTTATTTTGAGAAATGGCGGATAAATTTATACTTCTCATTATTATATGGATTTATTATTAGCGTAATAATGTTGCTATTATCACCACTTTGTAAGGTTATAAATAGTAAAATGGGGATTTTATTTTTTTTGTAAAAACCTGACGGGATAACTCCTGTGTCAGGTTTTTTATGTATGAAAAATTACTTTAACTTCATTTGTGTACTGCCTACATATTTATCGCCGTTATATACTTTTATGGTATATATTCCTTTGTCGAGTTTTTTATCGGGAGTATAAGTTAATTCTGTTCGCGATACACTAATAGCTCCTATATTGTTGTTGTCGGCAGTAAGGTTCTTGTCAGTAGTGTTATATGATATTTGTTTGTTATTAACACTTGATATTTCATTACCTTTTGGGTCAGTTATTTTAAACACAATACTGTTATTATTATTAGTAGGCATATCGAAACTAACTTGTAATTTATTAGTCCGTTTTGCACGAATGGTTAGTTTATCATTGTGTTTTTTTAAGGCTTCAACCCTGTAGTTGTCGGCTATCATAGCTTGTAGAAAAGCATTTTGAGCTACAAGTGCTTGTAGTTCATTATTAGCCTCATTTATTTGTTTATTCAGTTTACTGTTTTCAGCAATTAAACTGCTGTTATTTTTATGAGCATCAGCTATATCGTTATTAATTTTAGCATTCAGGGTTTCAAGCTCCGCAATTTTCTTTTTTAATTTGTTAACCGAAGCCTTGTCGGCAAGGAGTTTATTGATTTCGTTACTTTTTTCTGATAGTTCTTTATTTCTGTTATCAATAGTTTTTGATAAATCACTGTTTTTAACTTCCGATTTTGCCAACTGATCTTTTATTGATGTAATTTTTTTATCGAGTTGTTTTGTTTCGGAAAGGAGTTTTTCGCTAACTATTTTTTCATCGTTTAGTTTATTTACTGCTTTGTTTTTTCCATTATAAAACACAGCCGATGCCATTAATAAAATTACAATAGATGATACTAATCCTACTGTACGTTTGTTGTGTTGAGTTGTCATAATTTCAAAAAAATAAGTTATTTGTTGAAATCAAAATTATGACCACACTATTAAGACCAAATGTATTTGAGATTAAAAAGAGATTAAAAACAATGGGTGCTATTTTTTAAATAACCTGCACAACTGTTTGCCAATTGCGTTAAGCTTTTCAATAGGTTCGGTAAGCGAAGGGTTGGTAAGGTCGGAAATATCATTATCAATAACTCCAATTTGGATTGGATATATTAAAATAAAACTGTTGTTACGAAACTGATTATCGAGATACAGAGGTATTGTGTTCATATATTTATTATATGATGGTTTGTTAATACGGCTCATTATTATAATCATGTTATCATCGGGTTTAATAATGGAAGAAATTGATAAGAAGTTTCTGCTTACATCTGTAATTTTAAACTCGGCATTAATATTTCGCTTTGCAATCAGTTTTTTTATAATTATAGAGCTTTGTTCGTTGGCTATGAAAACTAATTTTGAGTTTGTGTTAAGTTGAATATTACCTGCTTTTAATAGCCATCGGGTAAACCCAATAACATTTTCGGCATTGGGAGGCACAATAACAATATGTCGTTTAATGGTTGCAATAGGTTGAGTTGGCTTATAAATAAAAACAGTAGTGTTACATTTTGCAATAATGCTTTCAGTTATATTTCCGATAAACGATTCGGAAAGCTTATGTTTTTTATGAATACCAAGAATAATATCAGAAATGCTTTGTTCTTTTGTAACACTAATTATGGCATTAGATATATTATAATCGTATCGCAATAATTTGTTTAGTTTAATATCATAAGCAGTTGCAAATGATTCTGCTTTGTCAAGTATTTTATTTGAACTTAATTCAGAATCGAGCGTAGTATTAGTGTTATCTAATATTTTCAGGGCATATAAATATCCGTTATTGATGGTTGTTTTTAATATAGAACTAAGCGAAATTAAATCTTCTACAGTTTCGGGGTTACTAACAGGAATTAGTATTTTTTCAGGAACTATTTTGTTTTCAATGGTATTTGTTGCTGATTCATTTAATGAGATGTTTTTACCCCCTTTTTGAGCAGCAAATGTGGCAATAGTACATGTTATGAGTATCATTACAATAGTTCCGTTTAGTATGCTTTCGTTAAGTAATCTTATAGGTTCGCCTGAATCGGAGTACCCTAATATAACATTGTAGCCTACCAAAACAGCTGCAAGTGTGGCTGCCGCTTGCGCATTGCTCAATCCGAAAATAATTCTGCGCTCATTTATAGTGTATTTTAGTGTTTTTTGAGTTATGAGTGCAGCTAAAAATTTGGCAAGAGTTGCAACAATAGTCATTACAATAGCTACTTTTATAGTATCAGTGTCTTTAAAAAATGAGCGGTAATCAACAAGCATTCCAACGCCAATAAGGAAAAACGGAATAAAAATGGCATTTCCTACAAATTCAATTCGGTTCATTAAAGCCGACGATGACGGAATTAATTTATTAAGAGCCAAGCCCGATAAAAAAGCTCCAATTATTGCTTCTATTCCGGCAGCTTCGGCTAGTACCGAGGCCAAAAACAGCATTACCATTACAAATATATATTGCGATACCTTATCGGTATATCGCTTAAAAAACCATCGGCCTATAATTGGGAAAATTATTAAAACTATTAGAACAAATATGATTATTGAAATAGTTAGCTTTAGCCAAAAAGCACTATTTACATTGCCTTTTGTCATTCCTACTATTATAGCCAATACCAAAAGAGCAAGAGTATCGGTAATTATAGTTCCTCCAACAGTAATGTTTACTGCTCTGTTTTTAGTTACTCCAAGTTTGCTGAGTATCGGGTAGGCAATTAATGTATGCGAAGCATACATACTTGCAATTAATACCGACGATATTATTGATTGTTGCAGAATATAATAACTTGTTAGTATACCTAAAAACATAGGTATTATGAAAGTATACATTCCAAATTGAAAACTTTTAAAACTGTTCTTTTTAAAATCAGATATGTTTATATCTAATCCGGCAAGAAAAAGGATGTAAAGTAACCCGGCTGTACCTGAAAGTATTATGCTGCTATCGCGTAGTAATAAATTGAGCCCGTTTGGACCTATTACAGCTCCCGCTATTATTAACCCCAATATACTTGGTATTTTTAATCTGTTTGATATTATAGGGGTAATTAAAATTATAGTTAAAATAGCAAGAAATTTTAATGCCGGATTTGCTAGTGGCAGTGATGTTTCAAAAATATTTAGAATAGTATTATACATAATTTACTATTGATGCTTGATTACTCACTACTCACTACTCACTACTCGCTACTCACTACTATAATGAATTAAATGTAGTAAGCTTTTTTAATAATAATTATTATATGATATAATATTATTTTGTGGATGTAGTACTTATATTAAGCAATATTGAGAATATTGAACCATTTTCAGGTTCTGATTTTATAAGTATTTCACCTTTGTGAAGGGAAATAATTTTTTCAACAATTGACAACCCAATACCATGACCTTTATAATTCAAAACATTTTTCGACCTGTAAAAAGGTTCAAATATATTGTTTAATTCATCGGCTGAAATACCAATTCCTGAATCAATAAAATTAACTTGTATAATATTATTAGTTGTTTCAAGTTTTATTTCGCAAGTCTTATTTCTAGAGTATTTACAACCATTTTCAGCTAAATTATAGAAAGCATCTTTTAGTAACGACGAATTACCCGATGTGGTTAACATTTCCGGAGTGTCTATATTATCTGCAAATTGGATGTTCAAATAATAATCGGGGTGAAGTTTTTTCAATTCCGCCTGTGTTTGCCATATTATTTCATCAACCCTGCATTCAGTAAAATTATAATTGTTTGTTTCGGCGCTTGCTTTAGCTAATAGTAAAAGCCGATTCGATATGTCGGATAAATTTTTTATTTCATCGTATACTGTAAGTATGGTTTGCTTGTATTCATCAATATCACGTTCTTTGCGTAATAATACTTCAAGTTGACCCGATAACACTGTAAGTGGTGTTCGTAACTCATGCGAAGCATTCGATATAAAACTTTTTTGCATTTCAATTGACGATTCAAGCTTGTCGAGAAATCGGTTAAATGTGGTTGCTAATTGGGCTATTTCGTCGTTGTTATTGCCTGTATTTACTCTTATAGAAAGCATATTAGCTTCAATGCTGTCAACCTCTTTCATAAGCATTTTTATTGGTAGCAATGTTCTTTGTGCAAATATTTTTCCCGATATAAATACTATTATCAGGCTTGAACAAAAAACAATCAATAGAATTAAGCGTAAACGCTTTAGCTTATTGAGGCCAAATATATCTGTTGCCGACACAAATGTTACTATTCTGTCGTATTGACCGGTATAAAACTTACCAATTGTCTCTTTTTTGTTGTTTGTAAGTCGAATCTCTTTTTTAAGCCTTACTTCATGTATAATGTCTTCGCTATATTGATTAAATAGTATTGTATCTGATGTGAAAATTAGATTATTATTGTAATCATATATGGTTATTATCTCATTAGGTAAACTCAATGGGTTATTATGTTCAATTTTTCGCAATAATTCAATATTTATTTCATCAATGTCAATTAGCATTTGTGAAACTAGAGTAGCCTTTTGTGTCAGGCGATCGTAGAACTCTTCTTTTCTCGATTTTGAGAAAGAGATATAAATAGCCAAACTGAGTAAAATAATAATAATGGCTACTATTGTTACAAATAGGTACATTATTTTATCTTTTATCTCCATTTTTAAGTTTAAAAACATCTGTTATTATGGCTCTTTATATAGTGATTCTTGATTTTTTATTGATTGTCAGAAATATAATACCCCATACCTATTTTTGTGTGAATAAGTTTATTGGGTGAATCTTTATCAATTTTTTTTCGCAAAATATTAATATACACATCAACAGTATTAGTGCCGGTGTCGAAGTTAATATCCCAAACTTTTTCCGATATATCGTTTCTTGATATTACACGTCCTTTATTACGCATTAAGTATTCCAGTAACTTAAACTCCTTTGCTGTAAGGTCAATCGATGTATTACCTCTGATAGCAATACGCTTATCAATATCTAATTGTAAATCGCCAACTTTCAGCATATCGGTCGATATTATTATTCCTTTACTTCTTTTTAATAGAGAATGGATTCGTGCCAGTAGTTCTTTAAACTCAAACGGTTTAACCAAGTAATCGTCAACTCCGGAGTTAAATCCGGTAATTTTATCGTCTAAAGCATCAAGTGCCGATAACATAATAATTGGAGTATTTTGTTTCTTTGCGCGTATAGCTTTACATACTTCAAAGCCGTTTTTATATGGGAGTATTACATCAAGAACTATTATATCATAATTATTTTTTAACGCCATTCGTTCGCCAATTGAACCGTCAAAAGCAACATCAATATTAAAATTTTCCTCTTCTAGTCCTTTTTTTATAAATTCGGCAAGTTTAGGTTCATCTTCTATTACTAGTATATTCATAGTGTTTTACTTTTGGCTTTTAGTAAAATAATTCCACAAATTATCGTTTGGTACAGGAGCCGTTATTTCAATTATCTCTTTTGAAACAGGGTGTGCTATCTTCAAATAACGGGCATGAAGATTAATTCCTCCATCAGGGTTAGAGCGTTTAGCTCCATATTTCAAGTCCCCTTTTATAGTACAGCCTATGTGGGATAGTTGAGCCCTAATTTGGTGATGACGCCCTGTAATTAAGTCTATTTCAAGTAAATAATATCTTTCCGATGAATTTATTAGCTTATAATTTAAAATAGCTTGTTTAGAATCGGAGGTTGGCGATTTGCATACAAAGGTTTTGTTTTTTTTAGTGTCGCGCCTTAAATCATTGATAAGTGTTGCAAAAGGTAAATTTGGCTTATTCTCAACAATAGCCCAGTATATTTTATCAATGTTATTTTTGGTTTTAAACATTTCGTTTAAGCGAGCTAAAGCCTTACTTGTACGGGCAAATAGCAGCACACCCGAAACCGGACGGTCTAATCTGTGTACTACCCCCAAAAAAACATTGCCGGGTTTGTTGTATTTATCTTTTATGTATTCTTTTACATACTCTTCAAGCGATTTGTCGCCTGTTTTATCGCTGTGTACAATATCTGATACCTGCTTGTTTACAGCAATTATATGGTTGTCTTCGTATAAAATTTCTAGTTGCACGATACAAGTTATAAGTTACAGGTTGCAGGTTGCGAGTTTAAAAGATTTTTAATGTAATAATTTGTAAATTCTCAAATTTGCTCATTTAAAAATATTAAAAGAGGACATTATATTTACTTCAAATACTTCCTTAGTATTGCTCTCTTTCGTTAGGGAAATCTACATTTTTTACATCGGTAATGTATCCTCTTACTGCACCTTTTATCTCTTCGGCAAGGTTGTGATAGCGACGCAGAAAACGTGGCGAAAATTCCTGATTTATACCAAGCATATCGTGCAATACAAGAACCTGTCCATCAACCTGGTTTCCTGCGCCAATACCAATTATTGGTATACGAACCGATTTTGCTACTTCGGCAGCAAGTGTGGCCGGAATTTTCTCTAGTACTATGGCAAAACACCCAAGCTCTTCAAGTAGGATAGCATCTTTTTTAAGCTTTTCGGCCTCTTCTTCTTCTTTCGCTCTTACTACGTAAGTTCCAAATTTATGTATCGATTGGGGTGTAAGCCCAAGGTGTCCCATTACAGGAATGCCGGCTGAAAGTATTCTTATTATTGACTCTTCTACCTCGCTGCCCCCTTCGAGTTTAACGGCGTGTGCTCCGGTTTCTTTCATTATTCGTATCGATGAATTTAGAGCCTCTTTAGAGTTTCCCTGATATGTTCCAAAGGGTAAGTCTACTACTATTAATGCTCTGCTTGAACCGCGCACTACCGAGGCTGCATGGTATATCATATTGTCGAGTGTAATAGGCAGGGTAGTAGTGTGGCCGGCCATAACATTCGAAGCCGAATCGCCTACTAATATTACATCAATACCGGCGGCATCTACAAGCGATGCCATACTAAAATCGTAAGCCGTTAGCATTGATATTTTTTCACCCCTGTGTTTCATTTCACTTAAAACATGGGTGGTTACTACTTTTACCTCTGTATGTACTGACATATTTGTATCTTATAAAATGAATTGCAAAAGTGTTGCTTTTTATTTTAATACACAAAACCTGCATTAATGTTTATTATCCATTTTCAATGCAATAACATAAAATACTTCCCGACTAATTTTCTATTTTTGCCACCTGTTATAATAAAATTATGAATAAGAATAAAGGCAAATTTTATCCACCCGAATGGTATCCTCAGCAACTTGTTGAGTTAGCCTGGCCCGATACTCATACCGATTGGAACGATATATTACCCGAAGTACAGGAGTGTTATATAAATATTATTACCGAGATAACAAAAACCGCTAAGGTATTGTTGTTATGTGATAATAGTAGCGAGGTTAAAAAAGTATTTTCCGAAAGGGTGCAAAACGAAATAATATTTGCAAATATTGACTATAACGATACCTGGGCACGCGATTTTGGAGGTATAACCATTTTTGAAAATGGAGAGCCTATAATTTACGATTTTGCATTCAATGGGTGGGGAATGAAATTTGCTGCAAATAATGATAATTGTACAAATCGTAATTTAAAAGCGCTGTCGTATTTTGGTGATACAAAAGTAGTTAACCGAAAAAACGTTGTTCTTGAGGGAGGCTCAATAGAATCGGACGGAGAAGGAACTTTGCTTACCACATCGATTTGTTTATTGAGCAACAACAGAAACGATGAATGGGGAAAACCTGAATTGGAGGATTTGCTAAAAGATAAGTTTGGGGTAAAAAAAGTATTGTGGCTCAATTATGGATTGTTGGAAGGTGACGATACCGACGGACATATTGATACATTAGTTCGTTTTGCTCCCGATAATGGTATTGTATATTGTAAATGTACCGATGAAAGCGACCTCCATTTTCATGAATTGCAAAAAATGGAAGAAGAGTTAAAAATATTTACTTCATGCAGTGGAAAACAGTATGATTTATTTGCTGTTCCATTACCTTCGGCAATATACGATAATGGCTACCGCTTGCCGGCAACCTATGTTAACTATTTAATTTTAAATAAAAAGGTACTGGTGCCTGTATATGGAGTACCTGAAGATAATAAGGCATTGGAAGCAATTCAAAAAGCTCATCCCGGATACGAAATAGTTGGTATTAACTGTTTGGCATTAGTAAAACAACATGGTTCACTGCACTGTATTACCATGAATTATCCGAAGGGAACTTTTAATCATTTATAAAACTTTAATTATGAGTATAATACAAACCGCAATAATTCAAATAAAAGTTGGTTCCGATAAGTTGGCTAATCGTCAAAAATTGGGAAATAAAATAAGAGAAGCTGCAAACGCTGGAGCTAAATTGGTGGTATTACCAGAATTGCACGATAGCTTGTATTTTTGTCAAACAGAAGATGTTTCAAATTTCGATTTAGCTGAACCTATTCCCGGTCCGGCAACCGATTTTTATAGTCAATTGGCAGGTGAGTTAGGAATAGTTTTAGTAACATCACTATTTGAAAAGCGAGCACCTGGTTTGTATCATAATACAGCGGTAGTATTCGATACTAATGGTTCTATAGCCGGTAAATACCGAAAAATGCACATACCCGATGACCCGGCTTACTACGAGAAGTTTTATTTTACCCCCGGCGATATGGGTTTTGAACCAATACAAACATCGGTAGGAAAACTTGGTGTGCTTGTGTGTTGGGATCAATGGTATCCCGAAGCAGCACGTTTAATGGCATTGCGTGGGGCTGATGTACTTATATATCCAACAGCAATAGGTTATGAATTAACCGATACCGATGCAGAAAAGAATCGCCAGCGTGAAGCATGGATTACTATACAGCGTGCCCATGCTGTTGCAAATGGAGTACCTGTTATATCAGTAAACAGAACTGGTTACGAGGCCGACCCATCGAAAGTAACCAATGGTATTGAGTTCTGGGGCAATAGCTTTGTTGCAGGTCCTCAGGGTGAATTTATGGTACAGGCATCGAACACTAATGAAGAAATACAATTGATTGATATTGACAAACAACGTACCGAAAATGTGCGACGCATATGGCCTTACTTCCGCGATCGCCGTATTGATGCTTACGCATCAATAGTTAAACGATACGACGATTAGTATTATTTAATCATTATCGGAGTTGCCGTTCTTTCTGGTTTTTATTACCACAAACATTCTGATAATAATTACAATAAGGACAAATACAATAGCAAAAGTAATATTCATAAGTTGCTTATATGCTTTGTTCTGAACAAGAATCTGTTTTTTTAGGTCAAGCATTTTGTTTGCATACTTGCTGTATTCACTATCAGAACTGCTTGAATTTGACAATACCGCTTCTTTTAGGTTTTTGTATTGTTGAAAATATCGTAATGCTTCCTCTGAGTATCCCTGAATGTAGTGTAATTCATAGTACGATTTCAGATTATCTACTTTGCTTATTGTAAGGTTAAGATTTTCAGCTATTTTCATACTTTTATCCAGATGCAATTTTGCTTCCTTAAAATTACCCATTTCAAGGTACGTATTACCTATTTTATTTAGCGATTGAGCTATAATTATACTGTCTTTACTAACTGTATGAATATCATAAGCTTTCATGTAATAAAGCATGGCTTTTTCAAGTTCATCGGTAGTAAAAAATACATCGCCTATAGCATCGTATATTTTGGCTACTTCAGGGAGATTTTGAACTTTTTTTAGTTCTATTACTGAGTTTTCAAGTGTTTGTATAGCTTCCTGATTTTGATTTAGCTTGTGTAATGTAATACCCTTTAAGTAAAGTAGGTTTGATGCAGAGGTTACATTTTCTAGTTTTTTATATATATAAAGTGCTTTGTTGTAGTTTTCCAGTGCTTTGTCGTAATCTTGCCAAAAATAATAAATAGAACCCATATTGGTATACATTTCTGCCTGATTATTAGGGTGGTCTAGTTCTATATATAACCTTAAAGCCTGATGAAAGTATAGTAATGCTTTTTTTCTGTCGCTGAGATTAAAATTAACTAAACCAATTTTTTGCATTATTTTGGCTACATCGTTTTTGTTATTAAAGGCCAGAGTATGGCGAAGTGTTTTTTGGTAATAACTCAACGCCTGTTCAAGATTCCCCATTATATAATAGGTATTTCCTATGTAATTGGTTAATAACGCCTGGTCTTTAATGCGGTCATTCTCTGTAGCCCAGTTAAGAGCTTCAATAGCGTAAATTATAGCTTCTTGTCCTTTAATGGAATCGGTACTATTTAACTTTTTAATAAGATTTTCTACTTTTTTATCGTTTTTATCTTTATTAAAATGTTCAATTATTGAGTTATTACCAAATGTAATTATTGGCAATATAATAGTTGCAAGTATAATTATCTGTTTTTTCATAGCCCGAGTAATTAGGTTTTAGGTAAACTAAAATAAAAAATTGTTTGCTTATTTTCTACACTATCTATCCACATTTTACCATTATTTAATAAAATAAATTCCCTACATAGTTTTAATCCCAATGCATTACCCGATTCTTTATTAGTTCCTTGCAAAGAATTATTATTAGTTCCGTTTAGCAGAGTGTCAATTTTTTCTTTTGAAATACCTATGCCGTTATCTTCAATACCAATTGTAACAGTACTTTCATTTTCTTGTGAAAAAACTCTTATAGTTCCATTTTCGTATGAGTATTTTAAAGCATTTGAAAGGAGGTTTCTCAGTACAAGATTTATTGTATTTGGGTCTGCGTATATGTTAGTATTATCAGAAATGTCATTTTTAAGTATAATATTTTTTGAAGCTGTTTGAATGCTTATTAATTTGAAGCAATCGTCAACAATTTCACGTAAGTCAATATTTTCTTTTTTGTTAAGTATGTTTCCATTAATCCTTTTTGCCCATTGTAACAGATTGTTCAAAAGCATTACTACTGACTCTATTGTTTCATATGTTTGTATTTTGAAACTTTTTTCTTCAAGGTTCGATAGTGTAATGCTTTTATTAATAACCGATGCGCTTAAATTTGAAATAGAACTTAGTGGTATAAGCAAATCATGACCTATTATAGAGAATAAGTTATTTTGAATAGAGACGGCTCTGTTTTTTTGACGATACATTTTTAATATATATATAATCATGGTCAGAGTAAACAGTGAGAAAACAGCCATTATAATAAGTATAGTTCTTTGCGATTTGATTTTAACTATTTTGATAGAGTTTTCATTTTTAAGTTTCTGAATTTCAAACTCTTTTCTGCTTAGTTTGTATCGTATTTGTAGTTCTGCAAGTCGTTTAATATTATCGCGGTTTATTATACTGTCTTCATATTGTTCATACATTTTGTAATTGTCTAAAGCTAAAGCATGAGTTTTTAAGCCGTAGTAAAGGGTGTATAAGTCGTATGTAACATTTTTAATCAATTCGGGGTCGCTCGATTTTAATGCAAATACTTTTGCCTCTTCAAGATGTTTTTTTGCATTTGGGTAGTTTTTGTTATTTAGATACAATTGCCCAATGTTCAATAGTGTGATAGCAATATCGCGGGGCAAAGTTGTTTCTTTTCTAATTGAAAGTGATTTTTTATAATAATCTAATGCAATGCTTGTTTTATTAAATTTCGTATATACATCACCCATATTATTTAGAACCATTGCATACCCCGGTTGGTCATTCATTTCACTATAAAGGCTAAGGGCTTTTTGATAGAACTGAATTGATTGGTCGTACTTGTTCATGTCGCGGTATATAAGGGCGACATTATTGTATGAAGCTGCAACCCCTTTTTTGTTACCTATTTCTTCTCGTTCTCTAAGTGCTGTAAGATAGTTTTCAAGAGCTTCAGACAAGTTCCCTGAATGCCAATATACATTGCCTAAATAATTGTGAGTAACTGCTATTTGTATCCTGTTCTCCAGTTCAATATATTGTAATAAGGCTTTTTTGTGGTTCTCTATTGCAGCTTCATAATTAAGCAAGTTTAAATATATGGTTCCAATATTATTTAGTGTTTTTGCCGATAGTAGTTTGTTGTTGTTCTTTTCTGCAATGTCGAGAGTTTGCATATAATAATCGAGTGCATTGTCATACTTTGCCAGTTTCAAATACACACTTGCAATATTGCTCAAAGAGTTTGGTATAAGTTTTTCCTGATTATTATGTTCTCTCCATTCAAGAGCGAGGGTAAAATATTCAAGTGCTTTAGTGTAATTGTTTTGTGATTTGTAAACCAAACCAATATTATCGAGCGATTTGGCAATGTTATTAATATCATTTATGTTTTTTCTGATTGCTAACGACATTTCATAGTATTGTAAACTCATGTCGTATTGTCCCATTCGCCAATAAACGTTTCCAATGTTATTAAGCGAATATGCAATATCGCTTTGAGTTCCATTCTCTTTATTAATGGAATATGCTTGAGTATGGTGTTGTAATGCTTCGGTATAATTTCCTTTATCCATTAACAGTATGCCTAAATTAGAGTGAGCCGAAGCAAGCTTCACCGGGTCAGAACATTGTTTTCTAAAATTAAGTGACTTTTCGTATAGATTCATTGCCTCATTAAACTGTCCAATTTTCCAATATATTCCGGCAAGTGCGTTTAATGCATCGGCTTGTAATGTAATATCTTTTGTTTTACCGGCTTCATTATTTGCATTTATGTATAATTTTAAGGCTTCTTCATTTTTTCCTTGTTCATTATAGATATTCCCAATATTAATATCGGCTCTTATTTGGAGTGATTTGTCACCAGAACGCGAAAAAATATTTTTAGCCTTAGAGTAATATTTTATGGCATTAGAGTAATTAGCTTCTTTCCATGCTATATGTCCTTGCATTTGCAGAGCTATTCCGGCTTTTGCTTTATTTTTTTCTTTTGTAAATATTTTAAATGCTTCTTTAGCATTTGCGCCGGCTTTACTATAATTGTTTCTTCGGTATTCGACCTTAGATTTTAACAGCATAGCATCGCCTTTATATTCGGGAGTATTTGAGCGAATAGCAGCAGAAAATGCTTCGTTGGCTAAATCAAAACTTTTGTTTAAGTCGGTATCAAGATACGCTTCGGCAAGTTCGAGAAGTGTAGTGGTTCTTTCTTTGCCTATTGCATGGTTTAGTTGTATTTCAATACTGTCGGTATTTGTTCTTGATGTTAATTTGACGGAATATAAGAAGCTACATAAAAGTATAAGGCTAAATATGGTTTTATTCATTGTTTAATCTATTTTAATACCCATTACTAAAATATCGTCTATTTGTCGGTTATCACCTTGCCATTCATTTAATTTTCGTTCTAGTTCGTTCTTTTGTTCACTCATTTCTTTAGTGCTTATTTCAGTAAGAATTTTTCTGAAATTACTTGTAAGTAAGCGTCGTCCGTGTTCTCCTCCAAACTGATCTTGATATCCGTCTGATGCAATATAAAGAACATCGCCGGGTTGCAGGTCAATTGAGTGACCGGTAAAAGGTACTTCATCAAAAGGAATGCTGCCAATTTGCATTTTTTCCGATTCATATTCGGCAAGTACATTCTCACGTACTAGATAGAGAGGGTTCTCGGCACCTGCAAAATCGAGTTTGTAGTTTTCAAAGTCGAATATGCACAATGCGCAAACCATACCGTCCGACGATGTAGTGCTTTTATCGGGTAGGTATAGCGCTTTTTTAATTTTAACTCTAAGTATATTTAAAATATCAGCAGCATCTTTAAATGTGTTTTTACTAATTATTTCATTAAGCATAGTTACTCCCAACATACTCATAAATGCTCCGGGAACACCATGTCCGGTACAATCAACAGCAGCAACTATCGATTTGTTTCCAACTTTACTCATCCAGTAAAAATCGCCACTTACTATATCACGTGGCTTGTAAAATATGAAGTGATTCTTCAGAACCTCGTTTTGAATCTCTTCAGGTGGTAGTACTGCACTTTGTATTTTGCTTGCATATTCTATACTGTCGGTTATTTTCTTGTTCTTTTTTTGAATATCATCGCGTTGTGCTTCAATTTCAGAGTTCTTTTGTTCAAGCAATTCATTAGCTTTTTTAATGATTTTATTTTGGCGGGTAATAAATATTACAAATAGCCCGGCAATAAGTATAACTGCTAAAATTGAGTAAATAAGTATTTGTTGGCGGCGGTTTTTCTCTTGTTGCTTAAATAATTGTATATCTTTTATTTTTAGTTCTTTTTCCTTTTTTTCGGTTTCATACCTTATTTGCATATCGGCAATTTTTTTAATGCTTTCTGTGCTAAGTATTTTATCATTCAGTTTTATGTAATCGGAAATGTATGTATATGCAACAACATAATTACCTGTTGCTGCATTTGCATTGGCAAGTTCAAACAGAATATCTTTTTGCAGATTTATATCTTTTTGTTTTTCAGCTATCCATAAAGCTCTGTTAAAAAGAGGTATGGCCAGATTGTACCGTTTTTCAGAGAGGTATAGTCTACCTAAATCGAGCGAAGAATTTGCTTCGCCATTAAAGTCTGATATGTCTTTACGTGCCGATAAAGCAAGCTTAAAATAATTCTCGGCAGCATCAAATTCGTTAAATTTCAAGTGAAGATTACCAATATTATTCATAGTGGCAGCAACGCTTTTCATGTCGCCAAGTTCCTGATATATATTCAATGCAAAATCGTAATGTATAAGAGCACTATCTCTTTTTTCCATACTCTTGTATACAAGTGCAATGCTATTGTGAGAACGGGCTGCATATTTTTTGTCGCCGGTTACTTTGCGGAGAGCTAATGAGCGTGTGTATGTATTTAACGATTTTTCAAAATCTTTACTCTGCCAGTAAACACCGGCAATAAAGTTAAGTGCATTTGATTCTGAAAATTTATCGCCCGTTTTTTTATACAATTCAAGTGATTGGTGAAAATATTCCAGTGCCTTTTCATAGTTGCCTAAGTCGCGGTATATTAATCCAATATTGTTGCTTGTTGCAGCTATTTCAGTCATGTTATGTTCTTGTTCTCTAATTTCAAGAGCTTTCAAATAATTTGCCAATGCTTCTTTGTAGTCCTTATATTGCCAGTAAACACCACCCAAATTATTGTACAAACGGGCAAGCATAGAATTATCGCCTTCGGGTAATATATCTATTGATTTTTGTATATACGAAATAGCAGCTTCAATATCGTTGTTGCGTTTATATAGTGTAGCTATATTATTGTATGTTGCTGCAATTGACGATGAGTCACCTAGCGATTCTCTTATTTCAAGAACCTGCTTATAAAAACTCATGGCTGAGTCATGAAGATTCTGTGTTAAAAAAACATTGCCAATATAATTCAACGTATTAGCAAGCTCTTCTCTATTATTTCTTTTTAACCAAAAACTATTAGCTCTAAAATAAAATTCAAGTGCGGTTTTATAATCGCCTATACTGTTGTATGCTAAACCTAAATTATTTAATATGTGTGCATATTTTTCGTTGTTTTTATCATTTTCAAGTAATTGAAGTGCGTTGGAGTATTGCTGTATTGCTTGGTCAAAATCGCCTGTTCGCCAGTAAACTCCACCTAAGTAATTAAGTGAAGTGGCTTGTCCTTGAATATCAGATAATTCTTTGTAAATATTTAATGCTTCTATGTGTTTGTCAATTGCCTTGTCGAGTTGTCCTGTGTTGCGTAATTCAACACCTACTTTATTAAGCATATATGCTTTGTCCTGAATATTATAGGTTGTATTTAATTCTTCTTGTAATTGTTCAAGTGTTTGGTTAAATGCTGTATTACAAAATAGAAGAATTAAGGATAGGGTTATTAGGTGCTTTATCATAATTTGAATGACTTAGTTATGGTATTTGTAAACATATAAATAATATGGCAGTTTTACAATCATATACATGAATATGTCAGGGGATTCATCTGTTAAATATTTTATAAAAAAAATGTATCCAAACTCATTATGTGTAATAGCCTTTTTTTGAAGCTTTGAACCCAAAAAACAATTTGCTATATTTGGTTAAATATTTTATAAGCGAATGAACGAATTAGTATTAAAAGCTACCGATACAACATTAGGGATAGTATTGAATAAGAAAGATAATATTTTCAAATTTGAGGGGAGAAGTCGTCCCGAGAATGCTGTTGATTATTATCAGAAAGTATTTGATTGGGTAAAGGAATATGCCAAAGACCCACTAGAGAAAACGGTAATAGATTTTAAGCTTGATTATTTTAATTCATCGTCGGCAAAAGTTTTTATACAGCTACTTGAGCGTTTTGAAAAAATTCATAAAACAGCCGGTGAAATATTAATTAAATGGCACTATTTAAAGGGTGATGACGATATATTGGAAGTAGGTGAAGACTTCTCGGAATTAGTAGATATACCATTTGAATATTGTGAAATAAAGAAGACTTTATCGAAATGAAAAGAATAATATCAACCAATAAAGCACCGCAAGCAATAGGGCCTTATAGCCAGGCAGTAGAGGCAAATGGTCAATTGTATATATCGGGTCAGATACCATTGCACCCCGAAACCGGTGAGATGCCGCAGGGTATAGAAGCACAAACCCGCTTGGTGTTTGAAAATATAAAGGCAATTCTTATGGAAGCAGGTTACTCGTTTGCCGATGTTGTTAAATCGACTGTATTGTTGAAAGACATTAACGACTTTGCTGTTATGAATAGTGTTTATGCCGAGTATTATACAGAAAACCCTCCTGCACGTGCAGCTTATGAAGTGGCAAACCTCCCTAAAAATGCATTGATTGAAATTGAAACTATTGCAATAAAAGCTTAGTTGAATATTATTTATTGGTAAGTGTGCTAATGGATTTATATATAGGTGGTTGCGTGCGTATTAAAAGATTATTTGCTAAATCATGAAAAAAATAACAGTATCAATAATAGTTGCTTTTTTAATTATTGTGAGTGTATATGCTCAAAGTCCGGAAAAAATTAGTTATCAGGCTATAATACGTAATAGTACCGGCGAACTAATTAAAAGTAAGTTGGTGGGAGTGCAAATAAGTATTTTGTATGGAAATTCTAACGGGAAGGTAGTATATTCTGAACTTCATAATTCAGAAACCAATGAAAATGGATTGCTTACTTTAGAAATAGGAACAGGAGTAACCGGATATAATTTTTCTGAAATAGCATGGTCTACCGGCGACTATTTTATAAAAATAGAAACCGATATTACCGGTGGCAATAATTATACTATTGCCGGAGTAAGTCAGTTGTTAAGTGTACCTTATGCATTATATGCCAAAGAAGCAGGGAATATGCCTGATGTAAGTGGCTTTGCAAATATAACGGCATTAAATGATACAGCTGCGAGTATTCGTTCCAATATGTTTAGTGGCAATTATAATGAATTGATAGAGAAGCCCGATTTGTTATTAATGCATTTAAATACAAAGGCAATTCAAGATACAGCTTTTCAAATAAGAGCTGACATTCCAAATGTCAGCAGATTTGTTACAACTGGAGCACTATCAGATACTATTGAGAGAATTAATGCAGAACACGCAAAAGCTATTGCCGATACTACATTATTATTACTTACATATATTAAAAAGCTTGAGTCGGTTTTATATCAGGTTTCAGAACCTCAGGCATTATTCAATGCAGGGGTTAGTATTGATGATATTGTAGCATATATGAAAGATGGGGCTATAATAAAAAATGGACTTGTAGATACTCGTGATAATAATAAATATTCGGTTCTAAAATTGGGTAGTCAGTTGTGGATGTCTGACAATCTTGCTTATTTGCCTCATGTTCATAATAATAGTGAGTTTATATCAAAAGGGTCATTAGCTATGCCGGCATATGGTGTTTATGGATATAATGGCAATGATATGTTAATTGCAAAGGCTAATTCATATTATTTGGAATATGGGGTGCTTTATAATTGGTATGCTGTTAATACCGATAGTTTATGTCCGGCAGGATGGCATGTTCCAACCGATAATGAGTGGATAATTCTCGAAACATATTTATCGGCAAAAGGTTACAATTATGATAGTACTATTGGTGCAGGTAGTAGTAAAATAGCAAAAGCAATGGCTTCTACAGTTTTGTGGAATGTGTCAACAACTAGCGGAGCCGTTGGTTCTGACTTAAGTATTAATAATGCAAGTGGTTTTTCGGCACTTCCCGGAGGATACAGATTGGGAACCGATGGTACATCGCACAATGAGGGAAATCATGCATATTTTTGGAGCATTTCAGAGAGTGGAGTCGATGTATTAAGCCGACTTATAAGTTATAATAATGCAGGGGTATCGAAAGGGAGTAGTGCAAAAACATTGGGATTATCGGTTCGCTGTTTGAAAGATTAATTTACACCTTATAGCCGAATGAGACCAGTGTTTAAATGAGACATTGTTAATTACGTAGTGCTTTTAGAGGGTATTAGAAAGAAAATCAAAAAGCAAATGAGAAAGAAAATACTTTTAGTAGTAGTATTTATATTACCTATAATAGGACTGCTTGCTCAGACACAAGTAACTGCAGGGGGAGGCGAAGCCTCAAGTAGTGCCGGTATAGTTAGTTACTCCGTAGGGCAAGTAGCATATCAAAGCTACATTACCAGCAACGGAACAATAGCCGAAGGTATTCAGCAAGCCTACGAGATTTCAACCTTAATAGGCATAGAAGACAAAACTATAAGCCTTGTGCAAGTAGTGTTGTACCCAAACCCTGTAACCGATTATCTGATACTCTCGGTAAAGACGCAAGATATTGCGTCTCAGAAACCGCAAGATGTTGCGTTTCAACAGACTCAAGATATTGCGTCTCAACAATATATTACATCGCAGCAATTGCAATTTCAATTGTATGATTTGCAAGGTAAATTAGTACAAAGTCAAAAGCTGACCGATAGCGAAACTCAGATAAATATGAGAGGGTATGTGCCGTCAACTTATTATATTAAAGTAACATTAGAAAATAAGTTGGTTGAAGAATTTAAAGTAGTTAAGAATTAAATAAGAATGGAACTGGCTCAGTTTTGCTCTAATTACTACAGATAATTAATTTAGATATAAAAAAAGCCTGCTCCAAAAGAACAGGCTTTTTATATGTTATGAATAATTAATTATTCTGAAACTACCTCAAAAGGAATTTCAAATTCTACTTCCTTGTGAAGTTTAATTTTAGCTACAAACTCACCAACTTCTTTAATAGCCTCGCCTTTAAGAAGGATGTTTTTACGGTCTACGCTGTAGCCTTGTTTGTTAAGTGCCTCAGAAAGCTGAATATTGTTAACTGAACCGAAAATTTTACCTGTTGAGCTGGTTTTTGCACCAATAGTAATTTTCACGTCAGCTAATTTAGCTTTAAGTTCAAGAGCTTCGTTTTTGATTTTCTCTTGTTTATGAGCAGCTTGTTTCATATTCTCAGCCATAACTTTTTTAGCCGAATCGGTTGCTAAAATAGCTAGGCCCTGAGGAATAAGAAAGTTTCTGCCGTAACCGTCTCTAACAGTTACTATGTCGTTTTTGTATCCTAAGCTAGGAATGTCTTGCTTTAATATGATTTCCATTTCTTCGTTCCTCCCAGATTATTTAAACATATCAGTTACATATGGCAATAAAGCAATATGACGTGCTCTCTTAACTGCTGTTGACACTTTGCGTTGGTATTTTAACGAAGTACCGGTAATACGACGAGGAAGAATTTTTCCTTGTTCGTTCAAGAATCTTTTTAAGAATTCAGGATCTTTATAATCGATATACTTGATCTTGTTTTTCTTAAAACGGCAGTATTTTTTCTTTTTAATCTCAACCGATGGGGGAGTTAAATATCTGATTTCTGATTGATTTTGTGCCATGATTTATTCCTCCGCTTTTTGTTGTTTCAAACTTCTTTTCTTCTCAGCGTAAGCCTCAGCATGCTTGTCGAGCTTTACTGTAAGGAAACGCATGATTCTCTCATCACGACGATACTCTGTTTCTAACTTGTCGATAGTTGTAGCAGGAGCTTTGAACTCAACTAAGTAGTAAAAACCTGTTGATTTTTTTTGGATAGGGTAAGCTAACTTACGTAGTCCCCAGTCCTCTTCGTGTACTATCTTTCCTTCCATTTCTGAGATAATACCTTTAAATTTGTCAACCGCTTCCTTCATCTGCGGAGCAGATAAAACGGGATTAGCAATGAAAACGGTTTCGTAACTGTTTAACATACTTTACGTTTTTTAATTAGTAAAATTTTATTTTCGGGGTGCAAATATATGAATAATACCATTATATTCAAACACTTTACATATAATTATTTGTGTTTTGTATATATTTGGCTCAGTTTAAATGAAAGTATGAAACAATTTATTAGAAAATGTCTGTTTTTTTTGGTGCCGTTTCTATTATTTGTAGGTATAACACTTTCGGTTTATTTTATTAGAAAGGAAAGCATTTTATCACAAATAAATAGAATATCGCAAGCAACGTGTTTGTTAATTGGCGATTCTCATATAAAACGATTTCATGAAGATTGGTTTGGAGTTAGAGCTTATAATTTCTCAAGTTTTGGAGAACCATATTACATAACATATGAAAAGCTCAGAAGAGTATTGTTAGTAGATAGTTGCAAAGTTAAAACTGTAATTGCCGGTGTTTCATTTCATAATTTTACTCCGGTATTTTATCGATTAATGAACTTGAATTTTCCGGAAGGCAGAAGTTGTATTGAACGTTATCATTACTTTCTTGATGTAAATAATTCATTGTACAAAAGCAATGAGATTATGAGCCGGGAATATATCAAGGGTATTTATAGTAAACCCGATATGGGAGGTTTGTTTTATTCCGACAGATCAAATCCCGATTCGTTAGATATATTGAGAACTGTTAATAGCCATTATAGTTATGAAACAGAAAAGGAGCTTGATTATGGTAATCAGTTAATGTATCTATTGAAAATAGACAGTATATGTCATGTATATAATATTGACCTTTACTATGTGGCTACACCATATCACCGTATTTATATAAATAATGTAGAAAGACATTATTTCGATAATCTTAGTTTAGTGCTTAATAAGGTGGAGTATGGTAGATTTATTAATTTATATACTCAGGGAATTAGTTCTGATTATATGGCCGATGCCGATCATTTGAATTTTAAGGGAGGTGAAATTATTGCTAAAATGTTAGTCGATTCTATATCTTTATATACTTCAACACCATTTTGATATAATGCCACAAAACGATATAGATTTAATAAAAGAATATAGGCAAAGCAAAGATTTAGCAACACTCGGCTTGCTTTATAAAAACTATATGCCGCTTGTGTATGGGGTTTGTTTAAAATATTTACAAAACCGTGACGATGCCCGTGATGCTGTTATGGATATTTACGAAAAGTTAAAGGATGAACTTCTTAAATACGATATACCAAATGAGTTTAAGCCATGGTTATATGTAGTAGTTAAGAATCATTGTTTAATGAAACTTCGTAAAGATTCTTCTATAAGCAGAAATTTTGAAAAATATTTGCACGAGAGTGTGGAATCGGAATATGTTTTGCACCCTATTGATACAGATAGTGATGAGAATGTTTTAAAAGTATTGGCCGATTGTATTGAAAAATTGAAAGATCAGCAGCGGTTATGTGTTACTATGTTTTATTACGATAAAATGTGTTATCGTCAGATTTCTGATTATTTAGATATATCGGAAAAGAAAGTGAAGAGCGATTTGCAAAACGGGAAAAGGAATTTGAAAATTTGTATAGAACAGAATTGTGAAAGTGAGGGGTAAATATATAAGTTTATATAGTCGTATAGTTGCATATTTGCAAGGCAAAATGTCGGCTAATGACAGATATGATCTTGAAAAAGAGTCGCAAACCGATCTGTTTTTGAACGAGGCTTTGGAAGGTTTTGATCTTTTGAAAGCCGATGATGTGCTTTTTGATATTTTACAATTAGAGCATCAATTTGAAAATAGAAAGAGTGGTGCAGTGGAACTACTTTTAAGAGTTGCGGCAGTTGTGGTATTGTTGTTAGGGCTTGGGGTAGTTGCATATATAGTGTTCGATAATGATTTAAGCACTCAGAAGTTAGCTAGTACAGAGTTTGATAAAAAAGATAGGATTGAGAAAGTAGTTAATGTTCCGGAATCAGGTTCGATTCAAGATAATGGGGCAGATATTAATATTAAAGAGGAGAAGTCTGTTGAATTGAATGTAGTTTCTGATAATGTTGATTTTGAATTGAAAGAAGATGATGTGGTTATTTCAAATAATAAAATTATTGATAATGTTGCTACAATTGAACCTGGCAACGATGAGGAATATGAGGTTATGTCTGAAGAATTGTTAGTTGTAGAATCTTTTTCGGGCAATGATAGTGACGTTGAAATAGATGCAGAATCGGTATTAAGTATAGAGCCCTCGTCTGCTTCTGTTTCCAATAACGAAGTTGCATTATATTCAGAAGGGGTGTCTGATAATGAAGCACCTTTGCAGTCAAGAGTTGCAAAATCAAAATTGGCAAGCAGCAAAAAAGGAGCGCAATATACCATGGTTGCAGAAAAGCCTGTTGGTGAGCGCAATATAAATATAGTGTTTGATGAAAAAGCGGAGCCTTTTATTCCACAAATAGGAGTGGAAGCGTTTGTTCGGTATTTATACGATAGTATTTCGTATTCTACCGACAGCTATCTTATTGTAGAATTTAGCTTTGAAATGGGAGAGGACAATAAGCCTGTTAATTATACTTTTACAGCAAATGCCGATAAGCATTTGCTTGATAATTTAATTCAGCTTGTTGAAAAAGGTTCAGAATGGAAACTTAACCCCTCTTCCGATACTAGCGGTAAAAGAGTTAAGTTTATTGTTGAGTTTTATTAGTGTTGAAATAAATATTTAGAGTGCCAATAAAGCACTTAATTTTTCGGCATTAAAATCGGAATCAGAGGGTATGTAATCTGAACTCTGTCTAGTTATTTTTTAGTTTATCAAATTGAGACATATTATTTTTCGAATCCAAATCTTAAATGCCGAATTGGTATATTTCAGGTTCTGTCAAGGGCGGCTGAGGTACGAAGCCGTTTATATACCCTTGACAGGTTCTGTAATCTGCCTATCTTCGCTTTCCGATATGTACATGCCGATGTGCTCCTTATGACCCTCTTTGTTAAGTGACAGTATATTATAAACAGCCCGCGATACCACTTTGCCTCCATCACGAACCTTGTAATGCATGAGTAGTCTGGATTTTACAACAGCCAACTGCCGACCGGATACTGTCGACCAAATCGGTAATACTAACTGATACACATATAAAACAGCTGCGAGAAACTTCGCGGCTGTTTTTTTATTACTTTTGCAACCACATAAAACAAGCAAAATGATATTTCTACAGTTTCTTAGTGTGTTTCTAATAGTACTTATAGGCTATGTGTTCGGATTGTTACGAAAACCCAAGCCCGAGCAGGTCGACTTATTTTCAAAAATAGTGCTTTGGGTATTTGTGCCTGCCATAGTAATGACATCAACAGCCGGCATACGTGCCGACTGGACAGAATATAACGAGGTGGTTAAAATATCGATATACACATTTGGCATACTTGCCGTGCTGGGTATAATATACACCCGTTTACGCAAAACATCGAGAGACCACAAGCGATTGCTAATGATATCGATACTGCTTATGAACTGCGGTTATCTTGGAATACCTGTATGCGAATCGCTGGGGGGAATGGAACTTCGTAAAGCTGCAATATACTACACCGTTATTTATATGCCTGCAATTGCGGTATCGTCAGAAATGATATTCTCAAAAAACGGAGCCTGGGGATACATAAAAACAATGTATAAAGACATATATATAATATCAATAGCTCTCGGTTTTTTACTTTCATTTATACCTGTCGACAACAGTATGTATTTTTTGGTAACGTTTATTCGTAGACTTGGCGATATAGCTCCTACACTAATGCTATT
The DNA here is from genome assembly GCA_003250355.1 of Bacteroidota bacterium. Lineage (GTDB taxonomy): Bacteria > Bacteroidota > Bacteroidia > Bacteroidales > SZUA-534 > SZUA-534. Next base: position 139,283 of record QKGS01000007.1, read on the forward strand.
GCTTATAGGTTTGTACTTTGCCCAGTTTAAAGACCCCCTCAGCAAACAATCGGTTGAGGCTACTGTGGTTCGTTTTGCAGCCGGAGCTGTAACAGTAATAATACTGTTGTATTTCGGCACCTGGACCCAAATGGGCCGAACAACAATACTGGTTGAAGTAATGACCCCACTTGCATTATTACCATATTTTATAGCTGTAAAAAACGGATTCGATATAAAAGGATTTCAAAATGCTATAATTATATCAACATTTGCATTTATGATTTATTATCTGATGCTGCCGCTACTTGGGGTATGAATGTAAATAAGAATAGGAGATTGAGAAATATAAACCTGAGAAATAAGTGTTAATCAAAAAAAAGCTACCTCAATACTGAAATAGCTTTTTTTGATTGTAAAATAATTATACTTGAGTGCTATCAACAAAAACTCTTTGTCCGAGTTCTTTGTCAATGGTAAAAAGCCCCATTCCTTTACCTTCAACCATTTTTAGTTGGTCAATAATGGTTTGCACAGTCGATTCCTCTTCTACTTGCTCATCAACATACCATTGTAAGAAACTTTTAGCTGCATGGTCCTTTTCTTCAATGGCAACATCCATTAAGTTGTTTATTAATGACGTTACTTTTCTTTCGTGCTTTAGCGTTTCTTCAAAAACATTAATTATACCGTTCCATTCGTGAGGAACAGCATCAATTGGTTGGAGTTTAACTTCACCACCTCGGTTTATTACATAGTCGAAGAATTTTAGCGCATGCGATATTTCCTCTTGGTATTGAACTCTCATCCAACTTGCACACCCTTGTAAACCTTCTTTATCGAGATAAGCCGACATAGATAAGTAAAAATATGCCGACCAATATTCAGCATTTATTTGCTTGTTTAACTCTAGCTCCATTTTCTGATTTAGCATAGTTGTATCTTTTAAGTATTATTGTTTGTTCAAAAATATTTAATAAAAGTTAGCTTTTCAATAGTAATAAGATGATATTATTCAGTTTGTTATTCTAAGTCAAGGCCAAATTTTTCCTGTAATAATTTTAGCTTATTGTTTTTGTCTAGCAAGTGCTTCAATTTGTCTTTATTGGTATATGATTTAACCGCTAATTGTTGCGAAGCATCTATTCCAAGTAATAACTCTATAGAATAGTTGTTTAAGGTTTTTCTTAAATGACTTACCAGTTTATCGAAAACTTTTTCCCTGAATGCTGCTTCCTGCGAATTATTGTCTAGTTTTATTCTAACTTCAAAATTGTCGAGCAGTTCCGGTTCGTGTGTTTTAAGGTAGTTGTGAATTCGTGGAGTCTTATTTTTAATCTCTTCTGCATAATTCAGCCACACCTTTTTTAATTCATCAAAAGTAAATTGCTCTTTCTCTTTTGGTATTTCAGTATGTGATGTAACAGAGGTGTTTACTGTTTTTTTGTAATTCTCAGGTTTAGTTATATTGGGCGAAGCCTTGGGATACTCTTTAAATACCGGGGGAGTATTGGTTTGTATTTTCCTTGTTGCGATTGGTGATTTGTCTGACTTTAATGTCGAATTATTTGTGGTTTCTGCATTCCCTGCTTCTTTTTCTTTTCTTTTTTTACGAGCTAATATAGCTTTTTTTTTTCCTCTTCAAAATTACATATTTTGATAAGTGCCAGTTCTACTGTTAGTCTTTTGTTTTGACTTGCTCTGTAATTTAGTTCAGCATTATTTGCAGCCTCTAGCGAGTAAAACAGAAAATCTTGTGCGGTATTTTTAGCTTGTTCTAAATATTTTTCCTTAATATTTGCTCCAACTTCAAGTAATTTTATTGTTTGGGAGTCTTTTGCAACCATCAAGTCGCGTATGTGTTTACTTAAACCCGATATAAAATGTTGACCATCGAATCCTTTGTCAAGTATTTCGTCAAATATTATTAATGCTTGACCCGAGTCTTCTGCTAAGAATGCTTCAGTAAGTTTAAAATAGTAATCGTAGTCAAGAACATTTAAATTGGCGATAGTATTTTTATAAGTAAGGTCATTTCCGGAGAAGCTCACTATTTGGTCAAAAACCGATAGTGCATCACGCATAGCGCCATCAGCCTTTTGAGCGATAATGTGTAGAGCTTCTGGTTCAAATGTTATATTTTCTGATTTTGCAACATATGCTAAGTGATCGGCTGCATCTTCTATTGTAATTCTGCTGAAATTGAAAACTTGACAGCGCGATAAAATTGTAGGAAGTATTTTGTGTTTTTCAGTTGTAGCTAAAACAAATAATGCGTGCTTTGGTGGCTCTTCAAGAGTTTTTAAAAATGCATTAAATGCCGCTGTCGATAACATATGAACCTCATCAATAATGTAAACGCTGTATTTTCCAAGTTGAGGCGGTATTCTTACCTGATCAATTAGTGTTCTTATGTCGTCAACAGAGTTATTTGATGCTGCATCGAGTTCGTGAATGTTGTACGAGCGCTCTTTGTTAAATGAAACGCATGATTCACATGAATTACAAGGTTCCGTTTCGCTTGTAAGATTTAGACAATTAATTGTTTTTGCAAAAATACGGGCACACGTAGTTTTACCTACACCTCTTGGTCCGCAAAATAAGTATGCGTGTGCCATATGGTTATTTACTATGGCATTTTTAAGTGTTGTAGTTATTGATTTTTGCCCAACAACAGAGTTGAAAGTCTGGGGTCTGTATTTTCGTGCAGAAACTATAAAGTTGTCCATATGTTTTGTATAATCACAGAGAGCAAACCTATATGTTTTTTGAAAAAATTACAAGTAAATTGATAAAAACATATTAACCAAAATATTGACTTATACATAAATACCTATAAAACTTATAAATAGCCGTGTAATAAGGAGTGGAAAATTTGTAATATTTCCTTTTTGCTATTATTTTTGTATTGTAATCAATAAAGTAATTGACTTTTATGGAAGAGATGTCTCAGTTAGCAACTGGGTTTAAAAAAAGATTCTATAAGTTTGTGTCTCAGTATAAGCAGGCGATTGAAGAAAATAAGCAGCTTAAATCAGAGAACGAACGGATAAAAGCTGATTTGGATTATAAAAGTAGAGAAGTTGAAAAACTAGTAGGACTACAGAAGAAAGAGGATTTAAAAAATGCTTTTCTTGCATCGGATTACGATGTAAAAAAAGCAAAACAAAATATAAGCAAGATTGTGCGGGAAATTGATCATTGCATAGCTCTATTAAACAGATAATATAATTTTAGATGGATGATAAACTAACTATACGAGTAAATATTATAGACAGGTATTATCCTTTAAAAATAGATAGAAAAGACGAAGAAAAGATTAGGAAGGCTGCTAAACGGATAAATGATGCCGTATCACAGTACCAAAATCTTTACAGCGATAAAGACGGACAAGATTTTTTGGCTATGGCAGCCTTACAGTTCGTTACTAAGTTGGTTGAAGCAGAGGAACATCACGAAATACATCCGGTATTAGATGATGTGCGTGAGATGGATCAGGTTTTATCTGATCTTATTGATAGAGATTAATACGTTCTAAGACATATATAAAAACTTGCCCGCATTAGTTTTTGGTTAGTTTGGGAAACTCAACGTTAACTATATTGGAGTTAAGCTCGGTTTTGGTAAGACAGGCCCCATCCTTAGGGATCCATTTTGGACAGGGGACGTAAGAATGTTACCGGCAGCTCCACCCATGTTTATTCAGGGGTTTTCACAAAACACAAAACTGTGCGGGTTTTTTATTTAATTTAATTTATATTAACAAAAATGGATACAACAACAATGATAGTCTCATTAGTGGCAATTTTACTGGGTTCAGTTATAACCTTTGTAATAATGCGCATTGGACTAAGTAAGAAAAGTGCTAAAATTATAGAAGAAGCAAAATCAGAAGCTGAGCTAATTAAAAAAGAGAAAATTCTTCAGGCAAAAGATAAATTTTTAGAGCTAAAATCAGAGCATGAAAAGGTTATTAATGAGCGAAATTCAAAAATTGTTTCAGCTGAAAACAGAATTAAACAAAAGGAAACGTCTTTAAACCAAAAGATAGAAGAAACAAACAAGAAAAGTAAAGAAGTTGATGTTATTAAGGAAAATCTTAACAATCAAATGATTATTCTTGATAAAAAGACCGATGAAGTTAATAAAATGCATAAGCAACAGGTAGAGCAACTTGTAGCAATATCAGGTTTATCAGTCGAAGATGCAAAAGCTGGTCTTATAGAGTCATTAAAAGAAGAGGCAAAGACTGATGCAATGGCTCATATAAATGAAATAGTTGAAGAGGCTAAGTTACAGGCAAATAAGGAGGCTAAGAGAATCGTAATTCAAACAATTCAACGTGTAGCGTCAGAACAAACTGTTGAAAATGCAGTAACAGTATTTCATATTGAAAATGATGATGTTAAAGGGCGTATTATAGGCCGTGAAGGACGAAATATCCGAGCTCTTGAAGCTGCAACCGGTGTTGAAATAGTAGTTGATGACACTCCTGAAGCAATTATACTTTCTGCTTTTGACCCTATTCGTAGAGAAGTAGCTCGTTTGGCATTACACCAATTAGTTACTGATGGTCGAATTCACCCTGCTCGTATTGAGGAGGTAGTAACCAAAACCCGAAAAATGGTTGAGGAGGAAATAATTGAAACAGGTAAGCGTACTACCATAGACCTTGGAATACATGGCCTGCATCCTGAACTTATTCGTATTGTAGGAAAAATGAAGTATCGTTCATCATACGGTCAAAACCTGTTACAACACTCTCGCGAGGTAGCTAATTTAGCAGCTATTATGGCTTCTGAATTAGGGCTTAATCCTAAGTTGGCTAAGCGTGCAGGGTTATTACATGATATTGGTAAAGTTGCCGAAGAAGAAAATGAGCTTCCTCACGCAATTGCCGGTTTTAAAATGGCAGAAAAATTTAAGGAGAAACCTGATATTTGTAATGCAATAGGTGCCCACCATGATGAAATGGAAATGAAAACACTTATTGCTCCAATTATTCAAATTTGTGATGCTATTTCAGGTTCACGCCCGGGCGCACGTCGTGAAGTAGTAGAATCATATATTAAACGATTACGCGAACTTGAAGATTTAGCACTTTCTTACCCCGGAGTTTTGAAAACATACGCTATACAGGCTGGTCGAGAACTACGTGTAATTGTGGGTAGTGAAAAGGTTAGCGACACCGATTCTGAAACTCTATCGTATGATATAGCTAAGAAAATTCAGGATGAAATGACTTATCCGGGCCAAATTAAAGTAACAGTAATTCGTGAAACCAGAGCAATAAACTACGCTAAATAGTAATATGCAGAAATTAGAGAACAAAAAGATCCTTATTACCGGTGGTGCAGGATTTATTGGTTCAAATCTTATAGAACATTTTGTTCAACAAAACAATAAAGTAGTATGCCTCGATAATCTTTCTACCGGTAAAAGAAAGAATGTTGAGGCATTCTTGCATTTGCCCGATTTTGAATTTATAGAGGGTGATATTACAGATTTTGAAACTTGTAGCAGAGTTGTTAAAGATTGTGATATAGTATTTCATCAGGCAGCTTTAGGTTCTGTTCCCAGATCAATTGAAGACCCTATTAGAACCAATAAGGCTAATATCGATGGTTTTTTGAATATGCTTGTTGCAGCTAAAAATGAAAAAGTAACTAGGTTTGTTTATGCTGCCAGTTCTTCAACATATGGCGATAGTAAAGAATTGCCCAAAGTTGAAGAAAATATAGGGAAACCATTATCGCCTTATGCTATTACTAAATATGTAAATGAGTTATATGCCGATGTGTTTGCAAAAACATATGGAATGGAGATAATAGGACTCCGATATTTTAATGTTTTTGGGCGTAGACAAGACCCCGATGGAGCATATGCGGCAGTGATTCCAAAGTTTGTGAAAATGTTAATTAATCATGAGGCTCCTGTAATTAATGGAGATGGTTCATTTTCCCGTGATTTCACCTATATTGATAATGTTATTCAGGCAAATGAATTAGCAGCATTGACAAGTAATACTGACTCTATAAATCAGGTTTATAATGTAGCTTGTGGTAATAGTACATCTCTTAATGAAATGGTAACTTTATTAAAAATGTATCTTTCGGAATACGATAGAAAAATTGCTGATATTGTTCCAATTTACGGAGAACAAAGAGTAGGTGATATTTCACATTCATTAGCTTCAATTGATAAAGCAAAAACTTTATTAGGTTATACCCCTGAATACAATTTCGAAGAAGGATTAAAAAAAGCAGTTAAATGGTATTTGGATAATTTGCGTTAAAAAATGACAGATATTCAGATGGTTGACCTTAAGGGGCAGTATGATAAGATTAAGCAAAAAATTGATAGTGCTATTTATAATGTTATTAATTCTGCAGCATTTGTAAAAGGTCCTGAGGTAACTAAATTTCAAAATGAGCTTTCTGAGTATTTGGGAATAAAGCACTCTATTGCTTGTGGCAATGGAACCGATGCTTTGCAAATAGCCCTTATGGCTCTTGGTTTAAAACCGGGCGATGAAGTAATAACTTCAGATTTTACATTTATTGCAACAGTTGAAGTGGTTGCATTACTTGGTCTTAAGCCTGTTTTAGTCGATGTTTGTCCAAGCACTTTTAATATTGATGTTGATAAAATACGAAAAGCTATTACTCCACAAACAAAAGCTATAATTCCTGTTCACTTGTTTGGTCAATGTGCCAATATGGAAGAAATAATGAAAATAGCAGATGAATATAATTTGTTTGTTGTTGAAGATAATGCACAAGCAATAGGAGCAAAATATACTTTTTCTGATGGTTCTGTAAAAAAAGCAGGAACAATAGGTCATATAGGGTGTACTTCGTTTTTTCCATCAAAAAATTTAGGGTGTTATGGTGATGGTGGTGCATTATTTACAAATAATGATGACTTAGCTAAAATTATTTCTTCTATTACTAATCATGGTATGGAAGTACGATATCATCACGATCGCATTGGGGTAAATTCTCGTCTCGATAGTATTCAGGCTGCAATATTGAGGGTGAAACTCCCTTTGCTCGACGAGTATTGCAATGCCAGATATAATGCTGCAATGTATTATAATGAGCAACTGAGTGAAATTGAAGAGTTAAGCGTTCCTATAATATCGGACTATTCTACTCATGTTTTTCATCAATATACATTACGAGTAAAAAATGGCAAGCGCAATAATCTAAAAAAACACCTCGATGATTCCGGGATACCTTGTATGGTTTATTATCCTATACCTTTGCACAAACAAAAAGCATTTTTACAATATAAAAGTGTGCATGAATGCAAGGTTTCTGTTTTGCTTTCCAATGAAGTAATATCGCTACCTATGCATACTGAATTATCGAAAGAGCAACAAAATACCGTAATTGATGCAATAAGAAGTTTTTTTAATAATATGTAATTAATATGGAGAAATATTTTGCTCATGAAACAGCTATAATTGATGATGGTTGTAACATTGGAAAAGAAACTAAAATATGGCATTTCTCACATATAATGGCTAATTGTAAAATAGGAGATAAGTGTAATATAGGGCAGAATGTTGTTATTTCTCCAAATGTTATACTTGGAAATAATGTTAAGGTGCAAAATAATGTTTCGGTATACTCCGGCGTTATTTGCGAAGATGATGTTTTTCTAGGCCCATCAATGGTTTTTACAAATATATTAAATCCAAGAAGTGCAATAGTACGTAGGGATAAGTATATTAAGACATTGGTAAGGAAAGGAGCTTCAATTGGGGCAAATGCAACAATAGTTTGTGGAAATGAAATAGGAAAATATGCTCTTGTGGGGGCAGGTGCGGTTATTACAAAACCGGTAAAAGCATATGCTTTGGTTGTGGGTAATCCGGCTAAACAAATAGGTTGGGTTAGTGAATATGGGCATAAACTGAATTTTGAAAACGATAATATTGCAACTTGTCCGGAAAGCGGAATGAGATATAAGTTCGATGGAGATAATGTTGTTGAAATATGATAGCATAAATGAAAAACTTTGCATTAATAGGAGTTGCCGGATATATTGCAGTTAGGCATTTGAAGGCAATAAAAGAGACAGCCAATGTTTTAGTAGCTGCTCTTGATCCATTCGACAGTGTGGGTATTATGGATAGTTATTTTCCTGAAGCTGACTTTTTTACTGAGTTTGAGCGTTTCGACAGACATTTGTATAAACAACGAAGAGGAGGAAAACCGGTTGATTATATAAGTATATGTTCACCCAACTATTTGCACGATTCTCATATGCGGTTTGCATTAAGGAATGAAGCCGATGCTATTTGTGAAAAACCGTTGGTTCTTAATCCTTGGAATGTTGAAGCCCTAAAGGATTATGAAAAGGAAACCGGTAAGAAAATATATAATGTACTTCAACTTCGTTTACATCCATCTATTATTGAATTAAAAAAGAAAATTGAAAGTGGCGATCCCAATAAGATTTATGATGTAGACTTAACATATTTAACAAGTAGAGGTAAGTGGTATCATTACTCATGGAAAGGTCAGGACGATAAATCGGGAGGTATTTCAACCAATATAGGGATACATTTTTTCGATATGTTAAGTTGGATTTTTGGCGATGTTCAACATAATGTGGTTCATGTAAAGCAAAAAGATAAAGCTGCCGGATTTATTCAACTTAAGAAAGCCAGAGTTCGTTGGTTTTTAAGTGTTGACTATAACGATATACCTAAAAATATTAGGGAAACAGGAATTAGAACTTATCGTTCTATAAAAATAGAGGGTGAGGAGCTCGAATTTAGTGGTGGTTTCACTGATTTGCATACGCAAACATATCAGGATATATTGAATGGGGGTGGCTACGGACTTGACGATGCTATGAATTCAATTGTTATTGCTCATGATATTCGTAATGCCGAAGTGTCTGGATTAACAGGAGATTATCACGAATTGTTGAAAAAATAAATATTTATACTAGTTTTAACGGAAATTAAAAGAAATAGAATGAAAGGAATTATACTTGCAGGAGGAAGCGGAACCAGATTATATCCTATTACTAAAGGAGTTTCTAAGCAACTTTTGCCTATTTATGACAAGCCAATGATTTATTATCCTTTAACAACGTTAATGCTTGCAAATATTAAGGATATACTTATAATATCAACACCCGAAGACCTTCCCGGATTTAAACGATTACTTGGCGATGGAAAAGATTGGGGATTAAATCTTGAGTATGCAGAACAACCATCACCCGATGGGCTTGCTCAGGCATTTATTATAGGTGAAAATTTTATTGGTAACGATGATGCCTGTCTTGTGTTAGGCGATAATATATTTTATGGACACGGATTGCCGGAATTATTACGGAATGCCAGAAGTAATGTTGAAGAAAATGGTAACGCAACTGTTTTTGGTTATTATGTAAATGACCCGGAACGATATGGTGTGGCAGAATTTGATGAAACAGGAAGGGTAACTTCAATAGAGGAGAAACCTGAAAATCCAAAGTCGAATTATGCTGTAGTAGGACTCTATTTTTACCCCAATAGTGTTGTTAATATTGCTAAAAATATAAAACCATCGGCAAGAGGCGAGCTTGAAATTACAACAGTAAATCAAGAGTATCTGAATAAAGATATGCTTCAGGTTGAATTAATGGGGCGTGGTTTTGCATGGTTAGATACCGGTACACATGAAAGCCTTATTGAAGCGAGTAATTTTATTGAAACTCTTCAGAAAAGAACCGGTTTAATGGTTTCTTGTCCTGAGGAAATAGCATATAAAAGAGGTTTTATTTCTGCCGAACAGGTAGCAGTATTAGCAAACCCTTTAGCTAAAAATGATTATGGTAAATATCTTCAAAAACTTGTAAAATAAAGAAGATGGCAGAAAATATATTTCCGGTTTTTGAACGAATGCTTCAGCGTGAGCATAAAGAAAAGCTTCTCAGACAAAACTCAATGGTTTTATGGGTGTATGGGTTAAGTGGTTCAGGTAAAACTACAATATCGGTGGCACTTGAAAAGTCGCTTCATGACAGAGGATTTTTAACTCAAATACTTGATGGAGATAATATTAGAGCAGGCATAAATAATAACCTTACTTTTTCTGAAGAGGATAGAGCTGAAAACCTACGACGGATTGCAGAGGTAAATAAGCTTTTTATTAATTGTGGTGTAATTACCATTAACTGTTTTATCTCTCCGCTAAAAAAAAATAGAGATGCTGTAAGAGAAATAATCGGAGCCGATAACTTTATTGAAATATTTGTTGATACTCCATTAGAAGAATGTGAAAAACGTGACGTAAAAGGTTTGTATAAAATGGCACGAGAAGGGAAAATTAAGAATTTTACAGGTATTGATGCTCCTTTTGAAGTTCCGGAAAATCCCGATGTGAGAGTTGACACAATAAGCAAGTCTCCTGAAATGCTAGTGGCTGAAATTCTTGATAAAGTTCTTTCTAAATTGTATTATTAAATTATGGATAATAATTACTTAAAGGCAATATATGCTGCAGTTGAGGCAGGTTTAGAAATTATGGAAGTTTATACTTCCAATGATTTTGGAGTAGAAGCAAAAGGCGACAATTCACCACTAACAAAAGCTGATACAAAAGGGCATAATAAAATAGTTGAAATACTTAATAGTACCGGAATACCAATTCTAAGTGAAGAAGGCAAGGAATTACCATACAATGCCAGAAAAGAGTGGTTAAAACTTTGGGTGGTTGACCCTTTAGATGGTACTAAGGAGTTTATAAAACGAAATGGAGAGTTTACTGTTAATATTGCAATGGTTAATTCCGGTGAACCTGTATTTGGTGTTATATATGTTCCGGTTACAAGAGAATTATATTTTGGCATTAAGGGTATAGGTTCTTTTAAAACTGTAGTAAATGGTCAGTTACACTTCGATAATATTGATAATCTTATAGAATTGAGTGTAAAGTTACCTTTAAAAACAGTGAGGAATTTTACAGTTGTAGCAAGTCGCTCTCATATGTCAGTTGAAACAGAGGAATTTATAAATAAGTTAAAATCGGAACATAAGAATCTTGATTTTATTTCAAAAGGTAGTTCTTTAAAATTATGTGCAGTAGCCGAAGGGGTAGCCGATATATACCCGCGGTTTGCACCAACTATGGAATGGGATACAGCAGCCGGTCAGGCAATTGTGGAAGCAATGGGCGGAAAGGTAACAAAGGTAACCGGTGAAAGTATTAGATATAATCGTGAAGATTTATTGAACCCTTGGTTTATTGCAAAAGCCTAATCTTTTTTCTTAATAATATCTAATAGTCTGATATAATCGTTTGCTTTCTCATTCTCCGCATTACGTAAGTAAAAATCAATTAAGTTTTTTAATAAAACAGTTATAGTTTTTCGATTACTGCAGGGAATGAAGAAAGCTTTCTTCTTTTCAAGCTTCTGTTGTTTAATAAAATAGTCAATCTCTTTTTTTCCAAAAACAGTTCCTTTATTGAATGGATTTATGTAAAATAGTACATCTTCTTTGAAATCATCATCAATTGAAATATGTGGTGTATTTTTGTAGCAAAGAATAAAATTTTTGGGTAGTGCTACACCCATTACCGGTAACCCAAGTTCCTGAGATATTATTCCATAAATGATAGCTAGCGATATAGGAGAACCTTTTTTGTGCTCAAAAGTATTGTTTATGAAGTTGCTTTGAGAAGAGGTTTGGAAAGAGTTACTTCTGTTGAATCCGTGTACTTCAAAAAAAATATGGTTTATAATTTTAACTTTTTCAAGAGCTGTTAGATGTTCATTTATTTCAAGCCAAACGTCATTTTTTAATTGTTCAATTTTATTTCTAATATCTTCTTTTGAAGTTTCCGGGTATTGGAATTTAGCAATTAAATATGCAGCCGTAAACAGATCGTTAGCTCCGTTTTGTATCCATATTTTTAATTGGGTTTCTATTTCATTTTGATGGATATCATGTATTATTTGTTCAACTCTAGTTTGAAATAGTTCGTCAAGAGAGTTCTCCCATGCTAATTCAAGGGTAGGAATTATATCAGACCCCATTTTGTTGAGTTGTAATCGAATAGCCGAGAAAACTTCTTGGTTCGGATCATCAAGAAGTTTTATTAGTGACTCAAGTTCTTCTGATTCCATTATTTATATTCTGTCTAAAATTGTTTCAACAAGCTTTTGTACCGCTTTTTTATAATCTTTACTATACTCTTTTCTCATTCTGTTTGCAATAATGCAGCATACAGTAAGAGCATTGTGCCCCATAAGAGCCGATAATCCATATATTGCAGAACATTCCATTTCGTAATTTGTAATCAGCAAATCATTACTATTAAATGAGCTGATTTTTGTATTTATGTCATTGTCCTGTATTGGCAACCGCAATACTCGTCCTTGTGGACCATAAAAGCCTGGTGCTGAAATTGTAAAGCCTTGTTTTATATCAAAAGCAATTTTGTTGAGCAGTTCTGTGTTGCTTTTTATTATATATGGGTCGCAAAGCTGTGGGTTCCAATTTAAATGATGCTTTAACTTTTTCTCAATTTCTAAATCACATATACTATTTCGGTTTGCGTAAAAATTCAAAAGACCATCGAAGCCTATGGCATATTTACTTGCAACCGGAGTGTCTACAGGAATATCTTCCTGTAATGAACCACTGGTTCCTATTCGTATTATGTTTAAACTTTTCTTATTTTCTTTTTCTGTTCTAGTGTCAAGGTTTATATTTACAAGAGCATCAATTTCATTTAAAACTATATCAATATTATCGGTTCCAATACCTGTTGATACAACGGAAATCCTTTTGTTCCCAATTTTTCCGGTATGGGTAATAAATTCGCGGTTTTGCTTTTTTACTTCTAATATGTCAAAATACGATGAAATCATTTCTACTCGTCCCTGATCACCAACAAAAATTATATTATCAGCAATTTCATCTGGCAAAAGGTGCAGATGAAAAATACTGCCGTCAGGATTCAATATTAATTCCGATTCTTCTATTTGTCGCATATTACAATTATAAATGGATTTAGAACTTAAAAATATAAAATATACTAACGGTTAACATTATATATTTTGAAATTTATTAACTAATTATTTAACAAATACTGTAACTCTGTTTCGAAGCTTTTTTTATATCATAATAATTCTAAATTTGTAATGTAACAAAAAGCATAGTTATGGAAAAACATGATAAGCATTATTTAGTTCCTGTCGATTATTCCGACAAATCGGTTTTTGGATTAAAAATGGCTAATAACCTGCTTAAAGCAGGCGGAGGTAAAGTAACAGTTTTAAATGTAATTAAAGGTGTAAATCCAATTTTGTCAGATTCTTTTACGTCAGAGGAACGTGAAGGTATTTTTGCAAAATTAAAACAACATTTAGAAGTATTTACATCAAAATATATTAATGTTTCCGGAGTAGAGCCGGAGTGTATAATTGAAAAAGGAAAACTATGTGATACTATACTTAAAACAGCTGATGACGTTGGAGCATCAATGATAGTAATGGGTACTAGTACTGCTGATAATATTAAAAAATGGATAATTGGCACAAATGCATTAAGAGTAGTTACTGAAGCAACTTGCCCTGTTATAACATTAAAGCAAAACCCTGATAAAGAAAATATTCAGCGCATTATTTTACCTATTGATGTAACAAAAGAGAGTAGAGAAAAAACAGTTTGGGCTGTTCAATTGGCTAAAATGTATAGTGCAGAAATATATGTTGTATCTGCTTATACCATCTCCGATGAGTTTGTTTTAAACAAGTTAAATAATTATTTGAACCAAACAGTCGATTATATCAAAGAGCATAATGTAAAAGTATCGGGTGAAATATTGAAAGTAGGAGACCGAACCAGTGGAGTACTTGATTATATAAAAGAGCATGACGGAGATTTAATAGTAATTACTACGCATGAACAGTTGGAACTGATACATTCGTTTATGGGTTCATTTGCAAAGGGTATTATCAGAGGAGCTACAGTTCCTGTTTTAAGTATTGTGCCTAAAATTAAGCATACTGTGTTGTTTAGTATGCCTGCATTTGGAGAGTAGTTTAATTTAAAATGTAAATAAAGATAAAAATGAAAAAATCATCGAATTTAATTGTAATTGGAGTAGTAGCGCTATTTATATTAATTCTGTTAGGAGGGCGATTGTTTTTAATGCTCGATGCCACGGAGCGAGGGGTTTTGTTTAAACCTTTTGGAGGCGGATTAAAGAAAGATAATATATTTGGGCCTGGTTTTCATGTAATAGCTCCATGGAACAAAGTTTATATTTATGATGTTCAGGAGCAAAAAAGCGAAGAAACAATGGATGTTCTTGACAGGAACGGACTTTCGTTAAATATTGATGTTACTGTACGTTATTTTCCTGTTTATAATGAGATAGGAAGTTTGTACGAAGGTTTTAAGCTTGATTATACCAGTTTATTAGTTATTCCTGAGGTTCGCTCTACTTTTCGCCAGGTTGCAGGTAGATATACTGCCGAAGAGATATATTCAACTAAACGCTCTGAGGTAGAGCTTGCAATAATAGCAGAGGCAGGCGAAAAATTGAGAAAAAATCATATAGAGATGAAAGCATTGCTTATTCGGTCTATTAATTTACCAAGCGATATAAAAGGAGCTATTGAAAATAAATTAAAGCAAGAGCAAGAAGCTTTAGCATATAAGTTTAGGCTCGAAAAAGAAGCCTCAGAGGCTGAACGTAAACGTATTCAGGCAGAGGGCGAAGCAAAGGCCAATCATATAATTAATTCAAGCTTAACACCTCAACTATTAAAAATGCGTGGCATAGAAGCAACCTTGGAACTTGCAAAATCACCTAATAGCAAAGTGGTTGTTGTTGGTAACGGAAAAGATGGGATGCCTTTAATTCTAGGAAATCAGTAATAATTTATCATTTTTTAAAAAAGCCATATGGATATATACCGTATGGCTTTTTTTTGTATCTTAAAAATTAATTTCAGATGACATAAATAAATAGCAATATATATGAAAAAGACAGGGTTATTTAAAGGTGTAATAGTATTATTAGCTCCGGTTTTAATTGCAGCAGCTTTACTAATTGTTAAAATTAGCTTTGAAAAATTTCAATTAAATCGAGGTTTAAATATTTTTCTAATTATAGCTTTTTTTGCAGCATTTTTATATTACTATTATCGAATAGTGGTCGATTTAAATAAGAATATTAAAAATCACATTAAGCAGTTAAATTTAATATCTGAAGGCGAAACAAAGCAGTTGGGAGAGCTTGATAAAAGCTATTTATTGTCCGTTAATTCTATTAATACTGTTGTAAATAAGCTTATAAATAACTTGAGCAATACTTTAAAACATATAGTTGAAATAGCCTCAGGTAATTTAGATAAACAGTACACATATGCCGGTGATAATGATTTAATTGGCAAAGAATTGGTTAAGCTTCAGGAGAGTCTAAAAAAAGATAAGGCAGAATTGGAGAAAAACAAGATTGAAGAACAACAGCGTAATTGGGTAGCAAACGGATTAGCAAAATTTAGCGATATACTTCGTAAAGATACCCATGATATTCATAAAATGGGATATGGCATAGTTTCAAATTTAGTTGATTATGTAAATTTGAATCAGGGTGGTTTATTTGTATTACAAGAAGGTGAAGAGCAAGCAGAACAGGAAGTTTACTATGAAATGGTTTCGGCAGTAGCATACGATAGAGAAAAATCGGTTCATACAAAAATAAAGATAGGCGAAAGCTTAGTTGGTCGTTGTGCATATGAGAAGAAAACTATTTATATGTCAAATATTCCGCAGGGCTATATTAATATTACTTCAGGATTAGGTACTGCAAATCCAACTAATTTACTGATTGTTCCATGTATGCTTGATGAAAAAGTATTGGCAATTATAGAGCTGGCATCTTTTAATAAAATCGAACCATATCAGATTGAATTTATTGAAAGGCTTGGGGAGAGTATCGCTTCTTCTATCTCAAATGTAAAAACAAATGAGCGTACAAAAGCTTTGCTTAATGCTAGTAAGCATCAGTCGGAAGAATTGGCAGCACAGGAGGAAGAACTAAGACAGAACCTTGAAGAGATGGAAGCTACTCAGGACGAATTACGACGTCAAATGGAACTTAATACCGATATGCAATTAAACTTACGAAAAGAAAAATTCCTGTTTGATTCGTTTTTAGAGCATAGCCCGGTTAGAGTGAATTTTAAAGATAAGGATACTAAATTTATGAAAGCAAGCAAGTCGTTGCTTGAAAAGTTTGGTAAAAACAGTTATGAAGAAATTGAAGGAATGACAGAGTTCGATTTTTCATCGGCTGAATATGCTAAAAAAGCAACCGACGATGATTACGAAATAATGCGTACACGTATACCAAAAATAAACTATGTTGAGCATGAGGTTAAAACAGATGGTAATGAGATATGGAAAAATGTATCGAAAATACCTTTAGTTAACGAAGATAATGAGTGTCTTGGGGTAATGGCAATAGTTTATGACCTTACAGACTCAAAACTCAATGAATTTGAAAATAAGCGATTAAAAGAATCAAATAATAATTTACATAAGTTGTTAATTGATTCCGGCAATGTGATTTTTATGAATAAGAAAGGGTTAATAACAGATGCCGGAAATAGTTTGTGTTCTATATATGGCCTAAATATAAAAGATGTAAAGGGTAAGCAAATATCAGATATTTTTAGCATAAAAAAAGGGATAGAATTATCTGATGTGTTTGTACAGGTAATTAAAGATAAATCATCTGAGTTTGTTGATTTATTTACAACAGCCTCACAAAAAGGAAAAGTAAAACAAAAGTTTATTGCAAATGAAATTGCTAAGGGAGAATTTGAAATAGTAATGATGTGTACTCCTGCATAGTTTTATTTTCCTTTATATGGTACGCGGTTAATTATTGAGCGCCCTAAAGTTATTTCATCGGTATATTCTAGTTCATCACCAACAGAGATGCCTCGCGCAAGAGTTGATAAGGGAATCTCTATTGAATTTAGTTTTCTGTAAATATAAAAGTTTGTAGTGTCACCTTCCATTGTTGTACTTAAAGCAAGTATAATTTCTGCAATGTGTTTATTTCTAGCTCTTTGCTCAAGGGAGTCTATATTTAAATCTTTAGGGCCAATACCATCCATGGGAGATATTTTGCCACCCAAAACATGGTATAATCCCCTGTATTGTCCTGTTGACTCTATTGCCAATAATTCTTTAATTGATTCTACTACACAAATAAGCGATTCGTCGCGTTTAGGATCTGAACAAATTGAACAAAACTCTTCTTCAGAAATGTTATGACATTTTCTGCAGGTTTTTACTTGTTCCTTCATTTGTATTATAGAATTTGCAAAAGCAAAAGTGTCTTCTTTAGTTTGGTGGAGAAGATGAAGAACAAGACGAAGTGCCGTTTTTTTTCCTATGCCTGGAAGCTTTGCAAACTCAATTACAGCTTGTTCCAATAATCGTGAAGGGAGTTGATTGTCCATATATATGTTCAAAATATGAAAGTTAAAAGCTTTTTGTTAAGCCATTTGCAGAATGCAAAAATAGTAACTTCTGTTGCCGGAGGCAAGAATGGGACAATATTATTTGACCAAGCTTGTAAATAACTCTATAATACATAGTTTATCCTTTGTGTGAACTATATTTTAATTTAAATTCGCTCAAAAAATAAAACTAATACAATTATGTCACCGCACTCAATCATTATAATTCTTATATCATATTTTTCATTATTGTTTTTAATATCTTTCTTAACTAGTAGAAAATCAGACAATAAAGATTTTTTTATAGGTTCAAAAAAATCGCCATGGTATCTTGTTGCTTTCGGAATGATAGGGGCAAGTCTTTCAGGGGTTACTTTTATTTCAGTACCGGGTTGGGTAGGAGCTAGTCAGTTTTCTTATATGCAAATGGTTTTGGGATACCTTATTGGATATTTTATAATTGCACAAGTTCTTTTACCGGTTTATTATAAATTGAATTTAACAAGTATTTATACATATTTAGACCAACGATTTGGAAAAGTTTCATATAAAACAGGAGCATCTTATTTTTTAATTAGTAGGGTAATAGGTGCTTCATTTAGGTTGTTTCTAGTAGCAAATGTTTTACAAATGACCATATTTAGTGCTTATAATATACCATTTGCGGTAACTGTTAGTATAACCATTTTGCTTATATGGCTCTATACTTTTAAAGGGGGAATTAAAACAATTGTTTGGACAGATACTCTACAAACATTTTTCATGCTATTGGCAGTGGGGCTTAGTGTTTATTATATTTCAGATGGAATGAATTTGAGTTTTAAACAAATGGTTTCTGTAATTAGTGAATCTGAATTTTCCCGAGTTTGGTTTTTTGATAATCCGAAAGCAGGAACATTTTTTTTAAAGCAGATATTGAGTGGTGCATTTATAACAATAGTTATGACCGGATTAGACCAGGATATGATGCAAAAGAATTTGAGTTGTAAGAACCTAAAAGATGCTCAAAAAAATATGTATTGGTATGGATCTGCATTTGTGCCTGTTAATTTGTTGTTTTTGTCGCTAGGTGCATTATTGTTTATTTTTGCACAGCAAAATGGAATAATATTACCGGAGAAGGCTGATGATTTATTTCCATTAATTGCAACTAAAGGATACTTGTCGCCAATTGTATCAGTATTTTTTATGTTGGGGCTTGTTGCTGCAGCATATTCAAGTGCCGACTCTGCACTTACATCGTTAACAACTTCATTTACAATTGATATTCTTGAGGTGCCCGATAAAAATATTCCGCATAAGCAAAAGGAAAAAATCAGAAAGCTTGTGCATATTGGGGTTTCTGTTTTATTGGGAATTGTAATAATAATTTTTAATAAAGTAAATAACGATAGTGTAATAAGTACACTATTTACATTTGCTGGTTATACTTATGGTCCATTGTTAGGATTATATACATTCGGACTGTTTACAAAGTATGCAATTAAAGATAAATATGTTTGGATAGTTTGCTTGCTTTCGCCAGTGGTATCACTTTTATTAAATCAATATAGTTCGCAATTGTTTTGGGGATATAGTTTTGGATTTGAAATATTAATTGTGAATGGTTTATTAACATTTGCAGGATTATTTTTTATAAAGAGAAAGTTTAACGCAACCATATCTAAATAAAGAGCGTCAATATAACACAATCGATAATAATTTCTTAAAAATAGTCGGTTTGAAAAAAGAAATAGATGAAATAATAAAGGGATGTAAAAAAGGTCGTCCCGATTCGCAGAAGAAACTCTATGATATGTTTTCTAAGAAAATGTATGGGGTGTGTTTGCAGTATGCTAAGGATTATACAGAAGCCGAAGATGTTTTACAAGAAGGGTTTATTAAGGTTTTTACCAAAATAAATCAATATGATGGTAAAGGTGCTTTTGGTGGCTGGATAAGGCGTATAATGGTAAATTGTGCATTGGAAAAGTTTCGTAAACAGAATAATTTGTTTACAGTTTCTGAAATATGCGAATATGACAGCAAGCTTGTGTGTGACGATATTTTGGCAGAAATATCAAGTAAGGAGTTGCTTGATATGATACAGGAGCTTACTCCTCAGTATCGTACTGTTTTTAACCTTTATGCAATAGAAGGTTATCCGCATCAGGAAATTGCAGAAATGCTGAATATTACAGAAGGAACTTCAAAGTCAAATCTTTCACGTGCCAGAGTTATTCTTCAAGAGAAAGTTAAAGAATTGTATTCGGAGCGAAAAAGTAACGTTAAACTAAAAATAAAATAGTGTGATAATGGCAATTAATAATAATATAGATAAGATTTTTCAAAAAGGGTTGGATGATTATTCTCCAAAACCTCCGGGGTTTGTTTGGGATAATATACAGTCAGGTTTGAAAAAGCAAAATAATAAGCGGCAAAAGCATATTATTTATTCAATAGCAGCTTCTGTTACTATATTGTTAGCTTTTGGTGCAGGTTATTATACCCACATTTTTTCACCGTCAAAGGCTAATGGAGTTGCTAATGCTCCTCATACGAATGAGATAACAGTTGAGGATAATGCTTCCGATATAAATAGTTCATCTTTACGTGAATTAAAAAATGATGTTGAAATACAATCAATCCAAAATAGTGAAGGAGGTTCTAAGTATGAAAATAACAACAGAATATTTGGTAATGAACCTGAAATAGAGGACACTAAGTCAAATCCAAATAAACCAATTGATGCAGACAAGACTAAAGAGTCTAAAATAAAGAGAGTTAAATCTGAAGGAGTATTGTTGTCTCCATCATTTGCTTCTGAAGGTAAAGTAGTTAAGGCAAATGAGAATAAGGATAGTACAGAGAATGGTAACCAATTTAATGATTGTCAAACACCTTAATGTATTTATGCGATAATTGCTTATGAAAATAAGGCGGTTAACTCATTGAAGTTATGCTATTAAGCAAAGGTATATGCTGTTAAAAAGTGGTAAAATATGTATGTTGGTGTATGAAATATGATTGTATATCATAAAAAGAGTGATTAATTGGGTTGAAAGTATTAATTATCATACATTTATGATTAAAACTAAAAACTATAAGCTATGCAGGTTACATTGAAAGATATTGAAAAATTCCAGCAGGAGTGGTCTGAAGCAGTTCTAAATATAAAGAAAGCTCAACTAGAAGGCGAAAATATACAAAGTTTAGCAATAGACTTTATTAATGATTATTATGATTTTGATCACGATCAGTTTTTATACAATCCTGCTTTTGCAGTCGATCAACCTTTCAGAAACGACAAGAATGCTGCATTGTCATATTTTATAGGGGGAAATCCAAATTTCATTGAAGATGAGGGGTTTGCATTAAAAGAATGGAAAGATATAATATTTAAAAATCATGATTATATTTTTCGAAATGAGCTTACTATAGTTTCAGGCGATTGTATACTAAACAGTATCGATGGACGAATTTATAAATCAGAGTTTACAATGGGTTTTTCTTTAAGTAACGGTAAGGTAAAAATACTCTTTGAAGACTCTCATTTAATAAGCCAATCAAGAGTATTTGAATATAATTAAGATTGATTCCCTAAATACCTGAATGCTTTTGTAATTATATCAATGTCGGTTGATAGTTTATAGTTTTGTGCATATATAATATTCATCTTTTCACAAAGTTCAGGTTTTTCTTTAGTTGTATTTTTAGCTAACGATAAACTCAAAACCCCTTTTCGTAAAGAAGGTAAATTCTGTATTAATCCATTATCTGCATTATAATATCCAACCCAACTTTTGTAACCTGTTAATACGCTAAATATATTTTTAACAAACCCAACTTTTTGTTTTACAAATAGTATTGTTAATGGCAAAAAACTTAGGAAACTGATTGAAAAACAAACATCTAGTAATCTTTTTAATCTCTTATTTTCAGATTTTGAAATGTTATTTATATCTATGGTATATAATTCGCCTGCAGTATCAATACTATTGCTTCCAATAATTGCCAAACTATCGGGTGATGCTATTTTGTAATTAATGTTTTGTCCCCCTAGTTGTAACATAATCTGAATTATTGTTTGCGATTGAATGTTTTCTGAACAGAATATTAATTCCTCAATTTTATTAATTCTGATAATTTCCTCAATTTGTGAAATATTTCCGATATAACCATTGTTGTTGTTATTATCAGGGCAAATAATGCCCGGAATATCTATATTTGAGGCAGTTATTTCTAATATGTTAATAATTCGTTGAGCTTCAGGAATTGTTCCAATTATACCAATGCGTTTCTTTTTGCCTAAATAATACTTGTTGTCAGAAATGTTTAATAAATGCAAAATGCTGCGAATTATGTTTAATCCAAATACGCCTGATAATGTTCCAAAAACCAGCATTGCTCTCGAATACCTCATTGTTTCAGGTAATAGTGAGTAAAATATAAGAAGAATAGCAGTACCCCATAAAAAACCTTTTAGTTGCTTTAATATTCTGAATGGTTTTTCGTAACCTCCAAATATCCAGATAGATATTATCCATATTAAAATATAAGAAGGAACAGCATACATAAAATATTCAGGAGGGAAATTTCCACCCTCAGGATATTTAATATTTTCCCATAAAGGTGCAATAAAGTAGAAACATAAAAATAGTATTAGAGCATCGGTGATAGGTAGGAAGGTTTTTTTTAATATTTGAAATGCAATAGATAAACCGGCTCTTATGTAAATAGCAGTATTTATAAAGAAAGAGTAAAATTTTGCATTTGTTGATGAAAAATGCTTTTGAGCAAAAATTACCATGGCGTTGTAAAAAACTTTAACGTAATTGAGACTCCCTTTTTTTGTACTTTCTCCTTTATAATGAATTATTGTAGTATCGGCAAAATAATAGTTCTTGTATCCTCCTTTTATTATGCGGTATGACAGGTCAATATCTTCGCCATACATAAAAAATGTTTCATCGAGTAGCCCTACTTTATTAAGAGTTTCTCTTCTTATCATCATAAAGGCACCCGACAATATTTCAACTTCATGAGTTTTATTTTTGTCGAGATGTCCCAAATGATATTGATTAAATTTTTTTGACTTTGGAAATATCTTTGATAGTCCGAATATTTTATAAAAAGCAACAGACGGGGTAGGTAATCCTCTTTTGCTTTCAGGCAGAAAATTTCCTTTACCGTCAATCATTTTTACACCTAATCCTCCGGCTTCAGGGTGCGAATCCATGAAGTTTATAATTTTCGAGAATGTATCTTCTTCAACAACAGTATCAGGATTAAGTAATAGAACATATTCACTATTGCTTTTTTTTATAGCCTGATTATTGGCAATAGAAAAACCAGGGTTATGCTTGTTTTCAATTAGATTAACCCATGGAAACTTTTCTTTAACCATATTGCACGATCCATCAACAGAGTTGTTGTCAACAACCCATACGTTAGTATTTTGCTTATCTATAGCAAGTTCTACAGTTCGTAGGCATTGTTCAAGAAAATGGATAACGTTGTAATTAACTATTATTACCGATAGTTTCACTAATATGACTTTTAGTAGTAGATAATAAAAACATAATTGAAATATGCAGACAATCAATAACTGCAAAATATTCCGGTATTTAAGAATATTTACCAATAATACTGATACTTATAAAAATTGCCAAAAAAGTTTCGTTTTAATTTTTTGAAATGTATTAAATTGTCTTAATGAAAAATTAACATATTATTAACCCTTGTTTAGAAGGTTAACAATAGCTTTACCAAGCGGCTAATTAAATTAAAAATGCATATGCCAAAGAAAAGTAAAATTTTACTGGTTGATGATGAACCAGATATTATTGAATTTATAGGGTTCAATTTAGAAAGTGAAGGGTATACAGTTGAAAAAGCAGAAACCGGTGAAGAAGCTCTTGAAAAAGCAAAGGTATTTCAACCCGACTTAATTATTCTTGATGTAATGATGCCGGGTATGGATGGTATTGAAACTTGCGAAAGAATTCGTGAATTACCCGGAGCCAAAAGTCCAATTATAGCATTTCTTACAGCTAGAGGTGAAGATTATTCTCAAATAGCAGGATTTGAAGCCGGAGCCGATGATTATATTACAAAACCGGTAAAACCCAAGGTTTTGGTTAGCAGAGTTAAGGCATTGTTAAAGCGACGGTCGCAAATGGTTAAAACTGCAGAGGTTCGAGACGATAATACTATTAGAATCGGAAATATTATTATTGATAAAGAAAAGTATGTTGTGAAGCATGGGGGTGATGAGTTGATATTACCGCGAAAGGAGTTCGAATTGCTATTATTATTGGCATCAAAACCTGATAAGGTGTTTACACGCGATGAAATATATTCAAAAGTTTGGGGAGAAGATATTATAGTAGGTGATAGGACTATTGATGTACATATAAGAAAACTGAGAGAAAAACTGGGTTCAGATCATATTAAAACAATAAAAGGAGTAGGATATAAATTTATTGAATAATCAAAAATGCCGGCTAATGCCGGCGTTTTTGTTGTAAGTAGGTAGATTTAGTTAACGAATTCTATTTGTTTAATGAATCCATAAAGTCTTTATTATTAATGATATATCGTATGTGTTCAGCTGTACCAATTTCACCTTGTTCATCGGTTGCAGATATATAAAAGTGTACTTTTTTACCTTCAACTTTTGTGATTTCTGAAATGCAATTAATAACAGCACCAGGCAAACTTGCTTTTTTGTGTGTTACATTTATTTGAATTCCAACACTTGAAAAACCATCGGGGAGTAAATTTTCAATGCTCAGAAATGCTGTTTTTTCCATTAGAGCAATCATGGCCGGTGTTGCAAATACTTTAGCAGAGCCGGAACCTACAACTATTGCGGTATCTTCTTTTTGTACCATTTTCACTTCATCGCGGGTAATGCCGGTTTTTATATTGAAATCCATTTTCAAGAATGCTTAATTGTTGTTTTATTTTTCCTTTTGAAGCTCTTCGAGTTCGGGAGGATTAAGTATATTGTTAAAAAACAGAATGTTTAGTGTTATTCCAAACTCTTCTTTGTATTCAACGCTGGTAAAGCTTTCTCCACCTTCAATAGTCCATATTCTTCGGAATTCTTTTTTATTGTATGCTAGTTCGTCGGAGTTGTTCCAATTTTTGTTTTGTAGGTCGTCATCGCCATATATGTCGTGTAGCTTGTCAACAATTGATTTCAAAATGTCTAACGATGATTCTTTATCTTTAGAAATGAATTTAACATTAACAGGGTTTGAGCCGGTTAGGTTTTCTTTATCAAAAAAAACTCGGAACTGAACAGTGTCAAATATATTAAACTCTTTCCATGTAAGTTTTTTTTCATAAACCATCATGACTGTTGCCGGAGTCTCCTCACTATCCATTTCTTCATATTGGTCATGAAAAAAAGCTTTGAGGTTATAGGTAAAACAGTCTAAAATCGATTTTTCTTTTTTTAGGCTCTTAAATTTATTCATTCAATTAATGTAAACAGGTACAATGTAAATTTAAAAAAATCATTTAATCAAAAAAAAAAAAATGTATAAAAGACTATTATAGGCTAAAAAAATACGTTGATTGGAAATATATTACTGTGAATTTGTTAAATTGCCATCTTAATACTATATAATTATTGTAACGTGAAAACAAATTGTATGATCCGAATATTTGTAAGTTTTGTATTATGTGCTTTTTTGAGTATTTCGTCAATGAATGCTCAAATAACAAGAGAAGCTTATGAAGAGGCTGAATTATATCTTGATAATGAAAGATATCATAAAGCATTAGAGTTATATAAAGAATTATTGAAAGATGAGCCCAATAATGCAAATTTGAATTTTAAAGTTGGATACTGTTTTTTGCAGACAGCTACAATGAAAACACAAGCTATTTCATTTTTGGAATTTGCAGTAAAACATATTAGTGATGATTATAATCAGGATGATTATAAAGAAACAGCTTCACCATTAGAGGCAATGTTTTATTTGGGTAAGGCATATCATGTAAATTATAGATTTAATGATGCCAAAAAGGTGTATTCTGAATTAAAAGGAAAACTTGATTCTGATGAAACTGAGTTATTGGCATTGATAGAAAGAGAAGAGCAAATATGTAAAAATGCGATAGAGTTAGTGGCGGCTCCAATTGAAATGGACGTTACAAATTTAGGTAAGAACATTAACTCTGCGAATGATGAACATAGTCCGGTAATATCAGGCGATGAAAGTCTTTTGATATTTACATCGAAGCGTACTGACAATACCGGTGATAATGAATTAGATGATGGTCAGAAGTATGAAGATATTTACATAAGTACATATACCGACAATGGTTTTTCAAAGGCTAAAAAAATATCGGGTGAAATTAATACTTCAAAGCACGATGCTTCAATAGGTTTATCGTTCGATGGAACCAAACTGTTTATTTACAGAAGTGATGACGGAGGCGGTAATATTTATATGAGTGAAAGGAACGGAACCGAGTGGGGGACTCCCCAGCTTCTTCCTCCGGTTATAAATAGTAAATATAGAGAGACTCATGCTACAGTTTCGTTAGATGGGAATGAGATATATTTTTCGTCAGACAGAAAAGGCGGTTATGGTGGTCTTGATATTTACAGGGTAAGAAAATTGCCCGATGGTCAATGGAGCAAGGCACAGAACCTTGGACCGTCAATTAATACTGTATATGATGAAGAAGGCGCATATTTGCATCCCGATGGAGTAACATTGTTTTTTGCATCAAAGGGACATAAAACAATGGGGGGGTACGATATTTTTGTTAGTAACCTTTCAGAGGATGATAAGTGGTTAACACCTGTGAATATAGGTTATCCAATAAACACCCCCGATGACAATGTTTACTATATGCCGTCTGTTGACGGGCGAAGAGCATATTATGCATCGTTCAATAATAATAGTATAGGACGATATGATTTATTTAGAATAGATTTGTCGGAAAGCCATGTTAGAAATCAGACAGTTATAGCAGGTATTGCAATGACCAAGAGTGGTAAGATGTTGAAAAATGCATTTATTACTATTACAGATACCGATGATGAGGTTGTAGGAATATATACTCCCGATTCAGAAACCGGTAAATTTCTGATTATTTTACCAAAAGGTAAAGAGTTTTATGCAACTATAGAATCGGAAAATCATAGAGAATTACAATATAAAATGGTTGTTCCCGACGATTCGTATGATCAAAGTAAGAGAGTTGTAATATTCAACGATATAGTTACTCTTTTGAATAAGGAAGACGATATGAAGGCTGTTGTGGGTAAAGATGAAAAAGGTAAAGCGGATGTTCAAGTAGCAGAAAAACAAAAGAATACAACATTGGGCGATGCCGAAAGAAAACAAAAAGTTGTTGAACAAGAGGGAAAATATACAGAAAAATCACATAGTGAAAGCATTGATAGTAAGGTTGCAGAATCTAGTAGTTTAGTAGTACAAAGTGATGAGGGAAAAGTCCATGATACGAAGAATTATTCAGAAGAAGAAGATGGGTTGGTGTCATCGAAAGAGAAGGATTTAGAAGGGTTAGTAGGTGCGTTGGTTACAGACGAAATGATAAAGGATGTTTTAGATAGTACAAATCAGCCTGTTGATGATTTGAGCGCAGGAAAAGGCAAACGAGTATCAGGGGAGAATGTAAAAGGGATAAGTAATTCAATTAAGGAGAAATGGTATTTGTATTTGTTGGCACTTATTGCACTGTTTTTATTTTCTCGCTTAAGTAAAAGAAAACAAAGAAGAGATTAATTTTTTGTTGTTTTTTTTGATTTAGAATAAATGAAAACTATATGAATAAATTATATGCGGTAATATTGCTTTTGTTGGTAGTATCAGCAAAAGCTCAAGATACAAAAGAGGTAAAATTATTGTTTCAGGAGGCAGAGGAACATTTGTTATATGAAGAATATGATTATGCCTTGCCAAAATTTAAGAAACTAACAGAGTTGGGATTAGATAATTCAAATATTAATTTCAGTATAGGGATTTGTTATTTGAATATGCCGGGAATGGTTGAAAATTCTATTCCGTATCTTGAAAAAGCAAGCCAAAATGTGTCAAAAAATTATATGGAGGGTAATTATAAGGAAGATAAGGCTCCAGAGGAGGCTTATTTTTATTTGGCAAAAGCTTATCGTTTAACTAGAAATTATGATAAGTCGATTGATGTGTATAAAAAATACAGGGCAGAACTTTCTCCAACCGATGTATATTATCTTGATTTCTGCGATTTGCAGGTTAGAACTTGTGAACAAGCTAAAAAGCTTGAAGCAAAGCCAATTGTTTTTACTCAGAAAGAAGCTGATTTTTCAATTGCGGAAGAGTGTTATAATCCGGCAATGTCAGGTGATGGTAATTCGGTTGTGTTTACTTCAATGCAACAGGTTAAAGATGATTATACCGGGGAGAAGCTTTGGTTTGAAATAATAAACTATTCAACAAAAACAGCAGTAGGGTGGTCTGAGCCTAAAGATTTGTCGATTCAATTAGCATCTGATGGTTACTATTCAACAACTTTTTTGAATTATACAGGTGATTATATGTTATGCTATAGAGATGATTATGGTAATGGCAATATATATTTTTCGGTTTTGGAAGGTAAACAATGGTCGAAATTGGAAAAATTACCCAAGCAGATTAGCTCTCGTGGAAATGAAACCCATGCAAGCTTGACAAGAGATGGTAATACAATGTATTTTACCAGTGACAGAGAAGGAGGAATAGGAGGGAAGGATATATACAGAGTTAGCAAAGACGGTAGTGGAAAATGGGGAAAACCGGAGAATTTAGGAGAAGGTATAAATACTCAGTTTGAGGAAGAAACACCATTTATTAATGCTGATGGAACAATATTATATTTTGCCTCGGAGGCTCATACAAGTATGGGGGGGTATGATATTTTTAAGTCGACATTGAACTCTGATGGAACATGGTCTCAGCCACAAAATTTGGGGTATCCTGTAAACACAGGTAGAGATGATTTGTTTTATTATCCGTTAGAAGATGGCAGTGCCTTGATGAGTGGAGTTTCTGATGAGGGGAAGTGGCGAATTTATCATATTGAATATCCTAGATATTTACCTCAGCCTGACACTGAACCGGTTGAGGAAGAGGTTCAGGTAACAGAACCAGAGCCGATTATTGTTGATGTGAAAAATAATTTGCAGGAGATAGAACCTGTGGTTGAATCTGTTTCACAACCTGAACCAGAGTCGGTAGTTGAATCAGTTCCTGTAATAGAAACTGAACCTGTAATTGAAGTGCCTAAGGTTATACTTCCAAGTGAGTATGAATTGCATGGGACTTTATCGTTGCAAGATAACAGTATGTTAAATACATCATTCTATATTCATGTGGCAAAAAGTGATGGTGAAGTTATTGCTTCTTTAAGTCCGTCAGTTTCAACCGGAGAATTTAAAACTGTGCTAAAGCCGGGAACATATAAGCTTACAGCTTATGGAACAGGTTATGAAGCAGCTTCGAAAAATGTTGTAATAGATCCAAATCAGCAGAATCCGGAAGTTGTTGCCTTCTTGAGTATGAGGCCAATTCAGGTTAGTAATGGTGAGTATTATACAATTAAAAATGTATTTTTTGAGTATAATAGTGTAGTTTTGAATCGTGATGCACAAGAAGAACTGGAGCGATTGGCTGTTCTAATGAAGAAGAATCCATCATTGTATATTGAGGTCTCAGGACATACCGATAGCCATGGGTCGGAAGATTATAATCTTCGATTATCTGCAAAACGTTCACGAGCGGTAATAGATTATCTTCAGGGACGTGGTATAGAGACAAGTCGTTTTGTTGCAAAAAGTATGGGAACAGAGTATTATATTGCAATAAATGAAAACCCCGATGGTTCTGATAATCCGGAAGGAAGAAGGTTAAATAGAAGAGCTGAGATGAAAATAATAAAATCGAACTCTGATAAAATAACTGTTGAAAATATCTTTGTTCCTGATGAGTTGAGGTATAAAGACCAACTTACTTATACAATATTATTAATGGAAACAGATAAGCCGCTACCATCAACATACTTTAGTAAATCGGGAGAGAATATTAATAATGTGTGGATGTTTCAAACAGCATCGGGGTATTTATATACAGTGGGGCAGTTTAAAGAACAGGCTGAAGCATTGCCGATTATGAATATGGTTGTAGATGCAGGTTTTCCGAAAGCAAGGGTGATAAGCAGTATAGAATACCATGAATTGGTGCAAAAGAGTAGCAATTTTTACAAGTCGAAAATGAATGAAAGTGACAAAACGGTATATACTATTCAACTGGCAGCATTGGGAACAAAAGCTCCTGCGGGGCGATTTAAAAATATTGGCGATGTTGATGAGGTGAAGGGTGAGGATGGTTATTACCGATATATTTGGGGTGAATACATAGGAAAAACTTCGGCACGTCAGGCATTAGATGAAGTAGTTGCAAAGGGGTATACCGATGCGTTTATTGTTTCTATTGAGAAGTTCAGAAATTAATATGTTGCAGCCTGATTTTTTGCAAAATGAGAACTTATTATTGCGAAGCCTAGAGCCGGAAGATCTCGATTTTTTATATAGAATAGAAAATGATACTATTATGTGGAGCTTGAGTAATACTCTTACTCCATATAGTAAATTTATACTAAAACAGTATATTGAAAATTCGCATCGTGATATTTTTGAAGCACGTCAACAGCGATTTATAATAACTGTTCAAAAGACAATGAAGCAGATTGGAGCAATTGATTTATTCGATTTTGATCCGTATAATAAGCGTGCAGGTGTTGGTATTGTTGTAGAACGTTCTGAGCATGGAAAGGGTTATGCATTACAAGCATTGGAATTGCTTAAGCGTTACTGTTTTGTTTATTTAAAACTACACCAGTTATATTGTAATATTTCGGAGAGTAATGATAGAAGTTTAAGCCTATTTGAAAAATGTGGCTTTGAAAAAGTTGCGTTGAAAAAAGAGTGGAATAATACCATTTATGGTTGGGAAAATGAATATATGTTGCAGTGTATTAATAATAATAGCCCGAATTATATATGATATATTTTAGTTCTTATTTGGAAAGAACAAACTACCTACAAACCCATAAAAACCGAATAGAATAACCAATACTATTTCTGTAAAATTCTTCTTAAAACTTTGTTTTTTATGTAATAGTATACTTATGTATAGTATTGTAA
The DNA here is from genome assembly GCA_003250355.1 of Bacteroidota bacterium. Lineage (GTDB taxonomy): Bacteria > Bacteroidota > Bacteroidia > Bacteroidales > SZUA-534 > SZUA-534. Next base: position 169,947 of record QKGS01000007.1, read on the forward strand.
AAATGAAGTTAGTTAAGATGATTAAAATGTTTTTTGAGAAAGTAATCTTGAAGTTTTTATATGAACTTGATGCATTTTTTGTAATTATTTCAAAAGGAAATAATACGCTAAATATTTTACCAAATTGAGCCTCTTCTTTTGATACAAGTATTTCATTATGAAATGCAATAGTATTATATAAATCATCAATAATCCAAACTTTTAGTTCTTTATTACTAATAGTAGTAATATTTTTAAAGAAAATATTTTCACTAATTCTCAGTTCATCTTTTTCTTGTTCAAAATCTGTTATGGGAAGCTTAATTAGGCTGTAAATATCTTGAATAAGTACATATACATTATTGTTAGAATCAAATATAATGGCATAAAATTCTCGTGTTTTGAAGTCAATACATTCAATGTGTGTGATTTTCATGTTATCAGGTGTTTGAATATATTCGAAATAAGGTTGACCTTTTGTCATTTTAAGATGAAACAGTTTGTTGGTATTGTCTACAATAAAATAACCTTCGTCGATTGATTTTCTTGTGGTAGGAATACCTGCAATAATTTTAGCAGGAAAAGAGAATCCTTTATTTATAAATACCTGATTGAAAAGCTTACTTTTTTCTAAGTTAATATCGTTAGTTGACGCTGTAATAAATTCAATACTATTGTTTATTCTGAAAAAATCGGGTGGGAGTTCCAGATTAACCCTATCGCTTTCCGATTCAAACAGCGGATATAATCCAATGTTATGAACAAACATATTTTTAGGGGTGTATTTATATCTGTTTGTATTGAAATGTATAGCATGAACATCGGTGTGTACTCCCATAATAGAATCGGGCATATTCCCATTTCGTATTAGTTGGTTAGTATAAATAAGCGGCAATAGTTGCTCATATTTATTTTTAGTAAGAGTATCACCATTAGAATTTGTTCTTACTGGTATTTCGTTATTAAATCTGATAAACAGAAATTCATTGGAAACACTACTGTATTCTATTACAGGAATTCGGATATGCTTTTCAAATATTAACCAATACAATGCCGGCATTGTATATGCCAGACAAATAATAGTGAATAATATAAGTATATATCGGCTAGTGTTGTACATTAAATATCTCCTTTTCTAAATCGTGTAATTGGATATATTATAGTGAGTATTGATATAATAGGTATGAATGATATTTTAAGAATATAGAAATTATGAATGCCAAGAGAGTTGTTATTGTAGAATAGTGAGAAAAGAATAGCGGATATGCAGATAAACAATATTCTGTATCTCCAGTTGTTTTCAAGTATTATAATTGACGATAAGTAGTATGTTGTATATGAACTTAAAAACCATAAAGATAAATTTTCAATAGCAGCAAAAGTAATATTTACAGGAAGTAGAGCATTGTTTGTGATTATAAATAACACATAAAAAAGAGAAAATAAGAAGGATAAAGCGATAGTACCCCAAAGATGCATAGTCATAAGGAGTTTGTTTTCATTTGCCGGAAGGTGTAAGGTTAGTTTTATTTTTTTGTTTATAATTTCAGGCATATACTGCGATATAGCTAATACAATACCAATAAAGGCTGGAATGTATTTTAGATCATTAAAATAAATAAATCTGAAATATAGTAGACTAAACCAATATTGTTCTACTCCATTTTTTGAAATAGAATGTTTTATACTCAAATGTAAATATATACAAGAGGCAATAATAATAAATGCACAGCATATTATTGTATATCGAGTTTTTAGCCATTCTTTATAAAATAGAGATTTTATCATGTTTTTAATACTTTCCGGTTAATCCAATAAAAATATCTTCAAGATTGAGTTGTTTTTCAGAAATAGAGTTAAAAATAAAATTGTTATTATTCAAAATAGATTCTATTTCTTGTTTGTTGCAGAATGAATAGCATTCAATACTTTGGTGTTTCACTTCAGCATTTATCAACAGATTAGAGTGTGGCAAAGTAAAATTGTTATTTGGAGTATTAATGGTGAATTGTTTAAAGCTATTTGTAAGGTTATTAATACTTTGATGAGTTATTACTTTATTATAATCAATAATAATAACATCATCAATAAGCTTTTCCATATCCTGAATAATGTGCGAAGTAGTAAAAATTGTCTTATTTTTTGTTTTTGCATAATCGCGCAGATATTCAACAAACAGCCTGCGATATCCAGGGTCGAGTCCCATCGAAAAGTCGTCGAGTATTAGTAAATCGGGGTCTTGAGCTAAAATAAGACCAAGGGCTATTTGTGAACGTTGTCCGTACGACATTGTTGATATTTTCTGCTTTGGAGCAACATTTAATTTTGACATTAGTTCCCAATATGGTTCTTTTTCCCAGTTGGGGTAGAAACGAGAATAGAATTTTTCAATCTGTTTTATTGTCATAAAAGAGTATTGAATATGTCCTTCAATAAGGAATCCTATTTTAGCTTTTGTTTTCGGAGATAGTTGTTGTGTGTTTTCACCATATATTAAGCATTTGCCGGAAGTAGGTTTCAGAAAACCATTCATAATGTTAATAGTAGTAGATTTACCGGTGCCATTTTTACCCAAAAGCCCTAATATTTTACCTTTTTCAACATTAAAATTCATATTGCTGAAAATAGTTTTATTATTATACTTATGTGTAAGGTTTATGCATTCTATTATATTCATAATTAATACTTTATGTAATTAGTATGAATATATTCTTCAACATTGCCTTTGGTTGCGAAAACGAAAGGATTTTGAATTTTTTTTACTACTCCATTGCTATAAGTGATTGTGAGATTGTCGGCGTTAATAATTTTAAATATTTCTGTAGGGTTAATTGCAGTATCGATATATGTTATGTTTGCATAAAGGTATCCTAAAGAATCAATTGTTGTTCTAAATTCTATTATGTTTTTGTTTTGTGAAATATGACTAATGAACCAATTGGTATTGCTTGCATTTGAATTATTGGGCATGGGTGTAATGTAGTACTTTAAAACATTATGAGTGTATTTTGAGAAATTATTAAAAGTTTGATGGTGCAAAAGATTTATTTTTGAAAAATAATCAGTTTGGCTAATCATAACAGGTTCCTCATTATAAGAAACAACTCTTATATTTGACTTCTCGTATTGAGGTAAATTATTATTTGTTTCGATAAGCTTAATTATATATTCAATGTTAAAAATATGCTGAGAATATATATTTAAAATAACCGGGCAACCATATTCCGATATAAACCCGCAAATATTGTCATTGCTTTCAAGAATAAGCTTTAAGTTGTAGTTATCTTTTGTGTCAAATAGCCCTTCAACCCCCATGCTGTATTCGTAAATTGTGTTTATTGAATCATTTAGCTGTTTTAACGATTCTGCTATAGGGGTGAAAATTCCCTTTTTTATTTGATCGGAGCTTATAATATCAGGGTTGTATGTTATTTTAACTTTTCGCTCTTTTACAAATGTTGCAACGCCATAAATACCATTCTGCTTTTTCATTTTAGCCGAAAAAGCTTTGGAGCTGCCATAGCATTTTATATTATCAAGACCATTAATTATTAGAACTTGGCTGTTGCTCATTTCTGTTTTTGTACCCCATTTCTCATTAATCGTAGGAATATCCCATTTATTTGCAAAAATAAATCCGGCAATAGTAAGCACTACTGTAAGTATTGCCGGTAGCCATTTATAATTTATTACAGATAGTCTTAATGCTTTTTGCTCCGGACACGAATAAAGGCAGTCGCCACAAAGGTTGCAGTCAATATGGTTTACTTTTTTAAATGATGTAATACTTATGTTTTGATGACATATTTTATTGCAAATATTACAGCTTGTGCAATTTGCATGATTCCGAATAATTTTAAAAGGAGAAAGATTAAATCGCGTTGTAAAAAACAATTCTATTACAGCACCGATTGCGCATATAGTAATAAGTACATAAGTATATTTTATATATACCCCTTTATAATACAAAAAAAAGAAAACTGCTCCTATGGGGATAAATATCCAGTAGTGTTTTAGAATATTTGACAGAGCCGATAAGGGGCATAGATATTTACACCAGTATAGTTTTGAGAATATAGATGAGACTACAAAAAATATTGAAACTAAAGAAAATATAATTACTACCTCATAGCTGAACCCTGATGCTAAAGCATAGAAAGGGTCATATTTTTTACAAAAAAGTTCGCTTGATTTAAGAGTAAAGAAAAATGTTATAAAGAGTAATAAGTACTTTAATAATCTTAAACCAGAATCGGCTTTTTGTGGAATGTTAATGTTGAAATTAAAGTGTTTCCCGATTTTCGATAAAAGCTCACTAATAGAACCTATGGGACATATAAAGCTACAAAATAGTTTACCTAAAAGAATAACACAAATAATTAATATTACTCCCATAAATATTTGAGTACCTGTCATAGAACAGGCCAGTGTGTTATTCAACAAATAGCTTGAAAGTGACTGTATTCCTCCAAAAGGGCAGTAGGCTTCAAAATCGACATTGGTATTAATAGCGAAAAATGATGCAATTAGAAGATAGCACAGATATAAAATAATAGAATATTGTAATAACCGGCGTAGAATATTTTTGTTATGTCTATTTTGCATTCCGGTAATACTATTTAATGTATTATATTAATATCTGTAACTATGAAACTCTATTCATCATCGGCAGAGTCGAGCATTTTAAGTTTTTCTTTATATGTTTCCATTCGTTCTTTTGCTTGCTCAATTTTTCGGTTAATATTCTCAATCATTTTATTTGATTTATTTGAAGAAGAAAAGAAACCGATATTGTTTTCATAAAGAGAAATCTCATTTTCGAGTTCCTTTATTTTAATTATTATTTTATTTCGTTCGGCGTATAATTTGCCCTTTGAATTTGTGTTTGACCAAGTTTCTACTTTAGTTTTAAAGTTAAGCTGGTCTCTTTCTTTGTTTTCAATTTTTAGCTTTTCAAATTGCTCATTTATAGCATCTCTGAAGTCTTTATGAATTATTTCTTTTTGTTTTAAAGGGACAAAACCTATTTCAGACCACTCTTTTTGTAAAGCCATTAATTGGTTTAATGTTTCTTTGTCATTATCTGATTTTTCGAGTTGTTTAACTTTTTCAATAAGGGCAATTTTAAGTTTCAAATTCTCTTCTTGCTTCGTATCAAGAGTACCAAAATGTTCTGCTTTTGCGTCAAAGAAATAGTCGCAAGCAGCTCTGAAGCGTTTCCAAAGGCTTTCTGATTGTTTGCGAGGTATTGGACCAACTTCTTTCCACTGTTTTTGCAGAGCTATAAGGTCATCGGTTGTTTTTTTCCAGTCGGTACTTTCTTTTAATGCTTCTGCCTGAACAATTATATCAAGCTTCTGTTGCATATTATTCTTTTGCAACGACTTAGCATCTTTGTAGAAATCACGTTTCTTATCGAAAAAAGCATCGCAAGCATCTTTGAATCTTTGATAAATTCTATTATTGTCCTTTTTGGGGGCAAAACCAATAGCTCTCCATGTTTTTTGTATTTCTATTAATTCGTTGCCCTTTTGTTCCCAGTCTTTTGGTGTTGAACAATTACTTTTAACCAATTCTTCAACTTTTTCGCATAGCGCAGTTTTTTGCTCAAGGTTTTTTACCTGCTGTCCTTTTAAGTTGTCGAAATATTCTTGATGATTTTTGTTAATTTTTGAAGTGGCAGCTTTGAAACGTTCCCATATTTCATCTTTTTGATCGCGTGGGACCGGACCGGCTTCTCTCCATTTATCATGATATGTTTGGAGAGTTTTAAAAGCTTTGGTTACTGATTCTTCTAATAACAAAGCTTCCGCTTTTTCGCAAAGGTCAATTTTTTCTTCAAGATTCTTTTTTAAGTCAAGGTCTCGTAATTCTTTATTTATTTTTATAAAGTCATAAAACTTTTCAACAGCATGGTGGTACGATTCCCAAAGACTTTTCATCTCACTCTGAGGAACTAGTCCCGATTCTCTCCATCTGGTTTGAAGATCTCTGAATTCCTGAAATGTTTTATTAATTGACTCTTCCTTATTTATAAGCTCATTTATTTCATCTATAATAAGGTATTTTGCTTTCAGATTTATGGTCTTTTCTTCTTCTTGTTTCTTTAGAAGTTCAGTTTTTTTATTTCTGTATTGATTGTAAACCTCCTTAAATGCTTCTTCGGTATCATCATTTGGAGCAGAGAATTCTTCTTCTAAACCACCTGATTCTATAAACGCTTTTAAATTTTCATCTTTCTCAGATGTAAGCTTTTTGTAAAAAACAACTTTTATTTCTTCAACATTATCCTTAATAGTTTCAATGTCCTGACTATTTATTAAACTGTTCAATTCGGAAAGCAGTTCAATTTTTGACAATATGTTATAATCAATAGTTGTTTCATTAATTTTTAAATTAATATCACTGTTTAAACTTTGATTACTTTCGTCATTTGTAGTTTTAATTTCTGTGTTCATAGTAGTGTCAGAATCAGAAGCACCATTAATTGGTAAATTAGAATCGTTGATGTTTGTGTTGTTTCCCATCATTTTGAGTATTTACTTAATACATATTTGCGTTGGTTTTTATTACAATAAACCACTACGAAAATATAATTAATATGTGAAACACACACTTAAATTGGCATAAAAATTATGTAAGTGAGTTTTTGTCGCCATCCATATTATGCTTGAAACACCAGATGTGATATTAATCTGATTTGTATTTTGTTTTATTAATCATATGATATTTCCAATTATAATGTTGATGCTATATTTAGAATTTAATGGTTTTGTTTGTGGTGAAGTTTTAATATGCATACTTTAATTGTTTAGTATATATTATTTATTATTTAATTGATATACAATATATTTTAATGCAATTAATAGAGTTATTGTTGAGTTAGTTTGTGGTTATTTATCCTACTTTGTTCAGTTTTTATATACGGCAATTGTTGGGTGCATTAGCAGTATTGTGATATATTTGTTGGAAAGTGAAAAGTTTTTCTTAGGTTAGTTGGTAGTATCACTGATGAGAAAAATAAATTAATAACTAAAACACATAGTAAAATGAAAATTACAAAATGGTTTATTCCAATGGTTTTTATTTCATCGCTACTTGCGTCATGTACATCAAAAACTATTGAAAGTCCTCGATTGGAGCAAGACTTTAATCAAGGGTGGAAATTTGCATTAATAAATGAAGATGTATCGGCTGCTGATTATGATGATTCAGGCTGGAGAGATGTTAAGTTACCTCACGATTGGTCAATAGAATTTTCATATGATTCAGTAAATGGCGAAGGTGCTACTGCATATCTTTTAGGTGGTATCGGATGGTATAGAAAAGACTTTACTGTAGATTTTACAGCTAATGAAAAAGTATATATATATTTTGATGGGGTATATAATAATTCAGAAACATACGTAAATGGTACAAAATTAGGGTTTCACCCTTATGGATACTCTCCGTTTTATTTCGACATTACAGAGTATATTAAATCAGGAGAAGCAATTAATGTAGCGGTAAAAGTTGACCATTCAGCTTATGCCGATAGCCGTTGGTATACAGGTTCCGGTATTTACAGAAATGTAACACTTATTAAAACAAATAAGTTAAGCATTCCGGTTTGGGGAACTTTTGTAACAACACCGGAAGTTTCAAATGAAAAAGCTTTAGTTAGTGTTGAAACAAAAGTAAATAATGATTTTGCTGAGAGTAAAAAGGTTAGCTTAACAACAGATATTTTGGATACAAAAGGCAAAGTTGTTGCAACAAAAGTGTCGGAACTTAATATAGAAGCCGGAAAGCAAATTATTACCAATGAGATGTTAGATTTAGTTTCTCCAATATTTTGGGATGTTGAAAACCCTTATTTGTATAAAGTTGTTTCAACTATAACAGAATCTGGAGTAGTGGTTGATAAGTATGAAACAACATTGGGTGTTCGTACCATTAAGTTTGATGCATCAACAGGTTTTTACCTTAATGGGAAAAATATGAAAATTAAAGGTGTAAACTTACATCACGACGGAGGTCTTGTAGGTTCGGCTGTTCCTAAAGGAGTTTGGGAACGACGTTTGAAGATACTGAAAGAGGGTGGATGTAATGCTTTACGTATATCTCATAATCCGGCGTCAGAAGAGTTGTTAGAGCTTGCCGACGAAATGGGTTTCCTTGTTCAAGATGAATTTTTCGACGAGTGGGATTACCCGAAAGATAAAAGACTTAATATGTGGTTGCAGAAAGAAGATTCTTTGACCAAAGGATATACTCACCATTTTCAGGAATGGGCTGAGAAAGATTTGAAAGCTGTAATGTTAGCACACCGTAACCATCCTTCAATTTTTCAATGGAGTATAGGTAATGAAATAGAGTGGACTTATGATGGCAATGCTAAAGCTACCGGATTTTTTGGCAATATGGATTGGTCAGGTAACTACTTTTGGTCACAACCACCATATGGACCGGAAGAGATTCGTGCAAATTATGAAAAGCTTCAGTCTGATGGTTATAAAATTGGTGAAACTGCACAGAAATTAGCAAACTGGACACGTGAAATGGATGTTACCCGTCCGGTAATTGCTAACTGTATATTGCCTTCGGCCAGTTTTGAAACCGGTTATGCCGATGCTCTTGACATTGTAGGATTTAGTTATCGTCGTGTGATGTACGATTATGCAAAAAAGCATTATCCTGAAAAAGTGGTAATGGGTACAGAAAACCTTGGTCAATATCACGAGTGGAAAGCTATAATGGAACGAGACTTTGTTTCAGGTACTTATTTGTGGACAGGTGTTGACTATATGGGCGAAGCAAACAAAAGATGGCCGTCAAAAGGTTTGAATTGTGGATTGCTAGACTTTGCAGGCTTTCCTAGGGGCTCATATTATATGATGAAGAGTTTGTGGACTAATGATGATTTTGTTTATTTAACAACACAAACAGAAGAACTATCGTTGTTTACTAAAGGCGAAAATGGTGAAGTAGTTGAAAAAACTCCAGGAGCATGGGAACAATTATTGTGGTTTTGGAAAGAAACAAACGACCATTGGAACTATTCAGAAGGGCAAGAACTTATTGTTGAAGTTATTTCAGGCTGTCCTGAGGTTGAGTTATTTTTGAATGGAGAATCGTTAGGCACAAAAAAGCTTGCCGATTTTGAAGACCATATTTACAAGTGGGCAGTTACTTTTGCAGCAGGTGAGCTTAAAGCTGTTGGAAAAAATGGTAACAATACTGCCGAAAGTGTATTAAAAACAGCAGGCGAACCGGTATCTATTGAGTTGACAGTTGATAAAACTACAATTAATGCCGATGGTTACGATGTTGCTCATGTGGTAGCTCAGCTTGTAGATGCTGAAGGTAATCCGGTTAGATCGCAGGACGCAAAAGTTAAGTTCAATATTACCGGCGACTATACAAATTTAGGTGTAGATAATGGTAGCGATAAAAATACTCAAAATCATAAAACAGACAACCTTACTACATTTACAGGACGTGCTATGATTATATTACAATCAACTGATAATGCTTCTGCAATTACCGTTACAGCAGAGTCAGGTTCTCTGAAAAGTAATACAGTACAAATTAATTCAAAATAGAGTTTATCTAATTTAAATATCAGAAAGCGGCATGGGTTTCATGTCGCTTTTTTTATAAAAGAATAATACTATTTTATTTATCCCTACATATTACAATAGTTAAAAGCTTTTCAAAGTTGGCTACTGTTATTTATGCATTAAATAAAGAAAATATGAAAACAAGAAACCTTATTTTAGTATTTATTATAGCTTTATTCTGTAGTAAAGTTGTCTCGCAAAACATTGCAACTGATACTTATTTACAGACAGTTAACTCTGAGCTTAATAAATATTTGTCAGAAACCTATGTAAAAGGAATATCAATAGCTGTATATGATTATTCTACAAACAATATTTATCAATATACAGCCGGTATATCTCATGAAGAACAAGTTGTTACTAAAGATATGCTTTGGCGAATAGGCAGTAATACCAAAACCTTTGTTTCTGTATTAATGTTGAAACTTGCAGAGTTAAAGTTGTTGTCTGTTGATGATGAGATTGGTAAATATCTCCCTAGCTATCAGAATGTTAATTCTTCCATCACAATACGTCAGCTGTTGCAACACCAAAGCGGATTAGCTGATATATACAGCAATAATGAATTAGAAAGACTTTTGGATAGTATGCCTTCAAAAAAATGGAAACCGACCGATGCATTGAAATATTTGCCCATACCTATAAGTGAACCCGGGGTAATGAATTATTATTCGGCAACCAATTATATATTGGCGGCTTTAGTAATTGAAAAGGTTACCGGTATGACATTGCATAAAGCTATGTGCGAATATATAACAAAGCCGCTAAGCCTTAATAATACATTTTTTTATGCATTTGAAGAGCGAGATGGAATTTTACCGCATGCATGGGAGGGTGACAGAGATGTTTCAGATATAGAATTAACATCGTGGAGTACGGCAAGTGGAGCTGGGGGGTTTATGATTTCTTCACCGTTAGATATGGCAGTTTGGTATCACACTCTGTTTAATGGTAAAATATTGTCCGATGAAAGTTTTAGTCAGTTCACTTCATTTAAACTATGGGATTTTGATAAATTTTATGATTACGTAGGTTTGGGAATTTTTAAAATAAAGCGAAACGGTTATGAGTATTATGGACACGGAGGCGGAGTTTTTGGTTTTTATTCATTTTTGCTTTACGATTTAGAAACTAAAAATTCCATTATTGTATTAACAACCGGAGATTTTTCAGTTGCTGAGAAATTAAGTTATATTATTGCTGATGTTTTTAGATAAGCATGGAAAAGATTGTTGAATTATGCATAACAAAGCTAGCTAGACAAAAAAAATATTGTACTTTTGTGCCTTTGTTTGTTTTTCAAAAAAAAGTATAAAAAGTGGTAGATACAAAGTATATTTTTGTTACAGGAGGGGTAACATCATCATTAGGTAAAGGGATTATTTCAGCATCGCTTGCAAAGCTATTACAAGCTCGCGGATATAAAGTTACAATACAGAAACTTGACCCTTATTTGAATGTAGATCCGGGAACTCTTAACCCATACGAACACGGCGAATGTTATGTAACTGAAGATGGAGCAGAAACCGATCTTGACTTGGGACATTACGAACGATTCTTAAATGTACCTACCTCGCAAGGCAATAATGTTACCACCGGAAGTATATATAAATCGGTAATAGAAAAGGAACGTCGCGGCGACTTTTTAGGTAAAACCGTTCAGATAATCCCACATATTACAGATGAAATTAAAAGAAGGATAAAAATTCTTGGAACTAAGCATAAATATGACATTGTAATAACAGAAATAGGAGGAACCGTAGGTGATATTGAATCACTTCCATATATTGAAACTGTTCGCCAGTTACGATGGGAACTAGGTTCAAACTCTATGGTTATTCATTTAACTTTAGTTCCATACCTGAATGCTTCGGGTGAGTTAAAAACAAAACCAACTCAACATTCTGTAAAAACACTGCTTGAAGCCGGGGTACAACCCGATGTTTTGGTTTTAAGAACCGAACATGAGCTTGGAGCCGACCTGCGCCGAAAAGTTGCTTTGTTTTGCAATGTGAACATTAAGAATGTAATACAATCTATTGATGTAAGTACAATTTATGAAGTTCCTTTAAAAATGCAGGAGGAGGAACTCGATAAACGGGTACTTGAAAAATTCGACCTGCCGGTTGATGATCTTCCAAAACTTAAGCCTTGGAAAGATTTTCTGAATAAACTTAAAAACCCTCAAACAACAACTGAAATAGCATTGGTGGGGAAATATGTTGAATTACAGGATTCATACAAGTCAATATATGAAGCAATAATACATGCCGGAGCAGTTAACAACTGTAAGGTGAATGTTAAATGGATACATTCTGAAAATATAACCTTTGAGAATATTAGTGAACTGTTGGGTTCTGTAAAAGGAATTTTGGTTGCTCCGGGTTTTGGTCACCGAGGTATGGAAGGTAAACTTACAGCAGTAAAATATGCAAGAGAGAACAATATACCATTCTTTGGAATTTGCTTAGGAATGCAGTGTGCTGTAATTGAATTTGCTCAAAATGTATTGAACTTCGACAAAGCTAACTCTTCCGAAATGGACGAAAAAACTCCATTCCCGGTAATTGATATTATGGAAGAGCAGAAAAATGTTCTTGAAAAAGGGGGAACTATGCGTCTTGGTTCATATCCGTGTATTTTGAATAAAGACAGTAAAGCATACAAGGCTTATAAAAATGAAGATATTACCGAACGTCACCGTCACCGTTATGAATTTAACGATACTTACATCGACGATTATATAAATGGGGGAATGATACCAACAGGTATTAACCCGGAAACTAATTTAGTTGAAATAGTGGAAATACCAGATCATAAGTGGTTTGTTGGTGTTCAGTTTCACCCTGAATACAAGAGTACGGTATTAAATCCACACCCACTTTTTATTGACTTTATTAGTGCAACATTAGCTTAAACAAAAACTTTAAAAAATAAAAATGGATAAAAAAACAATAATTGGTTTCCTGTTAATATTTGGGATATTAATGGGGTGGTCGTATTTTACAAAACCCTCAAAAGAAGAATTAGCACAACAAAAACATATTGAAGATTCAGTGAAAACTGTGCGTCAACAAGAAGCTTTGCAAAAAGCTATTGAATTGAAACAGTCAGAATCGGCAAAACAAATAACATCTCCGGAATCGGCGGCAGACAATAATCAAAGTTTAATAGCTGATCAATATGGTGATTTTGCTTCATCGGCATATGGTGAAAAAAAATATTATACCGTTGAAAATGACTTAATGAAACTGACATTTTCAAATTTAGGAGGTCGAATTTATTCTGTTGAATTAAAAAAATACAAAACCTACGATGGTAAACCTCTTATTTTGTTTAACGGCGATTCAACAATTTTTGGATTAAATTTCTTTGCATCAAATAGAAGTATTGCTACCAATAACCTATTTTTTAATACAGAAGCAGTCGAAAATAGCATTATTTCCAATGATACAGAGAGTATTTCATTCAAACTTGCAATAGACTCAACAAACTATATTGAGTATTTATACACAATATCAAAAGATAAATACCTGATTGATTTTAATATAAATTTTAACGGTGTTAATAATACTATTGCTTCAAATATGGGTTATTTGACCCTTGAATGGCAAAGCTATATTAACAGCTTCGAAAAAGGTAAGAAATGGGAGTTGCAAAATAGTAGTATATTTTACAAATACGACAGCGATGAGTCAGCCGAAAGCTTGAGTATGCGCTCCAATAATGCTAGTGAAAACCTTACAACAAAAGTTAAGTGGATTTCATACAAGCAACAATTTTTCAACACAACACTAATAGCTAAAAACGCTTTTGCAAATGCCGATATAAACTCCACCAGTGAGGTTATTAATCCGAATCATTTAAAGCATTTTACTTCAAAAATATCGATACCTTATACAGGAAAGGATCAAGAATCAATTCCAATGCAGTTTTATTTTGGACCAAACCACTACAAAACGCTGAAGAAGTTAGATTTGGGAATGGAAAACCTTGTTGAATTGGGGCGAAACATTATTCGTTGGGTCAATGTTGGTTTAGTAATACCAATGTTCAACTTTTTAGGGAAGCATATGAATAACTACGGTCTTATTATTTTAATAATGACAATAGTTATTAAAATTATCATTTTCCCGTTTACATATAAATCGTATATGTCAACTGCCAAAATGAAGGCATTGAAACCTGAGGTTGATAAAGTAACCGAAAAATTCAATAAGCCCGAAGATGCAATGAAGAAGCAGCAGGAAACAATGAAGCTGTATAAAAAAGTTGGCGTAAATCCTATGGGCGGTTGTTTGCCTCTTTTATTCCAAATGCCAATTCTAATTGCAATGTTCCGTTTTTTCCCTAACTCAATAGAACTACGCCAAAAATCGTTCTTGTGGGCCGAAGATCTTTCAACTTACGATGCGGTTATAAACCTACCATTTACAGTTCCTTTCGGCTTTGGTGATCATATTAGTCTATTCTGTTTACTAATGACTATTGTAAATATTATTTACATGAAAACAAATGATCAGATGAGTGCTGCCGGTACTCAGCAAATGCCCGGTATGAAATTCATGATGTATATGATGCCTATTATGATGCTTTTCTGGTTTAATAGTTATGCTTCAGGTTTGAGTTATTACTATTTTGTTTCGCTTCTTATTACTATGGGGCAAACCTGGGCTATTCGCAAAACTATAAATGACGAAGAAATACTAGCTAAACTTAAAGCAGCACAAGCAAGTAAAAAGCCTGTGAAAAAATCGAAATGGGCACAACGTATGGAAGAGATGGCTAAACAAAGAGGTATAAAACCACCTAAAAGATAATTTTCTCAAATCAAATAATTAAAAGGGGGGCTGTCTCAAAAGGGATAGCCTCTTTTTTTTGCCACGAATTTCACGAATTAGCACTAATTTTATTTTTGAGTTATTAACAAGTAACCTTCTAATGCGATAACTTTCTGCTTGCATTTATTTGCTTTAAATGCATAAACCAAAAATCAAATCTGTGAAATTTGTCAAATCTGCGGCTAAAAAAAAACTGCCTCAAAAATTACTTTTGAGACAGCAGCTTTTTTTGTGTTTATTAATATGATGAAATCTATCCTTACATGGTTCTGTTTGATGAAGCTCTGACAATTAGGTCGGCAGGGACAATAATCTCTTTTGTTTCGGCATAGCCATGGTTGCCTTCAATTTGTTCAAATAGTAATTTGGCAGCGAGGGTTCCAATTTTCTCCGGATTCTGATCCATTGTAGTAAGTGAAGGTTCAATGTAACGAGAGCGGTTGCTATTTGAGAATCCAACCACACAAATATCGTCTGGAATTTTCAAGCCATGCTCTTTTATTGCGAATAGTGCGCCAATAGCCACCTCGTCGTTAATTCCAAATATGGCATCGGGAGGTGTTTCCATTTCTAAAAGGCGGTTTGTTGCAGTTTTTGCATCTTCAACAGTTAAGTTGCATCGTACTACAAGGTTTGGGTCAAATTCAATATTGTTGTTGTTTAATGCAGCCTTATAGCCACGCATACGGTTGCGCCCAATAAGCATATGTTCCGGGCCTGTAATTAGTGCAATTCGCTTCGAACGGCGAGTAATTAGGTGAGTTATAGCTAAATATGCAGCATCGGCATCGTTTGCAACTACTTTCGGAACATTTACCTCTTTCGATGTTCTGTCAAACAAAACCAATGGAACTGACTGATCCTGAATGTGTGATATGTGAGCATAAGAGTCGGTGGCTTTCGATAGAGACACAATCATTCCATCAACCCGGTGGTCGATGAAGCCGAAAACGTTGCGTTTTTCTTTTTCCATATCTTCGTTCGATGAACTTACAAATACCTGGTATCCAAGTCCGTTTGCAACTTCTTCTATCCCTTTTACAACCGATGCATAAAAAGTACTTACTATTTGTGGAACAACTACACCTATTGAAAACGATTTTTGTGTTTTTAATGCAACAGCCATTGTGTTGGGGCGGTATTTCATTTTTTGCGCAGTTTCGCGAACCAGTTGTTTGGTTTGTTCCGATATTTCGGGCTTACCCTGTAGTGCTCTAGATACAGTGCTTACTGATACTCCAAGTACTTTGGCAATATCTTTAATTGTTGTTACTTTTTTCATTTTTTAGTTTGTGTTAGTGCAATTAATGCAAATATAGCGAAAGGCAACATTATTTTGCATAGGTTATGCAACTTTTTGCGTAAAGTAATCATTTTTAAAATAGCATTGTCGTAAAAAAAGTTGTATATTAGTGTTAAATACTTACACTAATAAAACAAACTGTCATGGAAGCAAAATATTTATGTCCGTCGTGCAGAAATAGTCTGAATGTGGGCGATGATATAGTTTTTGTAGGAGAAACAAAAACAGGAATGAAAGGGATAATATTTTTGAGTGCAGAACTTGGCGACTATACAACTCATTTTAGTGAAGATTTTAATCCGGTTAAAGGGAATGTAGTTAAATATATTTGTCCAATTTGTCATTTTAAGCTTTCGAATCAAAAAGCAAAAAATAAGGCTCAGGTAATAAGAATTAATGAAGAAGGGAAAGAAGCTCTTATAGTTTTTTCGGAAATATATGGAGAGTATTGTACATATGAAATAATTGAAGATGAATTAATTAGGAGTTTTGGTGAACCGTCGGATGATTTGGAATTGGAATAATGTGTGTTTTAATTTTGATTTTAAATGTAAAAAATATACTTTTGCATCGCTTTTAATGGGAGTGTATTAGTACATAATTTTTAAGCAAATGTTTATAAATGGTCGCATAGCTCAGCTGAATAGAGCATCTGCCTTCTAAGCAGAGGGTCACAGGTTTGAGTCCTGTTGCGATCACTTGAGAGTAAAGCCTTTACTAAAATTTTAGTAGAGGCTTTTTCTTTTTGGGAGGTATAATAATTTTCGGAAAGGAACCATTGTCGATTTATTGAACCCATGCCGCATATAAAATCGGTGAGCATTTTCGTTATCAATATCGGTAAGTAATGTTGCTCTGGCACATCCCTGCTCTCTGGCAAATTCACAGGCTGAATCAATAAGTTCGCTTCCAATACCCGAGTTTCTGCAATGTGGGTGTACTATAACATCTTCAATTATAGCAACCTTGCTCCCTAATGCTGTACTAACAGTATAGAGTATACATACCATTCCTATGGCTACATCATCTTTTTTTGCTATCAGAATATGGCCATAGTTTTCATTTTCCAAAATCAAACTTAATCCTTTTGTCTGTTTTTCTTCATCGGGAGTAAAATCGGCTTCCTGTTCAAATAGATAATAAAGCAGATTACATAAATCTGGAATATCTGATATGTTGGCAAGTTTTATAGTCATTTACGTAAAGTTAGGTGGTTATAATTGTAAATATACAGGATAAAATTTTAAGATGAGAGGAATTGTGAATATGGAAATGAGGAAATGATATAATGTATTTATTATTTAGTAATCAGATGTGAACAAAAATATGTTTAGTTCGTATTTATAATAAATTCAATTCAGAGTATGGATATTTTTGTAAAAGAACATAAGGTATTTGACCTTATAAATAACAACTATCACCTGTTGCCGGTAATAAACCGTTTTGGGGTTAATTTGGGCAATAAAGACAAAACGCTTAATGAAATATGTAAGATCAATGATATAAATATTGATTTCTTTCTAGCTATTGTAAACACTTACAACAACAAAGATTATTTTCCGGAAAAGGAACTCAAATCCTTTTCACCACTTATGATAGTAAAGTATCTGAAGAAGACTCATACTTATTACACCAATTATATGTTGCCGAAGCTCGAAAAGCTTTTGCATAAACTAATAGAAAGCGATAGTTCCGATTCGAACCAGCTTATTGTAATTGAACAGTTTTATTTTAAATACAAGTCGGAGCTGTTGTTGCATATTAAGGAGGAAGAGGAAAAGGTATTTCCGCTTGTTGAAAAAATGGTTAATAATAAAACTTACGATGCCGGTTTCAACATACATTCGTATGAAAAGGAACACTCTGATGTTGATTCAAAAATTAACGACCTTAAAAATCTTATAATAAAGTATATAGAGCCAACTTATGATGAAAATATATGCTACGAATTTCTTGTAACTCTGTTTCGTTTTGAAAAGGATATAAACGACCATGCACGTATTGAAGACAATATACTTATACCTCAACTTTTGGAAATAGAAAGAGCACAGAATGAATAAGAAGGTATACATATTGCACCGTTCAGCGGTAGTTCAAAACGGGCTTGCCGAGATATTGCACCACAATATTAATTGCGAAGTAAAGCTATTTGAATCATTTCCCGATTTTGAAATAGTATCGGAAACTTTGGGCGACAAATATTTGGTATTAGTTGAAGATAATCAGCTAAACAGCAGTAGCTTTAAAAGCTTTATAAGAAATAGAAACGGGGTGTCGGTTATTAAAATAATAAACTCTTTTACGCAAAGTACAGGCAACGATACTATTTATTTGTATGACAATGCAGGCGAAATAGTAAATAAGGTAAATGTAGCCTTTGAGCAGATGACAAAACCCGAAAAGGGGGAAGATACCCTTAGCACAAGAGAGATAGATGTATTGAAACTGGTTGCACTTGGCTATGCCAATAAGGAAATAGCCGACAAGTTGCATATAAGTACACATACTGTTATATCGCACCGAAAGAATATTACCGAAAAATTGGGCATAAAATCGGTATCGGGGTTAACTGTATACGCTGTTATTAATAACTTTATTGATACCTCAAATATTAATATTAGTGACCTTCTTTAATAGTAGGCGGTATTCAGTCTCCGGTAGGCAGTAATTCGCTTAATGTTGTAAAATGCTGTCAGCGCTTGATAGAACGCTTGGCAGTTCTTTACCATTACCAACAAACATGCAACCCTGACTCCTGTAACCTTGTAACCCTGTAACCTTGTAACCCTGTAACCTTGTAACCCTGTAACCTTGTAACCTTGTAACCCTTCAACCATAATTTTAAAAATCCCAACTTTTAGGGATTTCACAACATTTTGCTTCAAGGTACTTTTGTAACGTAAGTTTTTTACAAATGATTTGAACTTACTCAAAAGGGTATATAAACAACTAAAAGCAAAATAAAATGAAGAAGTTTTTACTATTATCGGTTTTGGCAGCAGCTAGTGTTATGTTATTTGCGCAAAGCAGCGACAGTGTTAGTAATATGTACACTAATACTGCAACAAATTTATTAGGCAGCGACAGTAAATTAGTGATAGGAGGCTACGGCGAGGTACACTATAACCAACCTTTAGAGAGTGATGTAAAGCATAATGGCGAACTCGATGTTCACCGTGTAGTGTTGTTGTTTGGATACAATTTTACCGACAGGGTACAGTTTGTGTCGGAAATAGAGATGGAACACGTTGATGAGTTGTATGTTGAACAGGCATTTTTACAATATAAGCTTAACGATTATGTGAATTTTAGGGGAGGATTAATGCTTGTTCCTATGGGTATAATAAATGAGTATCATGAACCTACCACATTTAACGGAGTTGAGCGTCCATTGGTGGAAAAATATATTGTACCTACCACATGGCGTGAAATAGGAGCCGGAGTAACCGGGAATATCATACCGGCATCAATTAAGTATCAGGCTTATATAATGAACGGGTTTAATGGTTATGATGGAGCAGCAAAACTAAATGGTAAAAATGGTTTGCGTAGTGGTCGTCAGAAGGGTTCAGAATCGTATATAACATATCCGAATTATTCGGTAAAAGTTGAGTACTATGGGGTTAAAGGATTAAATGTTGGTTTATCGGGGTATTATGGTAAAACACAAACCACACTTTACGATAAGGGAATAAGCAAGAATGATAATGCAGCAATAGCAAATGCCGATTCATCGGTAGTAGGGGTAACAATGGTAGGCCTTGATGCAAGATATCGCATAAGCGGATTACAATTCAGAGGGCAGTTGTATTACTCAAAGCTGTCGAATACTGAGCAGTATAACGTATTTACAAAAGATAAAGACGGAAAACTGAACGATTTAGGAAACTCAATGCTTGGTTACTATGCCGAAGCCGGGTACGATGTGTTGAACACATTTAAAACCGAAAAACAACTGGTGCCATTTGTACGATACGAATATTACAATACTCATAATACAGTAGATAGTAATATTAGCCATAATAAAGGTTATGGAAAAAGAGTAGTTACTACCGGTTTGTCGTTCCACTTAACAAAGGGTGCTGTGGTTAAAGCCGATATGCAGTTCATAAATACCGATGGAACCGATAAATATGCAAAGGTATTTAATGCAGGGGTAGGGGTTATGTTTTAACGGGTTTCGAGTTGCAGGTTGCAGGTTATAGGTTATAAATTAATATATATCGCTTCTAACTTCTAACTTCCAGTGTCCAGTGTCTAGTGTCCAGAATCCAGAATCTAGCGTCCTGAGTCAAAAAAAAAGAAGATTAATAACTAACGTGAGTTCGATGTAAGGAATAGTATTAATATTCTTATTGTTAGTGATTTGAGTGAATTAAAAAAATAAAAAAGGAACGGTAAATTAGAACATCTTTCCCTTTTAGGGAAAGTGGCGACAGCCGAAAGGGTAAACTAAATTATAAAGCACCCTTCTGTCCTGCCGGACATCTTCCCTAAAAGGGAAGAAAGCTATGAATCAAATATTTGCAAAGATAGTGTTACATCGAACTTACGTTAACTAACAATAACGTGAATTTAAAAATCACAAATGAAGTACTTTAAGTTTATATTACCGCTTGCCGCTATTATGTCGCTGGGCTTTACTGCTGAACGTAGTGCAATAGATTTTAGCAACAGAGCTTTGGTGAAATATTTGGGAAAACATGAGTTGTCGCTCGAAATGTTTGAGGAGCTGACACCCAATAGCCCTGAGTATAAAATAAACGGAAAGTACTTTGCTTTAAAACAAAAGTATGTAAGCAATATCAAATACATTTACATTGGAAGAGTGAACAGTTGCCGGGCAGGCGGCTGTTCTGTTTCCAATTCATCAAGCTATGACGATTCAAACAGCGAATACTTCGATTATTTTATGCTATTCGATAAAGATAAATATGTTCAACAAGTAAAGGTGTTCAATTATAAGGCAACCCACGGTTATGAGATAACTGCTAAAGGTTGGTTAAATCAATTTGTTGGTTATTCGGGTTCAGAACCCTTACGGGTAAATAAAAATGTAGATTCGATATCGGGAGCAACAATATCAGTTTATGCAATTACCGGCGATATTGAGGTGAAGACTGAGTTGCTGAAAAAGTTTACAGAATAATTGAGAGACTGAGCGAGCTACCCTCTCAGGTAACCCGCCATTCTTCACCTTATTACTAATTTATTTCTTAACCAATTTCAACGGAAAGAACTCCTTGGTATAAGTCTCACCATTACTCGAAGCCATGCTTACCAATATATAATAAACATATCCTTCAGGTAATTCCGAAGTAGGAATAAGCTCATCACCAATATGAATAGTAGTTTTCATAGTTCCCGATTCCTTGCCAACCGCAGTTTTATCAACAGGGTTATCGTAATTACCCGATGCCATCCAGCGGTTATCTATTTGGCGGAACCAAACCATAACACCACCCATATCTTTGGCAACAACCTTATTGCCCGAACCGGCACAGTAGTTAATGGTAAGTTCTATCGAATCGCCAATTACAAACTCTTTAGTTAGCAACTCTTCTCCATTTTCAATAAATACACCGGGTTCTTTATATGTTTCTACTTTCAAAGTATATGTTCCCGATATTTTGTTGTTTTCTGCTGATGTAGCAGTAATAGTAACTTCGCCTGCTTTTATGCCGGTAACCATCCCGTTTTCATCAACAGTAGCAATACTTTCATCGCTGCTGCTCCAGTTTAAATTTGGGTTGTCGGCATATTTGGGCACTATATTTGCCGCTAAGGCTAATTCCTTACCGGTGTATATAAGAGATTTGTCAGCATTTAGTTCAATTTTATTAACAGCAATGGAATGCCATTTTACAATATTTACATTAGCCATTGCCGATAAACCGTTTGCTTTACACTTTGCGGTAATTGCAGCACTTTTCCCATGTTTGCCTACGGTAGTTACCTTACCGGTTTGGTCAACTTTCAATACGCTTTCGTCCGACGAAAACCATTCAATTTCTTTGTTTGCATTTATTGGTTCAATTAATGCTTCTAGCTTAATAAAGCCACCCGAGCGTATATCCGAAACCTCGTTAATAGCAATTGATACAGGGTCAACATTGTCGGTGTCGAATATTTGGTTAGCCTTTTTATTTTTAAAAACAACAGTTTCTCCATCTCTCCATCGAACAGTAATTTGTTCAATAGCATCTTCATTGCCTAAGCCAAAGTGAACAATGTTCATTACACTTTGCGAAAATACCTCGCCCGAAGAACCAACTCTTCTGCGGTACTCTTTTGTGGCTGTTTTTACAATCACTTCGGCCGAAATAGCATCAACATTAGATACAGGGGCATATCCAACTTTAACAAGAGCGTAGTTAGCATTGGTTTTAAGTTTATTTTCATACAAATACCACATACCTTTATCGTCGCTTCCATTAAGCATATCAACATCGCCGTCAAGGTCAAAATCGAATGTTTGCCCCATGTCGCTGTGTCCGCTGTCGATAGTGTCAACAGCACTGTGTGCAGTGTATTTTTCAAAGCCACTGCTTGTATTAAGCATCATATAATCAGACGGATTCGACGTTAAAAAACCCCAACGGTACAGGTAAAGGTCGGTTAAACCATCGTTGTTAAAATCGCCCGAGGCAACACCCGAGTGATTGCCGCACTGTGCAATATTCCACTCTTTCGATACATCGGTAAATTTACCTCCATCGTTACGGAGCAGTATGTCGGCAGGATTGCGGTTTAGAGGAGTAAACTTAGGTGTAGCATTTTTAACTCCCGAAAGGCTGAAACCAACGTTCCAGAATATATCGCCGTTTATAACAACTGCCGACTGCCATTTGTCGCCGCCTAAGTGACCAAAATAAATACCGTTTTCTGAAATATCTTTCGGAAACCCTTTGGCCATTTCCTGTGTTATATCCATTTTACCACCCAATTCAAAGTAATGGGCAGTTTTGTTTTTACCCAGCAATACCGGAAATTCATTCCCCTTAAAACCATTGCGCCCTGAATAGTCGTATTCGTGAAAACCAATATGTTCGTCGGCTTCGAGCGATAACTCAAAGCTGCCGGCATTTCGTATTTTTATGTCCATTTGCATATGCACAGGACAGAAACCAAGCGAAGGTTTTTCACCTACGCCAAAAGCATTGCCGCGAGCAAAATAAAGGTCAAAGTCGCCATCATTATCAATATCAATGTCGGTTGCACCCATCATTTTGTCTATATTTTCAAACCCTTGGGGTAGTTGTGAACTGATATTTGTAAATGTAAAATCGCCATTGCCTATCCATATAGTGTTTGTAGGGTCATACATTACAAAATCGTCAATGTTATCACCGTTTATGTCAGTTACAACACAGCGTTGAGCATCGGCATCTTCAATACCTGCAACCCTTACAGTATCAAACGTTCCATTGCCGTTGTTTCTGTAAAAATTATGCTGAGGGGTTTCTCCCTGAATACCTTTTGCGTTTATTAGCACCAGGTCAAGGTCGCCGTCCATATCCATGTCGCTCCAACGAGCTCCGCGCCCCCGCGCACATACTGTTATGTTTGCATCAAGGGTAACAAGGGTTAGTTTACCATTGTCGTTTCGGTAAAAATCGGGTAGGGAAGGGGCTTTGCCGTTACCGCCTCCTTTGGTTTGTATTATGTCAAGGTCGCCGTCGTTGTCATAATCGCCAAACGATACCCCGTGAAGGTCTTGCATATACCAACGCGATAGGTTTTGGTCGTGTCTTTTTACAGTACCATCGCCATTGTTCCAGTACAGTTTGTTGGTTTCGGCATTGTGGTTAACTACTACAAAATCGTAATCGCCATCTTGGTCAACATCGGCAATGCCGGGGCCTCCGTATTTAATTGACTTAACCCTGTCTAATCCGGCTTTTTCAGAAATATCGCTGAACGATGTTAGCTCTACTCCCGAAAAATCGGTAAAGCTTATGTTATTTATCGTTACATTATTGTTTCTCGATTTAAAAGTGAGTTGAGTATTACCTTCAGCTGCAAACTTAACTATTGCATTCAGGTTTTGTTCCCCTTTTTCAGGTATATCTATATTGTCGAGTATCAAATTATTATTTGCATAAATACTTAGGTTGGCATACTCTGCTTTTATTGTAACATTTATTGTTACTTTTTTTATTAGCGAACCTGAAACATTATAATTTAAAACTACCGGTAATAATGTGGTTACTTCTGTTGGTTGTGAAATAACTTGAGCAAATAAGGTATTTGCAATAAGTGGGATAATTAAAAATACTTTTGTTAATGAGTTCATTATTTCTGTTTTATTGTTAGATTAACTGCGTTATTGTTGTGCAATTTTAGTTAAATAATGTTATAATATATTTATAATAATACTGACAAAAACAGGACAAATCAATATTATCTGTTTTGTTGTAAATAATTATGGTTTGTATAGTATTGTAAAAGAGTTGTTTATTGATATTTGTATTTTGCTGTTAAAAATAGAAGCAGGACATAAACTCCATAATAAAATTTTGTTAAATTTGAGAGAGTTAATTGTTAAAAAATAATCACTACTGTCCGTTAAATATAAAGAGATTCCTCGCAAAGCTCGGAATGACAGTTCTTCAATGTTGTTGCGATGAAGAGGGGGTTGGTTTGCGGCTTTGCCGCAAACCAACCCCCTCTTCATCGCAACAACATTGAAGAAATGTCATTCCGAGCTTTGCGAGGAATCTCTTTTATATTTAA
>QKGS01000041.1 GCA_003250355.1 Bacteroidota bacterium
TAGCAACAATAGCGTCATATACGTTATTTTGCTTAGTTACCGTTTCAGTTCTTAGAGCTGTTAAATAGTCTAAAAACAAGTAGTTTAGCGAGGTTTGAATTTCAATATTTGGTATTTTCATTTTATACGAAATACGTCCACCGCGGTCAACACTTTTATCAAAAGTCAGATACCCTGTTTGCCAAAGCAATGCAACAATATCAATTTGTTCTACATCGAAAGCACTTAGCGTTTCTTTTGTTACTATAATATTTTCAAGGTCGGGGAGGTAATATTTATTCTTTTTCAGAATATCAATAAGGAATTTTGGATTACCTGTTTCCCACCAATAATTACTGAATTGTGCCCCTTTTGACAGGAAAAGCAGTATATCGAAAGGGTTATAAATAGGTTCACCGAAATAGTTGTAACCATTGTACCATTGCTTAACTTTATCTAAGTCAACACCATCTAAATAGTCGGTAAACGATTCTTTCAAATCGTTGTGAGTGTACCCAGTAATGGTAGCATAGCGTTGGTCGATTGTAATATCTTCAATATTGTTGAGTCCGCTGAACAGGTTTAGTTTGCTGAACTTGCTAACTCCGGTCATAAATACAAAGCGGAGGTATTGGTCGCAAGCTTTTATTGATGCATAAAATCCTCGAAGGATATTGCGTGCTTCAAGGGCTGTCTCCTTATCTGTTATATTATCAATTATTGGTTTGTCGTACTCGTCAATCAGCAGTACTACTTTTTGGTTGTATTTTTCATAAGCAGCATTTATAAGTGCTTTTAATGTTATGCCCGAATCATTATTGTCTATTTCATTAAAAGAGATATCCAGTTTTTTAGCATTTACTTTCAGCGAATATTCAATATTTCGTTCAATATGTTCTTTGTCTGATAACTCTCCACCTGTAAAGTCAATTTTAATAACAGGGTAGCTTTGCTCCCAGTCGTATTTATCGTATATGTGCAGTCCTTCGAAGTGTTGCTTATGACCTAAGAAAATTTCTGAAAGGGTATCTAAAAACAGCGACTTACCAAAGCGGCGGGGGCGCGAAAGGAAGTAGTATTTGCCGTTTTCAGCAAGCTTCAGAGCTTCGGGAGTTTTGTCAATGTAAACATAATTCTCCTTAGGGTCGCGTATATCACGGAATGTTTGGATACCTATTGGAAGCTTTTTTCTTTTGTGCATAACCTTTGTTTTGCACAAAAATAGTAAAAAATGGAAATATAATGTTCTCCGATTTAAAGCCGCTAATTCGCAAATTGAAACGAAAAGGAATTAGATATAATGCCGCTAATTCGCAAATTATAACAAATTAAGGAAACCGGAGACCGGAGACCGAAGACCGGAGACCGGAGACCGGAGACAGGAAATAGAACTTTCACCTTTTACTTTTTACCTTTTACTTTTTAGTCTCCCTTCCACCCTGCAACCCGCAACTTGCAACTTGCAACTTGCAACCCTGTAACCCTGTAACCCTGTAACCCTGCAACTTGCAACCCGCAACTTTTCCCGATATTGTTAAAAACTTCTACACCAATTCCTTTGCAAATTGTTTTTTTTAAAATTGAATATAACTTCAACTTTTGCAATACTCCTTCACAAAATACCTTACAATAACAACAACTGTAATAATACAAACCAGAAGAATTGACAAATAAGGTATTATTCCACCACAAATATCTTCAATTGTTGTATTTATATCTTGGTATTTATACCCTATAGCAAAGCTAAATGTGTTATTAACAAAATGAATAAATAAACCGGGCAATATCGATTTGCTCTTCCAATACATCCACCCCATAACATAGCCTATCGCAAATGCTGCAATAAACTGCCATGGGTTCATATGTGCAATTCCAAAAAGTAATGCAGAGTATATTATTGCTTTTTGAGGATTATACTTTCTTAAAAATCCTTTTAGTACTATACCCCTGAATATTATTTCTTCAAGAATCGGAGCGGCAATGGCAACCGATAAGAAACCCGGCAAATTAAACTGGATAGCCTGCGCAAAAATCTGCTCCCACTTTTCCGACATAGGTATTCTGTTTACTATACTTTCTGTTACTACAAGTAGTGCTATGGTTCCGGGTATTAGTATCAGGTAGTGTTTTAATGGTATATTGTTATAATCAAGATTTTTTATTCGAAACATTACAAATGCCAGTGGCATAATAAGACCAAAGGAAACAACAAAACCTATAAATAGTTTCCACTTATCGAATAGAGGATTCATTATAGAAAGTTTTATCAAAACCGGACCAAGCAATGCCGATATAAAAGCATAAATCAATATTAGAAGTAACCCATATAAAAATCCGGGAACTTTTTTTGTTTCTTCTATTTCTGTAACCATCTATTATTTTATTAGTTTTTATTATCAAAGAGTTATTATTCGAGGTCTTGTGTTCAAGTATCAAGTAGCAAGTAATTAATTTATTGGAACTACATAAAGCTGTCCGGTTTCACTCCGTACAACTTCAATAGGTGTATTGGGTTCAATATATCCGTATTCAGCCTTAGCGTCGTACGATTCTCCATCAATAACAACAATACCTGAAGGGCGCAATATAGTAAGAGTAATACCTTTTTTACCTGTCATCTCTTTTATGTGACTGTCTATACCAATATATCCTTCGCTGGTTGTTTGAGCAGTTGCAAGAGTTAGCTTACCGCTAAAAAACGATGAATCGAAAAACTTTTTACTCAGATATAGCGATGCAATAAATGAAACAGATAATGACCCAAGTACAAGCAAAAGCGATTTGAATATAGCCTCTCCGGCTATGCTTAGTCCCTCTGTTTTAAAGTCAATATTATCTACCATCGCAAGCGATAAACCGGTAACAGCTAAAAATAATCCCGATATTCCGGCTACACCAAAGCCGGGTAATGCAAATATTTCTACACCTATTAGTATTATGCCAACTATAAATAGTGCTATTTCCCAGTTTTCGGCTATACCTTCCAAATAAAGAGGTGCAAAATATATAGTGGCAGCAAGTATAGCTGCTGCAAGTGGAAAACCTACACCCGGCGATTGTAATTCAAAATAAATACCCCCAAATATTACCATTATTAATATGCTTTGCAAAGCAGGGTTAACAAGTATGCCTATAATAATATCCATTCCCGAAGGGGTATATTTCTTAATAATTGCAGGATTAAGCGCTTCTTTCTCTATTATTTCCTGAATATTTTCGGCAACACCATCGCAAAAACCGTATTGTTGAGCTTCAAGTGTAGTAAATGTTATAACTTTACCTGTATCTATAATACCGGCAACAGCCACATCGGGGTCAACCATCGCTTCGGCTATAGCCGGATTCCTTTTCCATACATAAGTAGTGTCTTTACCTGAAACTATTGTATCTTTTCCTTGTGCCTCAGCTGTTGCTCGCATAGTACTACGCATATACGACTGATACTTGTCGGGCATTTGTTGTCCGGTTTGGTTTACAACAGTGGCAGCACCAATATTACCTCCCGGACGCATATATATTTTATCACAGGCTATTGATATTAAAGCCCCTGCCGAAGCTGCATTATTGTCAATAAATACATATACAGGTATTTTACAATTCAATATAAGAGTTCTTATAGAATCGGCCGATACAACCATTCCTCCATAAGTATTCATATGAATAATTATATAATCGGCATTATTTTGTTTTGCATATTCAAAAGCCTTTTGTGTTTTTCTCCATAATCCGGGACTTATCTCTTCATTCATATCAATAGTAACTATTGTTGTTGAGTCAGACTTATTTGCAAAAGCATATGTTGTAAACATTAATGCGAAAGCCCATATTGTTATAAAATGTTTCATTTCAAATTATTTGTAAGGTTATGTTTTTTGTTCTGTCAAATACGAATTTATGCAAAAATATGAACAATAGGTTTTATTGTTACAATTAACAATTATTTTTGTACCTCTTTTGAGAAATATAATATAACTAATAAAATAGGAAGCTATGCAATTAAATGAGTTAACAGCAGTATCGCCAATCGACGGCAGATACAGAAGTAAAGCAGAAGAATTGAACCGTTATTTTTCTGAGTATGCATTAATTAAATACAGAGTTCTTGTTGAAATAGAATATATTATAGCACTAAGCGAGTTGGGAGTTGAGCCTATGGCTGATTTTCCTAAAAACACGTATGATGATTTAAGAAAAATATATGCCGATTTCTCAGAAAATGATGCATTGAGTATTAAGAAAATAGAATCGGTCACCAATCACGATGTTAAGGCTGTTGAGTATTTTATAAAAGAAAAATTCGACGGTTTGGGTCTTGAAAAATATAAGGAATTTATACACTTTGGCCTTACTTCTCAAGATATTAATAACACCGCAGTACCATATTCATTGCGCGACGCTATTCAGGAAGTCTTTTATCCTCTATTGGAAGATGTTATTGATAAGCTTGTTGATCTTGCAAATGAATGGAAAGAAATACCATTATTGGCTCGTACTCATGGACAGCCGGCGTCTCCAACACGAGTTGGAAAGGAGATAATGGTTTTTGTAGAACGATTAAATAAACAACTCGACCTTTTAAAAAGAGTCCCTTGCTCTGCAAAATTTGGTGGTGCTACTGGTAATTTTAACGCACACGTAGTAGCTTTTCCCGATGTCGATTGGGTTGAATTTGCTAACGATTTTGTTGCAAATTATTTAAAATTAGAACGTTTACAAACAACAACTCAAATATCGCATTACGACGATATGGCAGCAATATTCGATAATTTGAAACGTATAAATACTGTTCTTATTGACCTTAACCGTGATATGTGGACATACATATCAATGGACTATTTTAAACAAAAAATTAAAGAGGGAGAGGTTGGTTCATCGGCTATGCCACATAAAGTTAACCCTATCGACTTTGAAAATTCAGAGGGTAATTTGGGTATAGCTAATGCAATATATGACCATTTGTCATCGAAACTACCTATTTCGCGCTTGCAGCGTGACCTAACCGACTCAACAGTACTTAGAAATATTGGCGTTCCAATGGCTCACTCTATTATTGCATTAAAAGCAATGCAAAAAGGGTTAGGTAAGCTTCTTATTAATAAAGAAAAAATAATTGCCGACCTAGAAGCAAACTGGAGTGTTGTTGCAGAAGCAATTCAAACCATATTACGTCGCGAAGGTTATCCAAAACCTTACGAAGCTTTGAAAGACCTTACTCGCACCAATACTAAAATTGACAAAAACACAATAGCTGAATTTATTGACACATTGAATGTTAGCGATTCTGTCAAGGCTGAAATGAAGAAAATAACACCTCAAAACTATACAGGTATTTATTTTTAGTTTATTCAGCAGTAATATAATATAGAGTATAAAGGTATTTTGTTATAATTGACATCGCCTTTATACTCTATTTTTTTAGTTTTTAAATAATACATATTTGAATTGAAAAGTTTTTTAAAAATTCTGAGTTTCGTTTTTCCAAAATACTGGAAAAACATGGCAGGAAACTTCCTGTTCATATTTCCATCAATAATATTTGGTGTTTTTTCATTTACTATGGTTATACCATTTTTAAATGTACTGTTCGGTCAACAGCCTTTGGTTAATGCTCCTGTCGATTTTGATTTAAGTATGGAAGCAATAAAGCATAATTTCAACTACTTTATGAGTATGGTAGTTATTAAATATGGTCAGGCTTCGGCACTATTGTATGTTTCTATTCTGTGTGTGATTGCTGTATTTTTCAAAAATCTTTTCCTTTATCTTTCAAAATATGTGATGCCTCCATTGTATGCAGGAGTTACTTACGATATTCGTAAAGATTTGTACACAAAAATACTCCGGCTCCCTTTATCGTATTATACCGAAGAGCGTAAAGGCGACCTGATGTCGAGAATGACAAACGACATGAATGAAATAGAAGCATCTGTAATGCGTTCGCTTGAAGTACTTATAAAAGATCCGCTAACAGTAATTGTATATTTGATTGTTTTAATAGGGATGAGTCCAAAATTAACCATTTTTGTATTCTTGGTACTACCTGTTGTAGGGCTTATTATTGGTTTGGTTGGGAAAAGTCTTCGAAGAAGCTCCAGAGATGCTCAGAGCAAATTAGGTGAAATTATTTCGCTCCTTGAAGAATCATTGTCAGGACTTAAAATTATTAAGGCTTTTAATGCAGAAAACCGTATGCTTAAAAGGTTTCTGGGCGAAAATAATATCTATAAATCAATTATTGTAAAAATATCGCGCCGAAGAGATTTGGCATCTCCATTAAGTGAATTTCTGGGAACCATTGCAGTTGTTTTAGTTTTATATTATGGAGGGTCAATGGTATTAAAAGAAGACCCCGATTTAACTGCAGGAAGTCTTATTGGATTTATTGTTATTTTTACTCAAATACTCTCTCCTGCCAAAAGCTTTTCTACTGCATATTACAATATACAAAAAGGTATTGCTTCAATTGAACGAATTGAAAAAGTACTCGATGCAGAAGTCACAATTTGCGACAAAGAGCAAACCAAACCAATCACGTCATTTAACGAAAGTATTACTTATAACAATGTTAGCTTTAAATATGCCGACGATTGGGTACTGAAGAATATTAATTTGAATATTAAAAAAGGCGAAACAGTTGCTCTTGTTGGACAATCGGGTTCCGGAAAAACAACAATGGCATTCTTGCTGCCTCGCTTCTACGATGTAGTATCAGGCAGCCTTAATATTGACGGACTCGATATTCGTGATGTTAAAACGAAAGAACTTCGGAATCTAATGGGAATTGTACATCAGGAAAGTGTACTTTTTAACGATACCATTTTTAATAATATAGCATTTGGCGTAGATAATGCTACGGAGGAGGAAGTGATAGAGGCAGCAAAAATAGCCAATGCACATAGTTTTATTATGGATACACCCAATGGTTATCAAACAAATATTGGCGATCAAGGCAGCAAAATGTCAGGTGGCCAACGTCAGCGTTTAAGTATAGCACGTGCTATTTTGGCAAATCCTCCAATTATGATTCTCGATGAAGCAACATCGGCTCTCGATACTGAGTCAGAAAAACTTGTTCAGGAATCGTTGTTTAAGCTAATGGAGAATCGAACCTCAATTGTAATTGCACACAGGCTTTCCACTATTGTAAATGCCGACAGAATATGTGTAATGCAAAGCGGACAAATTATTGAAGAAGGTACACATAGTGAATTATTGAAAAAAGGAGGATACTACAAAAAACTCCATGACAGTCAGGTATTTCACGACTAATACTTTAACACAACTATAAATTATTTTAAAATTGAATAATGGCTACTTTTTATATTATAGCCTGAATATTAATATTTACCTGTGTTTGGCGTTTTTTTATTGTTGGAAAATTAAAAAAGAAATCCTATTTTTAGCTGACAATTAAACAAAACC
Organism: Bacteroidota bacterium; assembly: GCA_003250355.1. GTDB lineage: Bacteria > Bacteroidota > Bacteroidia > Bacteroidales > SZUA-534 > SZUA-534. The sequence goes on from QKGS01000041.1 coordinate 7,402, forward strand.
GTACCAAATTAAATATAGAGAATTGAGTATGAGTGCAGATATAAGTTTTATAAAGTCAGTTTTGTCGCTACACGATGAAATGGCAAGCAATGGTTTTTCATTGGTTTATGAAGGTGAATTCAGCCACGAAGTTATGAAAATGTTTACTTCTATGGCTGAGCGCGATATGGATAAATCCAATGAAGAAAAATCGGTTAAGCGTAAAGTTTTCCATGTTATGGTTGAGTGTCTTCAAAATATGACCAAACACTCCGACGATAATGAGAATGGCGACAGAGTTGGAAACGGTCTTTTTATTGTAGGTAAAAAAGATGGTATTTGGAATGTTATAACAGCAAACAGAATACAAAAAGAAAAAATTGAAGATCTAAAAGCATCAATAGATTATATCAACACCCTTTCTAAAGATGAATTGAATGCTCTTTATAAAAAGCAGATTAGAGAAGGAACTCTTTCTGAAAAAGGAGGTGCAGGTCTTGGTTTAATTGATATTGCAAGAAAAACAGGTCAAAAACTCGATTATCAGTTCTTACCTCTTGAAGATAAAGCAAATTATTTCTTCCTGCTTAAAGTAAGAATAAGCTCAAAACAAGACGATTAAATATTGAATAACTATATAAAAGCCGCTAAAAAGCGGCTTTTCCTTTTTTTACACATTTATTTGTCACAAAAACATGATTATTAGTAAAAATGAATACCTAAATTGCCTTTCTATTACTATTTTTGTCAGCTAAGTTAATATACATAATCGCTTATGAATTCTGCTTTAATTAATATACTCTTATTATTATTGACATTGGTAGCAGGAGTTGCTATTTATGCTATAATGTATATGTTTAAAAAGAATAAAAATGTTCAAAAACGTTATCAAACTATTTTGAGTGATTTGAGAAAGGAGCTTTCTGAACTTAGAGAAACCGTAAGTAAGGAAGTTGAAAAAAACGATACTGTTCTCAATAAACTCAGCGAACGTGAAAAAGAAATAATACAAGAAAAGCTTAAGAAAGAAGAGTATACCTCGGTTGCTGAAAAATATGAAAATTCTGTATTGTTTGCCAATGTTGACGGTGATCTTATTTGGGCTAATAAAGGATTTGAACATTTGTATGGATACACTTTGGGAGAATATAAACTCCATAAAGAAAAGAACCTAAATACAATAATTACAAATAGAGCCGGAGGTAAGATACTTACAAATGTTATTGAATTAAAAAAAGAGCAATCGTATATAAATAAAATTATTAATAAGGAAGGTAAAGAAATAATTCTAAACACAATAATTATTCCACGCTACAATAACGAAGGAGAATTAAGTCGTTTTGTGGTTGTCGATAACGATATTACAGATTATTATACTGAAACAAATCAGTTAAAAAGGCTCTCTTTAATTGTATCACGGTCAAGCAGTGTTGTGTTGGTTTATAACAAAGCAAAAGAACTCGATTGGGTTAATGAAGCATTCTCTCGCATATACAAACACGATAATAGTAATTGCCAAAAAGTATTTGGCAATACTATTGAACAGTATTTAGATTATCATAGCCAGCTCGATATATTAAAACAAGTAGATGAAGGGAAAAAAGAATTGATATTTATATCGCCTGTAGAAAAGGAAGATGGAAGTTTTATGTGGAAACAGGTTAGAGTAATGCCTTACTTCGATGAGTTTGATATTAGCTATATTGTAAGCGAGTCAGATATTACCAGAATAAAGGAAGTAGAACAACAATTGCAACACGAAAATGAAATGACAGAACGATTGTTGTTAAATATATTGCCCGAAGAAACAGCCGAGGAATTAAAAACCAAAGGATCAGCAACACCAATGTTTTACAGAAATACTTCGGTACTATTTGCCGATATTATTGACTTTACAAAACTTGCCGAAAAGCTTACTCCTGTTGAATTGGTTGATGTGTTACAACGTTTCTTCCTTATTTTCGATGACATTGCACAAAACCATTTTGTTGAAAAAATAAAAACAATTGGCGATGCTTATCTATGTGTTGGCGGTATACCTATGCGAAACAAGAGCCATCCTTTCGACGTAGTATTAGTTGGCTTGGAAATGCAACAAATGATTTCTCAACTTGGAATTATTGAAGAGGAAAATGGGCGAACTCCGTGGCACTTTAGAATAGGAATACATTCGGGACCTGTGGTGGCAGGAGTTGTTGGTAAAAAGAAAATGACATACGATATCTGGGGCGATTCTGTAAATATTGCAAAACGTATGGAGTCGGCTTGTATACCAGGCAAAGTTAATGTTTCGGAAACTACTTATGAATATATAAAAGACTATTTCGATTGTGAACATAGAGGTAAAATTCTTGCTAAACATAAAGGACATATTAATATGTATGCGGTAAACAGATTAAAGCCCGAATTCTCCGATGATATTTCAGGTATTATCCCTAATGTTCATTTTAGAAAAATGCTTGCTCAGCTTTAATTTATCTGTTCTCTTTATAAAAATCGAGCAACTCTTTAGCTGCCATAAATGAACTAATTTTATCATTCAACACTTTTGATTCATATTCATCAATTAGTTTCTTTATTTCATTATTATTATAGAAACTGTTCATTAAGTTTGAATTTATAGTCTCAAACATCCAGTATTTAGCCTGTTCATTTCTTCTACTATTGAAGTAATGGCTCTGTTTTGTGTAGTTGCAATAATCATTTATCATATCCCACACCTGCTCTATTCGCTCTTTTTTCAGCGATGAACAGGTAAGAACCTGTGGCAACCATTTCGATTCTCCTAATGGAAAAAGGTGAAGGGCATTCCTAAATTCGGCTGCCGCAAGTTCAGCCTTTCTTATATTATTACCATCGGCTTTGTTTATAATTATACCATCGGCCATTTCCATTATTCCCCTTTTTATTCCTTGCAATTCGTCGCCGGCACCTGCCAGTTGCACTAAAAGAAAAAAGTCGACCATTGAATGTACCGCTGTTTCTGATTGCCCAACACCAACTGTTTCAACTATTATTACATTAAATCCGGCAGCTTCACAAAGTATCATCGACTCTCGGGTTTTTCGTGCTACGCCTCCAAGAGAACCGGCAGAAGGACTTGGCCTGATAAATGCATTTTTGTCGACAGACAGTTCCTCCATTCTGGTTTTATCGCCCAAAATACTCCCTTTCGATCGGTCAGAACTTGGGTCAATTGCCAATACTGCAAGCTTGTTGTTTTGAGTTGTAATATGCTTTCCAATAGCTTCAATAAATGTACTTTTACCTGCTCCGGGCACTCCGGTTATTCCTATACGTATAGAATTGCCTGAATAAGGCAAACATAATTCAATAATTCTTTGTGCTGTTGCCTGATGTTCTGATAATGTGCTTTCTATTAAAGTAATAGCTTTACTTAGTGTTGTTCTGTCGCCATTTATTATTCCATTGACATACTCCTCGGCAGTGAGTTTCTTTCTCTTCTTGCTTAAAAAACGTTTGGCAGCTTCCTCGCTAACTACCGGCGGCTGTGGTATACCTGCATTTACTCTAAGTGCACTATCGTGTTTGTGGTCGCAATTACTGTCGTGAAAGTCCATATTTACTCAATGCGTTATTTTTGAAAAGTTGTTTTTGCTAATTATTGTTTTGTTGCAAAGTTAGTATTTATAATAAATGAAACTATAATAAATACGAACAGCCACCCGTAGGTGGCCGTTTGGTTTTGGATTGTGTGTTATCCATTAGTGTAATAATACACCAAAATCTTTTTAATTAACATTAACAGTACCGGTAATTCTTAGTACTACCTGAGAGTTTGCCGGGTCGTTAGTAATAATTGTTATCGACTTGTTTTGCTTGTTCTTTTTGCCGGCAGAGTTGAATGCTATGTCTAAAGTCCCTTTTTCACCGGGTTTAATAATTTCTGAGCTTGGTTTTACTATTGTACACCCACAGCTAGGCTTTATTTTTCGTATTATTAAATCACTCTTGCCTTCATTAACAAATGAAAATGAATGATTTGCCTTATCTCCTTCGTTTATTGTTCCAAAGTTAAATACTAAGTCATCAAAAGTTATTTTTGGAGCATTTGCTTTTTCTTTATCTGTTAATGTAGTAAAATCTTCATAAATAGTAGCACTTACCGAAAGCTTGTTATCTTCAGATTCTGCATCATTATTTGTCTGAACAGTTATTTTGTCTATAATGAAACCCCAATCATCTTTTTTTGAAGCATCGTAGGTAACTATAATCTTACCTTCTTCTTGTGGTTTAAGTGTTTTTGGAGTTGCCTGCACTGTTATGTGTGAAGGAACATTTTTGAAAGTAATATTTATATCGCTTTCAGTTGTATTTGCAACACCAATACTTTCAGTTTTGGTAGTGTTATTTGCCACTTTCATTAAAGCAATATGTTTTGTTTCTGAACTTAAACTACCAATTTTTTGAGGGTAAACATCAGCTAATGTTTTGGGTTTAGGTATTACATTGCCATAAAACTTAATAATTGACGATGGTGGGGTAGCATTAGTCATTACAGTTATTGATTTGCTGAATTTACCGGGGCGTTGTAAAGGATTATATGTAGCATCAACAAAACCTTTGGCACCAGGTGCAACCGGTTCCTTAGTGTAGTTCGACGATGTACAACCACATGATGGTTTTACATTGGTTATTACTAACGGTAAACTACCTGTATTGGTAAACTCAAATCGTTTCGTAACATTTCCGTCTTCTTCGTTAATGTCGCCAAAGTCAATATTGTTTGTTTCCCATGTTAATACTGGTCCATTCTCTTGTGCACTAATAGCATTTGTTAGTAAAAGCGCAACTGTAAGTAAAAAGAATATTTTTTTCATTTTAGCTAACTTTTTAAAATTATATTATCTGATTATCTCAAACAAAAATATTAAAATGATATGAATATCATTATTGTTTGATTAAAAACAGAGTTAAAGAAAAGTTAATGTTGAAGCTTTTCAAAGTCGAATCCTGTTGGATTTTGAAATACCCGTAACCCAAATTCAGGAATTACAGCCAGTATATGGTCAAATATATCGGCCTGTATACCTTCATAGTTAGCCCATGCCTGATCGTTGCTGAATACATATATTTCCAATGGTATACCTTTCTCATCGGGCTGAAGTTGCCTTACTAGAAATGTCATATCATTGTGTATTTTTGGGTGGTTTCTCAGGTATTCCTCTATATATTTTCTGAATGTACCAAGGTTTGTCATTCTGCGTCCATTTACAAGTATCTCATTGTTAATGTTATTATTACTGTTATACTCTTCAAGCTCTTTTAGTTTTTTATCAATATAACTATTCAAAATACTTATTTTTCTAAACTTGTTTATCATTTCATTATCACAGAATTTTACACTTCGCATATCTATACTTATTGAGCGTTTTATTCTTCTGCCTCCCGATTCTTCCATTCCGCGCCAGTTAGCAAACGACTCCGATACTAATGCATAGGTTGGTATGGTGGTAATTGTTTTATCCCAGTTTTGTACTTTAACTGTATTTAGAGTTATTTCTATAACTGTTCCATCAGCTTTATGACCGGGCATCGATATCCAGTCGCCAATTTTTACCATTTTATTTGCAGTAAGCTGAATTGAAGCAACCAACCCCAAAATAGTATCCTTAAATACAAGCATAAGTACTGCTGCCAAAGCTCCTATTCCGGCTAAAATACCTTTTATTGGATTTCCTGTAATATGACTGTATATAACAAATAAACCTATTATTATAACCAAAATATTAGCAAGTTGTACATAACCCTTTATTGGACGGTCTTTCGACAATGGTAATTGTTTGTATATAAGATGCATTGCATTAGTAAAGCTGTTTATTACCATTATTATCACTACCGTAATGTACACATATATCCCTTTGTGAATAATATTTACTAATTGCGGCATATCTTTCAATAATAAATCAATGAAATAATGTATTACTATTGCAGGTACTATATGAGCCAGCCGGTTAAATACCTTCTTTTCAACCAGTATGTCATCCCATTGATTTTTACTTTTTGCGGCATATTGCTTTATGTAATATATAATTATACGTTTAGTAACAATATCGCTCAGGAAGCTTAATAATATTATTCCAAATGCAATGCTGCTCACTTTTACAAGCTCAATAATAGTATTGCTAAGTATTTGAGACTTTAACCAGTTTGTGTAAATTTCAATAAGATTATCCATTTTTCTGTTTTTTTGAGCGAATTTACATTAAAATAAATTTACTTTAAATATTATATTCAAAATGTTATTTTTGATTCTGTAAACATAAAACTTAAATAAATTTATATGAGAAAACTATTCGTTATTTCAATGTTGTTGGCTGCATATGTAACTAATGCACAACAAGCAGTAGGAACTCCCGAGCAGATAAAACAGTTTTTGGGAACTACAACTTACGTTGTACTTGAAAGCAATCCGCTTCTGAAGTACAATGCAAAAATTAAAGAAACAGTTGAAAAGCATTGGAATATAACTCCTTATGAGTTTGTAACATATTCTTCAAAAGAGTGGGAAGAAGTAAGGTTAGACCCAACCAAATCGTTTCTTTTACAAAATACTGTTTTTTACAATAACGATAAAACTAAGGCAAAGTACGATTTCCTTTGCGTACAGTTGGGCGGCGATTATAAGCTTGTGCAAGATATGCCCGATATTGCAAATATTCCTATTTCATACGACGGAGTAGAAGAAGATGCTTTTGGATATAAACTGGGAATGATGTGTTTGTTTCTACAAAACCATATAAAGCTTACAAAAGATAATCCAAAACTTAACAGTAAGAATATTATTAAATATTACTATAAAAATATGACCGGCGACGTAAAGAATAAAACACTTTATGTTACTGAATCAGACCTTGCCAGTGGCTTTGGAATAGATCAGGTTAAGGCTGTTTACCCCGGAAAGGTTGAGTTGGTAACCCGAGAGCAAGTTGAAAAGGCCATTGATACCGGCAATAAAGATGTGGTTTTTGTACATAAGGTAGGGCCGGAAGGTTCAAAAAGAAAAGCGCGTTGCTATAATACAATTGTCGGAGCTTCCGATGCTCAATTGTACTACTTTAGCTGGCACATGATTGATGAGAAGAATCCTGAAGGATTATTGAAAAAAGACTGGAAAAAACTGGCTAAAGCTAAATAAGCTAAATTTGAAAATATTTTTAAGAGCCTGTCTAAGAAGTTTTATTTTACTTAATTTTTGTGTCATAGCAAATAGTTAGGTATCTACAATACAAATAGTTAACGCTTACGAATTAGCTATAATATTCACCACACAACTTTAAGACAGACTCTTATATATTTTCCATAAATAACAATATTATGTTTTATTAAAAGATTGCTTTGTACCCCCTACTCCATCAGCCTACACATACATATTATATCTTCAACTTACCACTATAATTCTCCAAAATATATCTGAACCAATATGTGTATTTTTCGGGGTGGTCGTCCATATTTTCCAATATATCGTGCAGTTTTATCCAGTTATAATCGTCAACCTCGGCGCTGTTGTGGTCTACTACACCCGAATATTTACCTATATACACATGGTCAATCTCATTTTCGGTAAGTCCGTTACTGAAAGTTGCTTTATAGTGAAAGGTAAACAGTTCTGTTAACTCGCAATCGAAACCCATTTCGTAGCTCAACCGTTCATGAGCACACTGTTCCATTGACTTGCCCGGCAGTAAATGGCTGCAACAGGCATTGGTCCATAACCCCGGTGAATGATACTTAGTTGCAGCCCGTTTTTGGAGCAACATTTCGCCATCGCTGTTAAATACAAAAACTGAAAATGCACGATGCAATAATCCTTGCTCGTGCACTTCCAGTTTATCTTTATATTCTGTTACATTATCGTTTGTATCTACTACGGCTATTAATTCTTCGGCCATATTTGTCATTCAATATTTTAATTATAGTCTTATATTTTATTGCAAAATACAATTTATTTGCCATTTTTAATACTTTAAAATTCAACCTTTGCAATAAATATCATGAATACATTTTACAAAACCATATCGAAATACTATAACTATATATTTCCTTACAATGAACAACAACTTACATTCATTCAAAACAATATGTATATTTCAAAACCTCAAAGTATACTTGAAGTTGGTTGTGCAACCGGAAATCTGACATTTGCATTAAAAAATATTTGCCCCCATACATATGGTATCGACCTCGACTGTTCGCTTTTAAATATTGCAAAAAGCAAACCATCAGCAAAAGAGATTATATTTAATGAAGCAAATATGCTCCATATCGATTCTTTATTTCAAAACACCTTATTTGATGGTATTATTTGTTTTGGCAATACTTTGGTACACTTAAACAACCTTACTCAAATTGAAGAGTTTATACAAAAAGCATCGGGGTTATTAAGCAAAAATGGAACATTAATATTACAAACCATTAACTACGACCGTATTATAAAACAAAATATCCGGGGGCTTCCAACCATTGATAATGAAACTATTAGTTTTACCCGAAAATATAAATACCTTAATGATATTAACAAAATAGAATTTTCAACAGAGCTACTTATAAAAGAAACCAACGAGGTATTAACCGACAGCCAGCTTTTATATCCACTGTTACAAATAGAAATTGACACTATCCTGAAAAAGTATTTTAATGCGGTTAAGTATTATGGAAATTTTAATAACGAAGAGTTTAATATTGAAAAAAGCCAACCGTTAATTATTGTTGCTCAATAATATACATATACTAAACATTGGCTACAGGAACTGTAAAAAAGAATGTAGTTCCTTTACTTTCTTTGCTTTCGAACCATATTTCCCCACCATTTTCTTCAACAAATTCCTTACACAGTATTAGCCCTAAGCCTGTACCTTTTTCATCTTCTGTTCCTAAAGTAGAATTATCGTCGCCAACTTTAAAAACCTTACCAAAATTTTCTTCTCGTATTCCTACGCCGGTATCGCTAACCGAAACAATAGCTTTATTTCCATTCAGCTCTACATTAAGAGTAATAATACCATTGGTAGGGGTAAACTTTATTGCATTCGATATAAGGTTACGTAACACTGTATCTAACATATCGCGGTCGGCTTTTACTATAATATTATCCGAAATATTATTTACTATATCAAGTCCCTTTTTATCAATATTACTTAGCATTAAATCAACAGCAGAATCCGATATTGTTTTTATATTAATTCTCTCCGGATTATACTTTATTCTTCCGGTTTGTACTCGCGACCAATTCAACATATTAACAAGCAACTCGGCACTTTGGCTTGATGACCTATGAACCAAGTCGCTAAATTTTTCCAACCTGTCGTATCGTTGTTGCTTACAGTCTCTGAGCATAAGTGCCGACACCTCCCTGATAGCTCCAAACGGATTTATTAGGTCATGTGCTACTATTGAAAATATCTTGTTTTTTACAGCAATAGTTTCATTCAATTCATCGGTTTGCTGTTTTAGCTTTAAATTCCTCTCATGTAATGCTCTTTCCGACTTACGTAACAAACGGTTTTTTGTTTTTATGCGGGTGTTGCTTATTATATATGAATACATAAGAAATATTATTAGAGGCAATAACAATAAGCCTACCAAAGCTATATACCTGTAACGCTTATACATATCGGGCACCAAACTCTCTTTCATATACGATACTAAATATGCAACCGGCTTACCTTCAACATTATTTATATGTACAAACGATACTATATAATACACTCCATTTACAATGCACAACTCCGAAAAATCGGCAAATAACGACAAACGTTCCTGAACCCTGTTTTTCAATATATTATCGATACTTTTAAATATACATGAAGTATCGTTATCATAATGGATAAACTGTATTTCATTTACAAATTGGTCTGATATTACCGCATCGGAGTAATTGAATGCCTCTGAACTAAAAACTTTCGCCATTACAACCTCTTTATCTATCATAAATGCCACGTTCCCTATTCCGTAATTAAGCAGCTGTGTTCTTATAGCATCGAACGAAAAACTTGTTTCAACACTACCTATGTGCTCATGGTTATAACTCAACGGAAATACATACCTAAATCCATTATATATTCTCCCTTCTTCAAATCCTGAATATACTCGCTTATTCATATTTGCCTGCTTTACCGAGTATCTTATATCGGTAAGGTCATCGCCGTATTTGCCCGGGCGATGAAACCGCAAAAAACTTTCATTGTTGGGCAAATGAAAATGCAATTGCCTTATTCCTAAATCCTTTAAGTGAATATATGTAGGTAGTAATTTTTCATACAACCTCTCACGTACAAGCTTTTTCTCCGGATTAACAGCAGTATATGCCTTACTGAATATTTCTAACACTTCATCGTTTTGAACTACCTCGGTTAATATGGCTTTACTTACAAGGTTATATGCATTAACTGCCGATTTTGTACTTACCTCAAAAAATGAAGTATAGTTGTTTAATATTCCCTTTAGTTCACTATTCCTGTTCATTTGCAGCAAATACAGAAATAAAAACTCAACGAGAATTATTACTATTGCTAATATTATAAACCTAAGGTTTTTCAATGCCTATATTTTAGCAAAAAAAGATACGTAAATATAATTAAAAAGCCCTGTTTAATATTTAAAAACAGGGCTTGAAACTTCTAATATCTTATACTTATTTAAAAACCTTTTCGCTCAAGCAATGGCTCAATTTTGGGTTCTGCTCCGCGAAATTGCTTATAAAGTTTCATTACATCGTCGGAGCCCCCTTTCGAAAGAATATTCTCTCTGAACGACTGTGCTGTTGCTTTATCAAATATACCATGTTCATTAAATGCATTAAATGCATCGGCATCTAATACCTCAGCCCACAAGTAGCTGTAATACCCCGACGAATAGCTCCACTGGAATATATGTGCAAAATATGTAGAACGGTAACGAGGTGTTATTTCCGGTATCATACCGTATTTTGCCATTACCTGCTTTTCAAATTCATTTACGCTAAGTGTAACCTCTTGGGTTTGAGTAAACCATTCCATATCGAGTAACGAGGCTGCTATATATTCGGTTGTTACAAATCCCTGATTGAACTTCGATGCGCTTGTAAGTTTATCTATCAACTGTGTTGGCATAGGCTCGCCTGTTTCATAATGTTTAGCATATATCGCCAGCATTTGCGGATGCGTTGCCCAATTCTCCATTATTTGCGAAGGAAGCTCTACAAAATCGCGTGGTACTGCTGTTCCTGCCAAACTGTATGTTTCGCAATCGGACAACAAACCATGTAATGCATGACCAAATTCGTGAAACATGGTCTCAACCTGTTCTACTGTTAATAAAACAGGCTTTCCATTGGTCGGTTTGGGAAAGTTACACACATTTGTAATTATGGGGGTTACCTTTTTACCATCAACATACTTTTGTTTACGATAGCTGTTCATCCATGCTCCGCCCCGCTTACTGCTCCGCACATAAAAATCAGTATAGAATATTCCTATATGTGTACCATTTTGTTCCTTTACCTCAAATACCTCCACATCGGGGTGATAAACCTGAATATCGGTACGTTTCTCAAAGGTTATTCCCCATAGCTTATTGGCTAGTATAAATATACCGTCACGCACATTTTCCAGCTTAAAATATGGCTTTATCTCTTCCTCGCTTATAGCATACTTCTGCTGACGTACCTTTTCGGCATAGTACCACCAGTCCCAGGCTTCCGGTTTAAAACTATCGCCTTCACTATCAATAATAGCTTGTATTTGAGCCACTTCGCTTTTTGCTGCATTAATAGCAGGTGTCCATACTTTGTTTAAAAGCTCATATACATTTTCGGCAGTTTTTGCCATTTTTTCGTCGAGTATATAGGCCGAATGCGATTCAAAACCAAGCATCTTGGCTTTTTCCAAACGCAATGCTGCTATTTTCTTTACCAGTTCTTTATTATCGTTGCCATTATTATTATCGCCTTTCATTATATAACCGGTATACAGTTTCTTACGCAATTCACGGTTTTTAGCATAAGTTAAAAACGGGTAAAGACTTGTACGCTCTATTGTAAACAACCACTCCCCCCGGTGCCCCTCGGCTGTTGCCTGTGATGCAGCTGCATCTATAACACTCTGTGGTAAGCCGGCAAGGTTGTTGGTATCGGTAATGTATAATTTAAAAGCATTTTGCTCGGCAAGCAGGTTGTCGCCAAACAACAATGTAAGCAACGACAATTCCTTATTAATCGCTCGGAAACGTGCTTGCTTATCGGTAGGTAAATTTGCTCCTCCGCGTACAAAATCGTTGTAGGTTTTCTCCAAATATTTCATTTGTTCGGTACTTAACCCAAGCGAATCTCTTTTTTCATATACCACTTTCACTTTTGCAAACAATTGTGGATTCAAACGAATATCGTCGCTATGCGATGACACCATAGGCGATATTACTTTTGCCAACGCCTGTAATGTATCGCTTGTATGTGCCGAAGTAAGATTATAAAACACTCCAACCACCTTCTCAAGCAACAAACCGCTCTTATCGAGAGCATTTAATGTATTGCTATAAGTAGGCTCTTCGGTATTACTCACTATTGCCTCAATATTGGCCTTTTGGTCGGCTATAGCTGCTTCAAATGCCGGAACATAATGCCCCTCTTTTATTAATTCAAACGGTGGTGTTTCAAATGGTGTATCCCATTTTACCAGTAACGGATTTTCTCCATTTTGTGTACAATTTGTAAGCACTGTCATAAATGCAATTATTAATAAATTAAATCTCATATTATAGTCGAATTAGTCCGCAATTATAATTAGTCTCTGCAAGAAAACTCCATTTCTTTTGTTATGCTTGAGAGACTTGAGTTTCTGTACTCGCTTTAATTATCTGTTTGTAGTTATTACAAAAAAAAAGAGAAACCCATTCCGATTTCTCTTTTTTTATAAATATTTTTGGTATTAGCTACGTCTGCGCTCTTTAATTCTCGCTTTCTTACCGGTAAGTTCACGGAAATAGTAAATACGCTTACGACGAACTTTACCTCTCTTATTTACTTCAACTTTGTCGATAAATGGCGAAGCAAAAGGGAAGATACGCTCTACTCCAACATTACCCGACATTTTACGAACTGTAAATGTTTTTGTGCTTCCGGTTCCTTTAACCTGGATAACAACTCCTCTAAACTGCTGGATACGCTCTTTATTACCCTCACGAATTTTATAATCGACAGTAATAGTATCTCCGGCACCGAATTCAGGTATATTACTTTCTACCGCAAATTCTTTTTCAACAACTTTCATTAAATCCATTGTAGTACTTTTTAAAAAATTTTACATTTAATGCGCAATGTATCAGGCTCCTATGTCAACTGAAAGAGATTGTGCACAAAAGCGGGGCAAAAGTAAGTAAAAATTCCTTTTAATAAAACATATCGGCAATTGTTTTTCAATATTTTATAATTTTCATGAAAATAATTATTTCACAAACTCATGATTTCATTAGTTCATTCCAGTATCAAGAGTCCGGCTTCCAGTATCCAGAGTCCGACATTTTTTCCAAATTTTCCATACTTTTGCAATAACAAATAACAAACAGAATACATTTATAATGAAATACACAGAAGCTAAAGAAGGCCGTACATTTATATTACGACTTGAGCATGGCGATATAGTAACAGATACTATTCAGCTATTTGCAAAAAAACACAATATAAAATCGGCATACGTGCAAATAGTTGGCGGAGCCGATACCGACAGCCAACTGATTGTAGGCCCGGTAGATGGTACTGCTCAGAAACCTGAAAAGATATACTTCAATACTCCCGGTGTTACTGAAATGGCAGGAGTTGGCACTTTATTCACCAACGAAAGCGGTGAACCAAAACTTCATCTTCATGCATCGTTTGGCCGCGATGGCAAATCACATACCGGATGTTGCTGGCCCGGAGTAAAAACATGGCATATTGGGGAGGTAATTATTAAAGAGCTTATTACTGAAAATGCTATCCGCAAAATTAATTCCGATAATGGATTTGAGTTGCTTGAGATAGAGTAATCTTAAGTGAACTAAAATACTTATATTAACCGGAGTGAGCTAAAGTTTTAATTTATACAAATTAGGCTTTGCTGTTAATGTCCTTCCAATATTCTTATTAAATCTTCATTAATATAAAAAACTTCTACTCCGGCTTTTCTTGATGTTAAAATCTTATAATCAACCAATTCATTCATATATTTAGTTAATGTAGTTCTTGAAGTTTTTTCCTAAAATTTCCCCAATAAGACTTGGTTTAATGTATGGTTGACCGAATATTGCTTCGTTGATTTCCTTATTATACCATTTTATTTTTTTAAGTTTTTGCTTCTTGTAATGCTAACGTATTTATTAGCATTAGTGGATTTGGAAGCTGATTCAGATTTCCATTTACGGTAGCCAAGGCTCTTGAAATGTATGTCCAATGTTTAAAATACTCACCATGTTTGTTCAATTTTATTCCAAATTCTGAACACTATCCGTTTTCAATAATTAAAATAGATATGACAGATTACATCCTAAGTTGAGCGATTTGTGAATAAATAACAAAAATAGGCGTAACAAACGATAAACTTTCTGCACGTGGCGGACTCCCATTATTCCTTAGATACATTGAAAATACCAAGCTTTACAGCTTAATTACAAGCACTCTTGGTACCTTGCTTTTAAAAAGCACAAAGGGTTTACAACTTGAACAGTTTCTTAAACAAATGTTTGCCTTTTGCATGGATGGGACAAATACTGCCATATCACACTTTGATCAATTAAAAACGGACGATGGGTATGCTGCAATACTGGAAAACAGTACAGAAAATATGGCGTCATCACATCAAATAAAACGTTTCTTTATAAAGCTAAGTGTCATTACAAGCCTGATATTTAATAAGATACTACATGAGTTATTCATTTGGAGGTTAAAAATAGATTGTCCGGAAATTATCTTTTTAGGCATTGATACTATGGTGCTTGATAACGATGATGCAAAAAAGCGTTAAGTCGATATTTTTTTTCCACTCATTATATTTTGACATATCACATTGGAAACTCTTTAAAACGATTTTCTTATCATTCTTTTCAATTGCAACATTATGTTTGCTCAATATATCATCCAAAACACTATTGGGAAAGCCAAGAAAAACAACATCTTTTCCTACATTCGTATAGTGCTTTTTCTTTATCTGATAATCTTTGATATTGCGAACAAACAAATAGGCCGACACCTCATAGGCTCTCCAAAACAAGCCCTCTTGTGTAAGTAGATGCTGCTTGTATTGCTTTCTTCGCAATATATAATTTCTTTTATTCCCACTTATTTCATAGTATAATGATGAATTTAGGATACCCTAGGCATCCT
>QKGS01000019.1 GCA_003250355.1 Bacteroidota bacterium
AGTCAGGCCGCTAAATGTGCAATTGATATTTATAATAATAAAAGATTACATGTATCTTTGGGTTACAAAACTCCAAATATGGTATTTAAAAATGTAGCTTAATTTAATGTTTAACCTGTAGCCGTATTTTAGGACTAGACATTTTTATATTTTTCGGCTTTAGTATTCTATTTTTGTTTTTTCCGGTATCCGGCATCATTTCTCCACTATGTTTTAAAACTATTCCTGTACTGCGAGGGCGTTCTGCTTGTAATTTTCTTAAACTGCTTATTAAAATGGCTAAGGTTATTGAATCCGC
Source organism: Bacteroidota bacterium (assembly GCA_003250355.1). Taxonomy (GTDB): domain Bacteria; phylum Bacteroidota; class Bacteroidia; order Bacteroidales; family SZUA-534; genus SZUA-534. Next base: position 299 of record QKGS01000019.1, read on the forward strand.
AATCGTAGGCTATATCGTTGATATTTATCTCCTTATCGAGCAATAGTCCACAAGCGTAGTCGACCTTTATTTTGTTCAAATAGTCAAATATAGTCATATCCATATGCTTTTTGAAAAAACGACAAAGCGAACCGGGTACAAGGTGAACCAACTCGGATATCGCTTCCAGATTAATCTCTTCGCGGTAATTACTCATTAGGTATTCGTGAATTTTAGTAATCCGCTCATTCGACGATTTGAACAGAGTTTTAATATACTTTCCGCTTGCCAAAAATACATTGGAGTTGCTTTCGCCTATATAGTTCATTATTTTATAAAAATATACAAGGCGTTCAAAATTGCTCACATATGGCAGCTCCAGCATAAGGCGACTTACGTTGTTTAAAGTATCGCCGGTTATTCGTATTCCGCGCTCCGACAACTCAATAGCCCGCTTTACATTTTTAAGTTCAGGAAGCCTTAATATTGATTCGGGCATTATATCTAACCCAAATTGCAAGTAAACCGATTCAAACGAACGGCTGTTAAAACCTCCAAACTCGTTTTTATCGGCAACCCATACATGGGGCAATTTAGCACCAATAAAAATCAAATCGCCGGGCGAAAACTCTTCAATTGAGTCACCAACAATACGCTTGCCGGTACCTTCGGTTACAAAAGTTAGTTCAAGTTTATAATGATAGTGCCATGTGCTTTTTTCAATATTGTCTTGAAAAACACCTATATAGAACGACTCATTCTCTTTCAAATCAATTTTTTCGTACGATGCCGACATTTGAGTAGTGTTTAATTTTTGCAAAAATATATATTTAATGTGAAAATAGCATTAGTATTGGTTAAAATTGAGGCAAAGTTTATTTATGCTATATAATACATTTGTAATGTAAACATTGGGTTTAATTAATTGTTAAAAAGTCACATACATTAATTATAACAAAAACTATCAACGTCAAAAAACAATAAAGTTATGAGCGAGTCATTAAAAAAATTAAAAGAAGTAGTAGAGGCAGGAAAAGTAAATAAAGATGCAGCTTTCCCTCCTCAATTAAAAGGTCAGGAAGGTGCAAGCGAATGGGCAGCAAAGTGTTTGGAAGAAGGTATTAATCCACAATCTATTTTGTCTGATGCACTAATTCCGGCTATGGAAGTAGTAGGTAAAAACTTCTCTGAAAACAAAATCTTTGTTCCTCAAATGCTATTGTCGGCCAAAGCAATGGGAGCAGCTATGCATCACCTGAAGCCATTCTTTACATCGGGCGACATTAAAAGTAAAGGTACATTCATAATGGCAACAGTTAAAGGCGACCTTCACGATATAGGTAAAAACCTTGTTACTATGATGGTTGAGGGTTCGGGTTGGACAGTTATTGACCTTGGAGTTGATGTTCCGAGTGAGAAAATACTTAAAACTCTCGATGAAAATCCGGGTGCAGTTATAGGCTTGTCGGCTCTGTTAACTACTACCATGACAAGTATGGGAGATACAGTTGGCGATATTCGCGAGGTTAATAAAGATGTACAAATTATTATTGGCGGCGCTCCTATAACTCAGGAATTTGCTGATAAAATTGGAGCAAACTATTATGCTAAAGGGCCGAATGAGGCTGTTGAGTACTTAAAAGATTTTGTGTCTTAATTAAAAATTAGGATAGTTTAATAATACTTGCCTGCATTATTATATGGTGCAGAACAGGCGACGTACATCTTATTTTAACGAAAGTTTAAATTAAAAAAAGGTAAAAATGAAATACAAAAAATTAGTAATAGATAATCCGCAAGACCTGATGTTCGGAATAGCACCGAACCCGGTAAAAACCCGCAGAGGTCTTGAAATAGGTGGTGGACAGGTATATTCGGAATTGAATTTTACTCTGCCTACAATGAAGATTAATAATGACACTATAAAAGAAGTACAGCGTCATTACAGAGAGATAGCCGAAGGGGCATTAGAGCGTGCGTTAGAGCTTAACTCAAAAGGGGTGGTTCTTGAATTTGAAACCCTTTTGGAAATGACTAAAACGCCATCAATTGGAGTAGACTTGGTGAAGATTATGAACGAAGTTTGCGAAAAATACTACGCAAACCATGGTTTAAAATCAGAAATTCGTCTTACTCCAAACGATTTACGCGAATTTGAGCGTCCGGCACTTCAAAGAACATCAAGCTTGTTGGAGCCTATGTTCGAGTTATTCGAAAAAGGAGCTCAGGCAGGTGGCGATTTATTGTCGATAGAAAGTACAGGTGGTAAAGAGGTTTCGGACAATGCACTTATGATGTGCGATATAAAGGCTGTATTCTTTGCCCTTACTGTTTTAGGTGTTCGCGATATGCAATTTATTTGGAAGCGAATAGTAGAGGTAGCAGAGAAAAACGGAAAAATAGCCGGTGGCGATTCAGCTTGTGGTTTTGCTAATACTGCAATGGTATTGGCTGAGAAAAAGTTTATACCTAGGGTATTTGCATCAATAGTTAGAATTGTATCTGTGGTACGTTCAATTGTTGCACATGAACAAGGAGCTGTAGGCCCGGAAAAAGACTGTGGATACGAGGGGCCATTTATTAAAGCTATTACCGGGGTTCCTATTTCAATGGAAGGCAAAACAGCAGCTTGTGCTCACTTAAGCCCTATTGGTAATATTGCCTTTGCTGTTACCGATTTATGGAGTAACGAGTCGGTTCAGAATATTAAACTTCTTGCAGGTATGGCTCCAACTGTTTATATGGAGCAGCTTGAATACGATGTGCGTTTGGCAAATACAGCCCTTAGAGAGGGAACTGCAAGTGCTGCATTGTTACAGCGCTTAATGGTTCAGTCTGATATTTACACCGATCCTCAGGCTTTGGTACTGGCTCCTGAAAATGTTATTCGTATATCGAAACAGCTTATTAAAGGCGATTCGTATGTGGCTAACGCTAAAAATGGTGCTTTAGAAGCTCTTAATATAATTGAAGAGGCTCTTGCCTCAGGGCAAATGAAGCTTTCCGATATGGAAACAGCATACTTGCCTGTATTACGCGACGATATTGAAAGTATTCCTGACAATGAAAGTGCATTTGTTGAAATGATGATGCCGATGCTTGATCAAAGCTCATTCCTTGCTAAAGAATACGGACTATAAAATACTGTGATTAAAATATCTCTGTGACTGTCTGTTTAATTGTTCTTTCAGACAGCACAGGGTATTTTTTTAGGTTCATAGATTATAAGATGTAAGGTGTAAGTTTTCTGAAACAGCATTAAACCCGAACTATCAATGTTGTTAATTTAAGGGGTTAGTAACTCACCCTCCTTGCCTTCCTCAAGGGAGGACTGTTTCAATTCAGCTTTAGTGCTATATTGGAGTAGTATTTCATTGATGAGATTATAGTGGTTCAATCCTTATTAATGCTTTACATTAGAAATGTGTTGATTAATAACTGATTAATGTGGTTCTTGAAAACTTAATGCATAAGCGGGTTAAACAACAACCCTAAAAAACAACTTATAACCTGCAACCTGCAACTTATAACCCATAACCCGTAACCTGCAACATGAAACATATTAACGTAAATATTATTTCAGGCTTTCTGGGTTCAGGTAAAACTACCGTTATTTCAAACCTTTTGAAAAGCAAACCTGGAAATGAGCGGTGGGCTGTTATTATCAATGAGTTTGGTAAAGTAGCTATTGATTTTCTTGTGTTAAAAGATAAAGTTAACTCAAGCGATGAAATATTTGAAGTTGCCGGTGGTTGTATTTGTTGCTCATCGAGAGATATGTTCAGCGAAAACCTTGAACAGATAATAGAATTGCAAAAGCCCGATCGCATTATTATTGAGCCAACAGGTTTAGGTGGGTTGCAATCGGTAAAGGATATTGTATCAGCATACCATTTGCTGGTTTTAAAACCGGTTATTTGTTTGGTCGATATTAATGCGGTAAATAACCCTCGCTTGGTAATGAACCCAATATTTCGTTCTCAAATTCACGATTCCGATATTGTGCTAATCAGTAAAATCGACCTCGACCAATCAGGATTGTTGACCACCGGAGTTTTAGATTGGTTAAATAAAGAATTTCCTCCTAAGATATTTTATGGCACTATTTCAAACGGTGAGCTTGCGTTAGGTATGCTCAATTGTGATTCCGAACAACAGCAATCAACACTCAATAAACCAAAGGTTGTAGGTATGTTTGCCGAAAAAGCAACATTTACACAAATAGACAAAATATACCCTTCCAACTATTTGTTCAATTTAGAAGTCTTAAAAGAAAAACTGGAAAGCATACCATACTTGTACAGAGCAAAAGGTATAATTAATACTACCGTAGGTAAGTTAAGCTTCAATTATGTGTCGGGAATATTTAATACCAACAATACTATTGTTGATGATGAAAATATAATAGTAGCATTTTTTACACAAACTCCCCCCGAAAATATATTAGAAGGGTTAGTGTAAGTATAATGGCTTATTGTATAAGTATTGATGTGTGTATTTATGTAAATTGCTGTTTTTTAATACCCAAACACATCGGTGAGTGTTAATTCTTTAAACTCACCTATTGATTTAAGCACTTCCATATCTAACATATCGCGCTTGCCAATAACAAGAAATGCATAAGGTTTGTCTTTAATATTGCTGTTAAAGAACGATTTAAAGTCGCCTATGGTTGCAGAGCTTACATAGTCATATACATTTTTACGTATATCGTAATCGATGTTTACTTTTTTAGCGTTTAGCCAAGTCCAGAATATATCGTCTTTGATGATACGTCCGGTTTCAATTTTTTTCATAATAGCATCTTTCGATACGGCAAATTGTTTATCGGCTTGAGGAACCTCTGACAATAGTGCTTTCATTGCCTGCGATGCCACTTGTAATTTGTCGGCTTGAGTTGCTACAAATGAGTAGTTGTAATGCGATTCGTTGAGGTTGGCCGGAGTAGAGTAAACCGAATAAGCAGAATAAGCCAAGGCACGCGATTCTCTTATTTCCTGAAATACTATCGACGATAATCCGCCACCGTAAAATTCATTAAACAGTTGTATTGCAGGGAGTAACTCATTATTGCGTTTTTCGCCTTTTGAAAGGAAAATGAACTGCGTTTGAACCATGTCGTAATTAACAAAATATACTTTTGGGGTATTTATTTCCAGTTCATTGTATACTAAAGGTTCAGGTATGCTTTTTAATTGGTTTGCCAATAAATGTTTTTCTTTGAGTTTTAACAAAATATCGGTACTCTCCATTTGGCCGTAATAAAAAATTCGGTGCTCATAAGCTGTAATTTGCTTCACTTTTTCAGTAAGCTCGGCAGGGTTAATGTTTTCCAGCTCTGTTTGAGAAATAATATTTGTAAAAGGCGATTTGCTGCCGTATTTGCCATAATTCATCAGGCCTTGAATAATATTACCCTTATCGAGTTTGCTGTCGGCGCGCTCTTTGGCAATTCCTTCAATGTATTTAGTATACGATTCGCTATCGGGCTGAACATTGGCAATAATATGTTCAAGTAGTTCAATGCCCTTGTCAATGTTTGCTTCAAGCCCCGATACCGATACATATGAACGTTCTGCACCGGTTGATACCCCGAAGCTTAAACCATATTTGAACAGTTCCTGATTAAGCTCGGCGGCTGTGTATTTGTCGGTTCCAAGGTAGGGGAGGTAGTTAACGGCCAAAGCAAGCTTTTGGTCGTGTCTGCTTCCCATATCTATTATGTATACCAGGTTGAATAACTCGTTGGTTTCATTCTTTATGTAGTTGAATGGAACTCCGGGTGCAATTTCATTGTGCTGTATTACACTAAAATCGGCAAATACCGGTTGTATTCTTTCTGTTTCCTTTTGTTCTATTGCTTTTGCAAATTCCGATTTGTTGTCGCGGTTCAGATTTACCGGAGTTATCTGTGGCTTTTCTATTTTAACAACAGTGGTGTCAATGCCTGTTTTTTTATATACAGCCACATAATTATTGGAATACATTTTATTAGCAAACTCAATAATTTCATCTTTGGTAATTGAAGAGAGTTCGTCGTTGAATTTCAGATAGTCTTCCCACTCAATTTTATTGGTAAATGCTTCTGCAAATAAGTGAGCACGTTCGTTGCTCTCTATTCCTTTTAAGCGGTCAAGTTTCATATTATTGATACATGCTTCCATTAACCAATCGTCAAAATCGCCTTTTTTAATTTTATCAATCTCGCCGAGCAGCAATTCACGAACTTCATCTAACGACTGGCCTTGGCGCGGCATACCGAAGAAATAGTGCATACCGTAATCTTTCATAAATAAGGGGCCGCAACCTGCTCTAAGTACTTTTTGTTGCTGGTTCAAATTAAGGTCTATTAATCCGGCTTTGCTGTTGGTAAGCATATAATCAATTAGTGTTACCATTTTTTCGTGGTGTGTATTTACGCCATTGAATCGGAAAGCCATATATAATAATTCGGCCTGCGGGCCGTATACTTCGTATATGGCCGAATCGGTAATTGGCGATTCTTTTGGGAGTTCTTTGTGTGGAACATCTTTTGAGGGTTGTGAACCAAAATACTTATTAATGAGCTTAATGGTATTGGCAGGGTCTAAATCGCCCGACATACAAATGGCAATATTGTTAGGAACATAATATGTATGCTGATAATTGAGTATTTTTTCCATTGAGGGGTTTTTCAAATGTTCAGCTTTGCCTATGGTTGTTTGTGTGCCGTAAGGGTGATTTGGGAACATATTTTCGAGCAAAGTGTAATATGTTTTTCGATAATCGTTATCCTGCCCCATATTAAACTCTTCATATACTGTTTCCAGTTCAGTATGAAAAACCCGGAGTACCGGGTTAAAAAATCTTTCGCCTTCTATTTCGAGCCATTTTTCCAATTCATTCGAGGGTATGTTATTAATATATACAGTGCGCTCGTTACTTGTGTATGCATTGGTTCCGGTAGCACCTATCGATTTTACCAATTCGGGATATTCACTTGGTGCTACGTATTGGGCTGCCAACTGAGAGATGCTATCTATTTTTGAATATATTTCTTTTTTCTTTTCAGTGTCTTGTTCTGCTTTGTGTTCTTCATATAAGTCCGATATTTGTTGGATAAGAACTTTCTCTTCGTCCCAATTTACTGTTCCTATTTTTGGTGTTCCTTTGAACATCATGTGCTCTAAATAATGAGCCAAACCGGTATTGTCGGCAGGGTCGTATGTTGAGCCGGCTTTAACAGCAATGTATGTTTGTATTCTTGGGGCATCTTTATTTACACTCAAATATACTTTTAGCCCATTTTTAAGTGTGTAAATACGTAATCCGTACGGGTCGTTTGTTACAGTTTCGTAATTGTATCCGTTTTTATCGGTATGTTTTTTGGTTTTAAAACCACCGGGCTCTGTACAATAGGTCATTAACAGAGCCGATATAGCGATTAGTAAAATATAATATCTCTTCATCAGTAGTATTTTAGAAAGCCTGACGCTTTGTTTATTATTTTGTTTTATCGAAGAGCGATATTAGCAATTATTACATTCTCAAACAAATAATATACAGTAATGTGAATATTTTATGTGCAAATGTGGTGCTTTATTATTTTACTATTTCCATTGTTGTACTCCATTAGAGTAAGTGAAGATTCTTTCCTCGACCCCTTCCGTGTAGTTCTTTAAAATAAAAATACAATTGGTAGGCACTTTCTCATATTTTAAGAAGTTATCGGCAGCAACTTTTTTGCCTAACGATATCCATTCATTGTCCCAATAAAAAAGCTCATAGGTATTACCTATTACAATATAGTTTTTATCGTTTCTTGGAGAAAAACTAATTTTCGATAATGAAACTGGCTTATCAAAATCTAAACCTATCCATATATTCTTGTCCTTTGTCCATTTATAATAATAAGTAAGTACATCATCATCAAAGGCATATTCTAATGGTTGCGATTCATATTGCCCTAAAATATTTCCGGTTAATTTCTTGCCGGAGACAGAGAAACAACTAAAGTCAGCTATATAGCATTGCGATGAGTCGGCAGATAAATACCTTACATAACGATATTTTTCATTTAAATTCAAGTCTATAATATTTGGAAAATCAGATGGTGGTTCTACAATACTATAAACCGATTTAAAGGTTTTAAAATCGGTATCGTTTGATACTTGAAACTGTCCGCCAACCATACTAAGTAAGCTATTTTGTATTTCGCTGTCCATAGGGTGTTTTCTTTTTATAGTCAAATTTTGAGTATTTATAGTATCGGGGTTATAGTAGTTAACCTCACCCTTGTTATTAACAATAAATGGATAAGAAACAGGAGTGCTTGAATCTTCATTAATGGACTGTATAATATATACTGCTTCTTCAGATATACTAGTGAAAGAAGCTTGGTTGTCTTTTATTTTACCCCACCCGATAGGAACCCAATTTTCTTTTTTTGCTGCCGATAAGTAAGCATATTCCTCTTTTGTTTTATCTGTCGGAATTTGAATATCATGAACAGGGACATATTCATTTGTTACATCCTTAAGCATTGGATTATTAAAAGTAGCAGGTAAAAAATCGCACTTACCCCTTTTCATTCTATGACTTTCATAATTTATAGAGAACTGTTTTCTATAAATTTTTGACGGCAAACAGTTTTCTCCTTTATACTCTCCTAATCCATTATTTACAGGTATAATAAATGGCACAATAGTATCTTCCATAATTAATGCATTCCAATTGTGCCCGCCATTCATATTTCCCCATAATGGGGTAAAATCGTTTGCAGTTGGAATGCCATAAGTGCGTAAAACAAATGTTGTCAGATTTGCTAATTCACTGCACGTACCTGTATTCAAGTGCTTTAAATTACTATATTCTAAAGGGGGAATGTAAGTAGAATAAATGCCCCATGCCACTAAAAAGTGCTTTTTTGCATTACTCAATTGACTTACTAAATAATTGGTAGCATCGTACATACTTTCATAAGAATAAAACTTATCCTTATCTTTTATCAAAAGTGTATCATTAATAACCTTTTCTCTCCAATTTTCTATGGGTTCCTGACCAACTCTATATGGTAGAATATACTCGCAAAAGTTACTAAAGCTAACCTGATTTTTCCACTTTACAGTATCCCAAATACTATAAGCTAAATCAATATTGTTAATAATAAATTCAGATGTAATTTGGTCTTGATCGGTAATAATTTCTGAAGTAAGATGTTGGTAGCCTGATTCTTTTAAAATACTCAATACTACTTGTGGTTTTTTATGATAATTCGTTTCTAAAACGCTCACAAAACTATCATGTATATCTCCCGATAAAGATGAATAATATTTCACATTCGCAGTCAAAAACTTAACAGCCTCCATCTTTTTATTTTGTCCGCATTTTGTATAGTGCTCACTTATTTCTCTATTTAGTTTTGATTCAGTTTTGTTTTGGTTATTGTAATTGCACGATATAAAAACCGGTATCAGAGCTGTGAAAATGATAATTTTACTATTCATGTTTTTTCAATTATATTTTACTCTATTTGAAGAAAATTTTCGTCGAAAGAATCGGATAATGATTTTGTTTCTACAAAATCATACAATGTGTATTTACGTATTTTAAAAAAAAGTTCCCAATATGTTTGCAGCGATGATAAATAGCTATATTGAGCATTTACCCAGTAATCGTTCGACATTTTTAACATAGTTAAATCAATTTTGCCGTGGCGGTATTTTTGCACTACAAGGTCATACGATTTTAGTGCAATATCCAACACATTTTTTGCATTAGAAACATACTCAAATTGATAGTTAAATAAGTCGACAGTATTTATTATTTCATTTTCGAGGTTAACTTTATTTTGGGTGCATGATATTCTTGTAACCTCTTCATTTTGTTCGGCTATTTTATACGCAGCCTTTGCCATTCCCCAATCCACTATTGGGACTTTAACGGTTAACTTCACGGCTTCGTAATCTCTGGGATTTTCAATGCTTTGATTATAGCTTATGCCGGTTTGATTTAGTCCAAAGCTAGCATTTATATTTGCATTAAATCGCTTGTTTTTTTTAGCATGGTCTGTCTCTTTTGACGCATTTAGAAGTTTGAGTTCTATCGCTTTCAAATCGGGGTTAAGGGCAAAGGCTTTATTAATGGCTTCGTGGGCTAATACTTTAATATCAATAAGACTGTCGGGGAAATATAACTCAATATTTTGCTCATTGCTTAACCGCAAAAAAGATTTAAAATCGGCAATACTTTTTTTATAGTTTCCGGTTGATTCTAAATATCGGTTTTTTGCATTCAAGTAATCTATTTCAAGGGTATAAATATCTTCATTGTTAACAGAACCTATTTTATATCTTTCTTTTCCGGTGTGAAGCAATGATTCTGATATTTTCATATTCTGTTCTGCAATATACTTTTGTTGCTTTCTTATTAATACCGAAAAGTAAATATTGATTGTTTGTAATGATATGTCGATAGTAGAGCTTATATAGTCAAGTTTTGACTTCTCAAACATTAATGGCTGTATTTTATCGTCCCATTTATATGGATTATACCCGAAGAGCTGTTGTTCAACACCAACCCTGATTAATGTAGAAGAGTACTGCACAGGAGTATTTCCCGACAAATTTTGTAGGCGAGATACGTCAGAATCGACATATACCTTGCCGCCTGTTTTTGTAATATTTTGATTCAGCGATAAGTTTAGGTAAGAAGTAACCGACTGATTATCTATATAATAATAATTACTGTCTATGAAGTTATATTCCTTTTCAACAGAACGTTCAAAATCAACAGGAGTTGTATTCAAATCGAGAAACGGAAGTTTTCCGGCCTTATAGTTTTTGTATATCCAATACTCTTTTAAGAAGGTGTTTTCAGCAATAAAAGCATCGAGTGAGCTGTCGCATGCAATAACTATAGCATCGTTTAAGCTCAATAACAATGTATCATTTTGCGCTTTTAAGCAAAGTGTACTAAATAAAGCTATAATTAATAATACTCTTTTAATCATTATTTGTTAAAATTTATAAATAAGGGGAGATAAATAAATAAACCTACAATTGAAAATAGCAATCCGCCTATTGTACCTACTGCAAAAGAAAACCAAAATACTTCATTTTGTCCCGACCATATAAACGGGAGCATTCCCAGCATAGTTGATAAAATTGTAAGAAATATTGGTATAGCTTTTTTGTTGAAGGATTTTATATATTTACTCATATTGGCTTTAGTGTGCTGAATGTCAATATAATCAGATATTATATAAATTGCAGAATTAACTGCCAACCCTGTAAGCAGAATAAATGAAGCAAAGCCTCCTTGGTCAAACCCGATATCGAAAATATAGAAAGTAATAAATACGCCAATAAATGAAATCGGCACTAATGCTAGCACTGATAGCGATAATTTTATTGATTCAAATGCAATAGAGCAAATTATTAGAATTACTACTAATATTACAAGAATAAGTAAATACTGCTTTTTATCTTTCTTATCCCATGTGTACCATTTTGATTCATAAGCCTTAAAGCCCATCGGTAATATTTTTTTGAAAGCTTCAAGTTCTTTTTCCTTCTCTTTCTCAGCCAATGCATGAGGGCCAATAAAATCCCAAGCTACATTGAGTCTGTACTGTTGGTTATACTTGTAAATATCAATGCCTGATTTTGTCTTATTCAGTATTGAATAATCTAATATTTTTGAAGTAGTCTCGTTTATTACCCACGGATTATTCTTTAGCCACCAAATATTAAAGTTGCTGTAATTATCGGGTTCTACCAATATATTGGTGTATTTTTCATTATAAACCACTGAGCCTATCTGATTATCAGATAACCTATTTTTAAGTGAAACATATAAATCACTGTATGAAATGGACTGAGCAGCCAATTTCTTTTTATCGATATTTAAATAATATTCGGTTATGCTTTTAGTATTTGACCAATCAATAATACCCGCTATCTCAATATCTTTTATGCGCTTATTTTCTAATAGCTTATTTTGTAATTGCTCGGCATATTTATAAAGTATGTCATAGTTATATCCTTCCAATATTATTCGGTATGGTTTGAACCCATCGCCTATTGCATTGCTAAATCCTCTGCCAACTCCAAAAACACTCCAATCAACCCCTCCCAGTCCTATTGCCATTGATATGAGTTTTCCTTTAAGGATATAAGGGAAACTTGATTCATCTTTCTCTTTAAAAGTAATTTCTATTGCACCATACTTGTATGTACCTACAGTTGTGATAAAATTTTCTATCTCAGGAAATGTTGCCAAATAGGCTTCAATATTCTTTATAGCATCGTTGAGTTGATGAACGGTACACCCTTCGGGCATACTTCCTATAACGTAAAGCTTAGTTTGCTGAGGATCACTAAAACCGTAACTGTCAAATACATATTCGGTAAACAGTCGCATACTGCCCCCAATAAATACACTAAGAGGTTCTTTTATGTTTTGTACAAATGCTTCGGAGCCAAGTGTCTTTGAATAAAGATTACACCATTTACTTTTTTTGTCAATTTCGTCGGGAAGCAGGTGTACAGGTATTCCAAAGCCCAAAATAAGAATTATTATATACACAATTTTTATTCTTTTTGAAAATGAAATATATATGGAATACCCTTTGTTAAACTTCAGAACAATTCGTTTTCTTTTATAAAACCAACGGTTCTTTTTTGGTAATATATTATGCTTATTTATCCATGAGGGGATGAATAAATAAGCTACAAATATTGAAACAGTAAGTGTAATTATTACAACCCATACAAAGTCTCTGAGATTTACAATCTGCTCTTCATTGAGCAAAAATATAACTGATACAGAACCAATGGTTGTAAGGGTTGCAGCCAATATCGAAAGAAACACCTTTTTATTATATTTTAATCGGTAATGTTCTATCATTACAATATTGTTGTCAATAACAATGCCCAACGATATGGTAATTCCGGCAAGGGAATAAAGGTGAATGTCAACTTTGAAAACATAAAACAAAAAAGCGGCAAGGCTAAGGTTAACTATCAGCCCTAAAAAGATAAGGAGTAAATACTTAACCCGTCGGGTAATAATTAATACAAACAGTAGTAGAATTATGATTGTGCATACTGTTCGAAAACTAATTTTCTGTAATTCTTTAATAATATACTCAGAATCGTCGTGTTCGAGTTTTATAAAGTACCCTGTTGGCAGATTTTTTTCTGTTTCCTTTACTCTATTTTTAATTTTTTTTGAAAGGCTTATTGAATTAGCCCCTTGTTCGGCATATACAACAATATTTATATTATTATAGCCATTGATTCTGTGATAATTAACCGGTTCTCCTTCTGTATATTTTATTTGCGCTATATCTGATAAATATATTATTCTATTTCCTTGTTTTGTTATCGGAATATTTTTCCACTCAATATCGTTACTGTATGTTCTCAACAATACCGTGCTAAAGTATTCCGATTTACTATTTGTCTCTATTTTCCCTAAAGAATACTCATCTAAATATTCTCTTATGGAACTGATAACCTCATAAATATGAAGCCCATAAACTTCAAGGCTTTCGGGTGAGTACGCTATTTTAAAAATATAAGGTGTGTAACCATAAACATCTACTTTCTTAATGTCTTTTAGTGAAGAAAGGGCAGGCACTATTTTCTTTTGGGCATATTCAGCAATGTAATGAGTATTTGCCGAAGAGCTAACCGTATAGTGTAATAGGGGAGAGTCTTTTCCTGACCGGCCATGATAAATAACCGGATAACTAACGCCTTGAGGCAAGTGGGGGAATGTTCTTCGTATAATTGTTGATATTTCAAATTTCGATATATCAATATCGGCTTCTTTGTTGAAAGAAATTGTAATATATCCTACCTCTTTCTTTGATATGGAGCTAATTTCCTTAACTCCTGATACGTTATTAAGTAACCTTTCCAGTTTTGAAGTAACTTCTGTTTCGATAACCTTAGCCGAAGCTCCGGGCCACCAATATTCAACTGTAACTTCGGGTAGCTTATTTTCAGGCTTTAAACTAATATTAAGCAAAGGAATAAATGCAAATCCAACTATTGTTAGTACAATAAATGATATGAGTACCGAGAAATCTGATATTTTTCTATTAGCTTGTTGCGTGTACAGTTCCATTGCTATAATACCTTACTCTATTTTTTTTAAGAATCGACCTCTATTCATTTTGCTTTCATGGTGTGAGTACAATACCAAACAGGCTTTTGCTACAATATGCGACTCGGGTATAAAGCCAAGAAAACGTGAATCGTAACTATTATCCCTATTATCGCCCATACACCAATAATAATTATTTTTGAAAGTATAGTAAGCTGTTGTATCACTACTTATGCTGCTTACATTTTCAAATTGCTCAATAGTTTTGCCATATAATTCTATATTTCTACTGTTAAGTTTAATTTTCATGCAGGCTTTGGGAATAACAACCTCGCCATAATTACTTTTTGTCCAATTAAAGCGGCTTGAATTATGAAATATACTATCATTATTGGGAAATGAAATTACTGAATCAACAAACGGATATGTATTAATTTGGCTTATATCTGATAATTTCCCCTGAACAACAATACCATAGGCGGTATTAAACATATAGTGATAATAAAACAACTCCTTTTCATTTAATATGCTGTCAACAGCATTACTATTTGATGTATAAATAACTCTCCTATAATTAGTAACCTTATCATTTTTTAAATAAATACTATTTACATACAAAGAATCATTTACGATCTCTACTGTATCGCCCGGCAATGCTACACAGCGTTTAATTAATGTAATTTTATTGTATTGCGGGCTTTTGAATATTATAACATCGTTTTGTTCAACCTCGCTATATCCTTTCAGTCTTTTACTCTGCCACCATGGCTGCCCCATCTTTTCCCTTGCACTTTTATTAAGGTAAAAAGCCAAATTAACCCAGGGAATCTCAAAAGGCGAGTTTGGCAACCTTACCCCATACTCCAGCTTATTTGCAATAATCCTGTCGCCGGGATTAATTGAGCCTTCCATTGAGTCGGTAGGGATATGGAATATTTCTACAAAAAACAGTTTTATTACAACAATAACTGTAAAGATGAATACTACCAGTACCGGATAGTAACTTAATCGCCTTAATAGCTTATTAGATAGTTTGTTAAAACAGTAAAGCAAATAAACCATTCCCGCTATTGCAATTATTATCCCTGATAACCAATACATTTTTTCAACTAAGCAAAAAACTATTGCAACCAGGGCAATTAGTATTAGTAAGTACTCTTTTATATTATTTTTTATTCTCTTTATTTCCATTTAAGTATTTGTCTATAACGTAATAGCTAAGCGGTATAAAATAGAGGCTGACTATAGTGCCAACAAACATACCTCCAATAACACTTACAGCTAAAGGCTTTTGTAATTCAGCCCCCATTCCTCGCATAAATAAAAATGGGAATAATGCCAATATTGTAGTAATACTGGTCATAAGTATTGGTTTCAGTCGCCTATTGCCTGCTGTAATTATTGATTTTAAAAGGGGAGTGTCGGTTCTGCGCATTCTATTAATGGTATCTATTTTCAGAATAGAATCATTTATAACAATTCCACTCATAACAATAATTCCAATAAGACTCATAAGATTTATACTCTCACCAAATAATTTTAGCAGTAGAAATGACCCGAAAATGTCAACGGGAATCTCAATAAGAACTATTACAGGCAATAACAGTGATTCGAACTGTGCAGCAAGTATAAAATAGAGCAATAATAATGATATAAGCAATATTACCCCCATTGAATTAATCATTTCTTTGTTTTTAAAATATAACCCTGAAAATCCCACTTCAAATCTGTTATTATCGTTTAGTAGTCCTTTTATTTTGTTAATTACTGAATTAATTTCCTTCTCTGATTCAATTTTATTTATCTCCACCGGGTAGTACTCACCCTCTACACCCGCATATATTTTCTTTAAGCCTGATTCTTTTTTTACATCAATAAGGTTACTAATTCTTATTTCTTTTCCATTTCGGTTTCTTACTGTCAGGTTATTAATAAGCGACAATAACGTTTCTGTTTTATCACCCAGAATAACAGGAATAAAGTCGCTGCCGTTATTCAACACAATAATCTCATTTTCGTTAAATGCTATTTGCAAAGTTTTTATAAGGGCAGAATAATTAATGTCATATAACAATAGCTTTTCAGTATTCACATAAAACACTGTTCTTATTTGCTCAGAAGTAACAGAAATATTTTCATCATTCAGCTCAACAGACATATCATTAAGAACACTCTTCAAATATGTCAGATAATCTACTCCCATATCCTTTGTAGCTTTTAATCGAGCCTGAAAGTATGGAGCGTCTGATTTAAACATTTTTTCAAAAATATTATCAACCGGCTGAAACGAATACTTTATGGAATTATAATCGTTATTTAACTGTTGTTTTAAATCGGCTTCCAGTTTTTTTAAATCATTGTGCGTTCCGGATTCAATATATATTACAGATTGTGATTCCTCTGATAGGTTATGACTGTTTAATACAAAATTCTGAATACCTGAAAAGTATGTATGCTTTTTTATTAATGGGTTATTCTCATTAACTAAATTATTGCACCTGCGAATGTTTTCATTCAAGCTTATTTTCTCATTCCAGTCAATATAAAGTATTACATCGTTGTGTGAATATCCGGGAAACTGCTCTTTGGGTAATAGCTTAAATAACACTACTGCACCAATTATCATAACAACAATTCCGCCAATAACCCAACGCATATTGCGCATACACCAAAGTAAGCCTTTATGGTATGCTTTTTCATAATTAATTATATTTAGCTTTAGCAAAAATGGCGACTCTTTATACTCTTGTTTTTTATACAGCAAGTTATACAAAACAGGCAGCAGTGTTACCGATACCAATAAGGAAACAATAAGACCTGTTGCTATTGATATTGCCTGGTCATAAAATAATGCCCCGGCCATACCGGGCATAAAAATAAGTGGAATAAATACCGAACAAGTTGTTAATACCGAACTTAGCAAAGGGCTAAAAACCTCATTAGTTCCCAATACACAACTTTTGGCAATATTGCCTGTTTTTACCCTATGTTGATTAATATTGTCAATAACAATAATTGCATTGTCAATCATCATTCCTACACCAAGAATTAGCCCCGATAACGATATAATATTAATACTGATCCCTATTAAATAAAGTATTAAAACACTGACAAGTAACGATGTGGGTATGCTGGCAACAATAAGCAACGGTGACTTAAAATCGCGCAAAAAGAAAAACATTACAACAATTGCAAGTAAACCACCATATACCAAGCTTTGTTTCAAGTTATTAATTGAATAATCTAATAAGCGGGTTTGGTTACGTGATATATTAAAGCTCAATAGCGGATAATCATATTCCATCATTTTAATAAGCTTATCCACATCTTCCTTTAGCTCATTCATTTGAGCACCCGATTGTTTTATTACTGCTAAAGAAACAGATGAATTACCGTTAAAAAATGTACGCCCTGAAATGTATTGAGGTTGTTTTACTACTTCTGCAATATCTTTTATCTGAATAATTTTATTGTTTATACTCAAATAAATATTCTCAATATCGGAAACATCATATAACCTGTTACCAATATTTATGCTATACCTATAGTAACCATCCTGAACAGTAATATTACCTATGTTTAAATTATTACTTTTAATAGCATTTTCAATATCAAAAGTGCCGATACTGTGAGCTTGTAACTTTTTATAGTCAGGAATTATTACTATTTCTCTATTTACATTGCCACTCATATCAACCATAGCTATGCCCGAAAGCTGTTCCAAACGCTTACGGATAACCATGTTTGCAAAGCTGCTTAGTTCTACAAACTCATCGGTTAGTTTTAATTTATCCGACTCTTGTTGCAGGGTATCGTTAAGTATAATGTCAATATAAAACACAGGTATGTCGGTAGCACTTGCCTTTATTACCTGTGGGCGTGATATATCGGGCAAATATTCTGCAATACGGTCAAGCTTTTCATTTACATCAATAAATGTAAGGTCAATATTAGTTCCGTACTCATAATCGATATATATGGTTGCTGAGCCATCGGTAGCTTCACTTCTTATATCTGCAACATTTGATGTTTGCATTACTGAAGAACGTACCTGTTTTAATATGGTATTCTCGATTTCTGATGCAGTTAACCCTTCGGCACTATAGCGTACTGTAATTTTAGGTATATCAACATCGGGCATTAGTGATACAGGCATCAATTTCATAGAAACTATGCCTAATACCAATAATGATATTAAAACCATAAAAACGGCTATGGGGCGGGGGAGAATGTATTTAATCATTTAATATTATCTGATATAACCAGTTATTGTAATTACAAATCACAAACTAACCTAAAACCATGACACCTGTATGCTTTATCATATTCTACACACCCTTTGAATGAAATTCGAGTATAGCGATCGGTATAAAAGCAACCACCCTTTGAAATATAGAAAAGATTATCATACGGTTCACCCATATGCTGAATAATTACTTCTTCACTTGCAACATTACTGCATATATCTGAAACATTGCCTACCATATCATAAATTCCAAGTTCATTAGGTTTTTTAGTTCCTACTGCATGAATTTCATCTCTACTATTGCCTGAATACCATGCTACTTCGTCGCGATTATTGCTCCCCGGATAGGTATAGCCTTTACTACACACACCACCGCGTGCTGCATACTCCCATTCTTCTTCGGTAGGTAATCTGAACTTTTTATTAGTTTTCAAACTAAGCCACTTACAAAATTCCTGTACTCCATTGTATGTAACAAAATTGACCGGGTGCTGTGAATAACCGGGCTCAACATAGAATACACCTCTATAATTTATCGTTTCGCTCCATTTATTATTAAAAAGGAAAACTCCTTTGTAATTACCCGATGGCTCTACTCCAATATCATTTAAGAACAATACAAATAGAGCATTTGTAATATGATATTTTCCTATATAAAAATCACTAACAGTAACTTGCTTTACAGGATATTCATTGTCGTAACAATCATTTTGCTCACTGGTACACCCCATTAAATAGGTTCCCCCTTCAACAAATACCAATGATATTGTTTTGTCAAAAACCTTTACTGAGTATTCTATAATTTCACATATTTCGTTGCTTTTTTTTGTTGCCGTGTTATCAATATTTTGCTCATTTGTATTCGGCGAACTTATTTTATTTCTTTTTACAGGTATGGTGTCAGGTTTCTCTTTTTCAATAATTTTGGAAACAGTGTCGGGTAACAGCTTTTCTTTTGTTGTATCTGTTTTTACCTCTACCGCAATATTTATAGTGTCCGTAATAATATTTTTCTCTAAGTTCACCCTATTAGGCAATTCTTCAATATCATTATTACATTTTTTCAATAAAAAAAGTATCAATATTAAGGATGCAATTGTTGCTAAAGTTATAACAGGCTTCTTATTCATTTTCGATAATATGCTTTATGTTTTCAATAATATTTTCTCTGTTTTCAATATATGGGTCAAATGATTTTATTACAGTTCCATCATTTTTAATTATAATTAAAGGGAGTAGTTTTAAGCTGTCAATTTGTTTTTCTAATTTATTATCATAGTCCCATATTACAATATCTGCTATACCAATGTGACTCAGATTATAATTAATCAACGATTTATTATTTATATTGCTTTCAGACATAAAACTATGTACAGGTAATGATTGTTTTTCAAAAATATTCATCCATTCCCACAAGTTAAAGATACAACCGGAGCAATCAGGTTCTCTTACAAAAAAGATTATTCTATATTTTGAATTATATGAAAACCCACCTTCAATTATATTTATATCAATTTTCTTAACGATGTCATTTTCGCAACATACAAATAAAAATATAATAACTGTTAAGTATAAAGTACTTCTTCTCATCTACAAATTCAGGTTATATTTTAGAATTTTAATATCATCATCTATTATTGCTGTAGTATACAAATGTTTTCCATCGGGCGAAACAGTAATACGATATGCAAGATTGTCAAGTTTATATATTTTTTCAAGTTTACCTTCCCAATTATAAATGAGCAAATTATCACCATAAGACGAATAGTTTTTCAGTTCTTTGTAAGTTTTTTCTGAATGCAAACAATATATTCTCTCATTTGTAACAGCAATTCCTTTAAAGCCAAAAGCTTCTGATGATAATGCAACCGAACTCCCTGATTCTCCAACTTTACGTTTTCTAAAAGGTTTCATAGTATATTCCAATCCCCATAATTTAATTATTTCATTATTTTCAATTTTATATGCTTCAATTATTTCGGTTTCTTCAACAATTGTAGCAAAAAGCTTTTTGCTCTTACAAATATCTATATCAACCCTATAGCCAATACACATAACAGACGTATCGTCATGTACTTCTCCAAGCGTAGGAAAACTTCGATACCTATGTAGGACTGAATCATTTTTCACCAACTTAAACCTTGAATCATGATACACCCCTCTACATAAAATCAGGCTGTCAAACATATGAATTGTCTCATTTCCTATACCATTTATCATACCTTTTTCATAACATTCCGCTTTTGAAATATCATATACTATTTGCTTCCTTGTTATAATATCGTATACCATAACAATATTTTCAGTTAAACTTTGAATATTACCTACTTGCAACATTTCATTAGGCCCTTTGCCATTATCAATAGTTGATTTTAATTCTTTTGTATTAATATCTAGAATATGCATTCTTTTATCTGATTGCCAGTCAAAAAAGCACAAGTTGTTCCCGGATATTTCTAAATCAACCGGTACTGATAAAATTGAACTTTTATTTGAAATAATTGTAGATTTTAAAGTATCAGCATTTTTAATTTTAGTGAGAAAAACACTATTATCATTAGCGCATCCTAACATGAAAGGTGCAACTAAAATTATCAACATATTTTTAATATAATTCATCTATTTTGTTATTTATTTGGAGGTGTCCAAAAAGTCACGGGGAGAATGTGTTTGTTGATTTTTGAATATTAAAATCATATAGTGCAGATGGTTATCTATTCGCCCCGCAACTAACTTGAAGCTAGTTTTTTTGGACAGCCTCGTAATCTTAGTTATTAATATCGAACAGGTGTAAAATTGCATTGCGCTGTAAAGCTTTGCCCAAAGACCATATACTCAATAGTACATCTTCCTGGGCATTGATCTCCACACCAACGAAAACACTGACCGTCAGTTGTTGTGTCAACGTTGTCAAACGCTTGTGGTCGGGAAGTGCCACCAACACCATAATAATTTGGTCCAAATGTATCGTGATTTATACCACCACCTCCACTACTACTATTTCTAGGATAGCTTCCGCTAAAACCAACATTGCCAGACCTATCCATACCTCCTCCGGCATATTTCATGAGACTCGAGTAGCTACCGACACCACCGCCACCGCCACCGCCACCGCCTGATTCTCCTTGTGCCTGTGATAGCATTATAAGATTTTGTAAGCTTAATTCTTGATTATTATTATCAT
Organism: Bacteroidota bacterium; assembly: GCA_003250355.1. GTDB lineage: Bacteria > Bacteroidota > Bacteroidia > Bacteroidales > SZUA-534 > SZUA-534. The sequence goes on from QKGS01000019.1 coordinate 21,802, forward strand.
TTATATGTACTCCAATAAACATAATTCCTGCCAAAAAAAGTGCAATTATCGATTTCAAAATATTTTTTATCATAATTTCTTAATTAATATCAGGTATTTATTTAAAACCCTTACCGTACAATACCTGAAAATACAGTAAGGTGTATTATACTAAAAAGCCTGCCTCCACAAGCAAGAGCCCATAGCCCTTTATTCAATTTTTCTTATCTTTGTCACAATCCTCCTTTCTTTTTTAGAGAGGGAGCCTGCAGGGCAACCGTTTTACTTTTGCGAGTGTGGTTGCTCCTGCTTTTTCCCGGTTTATAATTCATTCACTAGTATAACCTCGGTATCGTGCGCAAGGTTAAGGTTATTTGATATTATAATTGTATCGCCTTCATTTAAGTCTGCTTGCTTTTCTTTATTTGGTACAACTGCAAAGCTGCTGCTATTTTCACTTACTATATTTACATAAGTCCAATATGCTTTACCGTTAATAACCCTGAATAAGACTTCATACCCCTGCCTGAGCACAATTGCCGAACGAGGAACTACCAAGCTCTCATTAGTACTACTCTTTATTATTACCTTGGCATTCATTCCGTCAATCAAATATCCGGGATTTTTTATTTCTCCCTTTACTTTAATTAACCCGTTGGCGTCGACACTGGGAAGTATTGCTGTTACTTTTCCATAAACTGTGTCATTAGAATAAGCAAATGGTATTATTGCAATTGATTGGCTTAACTTTATGTGTGATATCTCGGATTCCAATACTTCAAAATCAACAATAATCTTTGAATCGTCATACAAAGTTCCAACAGGAGTCCCATTGCTCAAATAAGCACCGGGCAATATATCTTTCATTATCACTTTGCCTGAAAATGGGGCATAAAGGCAACAGTTATCGTATTCAAATTTCGCTTTATAATTCATACCCACTCTTAATTTTGGCAAGTTTTAACAGCTCTTTGTCAATTGTTGCGGTATCTGCTATATTTACATCACGCCCAAGTAAAAAATCTTGAAAGTCGAGTTTTGCTTTTTCAAGGTTTAGCTTTGAGTTTTCAAGTTCTTGTTTTGCTCCTGTTATTTCAAGTTCTGCTATAAGCTCTCCTTTTTGTATAAAATTATTACCCGACGAACGCAAAATATTTTTGATTACACCGTAGGTTTTTAAGGACAATTCGGCTTTCATATATGACGAGAGTTTGCCATTAGCAACTCTCTCGGTATTCATCACTTCTTTTTTAAGCACTTGGCTTTCTACACTTACTTTTTCTTGTTGAAAAAAGTGAGGTTCTTCTTCGTTATTGTTTTTTGACGAGCAGCTTAAAACAAAAACAAGTATCCCGAATTGTACATATTTTAATTTCATGAACGATTACTGTTTTTTTACACGCACCGGTCTAAAACCAACATAAGGATTGGCTCTATCATATTTAAATTCACTATACACCCTAACATCATACCCGGTACTATTCCAACTTCCTCCTAAAGCAATATTATTTACATTTATCATTTCAGCTACATTTCCACAAACATTAAATAACCCGTAGTTATTAGGCCAATAGGCATGAACCGGGACAGTTATATGTACCCCATTATTCAACCTTTCATTCGTAACAATTAAGTTATTAGCTGAATCCACACTAATAAACTCATCTCCAACAATTCTATAGTTGCATAAAAATAAACCTTCTTTATTTCTAAGTAGTGAATTTCCCCAAGCATAACATGATTCTATTCCTCCTCCACGTGCAGCGTAAATCCATTCTTCTTTGGTTGGTAATCGGTATTGAATAGTTTTATCATTACTATTTTCGGTTAACCATTCACAATATAATATTGCTGCTTCGTGTGAAATATTTAATACCGGATACTGAGCAAAATCATCATTAGTAAAATAATCCTTAACATAGTGCTTATACTTTTCACCTAAAAAAGATTCCCAGTTTTCACTAAAAACATTACATATTTCATGTTTGTCAAGTTTATTCTTATTTCTCAAGTCTACTAGAAATTCTTTGTATTCTCTGTTAGAAACTTCCTTATCTAGTATTTCAAACGAATTAATAAAAACTTCTTTGCCGCTAAAAGTCATTTTTCCTTCCGGAATCTGAACATATTTAGAACAGAGCTTATTATTTCTTTTTTCAAATGTGAATCCACATAGAAATGTAAATCCAACTATTGAAATTAGCCCAAAAACAAACCAACTTTTTTGCATAAAAACCTTATTACTAGTCTTTTGATAAGCTTGATCCTATTGAAAAATAAGGAGAATATCCATGATTAAAAAAGAAGCCTCCATCTGAATCTTTAAGCCTAAAATACCTTTTACCGAAATGATTTGTACCACCGGAGCCACAACCTTTACAAATTACCTTAAGGTCTAAATTAGTAAGTGTTCCGCTTTCATTAAATTCAATATTACTATAAGTAATTTCTATCCCTTTCTTATTGCATCTCTCTTTTTGAGCATCTAATGAGTCTTGAGTAAAGCCGGGACGTATATACTCTATTACATAGCCCATATTATTGCAAATATCACTGGTAAACTTTTGCTGCGAATACAAATTAGTAGCACTAATTACTATTAATAATAGTACATAAATACATTTATTTAAACTCATTTCTCTATTTTAATTTCATTAATACTATAATAGGGTTGTCATTTATATTTACCGTACCTAAGCCTTCAAATTCCACCTCATCTTCTTCCATATCAATCATTTCGTCAACCGGACTTACTATATATACCAAATAGTCCTTATACCATGGGTTATATGATGTTATACTTCCTTCATGTACAATCATTGACTTTAATTGAATCACTGAAGGAAAATCGGTAATGTTGTTTATTATTTTACTTGCTAAAAACTCTCGGTTGCTATTTTTTAATTTTACATAACAATGACCTGAATTAAAAATATCATCATCAATATTGTTTTTATAGGCATATACAAAGCTTAAAATATTGCTATTATTTAACACTAAGTTGGGATATGCAGCTTTCTTAACAAATGTCTTTGAGAAGAAATAATCTCGCTGTTCAAAAGTACTAAGTTCTCCTACATTAATATCCATAGCTTCTGATGCAAAGTTTACTGAATATTCGGGCAAAGCTTTGCCATTGCATAGTCTATAAAAACTGTTATCGAACTGAACCGAAGCATATACTTCTCCTAGGTTATTTTTCACTAAATGCTCTCCGTATAGAGAGAAATGCAATGAATTATTTCCCTGTTTGTTTTGTACTTCTTTATGAAACAGAGATGTGGCCTTATTATTTTCTTTATTAATAATTATAATATCGGCATTGGTATTTTCACCGTTTATTTTGTTGGGGCTTCTATTAGTTGATAAATAGTAGTACTCATCATCCTCTACTGCTGTATCGAAAAATAAATTTTCAGGCAACTCAACTTCTTCAATATATTCACCACTTAATAAGTCAAACCTTTTAATTTTATCTTTTACAAAGTCAAAAACCTCTATATTATTTTCCATTGAATCAATAAAGAACCATAGCATATCGGTATATTCTTTTGGACCATTACCCTTTTTATCGAATGTGGAAACGTATTTACCCTCAATGTCAAATATTTTAACCACCCCCTGATTTGAATCCCATACATATATATTCTTGTCTTTAATTTTAACTACAATTGACGAGCCTAATAATGATTCTTTTTTTGTTTCCAGCTGAATATATTTCACCTCTTCAACAAAGGAAGATAGTTTAACTTCTTTTGCGGTTGATGGGTTTATTGTTATTTTTTTTATGCTTTTGTTATCGGTAACACACCCATATGTAAAAAAAATGACGATTAAACATACATATTTCATAAATTTACTTTTTTAACGTAGAAGATAAAATCTTGATTATTCATTTTTTCGCCTTTTGTAAAACATTATTGCCATAAAAGCTGATAATAATAATATAAACAGAAAATAACCAAATAATAGATATGAAGAATAATTGGATTGAAGGAGATAAATTTCCAAAGAAAAAACCTTGGCAAGGGCACTCCATACTCCAATAAACATATACCCTAAGCAAGTAAAAATAGAATAAAGTAATTAGCGAAAATATTATTATCCCAAACACTTTTTTCTTATTAAAGAAGCATATTGCTGTTACTATCAAAAAGGGTATTGCATAAGGTAAAAAACCAATTTTTTCTTCAATGTTACTAATTTCAAATAGCTTTATTCTCCAAGTTTGAAAATCATAAACTATAAATATTAGTACATATACAACAAACAATAATACAATTATCGTTGCTGCTTTATTAATTATCTTTATCATTAATAAACGGGGAAATGTTATAAGTTATTATTTCGGCATTATTATAGTAAACAATTAAATCATATTTATTGACACATATATAATAAGGACTAAACTTATTATCAATTCTTGGTATATATATACTGTTTATGTATTGTGCAGTATTAATATCATAAATATCTACATAATCTCTTTTATTTATTTTTCTTCTTTTGCTTGTATTATTTTCTGACAAGACATATATAAAAGAATCGTCTATCCAACATGAAAAAGTTACATTAATCTTTGGCTTATAATTCATTCTACCATCAACCATATAGCCTTTAGGCCATTCTAATTGTCTGAAATCTTTAATTTCAATAATATCATTTGATTTAATATCTATCAGCAAAAAAGAACCTAACTTATAAAAAGCATATACTAATTTATTATTTATAATATTTGAAAAAATTCCTTCATAATACATTCCGGCTTCAGGCTGTGATAAATTTCCACAATCTTCTTGTAAAAATTCTTGAAAATTATAGTTGTAAATAAAAGAGTCTTTCTCAAAATCATATACTGACATTATAAGTGAATCCAACTCCTTATTATAATATGGAATTAGAAATTTATTATTCCCTATATATAATAAATTTGACTCTGCTGTAATATCTCTTTTTGCATACAACTCATTGGTATAATAATTGTGTTTTTTTATTTGGCGTTTCCCCCAATCATGAATCCAGTATGTGCTATCCGAATCACGATTAAAATACCATATTGATGTAATTTCCCATGGAGCAGGGCCTACAACACCAATCGTTTCTTTTTTACTGCCATCATAATTATATGCATAAATATGCTTATCCGGATCATTAGGTAAGAATATTAAACTATCGTTGCACCATAAACGATAAGCCTTACCATCCTCATGAGTGAATGAGCTATTTTTTTCTAATAAATAATCGCTATTAGCAATAATTCGCCCTTCATTTATATTCTTGTCTGACGAACAACTAACAAATAATACAATAAATATAAATAATGTATAGTTCTTATAACTTTTTTCCATTTCTATTAAAATTTAAGTAAATGGAGTATCCATTTCTATTAAAATTTAAGTAAATGGAGTATCCATATTTTATTTCTTCTACAGCCATCGACTCTACTTTGGGATTCTTCCCTATTAACTCTTTAGCAAGGTTCTACTACCATTTTAGTGGGTAAACTTATATGTGTTTGTGCTCATTACTTAAAATTAAGTCGGCAGCCCACAGTCGGCAGTCGACAGTAAAAAAGAGGTCTGCGAACTGCCTACTGAATACTGCTGACTAAAAACGAAGCAAGCATATTTTAGGTGAATAAATAAAAAATCTTCCACTAAAAATGCAGTAGTACCTACGGATATTGTATATTATCAGCTAAAGCCCCATATTTTGAACTCTGATTATCGACAAAATAATCAGCCTGATAATTCATATATTCTGCAAAAAAGCTATTATAACCATTTCCTAACCAAGCTGCTCTTGATTTAGTTGCAGGAATAACCAACAACAATGTTATTGCTAATACAAAATATTTATATTGTAAAACATATTTGATAAGCCTTTGGATATATAGGTAAAGACCTTTGAAATTCCTTTCAAAGAAATTACTTACTCTCCAACGCAACCTATATGTTCTTTCTGAATTTTCCGAAGTTAAATAAAGTCCTATACATAATATAAATGCAGGAGCTAAAAAACCACTTAACGGGGCGGGATTATAAAAGCCTCCGGTTATTTTAAATATCCCATGATTTGAATCTGCAAAACCATACAATTGCAACAATCCATAAATTGATTGCACTGTTGCACTTATGGCTATTGCATAAACAGGTATAAATGAATTCAATCCCCTTACTGATACATACAGCAAGCCCAAAGCAATCCATTCATAAAAACTAAAGCTATACAATGATGCATGACCTGCAACAATCATATAAACTAACACCATAAGCCAATATGATAACAACAGAATATCAATATACTTTATACTTAAAGTGTTCTTTGAGCCTATAAATAACGATAGAATTGTAAATGGGAATAATGCAAACATAACAAACACAAAAAGAGATATTTTGCTTGTCTCATTATCATCGGGATAACCAAAATCTTTTACAAAGGGAAGAATAACAATTAATGCAGAGAGCAAAAACAGAACTGTTAATCTGGCATTAAAGTATTTTATTAGTATATCTTTCCCGGATATGCTACTCATCTTTTCAAAGGCTTGTTTTTAATTTGAGCGGCAAAGTAAAAAAAAGAACGGACTGTTGCAACTTTATTGTAAAAAATCATTAATTCCGAGAGTAACTTTTCTTTAGCATAGTATGGTCAATTTTTCACAATTAGCCACAGCGATTTCGTATCAGCTTATTAAGCGATTCACTACTATTTATTTCAGGTTTCCATAATTATCTCTTTATCTTTATTTTATAAATTATACCGGTTTTTGTAGCATCGGATTTCGCTATGCTGATACATCTAAACCAGTCTTAATTGGCATCGCTTTTTAACAAAATGCTCATATTCAATTTCTTCTATTTTATATTCGGTAAAAAACAACCACAACCTTTTCTAGTTAAGTGGTGAAAAGTTAGTTCTTCTTTTTTTCCTGAGTTTACAAAGGTTTTAGGAGTTTCGTGGTCTCAATGTCGTTAAGTTAAGAAAATTGCCCTATAACTATTTTTGATACGTTTCAATTTACCTATACCGCAACCTGAATTTAACCGGAGTGGTTTTATACTCTTTCTTGAAGCATTTAATAAAATAGTTACTGTCGCTAAAGCCACAGTCGGTAGCTATATTGGCTATTCCCATATCGGTATTGCGCAGTAGTTTGCGCGATTTTTGCAACCGTATTTGCATTAAATATACCGAAGGGCTTACCCCAACCGCTTTTTTAAACACACGCTGAAAGTTCCGAGGACTCATAAAAGCAATTTCGGCAAGGTTGTCGAGATATATTTTTTGTTCAAAATTCGACTCCAAATAATCAACAACACGGCTTAACCGTACAAGCGACTTAGCCTCGGTAGCTTCCAAATTACTATACTGACGCGAAAGGAGAATAATCAGTTCTTCAAGTTTGTTTTTCAACAAATGTTCATATCCCGTATACTTATCGGTTTGTTCATTAATCATTGAATTTATAATAAATTCAAGCTTGGCAAGCTCTGAGCGGTCTAAATGGAGCTTATTTTTAAAATGGTGTTGCGCTCTGTATTGCGACTCAAGTATAAACAAGGCTTTATATCCATCGAGTTTTTTTATCTCTTCCGATATCATGCTAAATTGCTTATCCTGAGAGAACATAATATTTACAATTTCAATACCTTGAGCATCTTTAAAATAGTGCTTTTGGTTGCCCTGCAATACAAATACATCGCCTGCCGAAACTATATATTCTTGCTGTTCAATTATTTGAACCCCTTTCCCTTTTATAATAAATATAAGCTCGGTAAAATCGTGAAAATGTTCCACCTCAGTGAGGTCAAACTCATGACTAATGGCATCCTTGCGGTCGACCCTGCAAATATTTAACGGAAAGTTATTATTCTCAAAATAATGTGTTCCAAGTGCTTTTACTACCATCTTTTTAAAGTCTATAGTTCGCAGTTCACTGTATTCAGTTTATAGTAATACACTGAATACTGATGGAGGGAACTTATGTATAAAACTAACGGTTTAATATACTAATTTGTTATAATTTTTTGTGTCAAGTACATAGTATCAAAACTTGTGTAGTTGTTTTGCTCAATACAGCTTACTGAGAATAACCTATTTCTTCCAAACACTCTCCATCTCTTCCAATGTTTTACCTTTAGTTTCGGGAACCATTTTCCAAACAAATATAGCTGAAATAACACTCATAGTTCCGTAAAACAGGTAAGTAAGTCCGCCGCTAAATTCCATCATGGCAGGGTAGGTCGACGAAATAAAGAAGTTTGCCGCCCACTGAGCCGCAACCGCTAAAGCAACCGCCCGGCTCCTTATTTTATTCGGATATATTTCCGAAATAAGCACCCAACATATCGGACCCCAGCTCATCATAAACGAAGCGGTGTAAATAATTATAAATACTAATGTTGATATACCTATAATATTGAAAAACGAAAGTGTACTAATTGCTATCATACCAATAGCCATACCAACAGAACCTGTTATAAGCAATGGTTTTCGCCCCCATTTATCTACTGTTGCAATTGCTACAACTGTAAAAACCACATTTACAAGCCCCATAATAATGGTTTGCATCATTGAAGCATCTTTTGCCGCACCCATACTTTCAAATATGCGCGGAGCATAATATAGTGCTACATTTATGCCTACAAATTGTTGGAAAACAGAAAGTAGAACTCCTACAATTATTACAATTTTTCCGTATGAGAAAAGTTTAGCTTTTTTACTCTCAACCGATGTGTGGATATTGGCAATTATCTCTTTCGCCTTTTCTGCACCATTTATTTTAGTAAGTATTTTCAAAGCTTCGCTCTCTTTATTAACCAAAGCAAGATATCGGGGTGTTTCGGGCATAAAAAACATAAGTACGGTAAAAATACCTGCCGGGATAGCCTCCGACATAAACATTCTGCGCCAGCCAATAGTGTTAATCCATTCTATTGTTTGTCCGTTGGCAATACCCCAGTTAACAAAATATACTACCAGCATACCAAAAATAATAGCAAACTGGTTTAAACTAACCAGCCTGCCTCGAATTTGTGGTGGTGCCACTTCGCCAATATACATTGGGCTTACTGCCGATGCCAAACCAACACCTATTCCACCTATGAGCCTGTAAAAATTAAACATGGCAAGTAGTGAAATAGTGGCTTCGCCTTTTTTGAAAAACAAAAATTCAGGAGCACCCGAACCCAATGCCGATAAAAAAAACAGAATACCTGCAATTATTAAAGCATTTTTACGACCCCAGTTACCTGAAATAAAACCCGATACAGCACCACCAATAATACACCCTATCAGTGCACTCGACACTGTTATTCCGTGTATAAATGAGTTTAACCCTAAAGGCTCTATCAGAAATGACTGTATCGACTTTTCTGCTCCCGATATTACAGCGGTATCGTACCCGAACAGTAATCCGCCAAGCGTTGCTACCAGCGTTATTACGTAAATAAAATATTGATTGTGTTTTTTCATTTTTTTACTCTTTAATTATCGGAGTACTACCGACCCATAATTTCACTACTCATATCTCACTACTCATATCTCACTACTCATATCTCACTACTCATATCTCACTACTCATATCTCACTACTCATATCTCACATACTAAATATACATATTAATAAGAGCCTCGTAGTATTCCTGCTTGCCGCTTATTAGAGCCGGCTCGCCGGTTTCTTTTGCTATTTTGCGTAAGTCTTCAAGTGTAAGTTTCCCTGCAACATAATCAGCGCCTTTGCCCGTGCTGAACGAAGCGTAGCGGTTGGCTTTCATTTGCTTATAGTTACTGTTAGCAAGTATTTCATTAGCAATAAGTAGCGAACGTGCAAACACATCCATTCCTGAAATATGACCTATGAAAATATCTTCCAAATCGGTTGAGTTACGGCGTGCTTTAGCATCGAAATTGATACCTCCGCCTTGTAAACCACCTGCCTCAAGAATAACCATCATAGCCTGGGTAATTTCATAAATATTTGTAGGAAACTCGTCGGTATCCCATCCGTTTTGATAGTCGCCTTTGTTAGCATCAATGCTACCTAACATACCGGCATCGGCAGCGCACTGTAACTCATGCTCAAATGTATGTTGAGCCAAAGTTGCGTGGTTTACCTCAATATTTAGTTTAAAATCTTTATCTAGCCCGTAGTAACGTAGGAATCCTATAACAGTTTCAGCATCAACATCGTATTGGTGTTTGCTTGGCTCCATTGGTTTAGGTTCAATAAAGAATGTCCCTTTAAAACCTTGTTTGCGTGCATAGTCGCGAGCCATGGTTAGGAAACGGGCAAGATTCTCTTTTTCGAGTTTCATGTTTGTATTTAAAAGCGACATATAACCTTCACGTCCGCCCCAAAATACATAATTTTCGCCCCCAAGAGCAATAGTTGTATCAAGAGCATTTTTAACCTGAGTGCCGGCATTGGCAACCACATTAAAATCGGGGTTGGTTGAAGCTCCGTTCATATAGCGGGCATTTGAAAATACATTGGCAGTACCCCAAAGCAGTTTTGCCCCTGTCTCTTTTTGCAAATCGCTCATAAAAGGGACTATTTTACCTAAACGCTCTTCAATTTCAAATACTGTTCCGTCGCCTACCACATCGGTATCGTGGAAACAATAGTAAGGTGCGCCAAGTTTCGATATAAACTCAAATGCCGCTTCGGCCTTGTTTTTGGCAATGGTTATGGCATCGTTTCCTTTAGCCCAATCAAACACTTTAGTGCCCGGGCCAAACGGGTCGCCGCCTTCGCCACAGAATGTGTGCCAGTAAGCAACTGCAAAGCGCAGGTGGTCTTTCATAGTTTTGCCGCCTACTACTTTATTTTCATCGTAATAACGAAAAGCCATTGGGTTTTTCGATTCTTTGCCTTCAAACTGAATTTTATTAATTCCTTTAAAATACTTGTTCATCTTTGCTATGTTTTATTTTGTTCGTTTATGTTATGTAATTAAAAAAGTGATAGACTTCTCAAATTCCCACATCTCCACATCTCCACATTTTCAAATTTTCAAGTTCACACTCACCATTTCGCATTTAGGCGCACCTAACTCTTCGCTTCGTTTACCCGGAAGGGTACTGCCAACATATATTTCGTATTCGCCGGGAGTAAATACCTCTTCGCCATTGTCGTTGTATGTTTTGAATGCTTCGTATGGTACTGTAAATTTTATCTCCTTATTTTCATTAGCTGCAATTTTTACAATTTTAAAGTCTTTCAAATCGTAGTTAGGTGTATCGTAGACGATATTTTTTGCCTTAATGTAAAGTTGAATAGTCTCGTTTACATCGGTTGTGCTGTTGTTTGAAAGCTTTACGCTGATATTAACCACATTATTGAGAGTTACATCGGTTATATCGGTTTTAATATCGCTATATGTTAATTTAGCGTAGCTCAATCCAAAGCCAAACGGATACATTGGTTCCTGTGTCATGTACTTATAAGTTCGTCCTTTCATTGTATAATCGTCGTACGCAGGTAGTTGATTAACCGATTTAGGGAAAGTAACCGGTAATTTTCCGGAAGGAGACACTTCGCCAAAAATAACATCGGCTATTGCGTTACCACCCTGCTCGCCAGGATACCAAGCCATAATAACTGCATCGGCAATGTTGTGAACCTCTTCAAGTGCAATAGGGCTGCCACCCATTACCACCACAATAAGCGGCTTGCCGTTGTTGCGTGAACGTATTTGCTTTAAATATTTCAGTTGGTCGCCGGGTAGTTGAATATCGGCACGGTCGCTTTTTAAAGCCGACGATATTGCTTCGCCCTCTTCGCCTTCGAGCAAAGTATTAATACCAATTACGGCAATTGTTACATCGGCTTCGGCAGCTTCGCTGATAGCCCATCCTATGGTGTTTTTGTTCGGTTCGTCGAGTAAAAACCCGTGACGGTATTCAAAGCGTGTACCTAAGCTTACTGCATTGGTAAGTCCTTCAACTACAGTTACTACATTACCCGATTGTCCGTTGTAGTTGCCAAGCATTACATCAACATCGGCAACCAAAGGGCCAATGGCAAACAGTCGTTTTAAATCTTTTTTCAACGGAAGCACACCGTTATTTTTAAGTAAAACCAACGACTTTTGAGCCGATTCGCGGGCCAGCTTAACGTGCTGTTCGCTGTTTACAACATCGCCGGTTAGTTTGCTGTACGGGTTATCTCCGTAAGGGTCAAATATCCCTAGTTTAAACAATGTGCGCCATAGGTTTTTAAGGTTTGCATCAACATCGGCTTCGGTTATTAGTCCTTTGTCGATAGCTGATGTGAGTTGCTTGTATGTGTTGCCGCAGTTAAGATTAACGCCGCTTTTAATTGCCAAAGCAACAGACTCTTCAGGCGTATTAGTTACTTTATGGTATTCATGAAAATTCAAAATAGCACCGCAGTCGCTCATTACATGACCTTTAAATCCCCATTTATCTCTTAATATATCAACTAACAGTTCGGTGCTTCCGCAACATGGCTTATTATATGTACGGCTGTAAGCACACATTACTGCTTCAACATTATAATTGCGCACCAATGTTTCAAATGCAGTTAAATATGTTTCGTAGAAATCTTTATTCGACGGTATGGCGTTGAAATGATGGCGGTCGCCTTCCGGGCCGGAGTGTACTGCATAGTGTTTAGCACAAGCTGCACATTTCAAATATTTAGGGTCGTTGCCCTGCATCCCTTTTACAAATGCTCCTGCCATATGGCCTGTCAGATAGGGGTCTTCTCCCCATGTTTCCATACCTCTGCCCCAACGCGGATCGCGGAAAATATTTACATTCGGCGACCAATATGTTAACCCGGCATACTGATTGTAATTTTCAAGTTTTTGGGCAATATTAAATTTAGCCCTCCCTTCGTCGGAGATAGCTGATGCAACCTGCTCTATAAGTTCAGGATCGAATGTTGAGGCCATAGCAATAGGCTGAGGAAAAACCGTTGCTCTCCCCATTCGTGCTACACCGTGCAGAGCTTCGTTCCACCAGTTGTAAGGTAATATTCCCAGCCGTTCAATTCCCGGAGCATCGTGTAATAGTTGGTCGCATTTTTCTTCAAGAGTCATTTGTCCAATAACTATATCGAGCCTGATTTCAATATCAATTGTGTGATCCCAAAACGTACCCGAAAGCGAATCGGGGAGCGTTGTTTTCGTTGCCTGTTTGCTTGCAGTATTGCTATTGCATCCAATAAGAACTATTGATGCAATGAATACAGGTAATAATAATTTTCTCATATTTTATTTTTTTAAAAACTATTTAATAATGTTCATAGCTTATCCATTTTCAAATTTCCTAATTCTCAAATTTTTATATTTTACTCCAAACACTTTAGTTTATGCAGTCGCACTTTAGTCGTTGTTATAATCCTGCTTTCCATTTCTCATAAGCTGTTCGGTACTTAGTTTGTTCAGCTGTTGAAACCTTTATCTCTTCCAGTTTTTTTAAAGTTGAAAAAGCCTCATCGAAGGTTTTGTATAAGCCGGCTCCTACACCGGCACCGCGAGCAGCACCGGCAGAGCCATCGGTATTATATAGCTCAATTGTTGCGCCGGTAACTCCGGCAAGGGTATCTCTGAAAATAGAACTTAGAAACATATTGGCTTTTCCCGCTTTTATCACTTTCGTGGAAATGCCTGTTTGCTCCATTATTTCCATTCCGTACACAAATGCAAAAACAATACCCTCCTGAGCAGCCCGCAAAATATGAGCTCGCGAATGAATATTTAAGTTTAATCCTTTGAGTTCGGCGCTTCGCTCCATATTTTCTAGTACCCGTTCCGCTCCATTGCCAAAAGGGTAAAAAAGCAAATTGTCAGAACCTATTGGAGCTTGCGAAGCTTCATTGTTCATTTGCTCATAGCTCAAGTCGGTTGCAATATTCTTTTTAAGCCATGAATTTAGAATCCCTGTTGCATTTATACACAACAGAACACCAAGGCGTTGATTGGCGAGCGTATTGTTTACGTGCAAAAAAGTATTTACGCGTGATTTGGGGTCGAACTTTATTTGGTCGGTAACACCATAAACTACCCCCGATGTTCCGGCAGTGGCTGCTACTTCGCCCCGATTTAACACATTTAACGAAAAAGCGTTATTGGGTTGGTCGCCCGCCCTGTACGATACCGGTATACCCGAAGGTATGCCAAATTCTTTGGCAGCTTTTTGAGTTACAAGACCTTGAATTGAAAAGGTATCTTTTATTTCGGGAATCAGGTTTTTATCAATGCCGTAATACTCCAAAAGTTTTTTGTCGAGTCCACTTTCGTTAAAATTCCAAAAAATCCCCTCCGATAATCCGCCGGCAGTTGTGCATATTTCATCGGTCAGATAATATGCAAAATAATCGCCCGGGAGCATTATTTTATCAATTTTATTATAAATATCGGGTTCGTTATCTTTTACCCATTTAAGTTTTGAGGCGGTAAAATTACCAGGTGAATTTAGTAAGTTGCTCAAACAATATTCGGTACCAATTTCATTGAAAGCTTTATTGCCTGTTTCAACAGCACGGCTGTCGCACCATATAATTGAAGGGCGTAAAACATTGCCTTTATTATCGGTTATAACCAAACCGTGCATTTGGTACGAAATACCTATTGCCTGAATATTCTGAAATTCGATAGTATTATTTTGTCTTATCTCAGCAAGCGCATTTTTGGCATTCTCAACCCATATAGCCGGCTCTTGCTCAGCCCAACCTGCTTTTGGTGCATTTATTTTCATTTCCGCCTTGGGGCTGAATGCCGATGCTGCGGTTTGCCCTGTCGCAATATTTATAATTGATGCTTTAACTGATGAGCTGCCTATATCAAAACCTAGTAAATACATTTATTGGAGTTTTAATTCTTATTAAAAGTTACTGCTTTTATTTGAATTGTGAAGATGGGGATAAAATTACTATGAATCGAGTGTAAAAATGACAATATATAGTATAAATACGCCAAATTAATATGTTTCACTAGTTTTGTTTATTGCATTGTAACGATTTCTTTATTTGAGGGGAAGCTCTTTTAAATTTGCCGGACAGTAGTGATGTATTATTATTGCAAACTATCGTGAGTGTATTTTCTATGAGGTATATACTGATATTTGTCAACTTCCCTTATTGTAACTACTCAGGTAGTTTGAGCAATTAATTTAAGAGCATTAAATATTCCCTGTTTGTTTTTTATGCAGGTATCGGTAACAGAGCGTAGTATTGCAAAATTCTGAGCACCCTTCATTGATTTGAACTGCCCCGATATT
>QKGS01000072.1 GCA_003250355.1 Bacteroidota bacterium
ACGACCCGGCTTACCACGATATTATCGTAAAACTGAAAAAGGAGTTGAAACAACAACGCATCGATTTGAACGAAACAGATAAAAATTATCCATTATTGCAAAAAATTATCGACGATAATTGGGATGCGGATTGTATCCGTAAGTGTCAAGTTTCACTAGGTTGTTTATGAAAACCTAGTTTATTATTTTGTTTCAAATTTAGAATTTTATTTTTAAAATCATCAGGTTTCTCTTTAAATATTTCTGGTTTCATACTAAACCATTTTTCAATTGCTTGATAAGGAGTTTTTACATTTAGCTCTTTTCTAAGTCCACCGTGTCTTCTATACAACATATAATGTATTAGAAAAGATGTAAGTGCAATATCCATTTTATTTTTATTTCCATATGTTTCTTTCAAAATAGTGCCATTTTTTATTGTCCCATTTACTCTTTCAACCATGCCGTTTGTTTGAGGCGTATTGGGCTTTGTTAGTCTATGTTCTATGTTGTTTTCTGTACAAATATCATCAAGCTTTGATGACTTCTGGCAAAGATTTCCTTTCTTTGATTTAATCAATCTATTTGTAAATTCCAATCCGTTGTCAGTAAGTACATGTGTTATTTCAAAAGGAAAATATTCCAAGCATTTATTCATAAAATCTTCTGTATTTTCACTTGTCTTAGCATCATAAATTTTATAGAATAAAGTTCTTGTAGCCCTATCAATAGCTACAAAAAGATAGTGTTTTTTACCGTCAATTTTTGGTAAATATGTTACGTCAATATGCAAGTACCCAGGATCATATTCTTTAAACTTTTTAGCCTTTTCCCTTTCTTGCTGTGGCACCTTATTTATATTTTCCCTACAAAATGTCCGATAAACAGAACTCCTAGTTATATCAGGGTTTACTATCAAAAGCATCTCCCAAACTTCATCAAGGGGAAGCCATCCTGTACGCCTTATTGAAATAACGAGTTTTTTTTCAAGCTCATCCAAAACATAAACGATATTATGAGGTCGAGAACTTCTATCTACAAAAACACTTCTGTTTCTCCATTTACTGATAGTGGAAATTGAAGTCTTAAATGCAACCGATAGTTCTTCATTTTTTAAATTACTTTCTTTAATTTGTTTTCGAATGTGTAAATTTGTAACAGCGTTCGAGTGATATTCTTGCTTCATATTCTTTGGATTTTGCAAAACAAAAATAACAAAACAAGTTTTCATTTCGGGCGCTTTCCTTCGTAACATAATGATGGTACCATCATTATGTTACGAAGGAAATACCTTTAACAACGTGGTGAAACTTTACAACTAACTGTGCTTTTAATGTACGACACAGGAATTTTGTTTTCCAATTTTATGGTGATCTCCCTTTTCTGAAATTCGCATATAGCCAGTTCATCGGGATAAGAAGCCTGCAACGATTCGAGCATTTTGGCCGGATTTTCTTTACCTGAAAAGGTTTGAAGTACGGTAAAAGATACTGCCAAACCAGTTGTAAACAGCTTATTTAATTTCATATGGAATATTATTGTAGTAAAGAATGGTATTTATTAATTTGCCTGTCTGGTCGAAATACTTCCACTCACCGGTTTTATCGTTTAATATATAGTTTCCACGTTCTTTTGTTTTACCGT